>CAKSZX010000001.1 GCA_934526065.1 uncultured Oscillospiraceae bacterium
TGGTAGCATTATTTTACACCTTGGTCGATATGAAATCTATTTTTTTACTGTTGCACTTGTTATTATAATCTGCTCTCCATTGCTCAAGGAGGGCGAGTTTGCAGTTTGTTTGGGTTGTTGATTTATAGTGGAAAAACATTTTAAATAATTTGAAAAGAGGCGACCAATGGTCGCCCCTACGCTGTATCAGTGATTTATTTTTGTCTGTTACAAGTAAATGTATTCGTAAATTAGCATCGTAGGGGCGTTCATTGAACGCCTATGCAAACCTGTGGCTTGCACATTAACAACCATCTGTCACTTGTATAACTCGTGACATCTCCCTTAACAGTGAGAACAAGTTTTGCTGTTTGTTGAAGTTATGATTTGTAGCGGAAAATTGTTTTTGGCAACCCTCCTGTCGGCTTTGCCGACACCCTCCCTTGCACAGGGAGGGCAGGTTTGTGGTTTGTTTGAGCTGGTATTTTATAGCGGAAAAAGGTATTTTTAGATCAATATGATGAAAAACTTCATTGAAGGTATATACCGGATCGGAAATTTCTATTATTTTTGAAATTTTTAGTGGTAATTTTAATTGATATGATGCATAATGTCTTTGTATGTTATCTTTTTTTCACAACGCAACTATACCACAAAAATGACTGCAAGCATCTCTTTTCAGAGTTCTTGCAGTCATCTTTTTTTTAGACTGTTTTTACAGCATCTTTTCCGCAACCTGAAATAACCGGTATTTATCCCCAGTCAATCATTTGTTTTCTTGACAAACTTCAAAAAACTATTTACTCTTTTCTCTTTTTCTGCACAAAGCAAAGGAAGTAAGAGTAACATAGTTGCTCCTATCATTGCTGTCAGCGGACGAGAAATATCTCCGGTATTCGGCGATTTTATTTTCTTCGTTGTCTTTGCCTTTTTTGTACTCGTTTTGTTTGTCTTTGCGGTTTTTGCACTTGTTTTGTTTGTCTTTCCGGTGGTTGTTTTCTCCGTTTCTTCTTCCTCTTCCGGCTGTGCTTTTATCCTAAGGGTTGTATCCGCCGTACCGTCTTGGGAAACTATGCTTACGCTATGTTTTCCCACTTCCAATGTGGCAAGATATTCCGGTTTCAGTTCAACTATTGTTGACCCCTCTTTCAATATGTAATTTTCGGGATCCACCGTTTCCTCATCAATTTCAAGCCTTATGAATTTTTCTATTCCACAGTTTGAACGGAAGGAAACCGTTTCACCGGAATTTTCCGTTACGGTCTGTGAAGCACCGTTTACAATCTTGTAATTTTTCCGATATGTAAGCACGGGAATAATCCGGGTTTTCTCATAACCGCAATCCCGGCACCTGTACACCTTTTTTCCGGTTTGATTTTCATCATATCCCGGTTGCTTTGTCACTGTGCCGTAATCAAAATTGTGGGCTCTGCGTTCAAGAATTTTTCCGCACCCCTCGTTTGTGCAAATATATTGATGATTTTCTTCGTCGCTATGCCAATTTTCACTTTGTCTATGGCCTGTCTTGGTAATTATCAAATTTTCTTTGCTTATCTCTTTTTTGTTTTCATCAAATATTTTACTGCAAATCCCGCAAGTGTAGTGGCTTTTTACGCCATCGGTTTCGCAGGTTGCCTTTTTCTCCCGGCTAAGTTCGCCGTATATGTGCTCGCCCTTTTCTCCGTAAGTTTTATTGCAATCGGCACATATCTTTCTTGAAAGGCAATTCCGCTGGCCGCCGTGATGCTCCGCCACATCAAGTATTTCATTGCAATTTAAACACTTGCGCCAGTGTTTTACGCCGTCGCTTTGCCAGTTATTTCCGGTGTTGTGATTTGATTTTTTAATGACTAAATCCTTTTCGCTGATTTCGTCTTTGTTCTCATTAAAAAGCTTTCCGCACTCTTTACACCGGTAATATGCCTCTCTGCCCTCGCTTCGGCAGGTAGGCTCTATTCTTTTATTTAATATGCCGAAACTGTGTTCTGCCGGCTCCCCGTACCTGGCGCCGCAGACGTTGCAAACTGCCTTTTCTTCGCAGCGGGCTTTACCTGTGTGATTTGAAATATCCAGCTTTGCTTTACATTTTAAACAGCTTTGCCGATGATATTCACCGTAATCTTTCCAAATTCCGTCCGGTGTATGGCCTGTTTTCTTTATGATTAAATCTTCTTCGGTAATTTCCCCTTTGTTTTCATCAAAGATTTTATTGCATTTTGTGCAAACAAAATGGGCGATAATACCGTCTTTCTCACATGTTTCGGTTTTCCCCGAAATAAAAGAAAGCCGGTGCTCGCCCGGTTTACCGTATTCACTTTTACAAACTTCACATACCGATTTGTGTTCACATGAGGTATCCGCCGCCCTGTGTTCTCCGTAATTTAACTTTTCTTTGCATCTTTCGCACTCTTGCCAATGGCTTGTTTCGTCTGTTTTCCATTCTGTGCCGATTTTGTGGTTTAGTTTATCTATGGTAAGTTTTTCTTTGAGGATTTCCTGTTTTTCCGTGTCAAAATATTTTCCGCAGTCCGGGCAATAATAGTGTGCCTTTATTCCTGCTGTTTCGCATGTTGCGGGAACTTCCCGGTAAGATACATACCGATGTTTCTTGATTTCACCGTATTCTTTGTTGCAAACTTGGCAAAACTTTTTGCTCTCACATGGAACATTATCACAGATGTGTTCCTGTTTATCGGTTGTTTTTCCGCATTCGGGATTTGTGCATTCTTGCCAATGGCCTGTTTCGTCTGTTTTCCACTGTCCGTATTTGTGACCTGTCATAGGAATTGTCAAATCCCCGTTTTCAATAATTTCTTTATTTGTGTCAAAGAGTGTTCCACAGCTTTTGCATGTATAGTGTGCCTTTATTCCCTCTGTTTCACAGGTTGCGGCAACTTCCTTTGTTAAATCGGAATAATTATGTTCTGTTTTTTCTTCTTTTAATTGTTGTAAATCGGTGTGTTTTTTCTCTGTATCAAATAACTCTCCGCATTTTGAACATCTGTAATGTTCGGCAACGCCCTCTGATAAACAAGTGGCTGTGCTGTCAATATGCTCATATTCGTGGTTACACAAAACAGTCACAAGGCAACTTGCCGAAACATCTCCCCGCCTGGCCGTGATTGTTGTTTCACCGGCTTTGTGGGCGGTTATTGTGCCGTTTTCAACCGTTGCAACAAGTGGTACGGAAGAATCCCAAACTACATTGTCGGTGGAATTTGCAGGTTTAATGGTTGCATATATTGTTGAAATATCACCTGTATTTAAAGTGAGACTGCTTTCGGTCAATGTTACTGCCACAGCCGGGATTTCCGTGGGTTTTTCCGGTTCCGGCGGAGTAACAGTTACACGAGCCGAATCTAAATCAACGGAGCAAGGAAGCCACGCAAAGTCGCCAGAGTCGGTATAACTGTATATTTCGGCAGTGATATTGGGATACAATTCAATTGGGCTGTCAACATAATCAGCAATTGTTGCACATATTGTTCCCAAAGAAACGCTGTTTTCTGAGTTACTGCCGTCAAAAGTAAATTCATAAATATCTGTTTCATAATCCTCAATTTTTTGAGGGTATAAGTTTTCGTTAAAATCATAACTTATGTTACTGAACTCCGAAGAAAACGAAAGTTTTACTCTTAATTTCGGTTGGTCTTCAGTGAAATTATTTGCCGTCAAGGTAAATTCCACATTATCTCCGGGTTTGCAAGCCCGAAGGGATGATGTAACTTTTACCGAAATATCTTGCCCGGTCTCCGCCTTTACCGGCAGAGAAAAAATATTAAGTCCCCGCCCTATTAAAAGCGAAAACAATAGCAGATTAAACATTTTTAATTTTTTCATTATGTTTATCCTTTCAAATATTTGATTTCGCTATGAGTAAAAATTACGACATATTTCGACATTTTAAAATATATAAATAAACGGACTTAATTGCAATTAAAAGTTACAAACCGGTAAGAACCTTTTAGGCAAAAGTCCGAGAAATATTTGATTTTTAAACCTCCATTTCCGTAAAGATTATTGAAATAAATCATAATATTTTTACAAAGCGTATGCTTAAAACCTACTCTTATTTCGATATTTTGTCAATATTTCATGATAATATTTTTGTATTTGCCACGATCTTTGTATAGATATATAACTGTCAATTAAATTGTTTGTGTAATTTACACAATAAATTGCAAAACATAAAATCAAACAAACCGTAAAACAGGCTCTCTTTGGTAAAGAGAGCTGTCAGCGATAGCTGACTGAGAGATTGGAAATATTTTGTTTATATACGATATTCGGTTGTAGGTTCGGTTAAGAATAAGGTTATTGTACCAAGGTCAATCCCTCCGGTTTTTCTAACGAAAAACCACCTCCCTTTACCAAAGGGCGGCGAAATTGCGGATTTTTGGGGTTGTTATTTGTGACCGAAATTTGGTGTAAACAAACTTGCAAGACAACCCCTCAGACGGCTAACGCCGCCAGCTCCCCTTGCACAAGGGAGCCAAGATTGATGCGAAACTCAAAGATATTTATCTGTAACCGAAATTTGATGTAAATAACCCACAAGTTAAGGCTCTCTTTGGTAAAGAGAGCTGTCAGCGTAGCTGACTGAGAGATTGGATAAACAAATTATTTTATCTTATTTTCCGCTATGAAATCAAGTCAAGCAAATAGCAAAACTTGCCCTCCCATAAACAAGGAGGGCAAATTTGCAGGCTGTTTGGGCAGCTGCTTTATAATTGATGATCGCTTGACTAAATATTATTAAAATATATTTTCGCAGAATGATATATTTATTTTACTTCAAATTTTGTTTATGTATCATTTTTACTTTTACATAATACGCCAAACCGTCGATAAATTCCGTTACCGTAGGCGGAGATGTAAGTTTTACGCCCATTATATTTTCTATTTGGTATTTATTATTTTTCCAAGCGTTTAGGATAACGGTGCGGATATTTCTTTCAATCGTCCGGCTGTTGCAATTATATTTAATGGATATGGGGCAGTATATCTGCTTGCTGACATTCAGCAAAGCCGTTTCATTTAAATTTACGATTTCTACGGCATCTGACAAATAATAATATCCCTTGTATTTCCTTGTAATGCCTAAATTTTCAAGTGTATGTTTTGTTTGGGCAGCGTACATAAATTTTCTCCGTTAAATAACTTTTATATCTGCATTTTAACATATTATGATAATTATCATATTTATTCGACTTTATTCGACAACTGTTTTCTTGAATTTAATGATAAAAAATATAAATAAAATGAGTTGATTTAAGAAAAGTTTAAAAGAAAACCTCTTTTGATACAATTTTGGTATCAAAAGAGGTTTTACAATGAAAAATATATTATTTGAAATTTGAACAACATGTCTGTATAATGCAGATATGGGCAGAGCCGGGGAAATCGGTTCTGCCCATTTGTAACTGTTCACAAATCTTATATCGGTTTTTAGCGTTTGCACTAAATTTGAAAGAGCCTCAAACGCTTTATCCGAAAATTCAGAGAAAAGATAAGTGTAAATTATTTGGTCACACTTTTCTTGTTCATAATAAGGTGGGCGGCTATGCCCAAAAAAGCACCTAAAAATACGGAATAGACCGGACTTAAATCAACAACCATCAAAAGCACCAAAGCAAAGGCAAAAATACCGAAAGTGATTTTATCTATAATGCTCTTTTTCCAAAGTCCCATAATGGTGTTCAAAATAAGTGCGCAAACGCCGCTTCTTATACCCATAAGTGCTATTGCAACATAGTGATTTGTCATAAAAGAACTCATCACTGCGGCAATTATCAAAATTATTATAACCGACGGCACACATACACCAAATGCGGCAACGATACCGCCTAAGGTTCCGCCGATTTGGTAACCGCACAAAATGCTTGTGTTTACAGCTATGATGCCCGGGGCACACTGTGCCATTGCATAGTTATCGGAAATCGCCTCTTTTTCAAGATAAGGCTTTTCGCCCTCGGACAATTCGCGTTCTATAATGGGCAACATTGACAGCCCGCCGCCGAAAGTAAGGGCGCCTACGCGACAAAATCTAACGAAAATATCAAAATATTTTTTCATTCTCCTAACCTCTTAACTTAAATGTCCGAAAGTTATGATAACATTTTTTGATTGAATAATCAACCAATTTTTCCCCATAGCGCCATAACTTTACATAAATTTTACATAACCATGGGACAAAGCCGTAGCAGGGCAAAACAAAAGCCTCTCCCCACAGGGGGGGAGAAGCTGTGATTATTTATTCTGTGGAATTATTTGTAAAGAAGTATGCCTAAAATAGCACTTAAAGCCAAAAATGCAACCGGGTGTATTTTTTTGATGGGTTTTATTTGCAACAGAACAAAAACTAACAGAAATATAAACCATGCCACAAGGTTTACACTGCCTGCCATTGCCGAAAGACTGCTGCCGTCATAGAACAGAGTTACTTGAATAATGCTGTACAGTGCAGTTGCTATAAGAGCCAATACACAGGGGCGCAGGCCGTAAAATGCCCATTCCACATATTTGTTGTTGCGGAATTTGTTTAAAAACTTTGCCATAATGGTAACTATAAACAACGCCGGGAAGATTACTCCCAGTGAAGCACACAGGCTGCCCAATACACCGGCAGTTTCAAAGCCTACATAAGTAGCCATATTTATTGCCATAGGGCCCGGTGTACTTTCGCTTATGGCGATAAAGTCAGTGAGCTGCGCCAAGGTGAACCAACCTGTTCTGACAGACATATCCTGCAAAAACGGAATAGCTGTGGTACCGCCGCCAAAGTTAAAAAGACCTATTTTGAAAAATTCATAAAATAGCTGTGCGTAAATCATTTTATACCCCCTCTTTTATTGAGAATAAAATGTGAGGCGATACCCAGAACTGCGCCTAAAAGCACCGAGTAAGCAGGGTTGATATTCGCCACGGTAAGCAGAACCAATGCGAAGGAAAAAATAAAAAATGTAACTTTGTCTACAATGCTGTTTTTCCACAAACCGAACAAAGTGTTAAGAACAAGTGCGCAAACACCGCTTCTTACCCCCATAAGGGCTATTGCCAAATAGTGATTTGACATAAATGACTGCATGAGAGCCGCCACTATTAAGATGATTATTACCGATGGCATACAAACACCGAAAGCCGCAACAATACCCTCCAATGTGCCGCCTATCTGATAACCGCATAAAATACTTGTATTTACCGAAATAGTACCGGGGGCACACTGTGCCATGGCGTAATCGTCGGAAATAGCCTCTTTGTCCAGATAAGGCTTTTCACCGTCGGACAATTCACGCTCGATTATAGGCAACATCGAAAGACCGCCACCAAAAGTGAGGGCGCCTACGCGAAAAAATCTTACAAAAATATCAAGATATTTTTTCATGCTACTAACCTCCTAAAACAAAACTATAACTAATAAACTATACCATTTTTTGCTTGAATAGTCAACTAAAACTGTAAAGAAAAATCGCCTGAGCCCAAATCGGCATAACAGGCGGTTTTACTGTGAGTAAATAATACTTTTTGTTTAGGCCTTTTCCGCCCAAACAGCTACGGTATTTTTAAATTTAGGAATTAAAAAGTCTATGACTTTACCGTTAAGTACCAATGCGGCAACGGTTGCATATCCCCAAACGCCGCCCAGCAAAAGGCCTACGGTAAAAAATACCGCATAGCAGATATAACAGCCGAAAGCGTAGGTTTTGTTAAATATATCCCCTATCATCAAAATAAGGTTATCCATAATGCCGGCGCCAAAGTCCAGGCAAAGGCACAGGGCAACGCCTGCGGAAATAATCAAACAGCCGATAAGAGGGAAGATAAATTTCATAACCGCCGACGGCAAATTTACAACCGACCAAAGTTCCAACATCCGGTTAATTGACCAACCGGGAACAAAAACCGTTATAAGGGTTGTAAGGGTAATTCTTTTTCTGTAAAAAATCAACAGAATGAGAAATATAATAAAGTTTACAATATTGCTCATTGTGCCGAACATAACGCCGAATTTTTGGCTTAAACCGCTTACCATAACGCCCATAGGGTCATTGCCCATGCCGCTGATTACAAGAAACGAAGCGCCGATACCAACTATAATTTGTGATAAAATAACAATGAAGTATTTTTTTAATAATACACTTTTGTTTTTCATTTCTGTGTCCTTTCTTTTTATTATTCAAACATCTTCAAAAATAGCTTATTAATATTACTATATAAATATGAATAAGTCAATTTGCAAAGGGATAAAATTTTAAAAATATACATAAAAACACAAAATTTTCATTTGTATAGTTTTAAAAAAGTGATATACTATAAATAACAAATATCTTAAGAGGTGATTTGTTATGGACAAGAAAACCAAAATGAAAACATACGCCCTAAAAGCCGCAAAAGGCGCTCTTACCGGTTATAAGCGGTCTTTGATAGGCAGGGTTGTTTTGGCTGATGCCGCTATCGGCGGTATTGAAAAATATCAAAGAAAAAATTCAAGACCGAGTTTTAAGGCCATTTCACAAAATTCGGTTAAGACGGAGGATAAAAATATGAAGAATTTTATTGCAGGTCTTACTGTTTTGGCAGCTGCCGGCGCAACATTGGGTGCGGCAGGCTACTACATTTACAAGAAGATTAAAAATGAAGAAGAATACGATGATTTGATTTACACAGACGAAGTATCCGAAGAAGAGGGAGAGCCTTCCGAAGATATTTCAGAAGAAAGCGAAATCAAAGAAGAAACAGCCGAAAGCAAGCAAGAAGAAACACCGGAAGTAAAAGAAGAAAAGCCCGGCGTTAAAGAGGTTGTAGGTGCAATTGCCGACGAGCTTGTAGGTGCCGCACATGACGCCATCGACGGCGCTCTTGAAACAGCGGATAATATCAAGGATATTATTGACAGTGCGGTAAGCAAAAAGTAAACAGTTTAAAACAAAGCACTCGGTTGGGTGCTTTTGTTTTAGTATATATTTAGACAAATATCAAAATATATATTGACAAATATCAAAATATAGTATATAGTGTATTTAGATGAAAATCTAAATATAACTTTTAGGAGGCTGAGATTTTTGATACAAGACACATTAAAAGCTTTGTCTGATCCTACAAGGCGAAAAATTTTAGAGCTGTTAAAGAAAAAAGCTATGACGGCAGGGGAGATTGCCGGGAACTTCAATGTGTCCGGGCGGACAATTTCTCATCACCTGTCTATTTTAAAGGACGCCGACCTGGTGTCAGACCTAAAACAGGGCACATTTATTTATTACAATATTAACACCAGCGTAATGGAGGATGTTTTGTACTGGCTGTCTTCCTTTATGCAGGGTGGGGAGGAAAATTCTAATGAAAAAGTTAAGTAAGACTAATTTGCTGATATGGATATGCCATATAGTGGCTTTAATCGTTCTTTTGGCGATTTATCCTAAATTGCCTCGGATAGTACCGATGCACTGGGGCATTGACGGAAATATCGACGGCTACGGCGGAAAGGGAAGTTTGTTTGTTCTGTATGCCGTTGGCGTGGGTGGTACATTTCTCTTTGATTTTGCAAGAAAAATTGACCCAAAAAGTAAAAACTATGACAAATTCAATCGCCCCTATGAAATTTTTAAGCTTGTGTTTGCCATATTTATGGACGGACTTGTACTTGTTACGGCTCGGTCTCGGTTTAACAAAAATTTGAAGGTGTCGCAAATTATTGTTGTGGCTGTGGGCTTAATGTTTGCGGTAATAGGCAACTATATGCCTAAGTTTAAGTACAATTACACAATGGGCATTAAAACCCCGTGGACATTGGCAAGCGAAACCGTGTGGGAAAAAACCCATCGCAAATCAGGGGCCTTGTGGGTATGCGGCGGCATCGGTATTGCTCTGTCATCTTTTTTAACTCCGAGATATTCCTTTGCTTTGCTTATGATAATAACCGTTGTCATCTCTGCCATTCCGATGGTGTATTCTTATTTTGAATTTAAGAGAGAACAGGAAAATAAAGACGGAGAGTGATACCATGATATATTGGCTGATTATAATTTTAGTTGATATGCTTTACAGCCTTGTTATGATTTGGGGCGGAAATTATATGGTAAAACACGCCGACGGAGATATAAACTATTTTATAGGCTATCGCTCCTCTTTTAGTTTAAAAAATAAGGACACATGGAAATTCGCCAACGAAGACTGCGGTAAAAGATGGCTGAAAATCGGCAAGATTATGCTTGTGCCTACAATTTTGGTACATATACCGGTTTACGGCAAAGGCGATGCCCGGATAGGTTGGCTTAGCCTTGTAATTTGCATAATTGAATGTACGGTTATGCTTCTTTCAATTGTGCCTACGGAAAAGGCGTTGAAAGAAAACTTCACTGCCGACGGCAAAAAAATAGAAAAATAATATTACATAACTAAAAACAAGGTGCCGAGCGGTGCCTTGTTTTGTATGTGGCAGGTTTTGCGTTTATTTATATTGATTTACTGTTATAAGCAAGTATATCTGTAAATTAAAATCGTAGGGGCGTTCATTGAACGCCTATGCAAACCGCAGGTTTGCACATAAACAATCCGTTTATATCAAATTTCAGCTACAAATAATGAGCCCAAAAATCCGCAATTTCGCCGCCCTTGTACCCATAGGGCATAACATGTAAAGGGAGGTGGTTTTTCGTAAGAAAAACCGGAGGGATTGACATTGATGCGATAATCTGATTTTCAAGCGTATTTTCAACCGAACCTACAACCAAATATCATATATAAACAAAATGTTTTTCAATCTCTCAGTCAGCTAACGCTGACAGCTCTCTTTACCAAAGAGAGCCGGAGTTGCAGTCTGCTCTGATTGTTGTTTTATACCGGAAAATTTGTTTAGACTATTTGCCAAACAGTAAGCGGTTTCGTAATATTGTAACAACAAAAAGACTGCTTGCCGCCTTTCGGCGGTTTGCAGCCTTAGTTATAAAATGTATCTGACAAAGCCAAATTTATTCAAAATGAGCCATACCGGCAAACCAATTATCCGGAATAAGTCTGCTTATATATCCCGCAACCGCAAGTCTTACATAAATATCAACAATGCCGCTTGCCACATTTTGCAAAAGGCTTTCCAAATCCGGGGTAAGGGGCAAAATTGCCAAAAGGAAATAAACCCCCAAAAGCGGTAAAAATACCCTGAAAAATGTACCCAGAGCAAAGCCGATGTAATCCAAAATGCCGCCGTTCATATACGCCATAGAGCCTTTAAAATAGTAGGCCGTAGGGTAGTTTGGATTTGTAACATACAAATACCAAATAGGTATAAACATAAGCATTACAATGGAGCCGCCTAAAATAACAATCAGGGAAATAACCGCAGTGAAAAGCGAGAACGCAAACAATGTTGCGATGGCATTTATTAAAAAGTTAAAGGCAAACATAACAAGCATTATTGAAATAGCTTTGCTTATTGTGTCTTTGTATGTAAAAATCAAATATGTATCATGTATATCCGGTGTGCCTCTGTTGTATGCACGCAGGTAAAAACAAGCCATGCTCCGCTGTAAAAATGTATCTACAACCGATGAAATAAGCGCAGAAATTATACCGTCGCTAATGTCGATTAACAAATATGAAATAATGCTGTATGCCGCAGCAACGGCAACAAAGGTCTGCCAGTTGCTTTTAAAAATTTGCTTGCTTCTCTCTCTGATCCGATTATTCATAATCATTCCTCCTTTTTTCTCATTTTATCATTATCCGAAGCGGATTTCAATACAGTCATAAAATTTTAACAAAATTATAATAATATCCCGTTGAATTTAACCGTAACAGTTGATAAAATTCATAAAAGAATGTATAATTAACTGTGTATTTATTTTAGCTAAAACGGAGAAATATGAAGAATTATAACATTTCCGGCAGTATTGTGGTTTATAACAAACCGGAGGACGCCGTAAAAACAGTGGAAAGCGTAATTGCAAATACCGGCGATAATTTTTCGCTTTATGTGATTGACAATAACAGCCGGGACAAAATCAACGATATTTTAAGGGGACGCTTTAATCGGAACTATATTGATTTGAAAGAAAATATAGGCTTCGGCAAGGCACACAACAAGGTTTTGCCCCTTGTAAATTCAAAGTATCATTTTGTGATAAACCCGGATATCTTGATAAACAAAGACACCATAGACGCTTTGTGTGACTTTATGGACAGCCATCCGGAGGCTGCCATTGCCTGCCCTAAGGTTTTAAATCCGGACGGCAGTGTGCAATATATAGCAAAAAATAGGCCGTCTTTAATGGCGCTGGTTTCCCGCCGTGTCCACATCAAATGCCTTAAAAAAATCGAGGACGATTACCTTATGCGAAATGCCGACCAAGACACCGCCTTTGAAGTTGACTTTTGCACAGGTTGCTTTTTTGTGATAAGAACCGATGTGTTTAAGAAAATAGGCGGTTTTGACCCGGATTACTTTCTGTATTTTGAGGATGCCGACATAACCATGAAGGCAAAGCAAGAGGGCAGGGCTTACTATGCCCCCTGTGGGACGGTGACGCATTTCTGGCACAGGGAGACACGGCACAGCAAAAAACAATTTTTTATACAGCTTAAATCTATGTTCATCTACTTTAAAAAATGGGGATTTAAGTTTAAATAGTTACTAAACAGGAGATAAAAATGAAAGGTATAATTTTAGCAGGCGGACGGGGAACAAGACTTTATCCCCTTACAATGGTAACATCAAAGCAGCTTTTGCCGGTGTATGACAAGCCTATGATTTACTATCCGCTTTCAACTCTTATGCTTGCAGGCATTAAGGATATTCTTATAATTTCCACACCGCGGGACACGCCGAGATTTGAGGCACTTTTGGGAGACGGTTCCCACTTCGGCATAAATCTCACATACAAGGTTCAGCCTTCACCTGACGGCCTTGCACAGGCCTTTATTTTAGGTGAGGAATTTATCGGCGATGAAGCCTGCGCCATGATTTTGGGGGATAACATCTTCTACGGCAACGGCTTTTCACAGATTTTGAAAGATGCCGCCAAAAATTCCGAAAAGGGCAGGGCTACGGTTTTCGGCTATCATGTGGAGGACCCACAGCGCTTTGGCATCGTGGAGTTTGACAAGGACGGCAAGGTTATTTCCGTTGAAGAAAAACCTGAAAATCCAAAGAGCAACTACGCAATTACAGGTCTTTATTTCTACGATAAGGATGTTGTGGAAT
Source organism: uncultured Oscillospiraceae bacterium (assembly GCA_934526065.1). Lineage (GTDB taxonomy): Bacteria > Bacillota > Clostridia > Oscillospirales > Ruminococcaceae > RGIG3102. The sequence continues at coordinate 13,175 of CAKSZX010000001.1, forward strand.
ATGCAAAGCAGGTTAAGCCCTCTGCAAGGGGAGAGCTTGAAATAACAACTCTCAATGACATCTATCTGCAAAAAGGCAGACTTGATGTAAAGCTTTTGGGCAGGGGCTTTGCATGGCTTGACACAGGCACAATGGACAGCCTTGTGGACGCTGCGGATTTTGTCCGTATGGTTGAAAAAAGACAGGGAATTAAAATTTCCGCCCCTGAGGAAATTGCATATAAAAACGGCTGGATAACCAAAGAAGAACTTTTGGAAAGCGCCAAAAAGTACGGCAAATCCCCTTACGGTCAACACCTTTACCGTGTTGCAGAGGACGCTGTCAGATATTAAGGAGTTTTGGTATGAAAATTTTAGTTACCGGTGCAAAAGGAATGCTGGGCAGACAGGTAGTAGAGGATCTTGAAAGAGGCTATACCGAAATAGGCCGGGTTCCGGAAGAAGTGAAAAATGCCGAGGTAATCGGCACGGATTCACAGACATTGGACATCACCGATAAAAATAAAACAAATTTGTTTGTGGGAGAAGTAAGCCCGGATGTAATCATAAACTGTGCCGCTTATACAAATGTTGACGGCTGCGAAACCGACGGCGAAAGCGCCTACAAGGTTAACGCCTTGGGGGTGAGAAATTTGGCAATGGCGGCGGAAAAAGTAGGGGCAAAGCTCATTCACATTTCCACCGACTATGTTTTCAGCGGTACGGGCAACACTCCCAAAAGAGAGTACGACACCGTTCGGCCGGCGTCGGTTTACGGCAAGACAAAGTACGAGGGCGAAGTTTTTGCAAGGCAGTATTGCAAGAGACTGTTTATTGTGCGCACATCTTGGCTTTACGGTTATCGGGGCAAAAACTTTGTAAAAACCATGCTGTGGCTTGCCAAGGAAAAAGGCGGTGCGTCGGTTGTAAATGACCAGATAGGCAACCCTACAAATGCGGCGGATTTATCACATCATCTTATAAAGCTCTGCGCAAGCGAAGAATACGGCGTTTACCATTGCACAGGCAAGGGCGAGTGCTCTTGGTTTGAATTTGCAAGAGAAATTGTCAGACTTGGGGGATTTGACCCTGAGCTTATACAGCCCTGTACAACACGGGAATACGCCGAAAAGTTTTCGGTTCCCACCAAAAGGCCGGAGTATTCTTCCCTTGACAATATGATGTTGAGAATGACCGTAGGGGACGAAATGCGCCCATGGCAACTGGCTCTTGAAAGCTATTTTAAAAATCGGAAATAAACAGTAAACGGAGATTATATATGAAAAAATATCTTGTAACCGGCGGCGCCGGATTTATCGGTTCAAACTTTGTTATGTACATGCTTAAAAAGCATGAGGATATTCAGATAGTAAATCTTGATAAGCTTACATATGCCGGCAACTTGGAAAACTTAAAGTCAATCGAGGGGGACGAAAGACATATTTTTGTGCAGGGGGATATCTGCGACAGAGATTTTGTAACGGCTCTTTTTGACAAGTATGATTTTGACTATGTTATTAACTTTGCCGCCGAAAGCCATGTTGACAGAAGCATTACTAACCCTGAAATTTTTGTTGAAACAAATGTTATGGGTACGGTAAACCTTTTGCAGTGTGCAAAAAATGCCTGGTATGATGGACAGAGCAAGGTGTGGAAAGCCGGCAAAAAGTATTTGCAGGTTTCCACCGATGAGGTTTACGGCGCATTGGGCAAGGAGGGCTACTTTACGGAAACAACACCTCTCAACCCCCACAGCCCTTATTCCGCATCAAAGGCAAGTGCAGATATGTATGTACAGGCTTTCAGAGATACCTACGGTATGCCGGTGAACATCACAAGATGTTCTAACAACTACGGCCCCTATCAGTTCCCGGAAAAGCTTATTCCTCTTATGATAAACAACGCAAAAAGCCACAAGCGGCTGCCTGTTTACGGAGACGGAATGCAGGTTCGTGACTGGCTTTATGTTGAGGATCACTGCAAGGCTATTGATATGGTTTGCACAGGTGGTAAGCTGGGTGAAGTTTACAATGTAGGCGGACACAACGAAAAGCCGAATATCTTTATTGTTAAGACAATTATTTCTCAGCTTCACGACAGACTTAAAGACCGGGGCATATCCGAGGAACTTATCAAGCATGTTGAGGACAGACTGGGCCACGACAGAAGATACGGTATTGACCCGGAAAAGATAAAGAGAGACTTGGGCTGGTACCCGGAAACACCATTTGAAAAGGGCATAGTTCTCACTATTGACTGGTACCTTGCCAACGAGGAATGGATGAAAAATGTAACCTCCGGCGACTATCAGAAATACTATCGGGAAATGTACAAAAACAAACAGTAAAATTAAGTAATAAAATAAGCTCCCCTGCCGGGGAGCTTTCCTTTTAATAAATATCAAATTTTATCGGCTTCAAGCTTTTTGTAGAGCTTAGCTTTGATTTCGTCGCTGCAAAATGCCGCATCAACTGCATTGAGTGTGCATTGGCGCAGCTGCCGATCCGTAACGCCGATACATTTAAGCATGTAGTGTTCGTTGCAAATATTTGTTCTTGAAAACATCATGTTGTCGCTGTTCAAAGTAACTTTTGCGCCTGCGGCAATAAGCTGTCTTATAGGGTGTGCGGCGTAGTTTCTGCCGGCACCGCAGTTGGAGGTTACGCAAACTTCAAGAGGAATCTGTTTGTCAACAACCTCTTTAAGCCACTCCTCTTTCTGTACGCAGTTTACGCCGTGGCCGATTCTCCATGCACCCATCTTTATTGCCATAGGCATATGAGCGCCTTCGCCCATTTCGCCTGCGTGGATTGTGTAAGGAATACCGTATTCTCTGCACTTTTCAAAGAGAGGTGCATAGAGCATAAAGTCGCCGTTGTTTTCATAGCCGGCAAGGTCCATACCTACAAGGCCTTTGCCCAAAAATTCACGGCTCCGTTCAATGGCCTCAAAGTTTAAGTCCATATTTGCCAAGGCATTTTCGCCCTTGTGCATAAGGCAGTTGATAAGGCCTATGTCGATGTTCGGGAAATCTTTTTTTGCTCTTTCCATACCCTTGATAAGAGCCCGGATTGTATCTTTCTGGCTGAGACCTCTGAGCATGTGCTGCTGTGAGGCATAGCGGATTTCCGCATAGTACAGGCCAAGCTCATCAAGCTGTTTTATAAGGTTGTACATGGATTCTTCCAAATCCTCGGCTGTCTGCATTACGGCGCAGGTGAGATCAAATTTTTTAAAGCCTTCCTCGGTGTGGTGTATTGTAGGGGCGTGAATCATATTATAATATTCTTCAAATGTGGTTTCCCGTGGAATAACATCTCTTTCGATGGACTTTTTATATGCCCATGGTAAGTCGAGAGAGCCGTCTAAGTGAAGATGAAGTTCTATTCTTGCGTTTTTCATAAAATTCTCCTTTTTAAAACAACCTGAAATTTAAAATATGATACTACTATATCATTGTATGTCGGTTTTTGTAAAGCCCCAAAATCCTTTTTAATTTAAAGTTTTGTTATAAAAATGCGGAGAGGTTAAAGCCTCTCCGCAGAATGTTATATTATTTTGCAAATTGCTTGATAATGCCTATTACCACATTTACGCATTTTTCCATATTTTCTTCGGTTATGCACTCATATCTGCCGTGAGCGTTCATACCGCCTGTGCCCAGGTTAGGGCAAGGCAAGCCCATATAACAAAGTCTTGCGCCGTCTGTGCCGCCTCTTACGGCCTCGCTTACAGGTTCGCCGCCAAGTTCTCTTATGGCGTTTTCGGCGTAGGTTACAACCTCAAAGTGAGGCAAAATTTTCTCTTTCATGTTGCGGTACTGTTCGCTCATGGTCAGAGCACATCTGCCCTCGCCGTATTTGGCATTGATAAATTCCGCAATCAATTTCATTGTAGCTTGTTTTTCTTCAATCTTCTCGGCATCATGGTCACGAAGAATGTATTCAAGGCGTGTGTGCTCGGTGCTGCCTATGGTTTCGATAAGGTGATAGAAGCCTTCAAATCCGCAGGTGTATTCCGGTTTTTCTGCCTTTGGCAAAAGATTGTTAAATTCAAATGCCATATATTGGCTGTTTATCATCTTGTTTTTTGCAGAGCCCGGGTGGATTGAGTAACCGTAGAAATCCACGAAAGCCTGTACTGCGTTAAAGTTTTCGTAGGAAATTCCGTTCCAGTCACCGCCGTCAACGGTGTAAGCCAGGTCTGCGTCGAAACCGTCTACATCAAATTTATCAACGCCGTGGCCGATTTCTTCATCCGGTGTGAATGCGATTGCAATTTTTCCGTGGAGGATTTTTTCCTCTATAACTCTTTCCACAGCCTGCATTATTTCGGCAATACCGGCTTTGTCATCGGCGCCCAAAAGAGTTGTGCCGTCGGTTGTGATAAGCTTTTGACCTTTCAGCTCTTTTAAAGCCGGGAAGTCCCGTACAGAGAGAACATGACCGGAGCCTTTGAGCAGAACATCTTCGCCGTCGTAATTTTCGATAATCTGGGGTTTAACGCCAAAGCCGTTAAATTCCGGTGCGGTGTCCATGTGAGCGATAAAGCCCACAGGCTGTTTGCCCTCGTATCCCGGTGTGGCAGGCAGAATACCGTAAATTGTGCCGTCCTTGATATGTACATTTTCAAGCCCAAGGGCATTCATCTCCTCTTCAAGACATTTGGCAACATTAAGCTGAATGTCGCTTGAAGGAATTTTTCCGCTTTTCGGGTCGGAGGGTGAATCAATTTGAATGTACTTTAAAAATCTTGACAGTGTACTCATAACTATAAAACCATCCTTTTTATCGGCAATTTCATGCCATATTTTAATTTATTGTTTTCATAATACCATAAATTTGTGACAAATAACAGCGCAAAAGGGGGAATTGTTACAAAATATTCGCAAAAATTGTTATATTTTTTTAAACAAACATATATTTTACTTTAATTATGGGAAAAAATATGTTAAAATAAAGCAGTTAAACTGAAAATAATGATAGTATCATTTTTAAGGAGAATATATATGCGGAGTATTTTTCGGGGCAAAACCCTTTTGATTACAGGCGGTACAGGTTCTTTCGGCCACACGGTTTTGAAACACTTTTTAACTACCGATATAGGCGAAATCAGGATTTTTTCAAGAGATGAAAAAAAACAGGACGATATGCGCCATGAATTGCAGGCGCAGTACCCTGCGGAAAGCCAAAAGGTTAAGTTTTATATCGGCGATGTGAGAGATATAAACAGCGTTGACGTGGCTATGACCGGCGTTGACTATATTTTTCATGCGGCTGCGTTAAAGCAGGTGCCGTCTTGCGAATTTTTCCCTATTGAAGCTGTTAAAACAAATGTTCTCGGCACTGAGAATGTACTTACCAGCGCCATTAACCATGGGGTACACCGTGTGGTTTGTCTTTCTACCGACAAGGCCGCTTACCCGATAAACGCAATGGGTATTTCAAAGGCAATGATGGAAAAGGTTATCGTTGCAAAATCCAGACAGGTTGACCCTGAAAAAACCACAATTTGCTGTACAAGATACGGCAATGTTATGTGTTCAAGAGGCAGCGTTATTCCTCTTTTCCGTGAACAGATTGCCGCAGGCAACCCTATAACAATCACCGACCCGGATATGACAAGATTTTTAATGAACCTTGACGAGGCCGTTGACCTTGTTGTGTTCGCCTTTACAAACGGACAGGCAGGGGATCTCTTTGTTCAAAAGTCACCTGCATGTACAATCGGCGATTTGGCAAAGGCCACACAGCGGCTGTTCGGCGATACAGGCACAAAGATTATAGGCCCACGCCACGGCGAAAAACTTTACGAAACTCTTTTGACAGAAGAGGAAAGTGCCAAGGCAATAGATATGGGCGGTTATTACCGTGTGCCGGCAGATAACCGTGATTTGAATTATGATAAATATTTTATTGAGGGCAACACAGAAAAGCCTACGCTGCATCAGTACACCAGCCACAACACCGAAAGACTTGATATTCGGGGTACGATTGCAAAGATGAAAACAACCGATTACATCAAAGAAGAACTTGCAAAAATCAAGGCAGAACAATAATTTTATCGGGGTAATATATGAATATTTTAGTTACCGGGGCAAATGGTTTTGTGGGTAAAAACCTGTGCCGGGCTTTGGAAAATATAAAGGAAAACAAGGACAGAACCCACCCGGGTTTGCAAATAGACGAAATTTACAAATATGATTTATCCACCCCGGCGGAAAAGTTGGAGGAATTTTGCCAAAAGGCCGACTTTGTCTTTAATCTTGCAGGGGTTAACAGACCGAAAAACAACGATGAATTTATGCGGGGCAATTTCGGCTTTGCAAGCACCTTGCTTGAAACTCTTAAAAAGTACGGCAATAAGGCACCGGTTATGATATCTTCTTCCATACAGGCCACATTGATAGGCAGGTATGCAAATTCCGACTACGGCAAGTCAAAATTGCGGGGAGAAGAACTTGTGTTTGACTACGGCAGGGAAAACGGCATAAAGGTTCTTGTTTACAGATTTGCCAACCTTTTCGGCAAGTGGTGCAGACCCAACTACAACAGCGCCGTTGCAACATTCTGCAACAACTACGCAAAGGATTTGCCCATACAGGTAAATGATGCCTCCACACAGCTGGAGCTTGTGTATATCGACGATTTAATTGATGAAATGATAACGGCTTTACAGGGCGGCGAACATCACTGTGAATTTGACGGTACCGAGGCCATGGCAAAAGAGAACGGCAGATATTGCTATGTGCCTGTTTCTCACAAGGTTACATTGGGGGAGATTGTCTGTCTTTTGGACGAGTTTAAGACACAGCCCAAAACTTTGCTTATGCCTAAAATCCCCGCAGGCTCCTTTGCCAAAAAGCTGTATTCCACATATCTTTCATACCTGCCGAAAGAGAAGGCAATATTCGATTTGAAGATGAACAGCGACGACAGAGGCTCATTTACCGAGCTTATGAAAACCGCAGACTGCGGACAATTTTCTGTAAACATATCCAAACCGGGTATAACAAAAGGGCAACATTGGCACAACACAAAGTGGGAATATTTTATTGTGGTTGCCGGCCACGGCCTTATTCAGGAGAGAAAAATCGGTCTTGACGAAAATGGCCGGCCTTACCCGGTTATCGAATTTGAAGTAACCGGCGACAAAATACAGGCGGTGCGGATGCTTCCGGGCTATACCCACAACATAATAAATCTTTCGGACAGTGAAAATCTTGTTACGGTAATGTGGGCTAACGAGAGCTTTAACCCCTCTAAGCCGGACACATTCTTTACAGAGGTATAAAAATGGCGAAACTTAAACTTATGACGATTATCGGCACAAGGCCGGAGATTATCCGCCTTTCCGCCGTTATAAAAAAATGCGACGAATATTTTGACCAAATTTTAGTTCACACCGGTCAAAACTATGACTATGAACTGAATCAGGTTTTCTTTGACGATTTGGGCTTGCGTGAACCGAATTTTTATCTTGACGCAGTAGGCAGCGACCTGGGCGAAACAATAGGCAACATCATTGCCAAAAGTTATCGGCTTATGGTAAAGGAACAGCCGGACGCCCTGCTTATTTTAGGGGACACCAACTCCTGCCTTTCCGCCATAAGCGCAAAGAGATTGCACATTCCTATTTTCCATATGGAGGCCGGCAACAGGTGCTTTGACGAATGTCTGCCGGAGGAGACAAACAGAAGAATTGTTGACCATATCGCAGATGTGAATATGTGCTATTCCGAACACGCAAGAAGATATTTAAACAGCGAGGGCACCGCAAAGGAGAGAACATATGTTACAGGCTCTCCTATGGCGGAAGTTCTTCATCGGAATTTGGAAAAAATAGAAAGCTCGGATATTCTCACAAGATTGGGTCTTGAAAAAGGCAGATATATTTTGCTGTCCGCCCACAGGGAAGAAAACATAGACACCGAAAAGAATTTTACAAGCCTTATGAACGCCGTAAACGCCATGGCGGAAAAATACGATATGCCTATTCTGTACTCTTGCCACCCAAGAAGCGCAAAGTATATCGAAAAACGAGGTTTTGTTTTCGATCCGAGAGTTAAACAGCACAAGCCCTTGGGCTTCCATGATTACAACAATTTGCAGATGAACGCCTTTGCGGTGGTTTCCGACAGCGGTACGCTGCCTGAGGAATCAAGCTTCTTTTTGTCGGTGGGTCATCCGTTCCCGGCGGTTTGCATACGCACATCCACCGAAAGACCGGAGGCCTTGGACAAGGGCAACTTTATCCTTGCAGGCATAACCGAAGAACAGGTTTTGCAGGCTGTGGACACCGCCGTTGAAATGAACAAAAACGGCGACTGTGGCATACCCGTGCCGAATTATACAGACGAGAATGTTTCGGTAAAAGTTGTAAAACTTATACAGAGCTACACCGGCGTTGTAAACAAAATGGTGTGGAGAAAATATTGATTTTAGGAAATTTGTTTTGAAAAAGAAAATTTTGATTATCAGCCAACATTTTTGGCCGGAAAACTTTCGCATAAGCGACATTGCCACAGGATTTGCGGAAAATGACATAGAGGCAGATGTAATCTGCGGCATACCAAATTACCCTAACGGCATAGTGCCGGAGGGCTATGGGCTTTTCAAAAACAAAAAGCAAAATTACAACGGCGTAAATGTTTATCGCACATGGGAAATAACCAGGAAAGGCAATTCCAATATCAGAATTTTCTTAAACTATATTTCCTATCCGTTCTTCGGCTTTTTTAAGGTTTTGGGTTTTTTAGGCAAAAAATATGACGCTGTGTTCTGCTATGAAACCAGCCCGGTTTACATGATTTTTCCTGGGATTGTCTATTCAAAATTGAAAAAAGTGCCGCTGACCGCATATGTTCTCGATCTTTGGCCGGAAAATTTGTACTCGGTGCTGAATATTCAAAACAAATTTTTCCGTAAAATCGCAAGTTCCACCAGTCGGTGGCACTATAAAAAATGCGATAAGCTCATTGCCATGTCCCCCTCATTAAAGGAAAAACTAAAAGAGGTAACAGGCAAAAGCGACGATAAAATTGCGGTTATACCCCAATACTGTGAGGAATTTTACGAACAGGACATTGAGGACGAGCCCTTAAAAGAAAAGTACAAGGGATTTTTCAAAATCGTGTACGCCGGCAATATAAGCCCGGCGCAGAATTTACAGTGCGCCGTTGACAGCGCCGCCATGCTTAAAAGGGACGGCATAAAGGACATTAAGTTTATTATTGTGGGAGACGGTATGTCAAAGGCGGATATCGAAAAATATGCCGATGAAAAGGGCGTCCGTGAATATTTTGACTTTTTAGGCTCAAAGCCGGTTACGGATATGCCGATTTATCACACTTTGGCAGACGCTCTCCTTGCACCCCTTGCAAAAAGCGATGATATCGGCCTTACCATCCCACGGAAAGTCACAAGTTATATGGCAGGCGGAAAGCCTGTTTTAACCTGTATGGACGGGGAGGGCAGTCTGGTTATACAAAAGGCCAAGGCAGGTCTTACCGCAGCGGCGGGAGACAGCCGAACATTGTACGAAAATATAAAAAAATTAAAAGCCATGCCACGGCGGGAAAGAGAACAACTTGGGGCAAATGCCCGCAGTTATCACTTTGCAAACCACAGCCGAAAAAAAGTTTTGGCACAGCTTATTGATTTTATCTTAAATTAAAGGAGTTTCCCCTTTGAAAATTTTGGTAATAATTCCCTGCTACAATGAGCAGGAAAGTATTGAAAGGGTAATCGAAAATTTAAAGGCAAATGCACCCTTTGCGGACTATCTTATAGTAAACGATTGCTCCACAGATAAAACACTCGGAATTTTACAGGCAAACGGTATGAACTATATCAATAACCCTGTAAATTTGGGAATAGGCGGCGGCGTTCAAGCCGGATATTTGTACGCCAGAGAAAACGGATATGATGTAGCCGTGCAAATGGACGGTGACGGTCAGCATGACCCTAAATATCTTGAAAAGGTATGCGCCCCGGTTATTGACGGCACATATGATATGTGCATAGGCTCAAGATTTATTGAAAAAGAGGGCTTTCAGTCTTCTTTTATGCGCCGTTTGGGTATAAACATTATATCTTTTATGATAAAACTGTTTACAGGCAAAAAAATTTATGATGTAACAAGCGGTTATCGTGCCTGCAATAAAGAGCTCATCAACTTTTTTGCGGATAACTATGCAGATGACTACCCGGAGCCGGAAGCCATAATAACATCTGTTTTAAGCGGCTTTAAAGTGGGAGAAGTGCCGGTTGTTATGGTGGAACGCCAGGGCGGAACATCAAGCATACGCAGCTTAAAAAGCGCCTACTACATGATAAAGGTTTGCCTTGCCTTGGTGGTTGACCGTATAAAAGTGAGAAAGGCTGGTAAGTGATTATGCTAAGCGAAATGCGTTTGCAATACCTTTTGATTATAGGCACTGTTGTGCTTTTCGGGCTGATTATCGACCTTATCAGAAGAGATAAAATTGAGGTAAAATATGCGATTATTTGGCTGGCATTCAGTCTTGTAATGATATTGTTTTCTCTCTTTCCGCAGATTGTTTTAATACTCGGCGATATTACAAGGGTAATTAACCCGGTAAACTTTGTGTTTCTTACACAAATAATATTTATTCTCTTGATTTTGTTGTCGGTTTCGGCGGTGATTTCGGGATTTTCAAAAAAGATAAAAAGATTGGCACAGTCTAATGCCCTTTTGGAAAAGAGAGTTCGTCGGCTTGAAGAAAAAATTGACGAACTTACAAAAGAAAGTAAATAAAAACGGCTAAGGCGGTAGTAATTTAAAATGCGGTTTAATTCGGTACATTTTTTAATATTTTTCCCAATCGTTGTATTGGGATACTTTGTCGTACCTAAAAAAATTAAAAATTTATGGCTTTTAATCGCAAGTTACTACTTTTATATGTCATGGAAGCCGGTCTATGCTCTGCTTATATTTTTCAGCACACTAAGCACGTATTTGCGGGGCTTGGCAATAGATAAAAGCAAAAGTAAAGCCGGTGCAAAGGCTGTTTTGACGGTAAATATTATAATAAATATTGCCATATTGTTCTATTTTAAATATTTTAACTTTTTTATTGAAATAATCACATCTCTTGTGCCGGGGCTGCAACTGCAACAGAATAACAACCTCCTTGCGGTTGTTGGCATATCTTTTTACACATTCCAGTCTCTTGGGTATTCGATAGATGTGTATCGCAAAAAGGTGCCGGCGGAAAAAAACTTTTTGACCTATGCGCTTTTTGTGTCTTTTTTCCCACAGCTTGTTGCAGGGCCTATCGAGCGCAGTGAAAATCTTTTACCGCAGCTTAAAAAGACATATAAATTTGATTATGGCCGTGTTACCGACGGCCTTGTGCTTATGGCTTGGGGCTTTTTTAAAAAAATGGTCATTGCCGACGGATGCGGCAAAATCGTTGATATTGTGTTTAACAATATTTCCTCTTATGGCGGCTTGCAGTTTATGGTAGCCGCTGTGCTGTTTGCTTTTCAGATTTACGGTGATTTTTCCGGATATTCCGATATAGCCATAGGTGCGGCTAATGTAATCGGTATCAAACTTATGAAAAACTTTGACCACCCGTATTTCGCACAAAACCCTGTGGATTTTTGGCGCAGGTGGCACATTTCATTATCCGGTTGGTTTATGGACTATATATATATTCCCCTGGGCGGATCACGCAAGGGTAAGCTGCGTACGGCCTTTAACTTAATGGTTACATTTTTAGTAAGCGGCTTATGGCACGGAGCAAATTTAACTTATGTGGTCTGGGGTGGAATCAACGGCCTTTACAACATAATTTACCGCTTTATGCCAAAGCCCAAGAATAAAATTAAGCGGCTTGCACCATTGAAAATTTTAGGTACATTTTTACTTGTGGATTTCTCTTGGATATTTTTCCGTGCGGCAAATCTTTCCGATGCCGTGTACATAGTAAAAAGTCTTGGCGGGGTAATTCCCGGTTTGCTTACAAAAGGCGCATTGACTGCCCGGCTTGAAAGTGTATCTTTCTTTTCAAATAACGGTGTTGCCCTTGTTTGTTGTTTATTGTTTATGCTGGCTGTGGAAATGTGGGAAAATAAATCTTCAATAGTTAAAAAGATAAATAATGCCAAATGGCCTGTTCGTTGGGCGTTTTACTATGCGGTTGTGTTGCTGATTTTGTTCTTTGGCAATTTCGGCCAAAGCCGGTTTATATATTTCCAATTTTGAGGTTTGAACTAAGGTGAAATTTTTAAAGTTAATTGCAAAATTATTGCTTTTTCTCCCGATTTTTGGGGCGATGGTGTTTGCGTCATATCGTGTTGACCCATCCGGTTTATTTTGGGGTCGGGGTTTTGAAAGATTAGCCAGCGAGTATATGCTAAACGGAGAGTATGTTGCCGGTTACGAACGCCTTGACGGCCGAAAGCTGAACGAAACATACGCCATGAACAGGGAAGATTGCCCGGATGTACTTGTTTTGGGGTCTTCCAGGGTTATGCTTATTGACGAAAGTTATGTGAAACCCGGAATGACATTTTACAATATGGGTAATGTGGGGGCGGATATATGCGATTTATACGGCAGTTATTGGTCCTTTGCCAAGTTGGGCAAAGAGCCTAAGACGATACTCATAGGTATAGATCCGTGGTTGTTCTTGGATTGTGTCAGTGCCATTGACGACCGCAGCGATAAAGAGTTGTACAACGAATTTATAGCCGAAGAGTTAGGATATGCCAATAATCAGTACGAAAAGAAAAGCCCTTATGAAAAATATTTGGCATTGTTGGAGCCAAGTTATTTCCAGGCCAGTGTAAAACTTGCTTTAAACGGTTCCGGTGATGTAAAGCCGGAAATCGTGCCTAAAAGCGAGATTTACAATCAAAACGAAGTTGTAAAATGCCCTGACGGCTCGATTATCTATGACAAAAAATTCAACAGTCTTACGCCTGAGCAGGTAAAAGCCGTTGCGGAGGAGAGCTGTGTGTACGGTATACCCAAGGTTTGCGAATACGACACCATAAGCCGGGATACGGTTGAAAAGTTTGAAAGATTTATTCAATATCTACAAAATAAGGGTATTAAAATTATTTTCTTTTTGTCGCCCTTTCACTCATCATATATAGATTATTTAAATAATGCAGGTGAAAGATATCGGTCTGTTTGGGAAACAGAGGAAATTATACGCAATTTGGGCGAAAAGTACGGCATTGAGGTGTACGGCAGTTATGACGGAAAAAACTGTGATATATCCGACAGATATTTTATGGATGGAATACATATGAACAAAAACGGCTTGCGAAAAGTTTTGCCGTTGATTGAATGATAAAAGGAGATAAAAAATATGCCACAGATTATTGTTAAAGGTGTTAAATCACGGGAAATGCCGAAAATGGCCGTGGAATGTTCCGCAAAATTGGCGGATATATGCCAATGCCCACAGGACTGGTTTGTTTTTGACCATATCAATTCCGATTTTTATGATATGAACGGAAAAACAGAGCATTGGCCGGTTGTTCAGGTTTGGTGGTTTGAACGCCCACAGGAAATGCAGGACGAAGTTGCCAAGTGTCTTAACAACTATGTAAAGGCCATAGGTTACCGGGGCAGTCAAATAAGTTTCCATATTTTCGGGTATTCTTCATATTATGAGGATGGAGAGCACTATTAAAAAATCAAAAGTCCGCCGAAAGGCGGACTTTAATTATACATTATTTTATAAATGCACTTGCAATCTTGTAAATTATAAATGCCCATATAAAAACAATAGGCAGAGCGTAGAAAAATTTTTCGTTTCCGCCGGATTTTACTATCCCGTCGCTTTGCTCCAAACACTGTGAAAAAATTTCTTTCGGCACAAGTTTAACCGAAAGCCAAATCAAAAATGGCAAAATAAGTAAATCGTCCAAATATCCCAAAACAGGTATAAAATCCGGTATTAAATCAATGGGTGAAAGGGCGTAACCCACCGCCATAAGGCAGGCAAGTTTTGCGTATAACGGGGTGTCATCGTGCCTCATCGCTATAAAAAGAGCGCCTATATTTTTATTTATGTTCCGGGCTTTATCTTTTATATTTGACATTATGTGTCCTCGTTTATGGTTATTTTGCTACATTTTATCACAAGCTCGGGTACTTTTCCACATTTTATCGCTATTTTGTTGAAAATTTCATTTTTATGCCGTATAATTGCCTTAAAAAGGAGAGGCGTGCCGTTATGGAAAAGAAAGACAACGAATATTTAAGAGAAAAACTTTTAAAGATGGGCGAAAATACCACATTAAGAGAGATACAAGAATATATTGACGAAATGGTAAATATCCGAGGTTGGCAAAATGAAACCCCACAGGACGCAATGTTGCTGTTGACGGAGGAAATAGGGGAACTTGCAAAAGAGGTTCGCAAGTCTTGTACCCATATTCAAAATGATGTGAATAAAAACAGAGCCGACGATTTAAACGGCGAGGCGGCAGATGTATTTTTGATGGTTCTTGCACTGTGCCGTACCTTGGATATTGATTTGTTGCAGGCTTTTAAAGAAAAAGAACTTATAAATTGCAACAGAAAATGGGGTTAGAATACTATTGTTTTATAAAGCAAAAATACCACGCTGTGTCGTGGTATTTTTAACTATCTGTATTCGATTTTGCTTTCAATAGGTTCAAAGTTCGGTATGCTGTTGCAGTAGTCGCTCTTTTTTATCCAGGCGTATTCGTAGTCCACACGCTCATCGTCAAATACCGTCATGTGGTCCGGGGCAATATTTTTAAATGAAACCAATTTTTTACCTGTAATTACAAAATAGTAATCACCCCGCCGACCGTATATGCCTATAAAATGGCCTTCGTCATTGTACAAATCTATTTCTTTAAGTGACTTATCAGCTGTGTTAAAAACATAATATTTACTTTCATAAGTATTATCGTTATATGTATAAATAAAAAGATTGTCGTCTACCGGTTTGGCTACCAAACTTACTCGGGTTACTTCATCGCCAAATGAAACAAGACTTGTTGTTGTATCTTCGGTTATACTGTATTCTTTAATGCTTTTATCATCGCATACAACATATAGGTTATCATTCATAGTCATTGTATAACCTTCATCGGTTATTTTGTAAAATTCGGATGTGGAAATATTCAAACCATAAATACATATGTTAGGTTTGCCATCTATCTTTTCAACACACTTGATAACCAACACATCATCATAAGCAGATATTATCCCTGCATAAGTAACGGTGGTAAATTCGTAAAAAGGAGACAGTATACCTGTTTTTTCGTCATAAGTATATAACCAGTATCTGTAAGAAATATCGTTGTCATTATATGTAAATACTGTCGTGGCAAAATACAATTTGTCATTTCCCGCAGCGAATGCACCACCTTCGTTAAAAATCATATTAGCAGGTAGTTCTATACTGTTTACCATTCCGCCGGTTAATTCTCGTTGCTCCAAAAAAGACGGAAATTCTAACTCTTCCGAGGATTTTGCCTGTCTGCCACTCCCCAATATATACAGATATTTATCCGATTTCATTATGCTCAAACCGCACGAACTTGATTTTATATAGCTTGGGTCGGATTCATTATCATGATTTGAACCTAAGTCCGATGATAAAAATACACGCTGTTTTGACTGCAAATCGTTAAATAAAATATTTGCATCACCGGATGCCCATTGTATTATTTCATAACAGCCGGTAGGGGCATTGGCATAATTCTGGGAATACAGCCCGGACGGAGAGGACAGTGTCCTTAAATTCATATTGTTTTGGTTAACATCATTGCCGCCGGTTACCGAACACGAATTAAACAGCAAGCCAAACATTGCCAAACAGGATAACAGAATGGTTTTGTGCAAAAATTTTATCATAAATACCTCCTTATATCGGTTTTTAAACTGTAAAGTATCTTTATTTTACAATACCATTTTAGTAAGAAAAAAACAATATGACAAAACACACAAATATTTTTTACAAAATTCTAAATAAAAAATCTTTACGCCTTGACCTAAATATGTTTAGAGTATATAATATAAATAATATCAATTATCGCTTTTTTGGGAGGAAAAGATGAATAACTCAGAAAAAACAATGGAAAAAATTATAGCCCTGTGTAAAGACAGAGGTTTTGTATATCCGGGCAGTGAAATTTACGGCGGCCTTGCCAACACTTGGGACTACGGCCCTTTGGGTGTTGAATTTAAAAACAATGTTAAAGCCGCTTGGAGAAAGAAATTTATCCAGGAAAGCCCATACAATGTAGGCCTTGACGCCGCTATTCTTATGAACCCGGAAACTTGGGTTGCCTCAGGCCATGTAGGCGGTTTCTCGGATCCGCTTATGGACTGTAAGGATTGTAAGTCACGCCACCGTGCAGACAAGCTGATTGAAGAAACAGGCGTAGAGTGCGCAGGTTGGTCAAACAAACAGATGTATGACTACATCGTTGAACACCACATCAAATGCCCTGTTTGCGGCGGCGAAAACTTTACCGAAATCCGTCAGTTTAACCTTATGTTTAAAACATACCAGGGTGTAACAGAGGATTCAAAGAACGAAATTTATCTCCGTCCGGAAACAGCCCAGGGTATTTTCGTAAACTTCTCTAACATTCAGAGAACAACAAGAAGAAAGTTGCCTTTCGGCGTAGGCCAGATAGGTAAGAGTTTCAGAAATGAAATCACACCGGGTAACTTTACATTCAGAACAAGAGAATTTGAGCAGATGGAACTTGAATTCTTTATCAAGCCGGGCACAAATATGGAATGGTTCAACTACTGGCGTGCATACTGCCGTGATTTCCTTTTGAGCCTTGGTATGAAAGAAGAAAATATGCGTTTGCGTGATCACTCAAAAGAGGAACTTTCTCACTACTCATCAGCCACAACGGATATTGAGTATTTGTTCCCATTCGGCTGGGGCGAACTTTGGGGCATTGCCGACAGAGGCAACTTCGACCTTACACAGCATTCAAATCACTGCGGTAAGCCTATCGAATACTTTGACCCTGAGACAAACGAAAAATATATTCCTCATGTTATTGAACCGTCACTTGGTGCAGACCGTGTTGCTCTTGCACTTCTTGTGGAGGCCTATGACGAAGAAAAGATAGACGACAAGGACACTCGTGTTGTTTTGCACCTGCACCCTGCACTTGCTCCTTACAAGGCTGCAATTTTGCCGTTGTCTAAGAAGCTTTCCGACAAGGCAACAGAAGTTTACCACGCTTTGCAGAAAGACTTTATGGTTGACTTTGACGATGCAGGTTCAATCGGCAAGCGCTACCGCCGTCAGGATAACATCGGTACACCTATCTGTATCACATACGATTTTGACAGTGAAACAGACGGCTGTGTAACGGTTCGTGACCGTGACACAATGGAACAGGAAAGAATTAAGATTGAAGATTTGAAAGATTATATCGCAAAGAAAATCGAATTCTAATTTTACTTTTGTATAACAGTCAAATATGCAATAAAAACGAGGCACATTGTGCCTCGTTTTTTTAGTAATAAAATACAGGAAAAATCCTAATTTTCACAAAAATTATATAAATTTTGCCGTAAAATCCTTTTAAAACCTTCTTTATTCACATTTTTATAACTGTTATGGTTTATAATAATCACTTGATGTTCACACAGAAAAGAAATAGAGAAAATATATGAAGAAAATTTTAAGACTTGTTTTTTCAAAAAGATTTTTAGTAGCAATAACTGCGGTTATTCAGCTTGCCATTATGTACATTCTTTGTACAAAATTATACGGTTTAGGCGGCGGAATTTATATTGCCGTTACGCTTATCGGCTTGCTTTGTATGCTGTATCTTTTGGAAAACGACAATATAAACCCCACATACAAGCTGTTTTGGATGCTTATAATGCTTTTTTTGCCGGTGTCCGGCATGGTTTTATATCTTTTGTACGGCAGAACCATACTTATCGGTGCTTATAAGTCAAATTTGAATTCAAGTTTTGACAGGTACAAAAAAGAATTAAAGCCGAACAAAGAAGTTTGCGACGAGATAACCGCCATGGACAAGGACCTTGGCAAACAGGCAATATATCTGCAACAAATTGCCTGTGCGCCGCCTTTTAAAGATACCCGGGCAAAGTATTATCCTATGGGTGCGGATTTATTCCACGATTATTTGCAGGATATTAAAAAGGCGAAAAAAAGTATATTTATACAATACTTTATAATCGACGAAGGTTTTTTGTGGGATCAAATTCTTGAAATTCTCAAAGAAAAGGTAAAAAACGGCGTTGATGTTCGCATCATTTATGACGCTTTCGGCTGTATGATAACATTGCCGGCAAACTATGATAAAATTCTTGAAAGCTACGGCATAAAAGCCTGTATTTTCAACGATTTAAAATTCAGCCGTCATTTAGGCGATTACCTTATGTTTAATCATCGTGACCACAGGAAAATCACGGTTATAGATTCTAACATAGGCTACGGCGGCGGTGTAAACCTTGCGGATGAATACGCAAATATTATTGAGAGATTCGGCGTTTGGAAAGATACCGGTTTCCGCTTGGAGGGTCAAGGGGTTTGGAGCATGACCTGTACATTTTTACAAAACTGGGAAGCTTGCAGCGGAAAAACAACAAATTATGATTGCTTTCACCCGACGGTTTCAATGCCGTCGGACACCATAGTTCAGCACTATCATGATGTGCCTATGGACAGGTACAATATAAGCGAAAATGTATATTTGACTATAATAAACAACGCAAATAAATATGTGTATATGGCTACCCCATACCTGGTTATAGATAATGAAATTTTAACTGCTTTGACCCTGGCGGCAGAAAGCGGAATAGATGTGCGCCTTATAGTACCCGGCATACCGGACAAATGGTATGTTTATTATGTAACCCAAAGTTACTATAAGGTGCTTTTGGAGGCAGGGGTTAAAATTTACGAATACACCCCGGGTTTTATTCACGCTAAAATGTATGTAAGCGATGACAATGTGGCGGTTGTCGGCAGTGCAAATATGGATTATCGTTCATTGCATCTGCATTTTGAAAACTGTTGCAGTTTTTACGGCGGTAAAATTGTGGGGGATGTAAAATCTGATTTTGAGGATATGTTCTCCTATTGCCACATGGTAACCGAAGAAGATGTAAAGAGCGTAAAATTGTATAAAAGGGTAATGCAAATTGCCCTGCGTATTTTAGGTCCTATGATGTAAAAAATAATAAATTTAAAAATTCCGGCCTTTTAGGTCGGATTTTTTGTGGGATAATGTGGATTGTTTTAAATATACATTTTGTTATAAAATAATATTTTTTGTCTGATTGTAGAATTTTTAAAAGGAGTTATTTGAAAAATTCACACAAAAAGTGACGGATGAATTGCAATGGATTGAAATAAATCGAAAAAACTTTACTTTTATTGTGAATAAGGGTATAATTTTGAACCGTGGCGAATAGCCGCTATTGAATTTATAGGAGAGAAAAATGAATACTAAAAAGAAATTTTACGGTACATGGATTATCCTTGCAGCCTTTTTTATAATGGGCGGTGCCGTTGGCGTTGCATGGAACTGTAACTCGCTTTTTGTTAAGGCCATTTGCGAGGACACGGGTTTTGCCCGTTCACAGGTTGTTTTTCTTACAACAATCTGTTCGGCCGCCACAATGATTATGAGCCTTTTTATAAGCAAAATTTATAAGGCGGTAAGCCCGATTAAAGTCATGCGCATTGCGGCAATAATTTTGCCGATAGCATATTGTGCAATCAGTTTTTGCAAACGGTTGCCTCAGTTTTACCGGGTACAGGTTGTTGTTGCTCTGTGCATATTTTTTACCGCAAATATTCCGCTGTCAATTATAATCGGCAACTGGTACAAAACAGGCCTTGGAACTGCCCTTGGAATTTCCTTTATGGGTTCCGGACTTGTGGGCATGGTTTTTAACTCACTTGTAGGCCGTCTTTTGCCTATTTACGGTTGGCGTTTTACATACCGTATTCTTGCGGTGAGCATTGCGGTTTTGGTTATACCTTTTGTTTTGTTTGTACTTAAAGAAACACCGGAAGCTATGGGGCTTAAAGCTATGGGCGCCGGCGAAATCACAACAGGTGAGGCGGTTAAAGAAGAAGTTTGGGGTCCTACCGCCGCAGAGGCAATGAAGTCATCTTCATTTATTATGGTTTGTGTTGCCATGTTTATGTGTATGGTTGCCCTTAATTCACAAATTCAAGCTGTTTCCCCCCGTCTTACCGACTTGGGTTACAGTGTTGCCACAGCGTCAAATATCTCTGCTTTGGGTCTTGGCTCTTTGGCAATAGGTAAAATTTTGCTGGGCAAAATGTATGATAAAATGACAGTTAGAAATGCTACCTGTTTGGCTGTTTTCTTGGGATGTCTTGCGATTTTAGGCGAGGCCTTGGCAAAGTACCCGGCTATGGTTGCACTTATCGTAATCGGTGAGGGCATCAGCTGTGCAATGGGTACGGTAGGTATGCCTGTTTTTGTAAAAGGTTTGTACGGCAACCGTGACTACAATGCCATTTACGGCAAAATTATGGCCATCGGCAACGCAGGCGGTGTGCTGGGTCCGTTATTCTTAAACGCAATGTATGACAAAACAGGCAGTTACGATATTGCCCTTTGGGTTTGTTTTGCTTTTGACGTTATCGCCCTTGTAATTTTTGCAAAGATTTTAGGCAAAAAGAAAGATTGATTTTAGATTTATTATAGAAAAATACGCACCCTGAAAATTCGGGGTGCGTAATTTTTTGTGCGATTTTATCTTATAAAGTGGGTTCTTATCGGCGCTTCTTTTTCCGGCAAACCGTATTTTTCTTTGCCGAGCTCTATGCTCTTCATAAGAAATGTCATATTCCTTGCCAATATGCGCATTACCTGCAAGCCCTCTTCGTCCTGTTCCGCCTGGCCGGGGGTCATACCGTGAATACTGTTCCAATACCGGCTTGAAGCCACCGGCATACCGCTTATGGTAAAGTATTTGTTTAATTCGTCAAATGTTGCCGAACAGCCTCCACGTCTTGCACACACAACACTTGCGCCGACTTTCATGGTCTTGTCAAAATGGGTGCTGTAAAAAAGTCTGTCAAGGCAGGCAATAAGTGTTGCGTTTGCCGAGGCATAATAAACCGGGGTAGCCACAACAAGGCCGTCGGCGGCCTCAAATTTCGGGGCAAGCTCGTTTACAATATCATTAAAAACACACTTGCCGGTTTTGCCGCAACTGTTGCAGGCTATGCAACCACGCACATCTTTGTTGCCGATTTGCACAGTTTCAACTTCCACATTCAATGATTTAAAAACCTTTTCCATCTCAGCCACGGCGATAGATGTGTTGCCCTCTTTGCGGGGACTGCCATTAATAATTAAAACTTTCATAATTTTACCCTCCGTATATAACCTAATTTTATTATATATTTTAAATGTGATAAAGTCAATTTGTTGGGTTTGCGGTAAATCATTTCTCATAAAAGGTAAATTTTCATAAATAAAAATAAGAAGGCTTTATCCCGTATTTCGGTATAAAGCCTTCTGTTTTAGCCAAAAATTTCTTTGTAGATCGCCTGTCCCGCAGGTGTTGTGGCTATGCCGCCCATAGCGGTTTCACGCAGTTGAGGAGGCAACATTTTGCCCACCTTAAACATGCTGTCCACAACCTGGTCAAAGGGAATGTGAGCAACCTGACCTGCCAATGCCATATCTGCCGAAATAAGAGCGTTTACGGCACCGGAGGCATTTCTCTGTGCGCAGGGCAGTGCAACAAGGCCGGCAACCGGGTCGCATACAAGCCCCATTATATTTATCATGGCAAAGCCTGCCGCATCAAGGCACTTGTCATCGTCCGCCCCCATCATATAGGCTGCCGCCGCTGCGGCCATGCTCCGGGCAACACCGCACTCTGCCTGGCATCCGCCGTCGGCACCTGCCACTGTGGCGTTTTTGGTGTAAATTGCGCCTACCGCAGAGGCTGTAATCAAGCCTTCAAGGGTTTTCTCTCTTGAAATATTCTTTGCCCCGCTCAATCCTAAAAGCACCGCCGGTACAATACCGCAGCTGCCTGCCGTAGGGCTGGCACAAATTTTACCCATAGAGGCATTTACCTCGCTGCATGAGTAAGCGAGAGACATAACATAGTTTATATACCGGCCGCTGATATTTTCTTTTTTTGAATAGTCGTACTGTGTTTTTGCCACACCGTCTATAAGGCCGCCCTTGGTGGCTTGCTTTGCGTTTAACGCCTTTTGCGCCGAATGGAACATAATTTCCAATCTGTCGTCAAAACGGCTGAGAATATCTTCGTATGAAGAAGATGTAAGTTTCATTTCATTTTCTACGGCTATTTGCCAAATGCGCTTGTTTTGCTCTTTGCATTGGCTCATAAGTTCGCTTGCGTCTTTGTACATTCTTTAATCCCCCTTTATATTTATAACGGTTGCAGAAATAACGTTGTTAATTCTTGTAAGACCTTTTATAACATGGTCGGGAATTATATCGTCGCACTCTATTACACAATATGCCAAATCACCACGGCTTGTCCTTGAAACCTTCATAACGCCGATGTTTATATCGTTAAAGGCAAGCAATGTACTTACATCGCTGACAACACCCTTTACATCGTGCTGTTGAACAATAACCGTAGGACTTGTGGCGTTTACCTCACAGGTTAAGCCGTTTATGCTGGTTATCAAAATTCTGCCGCCTCCAAGGCTGGCACCCTCTACAAAATAGCGCTCATCACCGTTTATAAATGTGATTCTTGCGGTATTTTCATATGGTGACGGTATATCGTCCACCGGGTAGAATTCAAACCGGATATTTTGTTCTTTGGCAATTTCAAAGCTGTGGGCAAGGTTTTCATCGTCCTCCTTCATTCCCAAAGCACCGGCAACAAGGGCAAAATCCGTAAAATGCCCTCTGTATGTCTTTGCGAAAGAACCGCCGAGACCGAACTCAACCTTGTTAAAATCTTTGCCGTATATAAGTCGGGCGGTTCTTGCAAGCTTTGCCGCACCCCGTGTGTGTGACGACGACGGCCCAATCATAACCGGCCCAACAACATCAAAAAGACTGATGTTCATAGCGCACCTCCGATAATAGTTTACATATATAATATTTTAACATATAATTTTGTATAATCAAATATGCGAAATAACAAAATAAAATTTAATTTTACATACACATTGCCGATATTGTGGATGTATTGGAAAACAATGTAAAATTTATGTAAAATATAGGTGATTATACATTGATATTGCTTAAATTTTACTTGTGATTTACAAACAAATATATTAAAATATATTTCGAATGGTAACATGCCATAAAATATGAAATACAAACGGGGGAACTTTACAGGCTATGCCTATTGAAAAGAAAAAAGAATTTTTAATTAACTGCGCCTATTATGGCATTTGGACTGCCGTTATTTTTTTTGCGGTAAGGTTTGCGTTTAAATATCTTTTGCCTTTTATAGTGGCGTATTTTGTTGCACTTATGCTTCACAAGCCTATAAAATTTATAAGCGAAAAAACCAAGATAGCCTATAAAATTTCTTCAATAATATGTATAGGTTGTTTTTACGCAGTTGCGGTGACGGCAATTTTTATGATGGGGTATCAGCTGCGGATTTTAGTGAAGAATGTATTTTTCATTCTTCCTCAATTCTACACGGAAACATTTTTGCCCATTGTGGAAAATTGGGTGAGCCGACTTTACCGGCGGTTTGCCTTTGCGGATCCTCAATGGCAGCCGGCTGTTGATCGGCTGGCGGAAAGCGCAGGCACTGCCTTACAGAATATTTCCGTGACGGTTATATCCAAGCTGTCATCCGTAACAACGAGTTTACCCTCTGTTTTTGCAGGAATTATCATAGCCGTGGTTGCGTCCTTTTTTATCTCCCGGGACTATGAGAATATAATTGCATTTGTAAAAAGCAAGATGCCTTCAAAACTCAAGGGAGTTGCAGGCGGTGTGGCGGAAAGCGGTGTTTCCACCGCAAAGGCGTATCTAAGGTCTTATGCCATTATAATGTTCATAACATTCTGCGAATTGTCTGTGGGATTTTTACTTTTAAGGGTGAAAATGGGTATTGTAATCGCATTTGCCACAGCGGTGTTTGACATTTTGCCGGTGTTGGGGCTGGGGGCTGTTCTGTGGCCCTGGCGGATATACTCCTTTGCCGTTGGCAACACAGCCTTCGGTGCGGGATTGGTTATAATGTACTGTATAATCACCGTTGTCCGCAATATAATCGAACCTAAAATCGTATCCGGCCGTGTGGGATTGCCACCGGTGGTTACATTGGCGGCTATGTTCTGCGGTCTTAAACTGATGGGTGTTACCGGTATGATCTTGCTTCCGGTTGTAATTGTAATAGTAAAACAACTTTCAAGTCAGGGTATAATTAAAATCAACTTTTAATCTTAGAGGAGAAACAAAATGGGTATAAGCGAAATGCTGTCGCTTTGCGGCGGTTTGGCTCTGTTTTTGTATGGTATGCATATGATGAGCTCCGGCCTTGAGGCGGCGGCAGGAGACAGAATGAAGCAAATGCTTGAAAAGCTGACTTCCAATACGGTTATGGGTGTTGTGATCGGTACGGTTATCACCGCACTTATACAGTCATCGTCAGCTACAACGGTTATGCTTGTGGGCTTTGTAAATTCCGGCATTATGGATTTGTCACAAACTGTGGGCATAATCATGGGTGCTAACATAGGCGCCACCATGAACGGCGTGCTTTTAGCCGTTGGTATAGGCGATATTGCCCCGGCTTTCGCCTTTATCGGCGTTTGCCTTATACAGTTTACAAAGGACGAAAAGAAGAATCATATAGGCGAAATTATAGCCGGTTTGGGCATACTGTTTATCGGTATGAATATGATGAGCAGTTCTATGTCCGCACTGCGTAATTCACCTACGTTTATCGGATTTTTGTCCTCTTGCAGCAACCCGATTTTGGCTATTTTGGTGGGTACTGTTTTCACCGCACTCATACAGTCTTCATCTGCCTCGGTTGGTATTTTGCAGGCTTTGGCAGTAAGCGGCGTTGTGGATTTGCACACCGGCATCTATCTTATGTTCGGTTTTACAATCGGCACATGTATCACCGCCGCTATTGCGTCTATCGGCACAACCGCAAATGCAAAGAGAACAACGGTTATACACTTTTTATTCAATGTTATAGGTACGGTTATATTTGTAATTTTCTGCCAGACGATGCCGGTGGTGGATTGGATTATAAGATTGACGCCAAACTCACCTGCCTCGCAGGTTGCAAACGCCCATGTTATATTCAAGGTTGTTACAACTTTGATACTGCTTCCATTCTCAAAACAGCTTGTAAATTTGTCTGTGATTTTAATCAAAGACAAAAAAGAGGACAAGCGTCCCACTCTTATGGAGCGTGCAAAGCTCACTGCCGGTTACAGCATGGGTACAAGCGCAATTATCATACGGAATATTCGCGACGAAATAAACTATATGTATGACATTGCAAAGAAAAATGTTGAACTCAGTTATGATGCGGTTATAAACAATTCTTCGGAAAATATGAAGGTTATTCGGGAAAATGAGGATCATCTTGACGAGCTTAACGCCTCTATTTCCGAATACATATCGAATGTTCTGTCGATACCTATGTCTCAGCAGGACTCCGATATTATCACAGGATATTTCAGAATAGTGGGCAATATCGAGAGAATAGGCGACCATGCGGACAACTTTGCGGGATATTCACGCTTCTTTATTTCAAGGGGGCTTACAATGTCCGATGCCGCAGTTGACGAGGTGCGCCACATGAAGAGCCTTACTGTTGACACCATGGAATTTTTGGAGGGCGACAGAAGAGAGGACGCCGCCACAATGCTTATAAATGTTTCCAGAGGGGAACAGGATATAGACGATATGACCGACGAGTACAGAAACCGCCAGATGGACAGAATGAAAGAGGGAGTATGCACTGCGGAAGTAAGTGTTATTTACTCCGAAATGCTTACCGACTTTGAGAGAATAGGCGACCATTTGTTGAATATCGCAGAGGATTTTTCAAAAATGTATCCTGCAAAAAAAGCATAATTTTGTGCAATTTTAAATTACAGCGCTGGTTTTATACCGGCGTTTTGTTATTTTTAACAAAGTGACATCTTATCGTTGACAAAAGTCGTCGGCAGGTGTACAATTCAATCATAAATTTAATACACTTCACAAAAGCGTTGATAAGAAATAGTATGTATTATTCCGATTTGCAGAGAGGCTCCGGTTGGTGTAAGGGGTTATGAGGGTAGTGCGGAACACATCTTTGAGCTATCAGCCGAACAGAAAACCAAGTAGGCGAGATCGGGGGTTGCCCGTTACAGCAATAGAGTATGTTAGTACTTACAGAGGTCAGTGCCGCAAGGCATTGGCGAACAGAGGTGGAACCACGGATTTTACCGTCCTCTCGATGCGGAAAGCGTCGAGAGGACTTTTTGTTTCCGTTAAGAAATAAATCAAGGCCGTTGAAGTGTTAAATCATTATTTTACAAGGAGAAAAATTATGAAAAAAGTATTTGCATTGATTTTAACAGCGGCATTGGCTATTACAGCGGCAGGTTGCCGGAAAAGTGACGACAGCGAAAGCCGGCGGACAAACAGACTGGAAGAAATAAAAGAGAGAGGTGTTTTGACTGTTGCCACAGAGCCGTATTTTGCACCTAACGAATTTATAGACCCGACAAAAACAGGGGACGAAATGTATGTGGGCTCGGATATAGAATTTGCCAAGTATATCGGCGAAAAACTGGGGGTTGAGGTTAAAATAGTACCTCTTGAATTTACCGAGGTGCTCACATCGGTACAACAGGGAAAATATGACATTGCAATCTCCGCACTTTCCTATACGGCAGACAGAGCAGAGGGTATGAACCTTTCAAAATCTTACTACAAATCAGAGGACAGCAAGGGTTACGGTATGGTAGTGAGAAAGTCAGACGCAGATAAATACACAACGGCGGAAAGCTACGCAGACGCAACGCTGATTGTTCAAAAGGGTTCAATGCAGGAAACATTTATAAAAGAACAAATTCCTTCTTACAAAGAACTTAAATATCTTGCCTCTATGACAGATACATTCCTTGCGGTTTCCGAGGGCAAGGCAGACCGGGCAGCTTGTTCGATAGATATGGCGGAACTTTTTATCCGGGCAAACCCGGATCTTGATTTGGCTGTTGCACAGGACTTTAAGTTTACGATCGACCCGGACAAAGACGGCGTTGTTGTTGCAATGGCAAAGGGCGAGGACGAATTGACAGACCGGATTAACGATATAATCGACGAATTTAAGGAAACAGGCCTTTATAAACAGTGGAACGACGAATACAAGGCCTATGCGAAAAAATTGGGTATAGAGTAATTAAAAGGGATATTTTTTAAAGATGTTACAGGATATTATAAAAATTTGGCGGAAATACGATTATGTGTTTATTGAGGGCATTAAATGGACTCTTATTCTAAGTGTTATAACTATTTTCTTCGGCACTGTTTTGGGCACGGTAATCGCTTTCATGAAAATGAGCAACAACAGGGCTTTGAGATTTATAGCCGATGTTTACAACGGCGTAATCAGAGGTACGCCTATACTTTTGCAGCTGTACTTTTTCTGGCTGTGGTTGCCTAAGATATTGCCTATCGAGCTGACAGACAGACAGGCAGTTACCGTAGGCCTTATAGTAAACGGAGCCTCGTTTATATCGGAAGTTATCCGCAGCGGCATACAGGCAGTGGACATAGGCCAAACAGAGGCGGCCAAGAGCTTGGGTATACGCAAAAGCTATACTATGCGATATATAATTCTGCCACAGGCTGTAAAAAATATTCTGCCGGCATTGGGCAACGAATTTATTTCAATGCTTAAACAGACATCTTTGGGCTCTACATTTTTTATCGGCGAAATAATGTCAAGCTGGCGTGCGGTGCAAACAGCAACATACAAACCGATACCGTCACTTATCATAATAGGTATTATCTATCTTATTTTGACATATTTACTTACATTTTTGCTTGGAATTTTTGAAAGGAAGTTAAAGGAAAGTGATTGACAATAACAGCGAAGTTTTGATAAAAGTTGAAAATCTCCACAAGGATTTCGGCGGCTTACAGGTGCTTAAAGGAATAGATTTTCAGGTCAGAAAAGGAGAGGTGGTTTCAATCATAGGTCCTTCCGGCGGCGGTAAAAGCACGTTTTTACGCTGTTTAAACCTTTTGGAGGAACCTACTCGGGGAAAAATTTGGTTTGCCGGCGAGGAGATAACCGCACCGGGGGTTGATGTAAACCGCCACAGACAAAAAATGGGTATGGTTTTCCAGCACTTTAATGTGTTCAACAATCTGAATGTTTTGGACAATATCACCCTTGCGCCGAAACTTGAAAAGAAAGTTCCGAAAGATGAGGCCGAGAAAAGAGCCATGGAACTTTTAAAAACCGTAGGTTTGGAGGATAAACGGCGGCAGTTCCCACGCAAGCTGTCCGGCGGACAAAAACAGCGCCTTGCCATTGTGCGAGCTTTGGCAATGGACCCGGATGTTATACTTTTTGACGAGCCCACTTCCGCCCTTGACCCGGAGATGGTAAAAGGAGTTTTAAATGTAATCAAGGATTTGGCGAAAAGCGGTATGACAATAGTCATAGTAACCCACGAAATGGCATTTGCCAGGGAGGTAAGCGACAGAGTTGTGTTTATCGACGGCGGCGTAATAGCCGAGGAGGGCACACCTAAACAGGTTTTTGAAAACCCGCAAAATCCAAGAACAAAAGAATTTTTAAGCCAAGTGCTGTGAAAAGATGATGTAAAACAAAAGATTTCTTGTTTACTTTGCAAAATCGGTCTGCGAAAGCAGGCCGAATTTTTTATATAAATTATTAAAACACAAGACAAATGCCGGGGTTTATGGTATTATAAAAATATAAAGTTGCAAGAGGTGTAAAAGTGAATTTACCACAGGATTTTTGTCTTAAAATGCAAAATTTGCTGAAAGACGAGTACGATGATTTTATAAAGGGCTACGATAAGGAAAATTATTTTTCCCTGCGCATAAATACTTTAAAAGCGGACAGTGATGACGAAAAAATAAAAAATCTTTTCTGCGAGGAAAAGGTTCGGTGGGCGGAAAACGGATATTATTACAGCGGGCGGCAAAGACCCGGCAAGCATCCTTACCACCACGCAGGGGCATACTATATCCAAGAAGCCAGCGCAATGGCTCCCGTGGTTCGGGCGGAAATTCAAAAAGTGGACAGGGTATTGGATTTGTGCGCCGCACCCGGCGGAAAAAGCACAGGGGCAGCGGCATATCTTGAGGGCACAGGTTTGCTTGTATCCAATGAAATAGTGCCGAACAGGGCTAAAATTCTGTCTGGAAACATTGAGCGTATGGGTGTAAAAAATGCCGTTGTTACAAACGAAAGCCCAGGGGATTTGGAGAGATATTTTCCTTATTTTTTTGATAAGATAATAGTTGACGCACCTTGTTCCGGCGAGGGAATGTTCCGCAAGGACAAAGCCGCCGCAGACCAGTGGAGCCGGGAACAGGTGAATGTGTGCGCCAACCGCCAGAGATTGATTTTGGAAAGTGCGGAAAAAATGCTTGCCCCGGGGGGAAAAATAATATATTCCACCTGTACATTTTCCCCGGAGGAAAACGAGCAACAGATAGAAAATTTTTTGAAAAAACACCCGGAATTTACCGTTGTTAAGCCGAAGATATACGGATATTTCACCCCCGGCAGGCCGGACTGGGCAGATGGAAATCCACAACTGGAAAACACAATGAGGTTGTTCCCCCACAAGTTAAAAGGCGAGGGACACTATGTGGCAGTGTTGCAAAAACAAGGGGGAGAAGCCGGCAAAATCAAATATGCAAAGCCCATAAAGGACAAAAAGATTTTGGAAGTTTGGCAAAAATTTGCAAAAGAAACCCTTATCAATACACAGTTCGATAATTTTTATTTGTTTGGGGATATCTTGTATTCTCTGCCGGACAATACCCCGGATTTTTCAAAAATAAAGGTTTTAAGAGCCGGTTTACAGCTGGGAGAAATAAAAAAGGGCAGGTTTGAACCCTCCCACAGTTTGGCTATGGCATTAAAGCCGGAGCAGGTTAAAAATTTTGAAAACCTTCCCCGGGACAGCCAAAAATGTCTGAACTATCTTTTGGGGCAGGAAATACCCACAGACAACCCGGCAAGAGGCTACCGACTTATCTGTGTTGACGGCTTTTCCGTGGGATGGGGCAAATGCGACGGCACCGTTATAAAAAATCATTATCCTAAGGGATTGAGAATAAAAAGTTTGGAATAAAGGAGTATTTCTATGAAGGACAAAATTATTATTCAATGGCTTGGACATTCTTGCTTTAAACTCACATTCGGCGATTGGCGGTGTGTGGTTGACCCATACGAGGACGGCAGTGTGCCGGGGCTTGGAAACATAAGGGAGAGCGCCATGGCGGTGTTTGCCAGCCACGAACATCATGACCATAACGCAAGGGAAACCGTATTGATAAACAAAATGTTTGCACCTAAGCCGAACATTAAAGAAATTAAATGTTGGCACGATGAGGAACAGGGGGCAAAACGAGGTGAAAATATAATCCGTGTGTTTGACTACAATGGTATGAAACTTGCCCATTTCGGGGATTTGGGTCACCTTTTGGATGCCGAAACCGCAAAGGAAATCGGCAATATTGATGTGGCTTTGCTGCCGATAGGCGGTTTTTACACCATAGACGCAAAAACGGCAAAAGCCGTTGCCGCAAGTGTAAATGCCAAGGTGGTTATACCTATGCACTACCGTGGACAGGGCTTTGGGTTTCCCGTTATCGGGACGGCAGAGGAATACACCGCTTTGTGCGACGATGTGGTTTATTACGACACAAGTATCTTTGAATATACAGCCGATACGCCGAAACAGACGGCAATTTTAACGCCGGAAAATCTTGGAAAATAAATAATTGCAAAACAAAAGCCTGCGGTTTTAAGCCGCAGGCTTTTTTAAGAAAACAATGAAAAAGTTTTAAAAGCAATTTATCAATTTGCGTTTGCAAGGCGTGCGCCCAAATCTTTGCCGTATGCAAAGGCTGAAAGGCCGCAAGAACCTACGATTGTTTCACCTACTGCGTACAAGTTTTCGATAGGCTTGCCGTCATCTGTGAGAACTGCGTAGTTATCGTCAACTACAAGACCGCCGATTGTAATGTGTGAACATGGTTCAAGGGCTGTTGCGTAAAACGGACCCTGAACAATTTCAGAGCCATCCGCAAAACTTGTTCTGCCGAAAAGTTTGTCATCAGATGTTTCGCAAGCTGTGTTGTACTGTTCAATGGTGGCTTTTAATGTGTCGGCATCAACACCGATTTTTTCTGCCAATTCTTCAAGGGTATCGCCCTTAAATACAACGCCTGCGTCGATTGACTTCTGCAATTCTTCCTCTGTCATTTTATCAACACGTGAATTCAAAGCGTCAGAAATAATATAGTAGTAAGGTTCTTCCTGTTCAAAAACGGCGTGACAAATTTCAAAGCGAGAGGCTGTTTCGTCAACAAAACGAACGCCCTTCGTGTTTATCATAAGGTTTGAAGAACCGTTGAAACCGAATGCACCGGAAGCGTCACTGTTGCCTTTTGTGCTCAGCGGGAACATCATGATGTTGTCCATAGCGGCTGTTGCACCGCCCAATTTTTGAGCCATAGTTATGCCGTCGCCTGTGTTGCCCGGGTTGTTATCTGTCTTTATGTCAGGTGTTGTAATACCCCACTGAGTATCATATTCCATAAGCATTTCGCCGTTTGCAGAGAAACCGCCTGTTGCAAGAACAACTTTCTTGGCGTTGATTGTGTAAATTGTGCCGTCAGCACTTTCTGCCTTAACACCCGTTACTGCACCGTTTTCGTCGGTCAAAAGTTCTGTGGCAGGTGTTTCTGTCATAATTGTAATATCAAGGTCTTTGTCCTTGATATACTGTGTAAGGTATGCAAAGTATCCGTTGCCTCTTGTGTAGTCAGTAGGATATGTCCATCTCGGCCATGTGTAGCCTACAATGCCAACCATTTTGGACATCTTGGCGCCTACTTCGTTAATAAACCAATCGTCAAATGTATTTACGATTTCACCGTAAGGCATATTTAATTCACAGTCAGAACCTTCAACTCTGTGGTATTCGATAGCCAAAAGTGCAGGGCAGTCAAACAATGTTGTCTTACCGCTTGCCTTGTATTCATCATAAGCTTTTACAAGGTCGTCCCAAACTGTCTTTTCGGAATCGTCCTGAGGGCCTGCCCGAAGCATGTCTTCAATAGTTTTTGTGTAGCTGTCTGTCATTTCGATAGCACGGTCATCGCCCGGGTTCAAATCCTCAATAAATCCGCCGGATCTGATGGCGTTACCGCCCAAAGCTGACATTTTTTCAAGAAGAATAATGTCTGTTTCGCCTTCGTAAGCTGCGCTTACTGCTGTTGCAAGGCCTGCTGCGCCGCCGCCTACAACAACTATGTTGGCATCAAGAGTTTCTTCCTTAACTTCTTTATTGCCAGTGTTTGCAACAAGTTTTGTCGGATCTGCACCGGCCTGTGTGATTGCATCGGAAACAGCTTCCAAAATTGCATTTGATGTGATTGTTGCCCCTGCAACGGTGTCAACATCAAGTGACTGAGCCTCTACAATTCTCTCGGGAATTTTTTCGATGGCAGGGTCTGCAATGCCTGCTGTTTCGCTGTTTTCGCCTACCGTTACGCTTTCGATTTTGTCTGCCGAAAGCACAACTTCAACTTTAATTTCGCCGTTGCGGCCGTTTGCGGAAACACCTGTGTATGTGCCCCGTTTAAATATACCGTCGCCGCCTTTTGACCGGCAGCTGCAAAGCATCAATGTTGCAAGAGCAACCGATACCCGGCGTTTAAATGAACTTTTAAACATAATCTTTTCCTCCTCGTTTATGTTTCGATTTGATTATAAACTATAAAGTTAGTTTATAGTCAATAGATAAAATAAGATTTTATCTAAGGAATTATTCCAAAGCCACATAAATTTGGACAAAATTATAATTTTTTCGTTTAAAAACAGGTATTGCCATTAAAAGCGGTTCTTTGGGGGTGTATCCGCCGTCGGTTACGATTTTGTTTATTTTGTCCGTCAGATCGGAAAAATCCGTAAATGTAACGGAAAAATTAAGCCACTTTTCACATGAAAAAACCGTGACATATTTGTTTATGTAAAGTTCCGGGTTTGAAATTTCAGATATGGGAATAATATTGCCCTTTTTTACGCTGCCGTTTTTTTGGATAATTCCGCAATACTGCATATATGGCATAGCTTTAAGCCAAAGAATGTCCGTTTGTTTTAAAATTTTTATTTCGTCCTTTGTAAATTGCCTGTCCTCGTACTCCCAAATAGGAAACCAAGCAAATTTTTCGGTCATGATTTTGGGGTTACTCCGGGAATCTTTGTTTGTTATTTGCCGTTGCAGGTGCTTTAAAATCTGTATTTGCCTTTTAAGTTGCCGTTCTTTTTTTGCAAGCCGATTGACAATATTTTCTGTATCGGAATTCAGCAGAGCTAATGTTTCCCCCAATGAAAAACCCATTCGCTCAAAACTGCGAATTTCGCCTATGTTGCTTACATCGTCGGAGGTGTACTGCCTGTATCCGTTTTCTTTTCTCTCGGGCCGAATGGCTCCGTGATTTTCAAGATAGTGTATGCCCATAGAGGTCATATCCATAACATCCGCCAAATCCTTTGTTGAATAGACTATCCGTCCCGGGTATTTTTTCTCCATTTTTGTCACCTGTATCTATTATATAATTTCTAATTATACATAAAATCCACGGCAACCGCAACAAACAATAAAGTTTAAAAAAATCCTTGACAAACTCCTTAACCTGTGGTATTATTCTATTGTTGCTTAGCGACACGGAGAGGTGTCCGAGTGGTTTAAGGAGCCAGTCTTGAAAACTGGTGATTCGAAAGAACCGTGGGTTCGAATCCCACCCTCTCCGCCAAAATAAAGAATGCTTTACGGTGTTCTTATTTTTTTATAATTTCATACGAAATTTAAAAGCCCCCCGAATTTTAAATTCGGAGGACTTTTTCTTTGCCATAAAATAAATTAAAGAGCCAAAATACCAAGGTGTTCAAGAAGAATTTTTATGCCCATAAGTATTAAAATCAAACCGCCGGCAAATTCTGCCTTTGATTTGTATTTTAAGCCGAACACATTGCCCACTTTTAAACCTGCGGCGGAGAAAATAAATGTGGTTATGCCGATAAATGACACTGCCCAAACAATATTTACACCCGGCAACAAACCGAACATAATGCCCACGGTCATGGCGTCAATGCTGGTGGCAACCGCAAGAATAAGCATTGTTTTAAAGGCAAAGGAGTCGTTTTCTTCGTCTTTTTCCTCTTCTTTTGCCAGGGCCTCTTTAATCATGTTTGCGCCTATAAACCCAAGGAGGATAAATGCAATCCAGTGGTCAAAGCTTGTTATGTAGCTTTCAAACCTGGAACCCAAAAAGTAACCGATTGACGGCATAAGAGCCTGAAAGCCGCCAAACCACAAACCCACGGTAAGATAGTGTTTAACTTTTAAATCTTTTGTGGATAGCCCTTTGCAGATAGAAACCGCAAATGCGTCCATGGAAAGCCCTACGGCAATAAAAAACAGTTCAAAAATATCCATAATTCAACCTCGTCTAAACAGCGCAATGCCGCTGTGATAAATCCCGATACCCGAAAAATAAAAAAGTCGGATACATACCGCACCCGATTACCCTAACCCGGATACGGCAAAAGCCATACCCTAAGTCTCGTTATTTAAGACAAGCCAGATTATCATCTAATCAGTCTGTTGACTTGCCACGCCAAACGGCGCTATCTACTCCCTTAAAGTTCTAACATTATAACAGTTATATATATTTGTGTCAATGAAAATTTCTAAATATCCTTTATTAGCCATGGGCTGTATGTTATAATTAAAATAAAAGCGCTATTTGTACAGGAGGCTTATTATGAGTAAAATTGCTTTTATCGGTACGGGTAATATGGGTGCGGCACTTGCGGTAGGGGTTTGCAAGGCGATAAATCCGGCAGATGTTACCGTATATGACCACAATCGGTATAAAACCGAAAAAATATCACGGCAAACAGGCTGTAAAATCGGGGAAAACCGGCGGCAGGCGATAAACGGCGCCCGGTATATTGTTTTGGGTATGAAGCCGGCTGTGCTGAGAAAATCTCTACAAGATATTATCCCGGCAATAAAGGAAAATGTGGAAAGGGCAGAAAAACAGGTTGTAATATCCATGGCGGCGGGAATAAGCCTTTCGGACATTGAGGAAGTGTTAAACAGCCGGGGATTGAACTTGCCGATTATCCGTATGTTGCCCAACACCCCATGTGAGATAGGCAGCGGACTTATAATTTACGGCGCAAACTGCCTCTGTGATGAAAGTATATGCGGCGAAGTTGAAAAAATGTTTGCGCCCTGCGGCATTATAGAAAAAATGGGAGAAAAAATGATAGATGCCGCATCGGCAATATCCGGATGTACCCCGGCTTTTGTGTATATGTTTATTGATGCTTTGGCCGACGGTGCCGTCAGGTGCGGGGTGCCAAGGGCAAAGGCCATTGAATACGCATCACAGGTTGTTAAGGGCAGTGCCGAAATGGTGTTGCAGACAGGCAGACACCCGGATCGGTTAAAAGACGCCGTTTGCTCACCGGCAGGCTCTACTATTGAGGGCGTTACGGTTTTGGAAGAAGGCTCTTTCAGATTTTTGGCAAGCGACGCAGTGTATAAGGCAAACCTTAAAAACGGCTCTTTGGGTAAAAAATAAGACCGATATAACACAGGCGCAGTTTGCCTTTTGCCGCAATAAAAAATAAAACGATTATAAGCTAAATGTGAAAAAAGTTATTAAATATAGGTGTAAATATTAAAAAATAGACACAAAAACATATTGAAAAGTTCATAAAAGGAGTATATAATACACACTTGTATCGGTGAGATATATTGCCGATTTTATTATCAGAAGGGAAGTTTATACAATGAAATCTAAAATGATGAAAGTTCTTGTTTGCGCTATGGCAGTAGCTATGTTGGCAGGTTGCTCAAACAACGGCGGCTCAAGCAGCGCTACAACAACTACATACACAGGTACATCTTCAAACGGTTTCGGCGGTGATGTTGTTGTTACAATCACAGTAAACGACGAAACAAAGGAAATTTTGTCTGTTGAATCAGCAGGCGAGAAAGAAACAGAAGCAGTTGGCGGTGCAGCTCTTGAAACTCTTGACGCTAACTTCTTGGCAGCACAGAGCGCTGAATTTGACGGCGTTTCAGGCGCTACAGTAACTTCAGACGCTTACAAGGAAGCAGTTGCAGACGCACTTGCTCAGATGAACGGCGGCAAAGTTGAAGAAGACGGTTCATCAGCAGTTGAAGAATCTTCAAAAGCTGAAGAAGAATCATCAAAAGCCGAAGAAGAATCATCAGCAGTTGAAGAAGAATCTTCAAAAGCTGAATAATTAAAGCTATTAAAATAAAGCGGTTTTTACCGCTTTATTTTTTTTGTCTGATTTTTGTAAAAAACGCACAAAAAATCAGACGGGGTTTTTACATCTGCGGTTACAAAAATATTACAAATGTTATTTTCGGGTATTTTTCCTCTTGAAATTTATAAAACCGTGTTATATGATAGATTTAGGTGAGTATCAACTCATACTTTACAAGGAGAAACAGTCAATGAAAACAGGAATTAAAAAAGTTCTTGCTTGCGTTCTTGCACTTGGTATGTTGGCAGGTTGTTCTGCAAAGACGGAAACATACACAGGTACAGGCAAAGGTTTCGGCGGCGACGTTACAGTTACTATCACAGTGGACAGCAACGGTAAAATCACAGCCGTAGAATCAACAGGCGAGAAAGAAACAGAAGCAATCGGCGGCGCAGCTCTTGCAACTCTTGACGCCAACCTTTTGGAAGCTCAGAGTGCCGAATTTGACGGTGTTGCAGGGGCAACACTTACATCAAACGGCTATAAAGAAGCTGCCGCAGCAGCTATTGCACAATCAAAGGGTGAGGAAGAAAACCTTGAAATTTCTTTCACACCGGGCACTTACACCGGTAAGGGCACAGGTTACAACGGCGAAGTTGTTGCCGATGTAACATTTACGGAATCAGGTATCGAATCAATCGAAGTTACACAGACAGCTGAAACAGCTCATGTGGGCGATGTTGCATATGATATTATGGTTCCTGAAATCATCGAATACACATCAACAGGCGTTGACGGTGTATCAGGCGCTACATTTACATCAAACGCTTTGAAAGCAGCAGTTGAGGACGCCGCACAGCAGGCAGGCTGCAATGTTAAGGCTTTGCAGAAAGGCGCTAAGGCTTACGAAGTAACAGCAGGCGAAGACGAAGATGTTACTTACGATGTTGTTATTGTAGGTGCAGGCGGCGCAGGTATGGGCGCAGCAGCTCAGGCTGTACAGAACGGCAACTCGGTTTTGGTTATTGAAGAAAATGCCGAAATCGGCGGTAACACATTGGTTTCAGGCGGTCAGTACCAGTCAGTTATGCCTTACCTCGTTTGGGACGCTAAGAACCCGGACGCAACAGAGGCAACATGGGATTACAACGGCAAGACATATACAAAAATTAAGGCCTCACAGGGTCAGCTTGGCGTTTTGAAGACAATCCTTGATTGGTCCGAAGAACCTTTCGATGCTTCATACTTTGATACACACGAATATGTAGCAGGCGAAATTGACGAATTGTCAAAAGCAGGCGTACACGAAGAATATCTTGACACACTTAAAGCTCTTAAATCAGAAATCAAGGCA
Source organism: uncultured Oscillospiraceae bacterium (assembly GCA_934526065.1). Classification (GTDB taxonomy): domain Bacteria; phylum Bacillota; class Clostridia; order Oscillospirales; family Ruminococcaceae; genus RGIG3102. The sequence continues at coordinate 51,038 of CAKSZX010000001.1, forward strand.
TATGTGGATTGGGCAGACGCTAAGATTGCAAAGGGCGCAAAGGAATCAGATCTTACATTGTTCTCAACCGTAAATCTTCACATCTTCCAGACATACTACGGCGGTCTCCGTCAGTCAGCAGACGGCAAGACATGGATCTACGGCGACTATGACCTTGTTTCACAGTTTATTAAAGACGGTCAGGGTCTTAAAGAATGGCTTGAAGACCAGGGCGCATTGTTTGCAGATGACAAACAGCTTACACTTATCGGCGCTCTCTGGTACAGAGAAAACCAGAACATGGGCTGCGATATGGACGGCGACGGCGTGCCGGAAATCAGCGGCGGCAACTGGGGTACATATTTCGTTCCGCTTAAAACAACAGTTGAAAGCGTTGAAGGCAACGAAATTATGACAAGAACAAAGGCTGAAAAGCTTATTGTTGAGGACGGCAAAGTTACAGGTGTTGAGGCTACTAAGTACGACGGCACAAGGGTAACGGCTCACGCAACAAAAGGTGTTATCCTTGCAACAGGCGGTTATGCCGCTAACATCGAAATGGTTGTTAAGGAAAATACATACTGGGATTCAGACTATGTAACAACAGGCATCAAGACAACTAACCGTTCATCACTTCAGGGCGACGGTATTGTTATGGCTAAGGAAGCCGGTGCCGATGTTACAGGTATGGGCTTCCCGCAGATGATGCCTATTTCTTGGATTGACAACGGCAACCTTGCATTCGGCGGCGGCCAGTATGCGGTTTACATCAACCCGACAACAGGTAAGAGATTCGTTGACGAATCAGCCGAAAGAGATGTTCTCTCACTTGGCGAATTTGCAAACGGCGTTGAAGTAAACGGTACAAAGGGCGTATTCCTTGAAATCACAAACGCTAACCAGGCTATCGGTATTCCTTATCCCTACGACAAGTACGAAAAAGGCCAGGTTGTAGAAATTTCTAAGGACGATGTTGAAAACAGAGTTTACTATGTTTCAAGCGCCGAGGAAATGCAGAAAGTACTTGATAAGTTCGGTATGACAGCTAAGCCGGAGGATATCTATGCAACAATCAAGCAGTATGACGAAGCTTATCTTAACGATAAAGCACCGGCAGACGGCATTAAGAAGAGCGCGGCTACAACAACAATCGGTACAGTTACAGAAGACGGCGAATACAAGCTCGAAGGCGAATTGCTCCGTATCAGAGTTATGGCACCTTCAACTCACCACACAATGGGCGGTGTAGTTGTTGACACAGAGCGCCATGTTCTTGACACAAAGGGCAATGTTATTGACGGTTTGTATGCAGCAGGCGAAGTAACAGGCGGTATCCACGGCGGTAACCGTCTTGGCGGTAACGCTATTGTTGAAATCCTTGTTTCAGGCAGAATTGCGGCTGACACAATCGCCGGCAAATAATTTGCGGCAGGTTGTTAGGTTTTGACAAATTAAAATTAAGGCACGGGGTCACCCGTGCCTTTTTGCCTTTGGTAAACTCTATTAACCCTCGCAGAGATTATATAAAATTTTAAATTTTGTGCAAAATAAAACCGAGGCTGTGTACCTCGGTTTTAGCAATAAGGATAAAAATGGCATAAAATAAGTTTTGGTTTTAATACCCATGTCAGAATGGGTTATATATTAAGAGGGCTTAGCAATCATCACAGGTTTTACCTACAAGGAAAAACCGCAGAAAATCTGCGGCTTTTGTTGTTAAAATTAACGGTATGGCATTTCGGTTCTGTCTCTGAAATGCTGTGCCACTGTCTGTGGTGACTGGCTGAACTTATCCCCGTCACGGTCCTCGTGGTAAATGTCCTCTTTGCCGTTATGGCACCAGCTCTCGTCAAATTCACGGGCTTCGTCCTCGTCTTCATAGCCGGTTGTGCCGTTGTAATCGGTGCGGTAGTATTCGTTTTCAACCCACTTTAAAAATTCCTTATTGTTGCCGCCGGCTCTTTCGGCTCTTTTTATTTCTTTATCGCTTTTCATTTTCGTTTTTCTCCCTTTTATAATTTTTTGCCAATCTGTTCTCGGTGTTCTCCGGGTAAATTTCCGCTTTTACCACCGATGCAATAACTTGGTCTTCAAGCTCTTGCATCATTTGTGTGCCGTCTTGGGCCTGGGTGTACTTTGGCGGATTTATATGGCCGTCGTCGGATATATTAGGGCTTTTATATTTGTTTTTTTGCATAAAAAGTACCTCCTTTACCTGTATTATTTACAGATATGGGAGGTTTACTTGTGTAAAATTTTGTAAAATCAATCGTTATTTTCTTTGTCTGTGACGGTAAAGCCGTCTTCCTTGTCATAAAGATAAGTAATTTTTTTGCTTCTTCTCTCGGCCTTTTCTTTGTCGTCCTTTTCTTTTTTAGCCTTTTTTAAATCCTTGTCCGCTTGCATAAGGCAGGGAATTATAAGCAAAAGCATTAACACTCCGGTTAAAAAAAGAGCCCAGTTTATAAACTGCCACCGGGAAAAAGGTGCCAGTGAAAATGCACTTTTTACATTTTTTATGCCTAAATAAAGGCAACATAAAGCAACTATACCGAACATATATACTCTCCAAGTAAAAATTCATATACATTATATAACAAATGTGTAGAAATTTAAAGTGAAATATTGAAAAAATGTCAAATCGTGATATACTGTAAGTAAAGGTATTCGCCTTTAAATTTTTGCTTTTAAAGTGAAATAAGGAGATTGTTATGGAAATTAAATACACCGGTCAGGAATATTACGACATTGACCTTGCAGGCAGAACCGAGCGCCTTGTTATTGCACAGGTTGCACCTACTTTGCATATTGCCAGCTTCGTTCTTTTGGGCAACACCGAACTTACAAATTACTGTGCAAAAATAATCGCAGATAAAATCAAGGACATTGATTTTGACTACATTGTAGTACCTGAGGCAAAGGTTTTACCTATGGTTCAAAGTGTTTGCACAATTTTAGGTGACAGAGATTTTGTTGTTTTCAGAAAAGGCGTTAAGGCTTACATGGTAAACCCAATCGAAACTTCGGTTAAGTCAATCACAACTCTTGCGGTGCAGAAGATGGTAGTTGACGGCGTTGACGCAGACAAAATCCGTGGCAAAAAAGTTTTGCTTATGGATGATGTTGTTTCAACAGGCGGCACATTCCATGCAATGGAAAAACTCTTGGCAGATTTGGATTGCAAGATAGTAGGCTATGCTGCGGCACTCCGTGAGGGTACGGATTTTTCAAGCGACAATTTGTACTATATCCAGGAACTTCCGGTTTTTGTGGGAGCCTTGGGCGAATAAACAAAAAAGCCGGCTTTTATAAACTGCCCCGGATTGAACAGACAGTATAAAATTCCCTCCTGATGTATATTCTACATCAGGAGTTTTTTATTGCCCTTTTTTACGGGCTTATTCATTTAAAGGGGCTTTCTTTTTTTATATACACAATTTATTTTGTGAAAATTACCGTTCTACTGTTGACAAAATAGGTCTACTATTGTAGACTGTAAGTGAGAGGTTTACAAATGTAGACCAAAAATCATCTTACAAAGGAGGTGGGATTATGCGGGAGTACAGAATAGGCGAGGGAGAGTATCAATTTTTAAAGGTTGTTTGGGATAATCAACCGATCGGCTCATCTGATTTGGTTAAAATTTGTCGGGAATTATTCGGCTGGAAAAAATCCACAACATACACTACTTTAAAACGCCTTTGTGAAAAGGGATTGCTTAAAAATGATAACAGCACAGTAACGGCATTGACAGACCGTGAAAAATTTGAAAAATATCAATCGGAAAAAATGGTAAAGAACACCTTTGACGGTTCGCTTCCTAAATTTATTGCGGCATTTATGCGGGATAAAAAACTCAGCGAAAAAGAACGGGAAGAATTAAAGGCGTTAATTGACAATTACAAAGAATAGGAGTCAGCGATGAGATTATTTAACTATATTTTAAATCTATCCTTAAAGTCCTGCTTTGTTATTTTGGCGGCTATGGCGGTAAGGCGGTTGATTAAGAGGTATTCTAAAAAATGGTCGTATCTTCTGTGGATGCCGGTGTTTTTTGGCCTTGTCATTCAAATCGGCGTGCCGGTAAGAGAGGGTAAGCCATCGGATATACCCGGAACAGTGATAGAGGAAAAATATGAGAAATTCCAAAATGAGTTGTCGGAATTATCTGCGATGTTCACTCAAAACGACAAAATTGGCGATGCCCCTTCACAGAGTAACGAGCTTATTGCTTCTAAACACAACAAACTGACCTCTCTTTTAAAATGTGTGACGGAAAATGCTTGTTGGGTATGGCTCGGGGGAATTATATTTTTGATGAATAAAGAGATGAGAAACGCCTTTAAGCTGATAGGCATTACAAGGTACAGCAGGCATTACAGAGAAAATATTTACTATAACAGTCAGGCAGGCACCCCATTTACCTTTGGTTTTTTTAAACCTAAAATTTACATTCCGGAGAATACGCCGTCTCACCTTGTTGAGTACATAATTGCCCACGAAAAGGCTCATATACAAAGATGTGACCACATAGCGAAGCCGCTGTTTTTGGCAATATCCGCAATACATTGGTTTAACCCTCTTGTATGGCTGGCTTTTAGTCTTATGGAAAAGGATATGGAGCTTTCTTGTGATGAAACAGCTGTTAAGGCATATGATTTACAGGGTAAAAAGGGCTATTGTTCCGCACTTTTGGAATCTGCGTTTAAAAATCAAGGTAAAATGCCTGTTACCGCTTTATATTGGGAAAGTAATTGTTCACGGAGGATAAAGAATGTGTTAAGTTTTAAAAAGAATGGCAAAAAGGCTACTGCTTTTCTTGTGGCACGGTTGTTGACGGTGTCCGTTTCCGCCTTGTGCAGAAAAGAGCGGCAATCCGCAAATAAGGCAGTCGATGACAATATATTATCGTCATATGCCGACGAGGACAGCCAAATTCAAAATGATATTGAGAAAGAGGAAGCAACAGCTTTGACCACATCCGATAAATTTATATGGCCTACACAGGGCTATTCGGTGTCCAGGTTTTATCGGAATTCAGACCACAACGGTATTGATATAAGAGGAAGTATAGGAGACGATATTTACGCCTGCGCCGACGGCGTTGTCACAAAGGCAGAATATACAACTGTCAGAAACGGGATTTATCTTATTATTCAGCATGATAACGGAATTAACACAATGTATTCCCATTGCAGCGAGCTGCTGGTTAAGGAAGGAGATACCGTCAAACAGGGGCAAACAATAGCCCTTGTGGGTAATACCGGCAACTCCACAGGCCCACACTTGCATCTTGCCGTGTTTGACCGGCAAGAGAACTTTTTAGACCCATTGGATTATATAGACGACAGCCGGATAGAGAGGATAGAGCATAATTAACTGTGGGTTGGTAGACAAGCCGAATAATAAGAAATTTATCGCAAAATAAAGAGCCGATATCGGTAAACTGCCTCGGATTGTGCAGATAGTATAAAAATTCCCTCCTGATGTATATTCTACATCAAGAGGGCTTTTTTATTGTCATTTTTTGTGGGCTGGTTCAATAATGACGGCTTTTATCTTTATGCTTAGATCAGAATTCCGCTGTTGTGTCCAAGATAAAATCTGCCCTTTCACGGCAGTGATTTTCTTTAAAGTGTAAATCTTCAAGGGGAATCCACTCGGTTTTAAAGCGATTTAACATAAATTCGTTTGAGCGCTTTAAAATTCTTTCAAGCTGTTTTTCTCGGCTTACATCAACAAAAATTGCTTTATCAATATACTTTGCAAGTTCCGGGTGCATGGAATAACAGCCCTCCAATATATTCAGCTTTTTGTAGCCGATTTTTTCGGAGGGAGTAGAAATACCTGTTTTACAGCTGTAAATATCATAGGAAAAATCTGCCTTTAATGGCAGTTTTTTTAATATGCTTTCTTCTACGCCCTCCCAATCCACATTTCCGCCGGGAGTGGCAAGCCTTTCCGGGGTTTTGCGGTCAGGGGTAAGAAAAAAATCGTCCATGTGGAAAACATTGCAATCAAAATTCTTTTTTATATCTTCTGCTATGGTGGTTTTTCCCCCGGCGCTGGGGCCGTCTATGGCTATAACCAAAAAGTCTTTGTTCTGTCCCTCAAGCCATTGTGATATTTTTTCATTTATAATCTTATCCATAAAATCCTCCTTTAAACGGTTCAATTTTTCAATTTTACAGTATAGGTTTTCGTCTGTATTTCTGTGTTCAATTTTATCATTTTTTGATTTTCTTGTCCACTTAAATTAAAGGCAAACCGAGAGGTTTGCCTTTTTGTGTGTTATTAAATTCTAATACGCAACCAGTATTCCGCCGTTGTCCGCATAGTAACTGCAAAGACCTCTTGTGGGGATTATTGCAACCCTTGTTGCACCGTAGTTTTCCACAAGGAGTGATTTTATCTTCTTTGCGCCTTCTTCGTTATTCACATGGCTGATTATAATAAACCGATCCTTTAAGTCCTTTAAGGAGGCCATTTGATTTACCATGTATTTGTAGGCGTTTAAATCACCACGCTGTTTTGACATAACGCTTATTTTGCCCTCGGATGTTTTCATTGCAACCGCACGAAGACCCAAGGCAGCTGCCGCAAGACCCACAATTTTGTTCATTCTGCCTGTGCGCACCAGGTTGTCATAGCTTTTAAGACAGAAGGTAAGCTGTAACGAGTTGTTATATCTTTCCAATTCGTTTACAACCTGTTCAAAGCTGGCACCCTGTTTAATCAATGTGTTTGCACATATGGCAAGCAAAATCAAGGTACCGCTGGTGGATCTGGAATCTACAATGTGAATTTTCTTTTCCGGATACTGCTCTAAAACCATATCCTTTGCGGTCACGGCGGAGTTGTATGATCCGCTTAGACTGCCGGAAATTGTGATGGCAATGCTGTAATCCCGCTTTTCAAATTCCTTTGCCCAATCGAAGGGAGCCGGGCAGGCTGTTGATGACGCACCTGTGTAGGTTGTCATGGTGTTGAGCATTTCCTCACGATTCCAATTTTCGTCATCAATAAACTCCTTGCTTCCGAAAATAATTTTCATAGGCGCAATAGAAAAATTCGTGTCCTCAGCCAAATGCTTTATTTCAAGGGTATCGCACGAGGAGTCGCAAATAATGTTCCACTTCATAATAATTACCTTTCTAAATTAAAATTATAATCAACCCTGTTTCAGGGTATCTTTTTCATCGTTATGGGTCACTCGATAGGAGAGAGCCATCAAATTGTCACGGAGATGGACATTTTCCACTATAAGGCTGTGGTCAAAAAGACTGAAATCAAAGTGGCTGAAATTCCATATTCCCTTTACGCCGGTTTTTATAATCTCCGGGGCTATATCCTCCGCCGTTTGCCTGTCAGTGCATACAATTATAACATCAACGGAATTTTCTTTACAAAAATTTTCCATCCGGCTTATTGGTTGTATCTCAAAGCCAATAAGATGATTGCCCACCAAGGCGCTATCATTGTCAAAAAGCCCGATAAGGTCAATGCCCTCGGTCTCTTTTGAGACAAAATTCGCAATAGGTATGCCCATATTGCCTGTGCCTACCAAAACCGCGCGAAGATTGCTTTCGGGGAAGATAAGCTTGCCTATTTCCTGCTGTAAAACCTCGGTAGAGTAGCCTACACCCTGTTGACCGAAACCGCCGAAGCAGTTAAAATCCTGCCTTACCTGGCTTGGGGTAGAGCCCATAATAGACGCAAGCTGGCTTGAAGAAATTTTTGTTACACCGCTGTTTTTAAGTTCTGTTATGTATCTGTAATATCTTGGCAGTCGCCTTATAACAGGCAACGCCGGTTTATTTGTTGACAATGTCTGTACCGTCCTTTATCCTCTTGTTACATAAATTATACTACAATATTATAGTTTGTCAAATTATAAACAGGGCAAAACCGGTATAAAAAGAATTAAATAACAAAATTTTCACATACTATATGCAACAAAATTTTTACAGGAGTGATATTATTATGAAAGATGAAGAAAAGCGTGAGGAAACCCTTGACGGTGCCGTTGACGCAAAAAACGGAAAATATCCGATACATTGTCTTACCATAATAGGACAGATAGAGGGGCATTACGAATCAAATAACCGGGCAAAAACCACAAAGTACGAACATGTTATTCCCCGGCTTATTGATGTGGAAGAAAACCCGGACATAAAAGGACTGTTGATTATTCTAAATACTGTAGGCGGAGATGTGGAGGCAGGCCTTGCAATATCCGAGCTTGTAAGGGGACTTACAAAGCCAACCGCAAGTTTGGTTTTAGGGGGCGGACATTCCATAGGCATACCTTTGGCGGTTTCTCGGAATCGCTCATTCATAGTGCCTACCGCCACCATGACGGTGCATCCGGTAAGACACAACGGCATGGTGCTTGGGGTGGAACGGACAATGGATTACCTTTGGGCAATACAGGACAGGATAACTTCATTTGTGTGCGAGAACAGCAAAATTTCAAAGGAGAGATTTACCGCCCTTATGCAAAAAAGCGGCGATTTGATAATGGACTTAGGCACCGTTTTAAATGGGAGAGAGGCGGTAAAAGAGGGAATTGTAGACCAAATCGGCAATTTGTCCGACGCATTGAAGTTTCTTTACGGAGAAATTGAAAAAAATTCCGGTATTCAAAAAAATTAAAAAATATGTTATCATATAATGTAACGCTTTAAGGCATCAAAATTTTACGGCCGGCTTACCGGCTTTTACATATCAAAAGGGTTAAGGAGAGTATATGGCTACAAAGTCAACGACAAAGGGTAAAAGCTCACGGAAGAAACAGAGTACTTCCAAAAGGGGCAGACCCACAAAGAAAGAACAAAAACGCAATCGGGTAAACCGCCTGTGGAGCATAGTATTTTTTGCGGTGGGCATTGTTATAACCGCAATGGCATTTGTGCCGGGGGAGCAGTTTTGGTCGTTTTTAAGGCAAAATGTGTTGTTTGGAGTGTTTGGATTTTCCGGGTACTTCTTGGGGCCGGTAATTTTATACATAGGCGGCCTTACCCTGGGGCAAAAACCCATAGAGCTTAAAATGGTTTGGGCAATGTGTTTTATCATTTTGCTGTCAAACTTTATTCAGGTTTTCTTCGGCGGAGAGATAGCCGGACAAAATCTGTGGCGGATAATAACCGAACTGCACGCTTTGGGCAAGGCAAAACCATTCAGCGGCGGGCGGCTGGGGGTTATTTTGGCTGTACCGATGATAAAATATTTCGGCCGGATAGCGGCAAAAATCTGCATATTCGTGCTTACAATAACATTCTTTATGCTTTTAACCGACACCACCCCCCACGACATTTACATTAAGACAAAAGAAAAGCGGAAACGGGCGGAGGAAGAACTTGCAAAGCAAAATCGGCTGCGCAAAAAGGCAAAGGAAGAACGCCGGCGGGAAAGACGGAAACTTGCTCGGCAACAGCAGGAAGAACGGGAAATTTTGGAGAAAACCAAACCCGCTTTTAGAAGAAAAATTGATTTTGACATAGACGACGCCCCGTCAAGGGATGTGTTTGCCGACGATGAAACCGAAGCTGCGCCGATTGTTCCCGCTTCAAAAGCGAAAAAGCGGCCGGATATAGAATTTGAGGGCGACACACGGCGGATTGTTGCCAAAACCGTGGATACGGTAAAGGACGAACAGCAGGCGGAACGGCAGAAAATAGAAGATGTTATGCGTAGGCTTAACATGACAAAGCAGGTGGTTACACCACAGCCGGAAGAAGCCGAAACTGTTGCGGCGGCGGAAAAACCACAGCCGGAGGAGGACAAGCCGGGATACCGATATCCGCCTATCGACCTTTTCCAAAAGTCGGTTAAAACCGGCTACGGCGACAGCGACAGCGAACTTGTTGCCAATGCAAAAAAACTTGTGGATACCCTTAAAAGTTTTGGGGTGCAGACGGAGATTATAGATTTCAGCAAAGGGCCGGCGGTAACAAGGTACGAATTGCGCCCCCTTGCAGGCGTAAAGGTAAGCAGAATTACAAACCTTGCAGACGACATAGCTTTAAATCTTGCCACCAGCGGCGTGCGTATCGAAGCGCCTATTCCCGGCAAGGCTGCCGTGGGTATCGAGGTGCCTAACAAAAAGAGTAGCTCCGTAAATATAAGAACGATTTTTGAAAGCGCCGAGTTTAAAAATTCTCAAAGCCCTTTGGCCATTGCCTTGGGTGAGGATATATCAGGCAAGCCGGTAGTTGCGGATTTGACGAAAATGCCTCACCTGCTTATTGCAGGCGCAACCGGCAGCGGTAAATCCGTATGCGTAAACTCAATCATCACCAGCTTTATCTACAAATCAAGCCCGGAGGATGTTAAACTTATTCTCATAGACCCGAAAGTTGTTGAACTTTCCGAGTACAACGGCATACCCAACCTGTATGCGCCTGTTGTCACCGACGCCAAAAAGGCAACCGGCGCTTTGGGAGGCGCTGTTGCGGAGATGGAAAAGAGATACCGTTTGTTTGCGGAAAATTCCGTAAGAGATATAAAGAGCTATAACCGACTTGTCCGGCAAAAGCAGGCGGAAAAACAGGCGGCACAGACCCGGGATATGGCAGAAGTTGCGGATGCAGGGCAGCCCCGGACCCCGGAACTTGAAAAAATGCCTTATATAGTAATTGTTATAGACGAACTTGCAGACCTTATGATGGTAAGCGGAAAAGAAGTTGAGGACTACATCTGCCGTTTGGCACAAAAGGCCAGAGCCGCAGGTATGCACCTGATTGTTGCCACACAAAGGCCTTCCGTTGATGTTATTACAGGGCTTATCAAGGCGAATATTCCGTCAAGAATTGCATTTGCGGTGTCCAGCGGTGTTGACAGCCGTACCATTTTGGACAGCGTGGGGGCAGAAAAACTCTTGGGCATGGGCGATATGCTGTTTATGCCTGTGGGACGGAGCAAACCTACAAGAGTTCAGGGTACATTTGTTCGTGACGAGGAAATAACCGCAGTTATAGACTTTTTAAAGAACAATTCCTCTGCCGATTATAACGAGGAGTTTATGGACGCCACCGAAAAATACGCCCCTAAGGGCAAAAATCGGCAGGCAGACAGCGACGACGGCGATGATGACACCGACGAAATGTTGCCAAAGGCCATTGAGGTGGTTATTGACGCAGGACAGGCTTCCACATCTCTTTTACAGCGCAAATTGAAATTAGGCTACGCCAGAGCCGCAAGAATAATGGATCAAATGGAAGAAAAGGGCATTGTAGGCCCATATGAGGGCTCAAAACCGAGACAGGTGCTTATAACAAAGACCCAGTGGCAGGAAATGGTGCTCAGACGGAGCGAATAAAATCAAATAAAAGAGGATAAAAATTGAAAATAAAATTCAGAAAAATACCGGCACTGATACTGGCAATGTTGCTGTGCCTTACCGGTTGTACGGGGCAGTATCCCCGGCCAAAGGATTTTTACGATTGCGTAACCGCCATAAATGCGGGGCAGGCACAGTCGGTGTTGATTGAGTCCGACAGTACATTTGCTTTAATAGACGCAGGGCAAACCGACAGCGGAACAAATGTTGTAAGCTATTTGCAGGACAGAGGCGCCCGGGATATAGAACTTTTGGTTCTCACTCATTTTCACAGCGACCACACATCGGAAACCACAAAAATACTTAAAAATTTCAATGTTAAAAAAATTCTTATTCCGAATTTGTCGGAAGAAAACACCCCCACATCAAAGTTCTTTGAGCGCTTGATTGAAGGTGCGGAAAACGGCGACTATGAAATTTACACTGCCGAAAAGGGCAAGAGCTTTACAATAGGCAACGGAACTTTGACGGTTTTAGCAGACACAATAAACGACAAGGGCATAAATGACACATCAACCGCCCTTATGTACACACAGGGGGATTTTACCTTTGTGGATTTTGGGGATTTGGAAACCGACGGTCAGGAGGCTATAATAGACAGCTTACCGGAGAATGTCACTTTGGCAATGGCACCCCACCACGGTTCAAGGGATTCAAACTCCGAAATGCTCTATGAAAAAATACATCCTTTGCGGGTGTTTATCTCAGCCGGAAAAGACAATAAGTACGGCCACCCACACAGTGAAACCATAAGTGTTTTGGAAAAGTTGCAGATACCTTACTACATAACCCGGCAGGACGGCAGCCTTACATGGTATATCAGCGACGGAACTTTAAGTTTGGAGGATTGATTATGTACTCGGTAATCGAAAAAGACGAAGATCACATTCTTTTGGAATTTTACGGCGGCACTCTCTATGTAAGCGATAAAGGCTTATTTGCCGGCACAGAATTGAACGACCTTGTGTATTGGAACGGCAGTGCCTTTGTGGCAAACCCGGGAAAAACCGCAGAAAAGAAAAGCAGCCTCCACGACAGACTTAAAAAAATAGCAAAATGAAAATTATCCCGCTTCGGCGGGATTTTTTGTGAAAATTTATGTGAAGAAAATATTCACATAAATTCGTTTAGAGTTCAGATTGACATTACATAATTGTGAAATTTCACCTTTAAAATATGGCCGTAATCAAAAGCAAAGGGGAATTAAACATGGCTCATAACCAAGGCAAAGAGAAGCAAACCTTTAATTTTCAGCGTGTGGAAAAGAAGTTTTGGCTTACAAATTTGCAGTACCGAGAGATTATGCAGGCAATAGAAAAACACACCGAGGCCGACAGCCACGGCCAGGGGATATTGTACAATTTGTATTTTGACACCGAAGATTATCTGCTTATACGCCGATCGATAGGGCGCCCAAACTTTAAAGAAAAGTTGAGAATAAGAAGTTATTCGCCCTTTGCGGCCGACAGTTCGGTTTTTGCCGAGGTAAAAAGAAAGGTTGAGGGCATAGGGTACAAGCGAAGATGTGTTCTGCCATTTGAAGAACGGGTTAAAATTATGACAGGTCTGCCGGTGGAAAATATGAATATACAGGCAAGAGAAATTTGCCTTTTGGGGCGGCGCTACGGCCTTGAACCGAAAATTCTATTATCCTACCGCAGACAGGCATTTTACGGCAAAAATAATCGGGATTTGCGAATTACCTTTGACAGTGATATAAAATTTCGGCAAGTGGGCAGAAATTTATCCAAAACCCAAACACAAAAATTGCCCTGTAAAGGGGATTACCTTATGGAAGTTAAATCCGGCAAAGGTTTGCCACGGTGGTTTTTAAGCGAAACCGAAAGGCTTAAAATTTACCAAAGCCCCTTTTCAAAAGTAGGTCGGCGGTACGAAACAATTTTAAACAACAAAAATTTCAAGGAGGCATTATAATGCTTAACAGTATAATTTCATCTCAAATAACAATTCAAAGTCTTTTAATTTGTCTTGTTACGGCAGTGGCAATGGGAATATTAACCTCCATTGTATTTTCCTATAAAAGCCAAAATTCAAAATCACTTTCTTTTACCCTGGCTGTTTTGCCGGCGGCTATGTGTATGATTGTTATGATGATAAACGGTAACTTGGGTGTTGCGGTTTCCGTAGCCGGCGGATTTACCTTAGTCCGTTTCAGGTCCGTAGCCGGCACCGGCCGTGAAATCTGCGCCATATTCTTTGTTATGACATTGGGCGTAATTTTGGGTATGGGTTATATTGGCATTGCGGCGGTTTTCTTCCTGATTATCTGTTCTTTGACCCTTATCTTAACTTCAATCGGCTTTGGAGAAAGCGGCGGGGAAAAACTGCTTAAAGTTACAATTCCGGAAGATTACGACTACAATGGGCTTTTGGAAGATGTTTTTGAAAAGAACCGCATAAAGGCGGAAATCGAAAGCGTTAAGACCACAAACATGGGCAGCCTTATTGATGTGACATACAAAATCACAACAGAAGAAAAGATTTTGCCAAAGGCGGTAGTGGACGAAATACGCACAAGAAACGCCAATTTAAGCGTTACTGTGGGAACTTACGCCACAAGATATGAAAAACTTTAAAAGAGGGCTGTATCTATGAAAAAACAAGCTGTGATATGCGCCGTGCTTGCGCTGATTATAGGCTTTGGAGTCGTGTACTGTTTTAAAACCGGCACGGAACCCGGCAGTGTGGTGACACGGGGGAAAAGTGATATTTTGCAAAGGGTAAAAACAGCGCAAAATTTAAGTTCTGCGGCGGAAAGTTGCAGCGACACAAGAAAGATTATATTATCCGATGACGGCTGCACCCTGCCATCCGGCGTAAGCCGGGCCGACGGCATCGTAAAAATCACCTCCGGCGGTATATACACATTGCAGGGGCAGTTGACAGAAGGACAAATTGAAGTTGACGCCAAAGCCAATGTGACACTTATATTAAACGGCGTTTCGATAAGCTGTTCCGACGGGGCGGCAATCAACATAACAAATTCGCAGCACACCCATATTTACTTGGCGGAGGGCAGTGAAAATACCGTTACAAGCGGTGAAAAAGTCGAAATTTCCTCAAATGAAGAAATCGAAGCCGATGGTGCGGCAATATATTCAAGGGACGATTTGTCCTTTTCCGGCAGCGGCAGTTTAACCGTAAACGGATACATCAATAACGCCGTGGCAACAACCGATAATTTGGTTATCCTGTCCGGCAATATAACCGCAAACCGGGTAAACAACGGCCTTAAAGGCAAAGATTCCGTAACGATTTTAAACGGCAATATAAATCTTTTAAGCGGCAACGACGGTATCAAGGCAAATAATGAAGAAGTGGGTGTCATAAATATTACTGACGGCAATATAACCGTAAAATCTTACGGCGACGGCATTTCCGCCGAAAGGGATTTGTCAATAAGCGGCGGCGAAATCAACATTGACGCCCGGGGCGATTTGGTAAGTGAGGAAGCTCAAAACACCGATATATCCGGCGAAATACCGGCAGAGAGCCATATGTCGAAAATGCCGGCAGGGGATTTTACCCCCGGTGATATGCCTGCGGACGGATCGCAGCCGGGTAATTCACAAGGGAAATTTAATCCGGGAAACTTTAAGGGCAACGGCGGAGATGCATCAAATATGACGGTGCCGGAAAAGCCTGACGGCGATACAGGCACACCGCCCGAAAACCCCGACAATGATACGGCAGGCAGACAACAGACGGAAAACGGCACAATGCCGCAGATGACGGACGGCTCGTCGGAACAAGCAGAGGGAGAAGAAATCTCGGGACAAAAAGGCAACAGACCGGCCGGCGGTTTCGGTGGTATGGAAGAACGGGAACACGAGGCCCCGGCAGAGGCAAAAGGCATAAAGGCCGGCAACAGCCTTACAATCAGTGGCGGTAAAATCACCGTTAAATCCGCAAATGACAGCCTGCACAGCAACGGTACAATCACAATAACAGGTGGAGAAATCACCCTTGCCTCCGGAGATGACGGCATACATGCAGAGGACAGGGTTTTGATTGCTGACGGAACCATCACGATTACCCAAAGTTATGAGGGTATAGAGGGACACATCATAACCGTTGACGGGGGACAAATTGATTTAACCGCCTCCGATGACGGGTTTAACGCCGGCGGCGATGCCTCGGTTTCAATGCCTACCATTACAATAAACAACGGCAATATTTATGTAAACGCACAGGGGGACGGTTTGGATTCCAATGGGAATTTGATTTTCAACGGCGGCTTTGTAACAGTTGACGGCCCCACTTCCGGCGGCGACTCCGCCCTTGATGTAGGCACGGAAAACGGCGGCAAAATGCTTGCCGAAGGCGGCACAGTTATAGCCGCAGGTTCGGCATCCATGGTGGAAAATTTCGACTCTTCCTCTTCTCAGCCCTCAATTACCCTTTACACCGACAGCACACGGCGGCAGGGAACGGTTGTCACCGTTGCAAATTCAAGCGGCAAAGAGATAATCTCCTATACAAGCAAAAAGTATTTCTCCGGGGTTATCATAACCAGCGAACTGTTTGAAAAAGGGGAAACATACACCGTAACCGTCGGGGAGGAAAGCTATGAATTTACCATTGACGAAACGGTTAATTCCAACAAAACCGAAACAGGCAGATTTGGCAGTACCAAGCAAATGCCGACGGCGCAGAAGGTGAGGGAATAACCGACAAACCGAATATCATATAATTTTAAGGCAATACTGCATATTTTTTCGGCTGATTTTTTGGGAATATGTGGCATTGCCTTATGTTTTGTAAAATGGTACAATGAACAAAACACTCAAAGGAGATAACCGTTATGAAGTATATTGATATGCACTGCGACAGCGTTATGCTTGCCAAGTTTTTGGATAAAGAACACAGTTTGTATTCTTCCGAAAATCTCATGGTGGATTTTAAAAAGATGCAAAAGGGCGAGGCCATGGCTCAGTGTTTTGCGGTGTTCATGCCGTCGGAGGATGCATGGGGAAGATTCGGCGTTGATAAAATGGACGATGATGACTACATATCCCGGGCAAGGCAGATTATTTTGGACAATGTGGCGGCTCACGGAGATATTATAAACATGGCATACAGCGCCGACGATATTGTGGCAAATGACAGAGCCGGCAAAATGAGTGCCGTATTGACAATGGAGGACGGGCGAGCCGTTCAGGGCAAATTGGAAAATTTGAAAAGATATTACGATATGGGTTTCAGGGCTTTATCATTGACATGGAACTACCACAACTGTTTCGGCGCACCGAATTCAAAAGACCCTGCTGTTATGGCACAGGGGCTTACGGATTTCGGCAAAGAGGCGGTGGAGTATATGCAGGAACTTGGCATGGCGATTGATGTATCTCACCTTAGCCGGGGCGGATTTTGGGATGTTGCAAAAATATGCAAAAAGCCTTTTATCGCAACTCACTCCAACGCTTACGAATTGTCGCCTCATCAAAGAAATTTGAAAGATGAGCAGATCAAGGCTCTCGCCGCCGCAGGCGGAGTTACCGGGCTTAATTTCTGCCCACAGTTTTTGCAGCCGGACACGGTAAGCAATGTTTCCACCGCAGAACTTTTGGCAAAACACGCAAGGCATATTGCCGATGTAGGCGGTGTTGATGTTGTGGGCATAGGCAGTGATTTTGACGGAATAGAGGGAAAGCTTGAAATTTCCGACGCATCTAAGATGCAAATGCTGGCTGACGCTTTGCTTAAAGAAAAGTTCACCTATGACGAAATAGAAAAGATTTTTTATAAAAATGTGTTGAGAGCACTGGGAGATATTATCTAAAATCAAATCGCTGTTTGTCACGGTTTTTAAAACTTAAATATTGGCGGTAAAATTAAAAACAAGGCTGTTTTAAATACAACGGCCTTGTTTTGGTTTATCAGTGTATATTTAATTTACTTTTTAGGGGTAAAATCAAATGCCCAAATCTTCGTTTACTATAATAATCTTAATTCTGTCCGGAATACGGGAATAGTTTAATGTAACGGATGTGCAGCAACTTCTGGCAGGCACACGGCAATCGTGGCAACGGCCGTCAACGGCGCATGGGGTGTCAAAGCCGGCTTTGGCGCAGTTCTGCGGAGCAACTTTTTTAATCCTCGCCTTGGCCTGACCCTCGGTGTCAACTATTTTGTTTTTGCCGATTATTATAATAACATTGTCCGGGCCGTAAATCATGGGAGCAACTCTTGTGGAGGCGCCGTCTTCCTGAAATATTCTGCCGTCAATGGTAACCGCATTGGCGGAAAGGAAAAAATCATCGGCAAAAAATCTCTTGCGCATAATTTCCTTTTTCTCCCGGCCGGTCATATCTTCATTAACAGTCAGGTAGTTAAAATCACCATTTGCCAAAAATTCTACGACGCCGCATTCCTTCAAAGTTTGGGAACCGCCGTTGGCAACCGTATCGCCCGGTTTTACCAGTGACCTGACAAAGGGGATAACATCCCGCCGTTTTTCTGCATAAAAGGGTTTAAACTGCCTCTCTTTTAAACTACCCATAAGTTTTTCTATTCTTTCGTCCATTTTGACCTCACTTTTTAATTTTGTACACATTTTGGTGCTATATTTAAAACAACGAAATGTGATTTGACACTTGAAGAAGTGAGCAGGTCACAACAAAGTTGTTTTAATTGTATTATACTGGCGCCAAGGGTTAAATTCAACTGTCGCAAGACACTTTTGGCGCAGAATAGGAGAGAAAATTATGAAACTTAAAGAAAATATGCAGATGCCGGATTTTGTGTATCTCAGCCCCTATGAACAGGATGAAAAACACGCATCGGAATATATAAAGGGCAAAAAGGCGGTTATTGTATTTTTGCGCTACTACGGCTGTACATCCTGCCGTTTGGATTTGCACATTTATGCACAGCGCATTGAAGAATTTAAGGCAAAGGGCGCCGAGCTTATGGTTGTTTTGCAGTCCAGCCCGGAGACGGTTGCAGAAGAAGCGGAAAAGGGATTTTTCCCATTTGAAATTGCCTGCGACCCGTCACAGACAGTATACAGACAGTTTGAAATCGAGCCGGCAAAGAGCAAGCTGAAACTTGTAGGCGGCGGTTTGTTTAAATTGTTGAAGAAGATGAAGCAGGCTAAGAAGTTCGGTTTTGAGCACGGCGCATACGAAGGCAATGAAGAACAGCTTCCGGCTGTTGTTATAGTTGACGAAAACGGTGTTATCAAGTACAGCCACTATGCAAAGAATATTGTTGATATGCCTACCGTTGACGAAATGGTAAACATGCTGTAATTCGGATTTTGTAAAAGGTTCGATACAGAGGTATAAAAGGAGACCTTAATATGGCGGTTTTGAAAAAAGGGGATAAATTCCCGAATTTTACGGTTGAAACGGAATCACAAAAAGGTCTTACCACCGATGAGATGGTAAAACAGGCTAAAAAGACGGTTTTCTGGGTACTGCGTTACATAGCTTGTACCACCTGCCGCTGGGATGTGCATCAGATAATGCTCAACTATACTAAATTTGTTGACAGAGACACACAGGTTTATGTTGTTATGCAGTCCGACCCGGCAAAGGTTCGCAGAGATTTGGAGGGCTACGATATGCCTTACCATATTATTTGTGATTATAATCAGGAAATATATAATTCTCTTGACATTAAGCGGACTGCCACAAAAGAAGAAAGACAGCCTACCGATGAAGCCGACAAGGCAAAACTTGCGGCTAAAATGGAAAAGGTAAAGGCATCCGGATTTGTTCACGGAGATTACGAAGGCAACGAACAGCAGTTGCCGGCTATGTTTATAACAGATGACAGGGGCAATGTTTTGTATGCTCATTATGCTAAAAACAGCATAGATATGCCTACCGTGGACGAAACCTTGGCTATTATAGACAGCTTACGGTAATTAAGATGAAACCGCATCGGAAGCGGTGAACCTTAAAATAAATTTTTAGGAGGAAACTCAAATGGCAAAATTGGTAAAGGGCGATAAGTTCCCTGATTTCACAGTTGATACTCACATGAAGAAAGGTGTTAAGATTTCACAGATCGTTGACGGCAAGCCGACAGCATTGCTTGTTATCCGTTATATCGGTTGCACAGTATGTCGTTACGATGTACACCAGATAGC
This sequence comes from uncultured Oscillospiraceae bacterium, assembly GCA_934526065.1. Classification (GTDB taxonomy): domain Bacteria; phylum Bacillota; class Clostridia; order Oscillospirales; family Ruminococcaceae; genus RGIG3102. The sequence continues at coordinate 70,477 of CAKSZX010000001.1, forward strand.
AGTAAACTATCAGAAGTTTGTAGATCGGGGCTTGAATGTTGCGGTAGTTATGCAGTCAACAGCAGAAAATGTAAACAAGGACCTTGCACGGACAAAGGAAACTTTGCCATACCCAATCGTATGTGACCCTGAGGAGAAGATTTACAAGGAATTGGAAATTCTTCCGGCAGAGTCAATGGAAGCTCTTGTAGGCGGCGACATGGCAGGCTTGCAGGCCAAGGGCGCACGGGCAGCACGGCGGGGCTATGTACACGGCGAGTATGAGGGTAACGAACAGCAGTTGCCTGCATTCTTCTTCCTTGCACCTGACCTTACAGTTAAGTATGCACACTATGCAAAGAACATCGTTGATATTCCTAATGTTGACGGTATGCTTAAAATTGCAGAGGAAAACAAGTAATCGACATTTTAATACAGAAATGTTAAAAACGCCCTTTAAAAGGGCGTTTTTTCCTTTTATAAGGGTAAAATTTTATTTTTATAACTTTTTATAAACAGCGGGGCTAAAACCTCGCCAATTTGTATGTTTTACCAAAAATTTAAACAAAACATACAAAATCTTGAAAAATTTTTTAGATAGTAATATAATGTTTCCACAAGGCGATTGAATTATTTGCGCTTTGATTTAACAATCTATGAAGGAGGAAATAATTATGAGAACAAATGAATTGGCACACGAAATAAGCCGGGAAACCATTGAATACAGAAGAGATATTCATCAGCACCCGGAAGCAAGTATGCACGAATTCAGAACAACAGACAGAATCTGTGAAGAGCTGGACAAACTCGGCGTAAATTACAAAAGGATGGAGCCGACGGGGGTCGTGGCCGAGGTCAAAGGTACAAAAGCAGACAGCGACAAATTGATTGTTTTGCGTGGCGATATTGACGCATTGTCCATTGCCGAAAAAACAGATTTGCCTTTTAAATCGGTAAACGAAGGCTTTATGCATGCCTGTGGACACGATACCCATAACGCTATGCTGTTGGGTGCCGTTAAGGTCATTTTGAAAATGAGAGACGAATTTGCCGGTACGGTTCGTTTCCTCTTCCAGCCCGGTGAAGAAACCTGTGAAGGTGCACCTGCAATGATTAAGCAGGGAGCTTTGGACGGTGCGGATTACGCTTTCGGTATTCACATTTCTTCAACATTGCCATGCGGACACATTGCAGCCATGCCAGGTGCTTCACATGCTGCCACAGACCGTTACTGGATTACAATTAACGGTAAGACATCCCACGGTGCAGACCCAAAGAACGGCATTGACGCCGCAGTTGCAGGTGCAGCCACGGTTATGGCATTGCAGACATTGGTTTCAAGAGAATATGACCCTGCCGATCCACTTGTTGTAACGGTTGGTCAAATTCACTCGGGTTCAAGATTCAATATTATCCCAGGCAAGTGCGAAATTGAAGGTACAGTAAGAACATATTCCCGTGAAATTCACGACGAAATTCAGGATACTCTCACAAGAGTTGCCAAAAATACGGCCGCTGCATTCAGATGCACAGCAGATGTTAAGTATGACAAAATTGCCGAAGTAAACTACAACAATGAAGAGGCTTACGCCCTTGGCGTTAAGTCCGCCGAAAAAGTTGCTCCGGGCAAGGTTGAAATGGGCACACCTACAATGGGCGGTGAGGATTTCTCGTTCTACACTTCACACACAAAGTGCGCATTCTTCTCACTTGGCGCACGCTGGCCGGATGAATCAAAGGTATTTTCACAGCATCATGAAAGCGTATTGTTTGATGAATCCGCATTGGAGACAGGCGTTGCACTCTATGCACAGCTTGCCATTGATTCTTTGGAAGAATTGAATAAGTAATTGCACAAAAGTTGATAATCGGCGGTGGGGCAATACCCACCGACCGTTTAACAACATCGACAAAGATTTCCCGTCTGCCGGTAACAGTCGGGGTAAAAATCCTCGGTCGATGGTATAAATCAAATTTTAATATGAGAGGTTTTAGTAATGAAAACAAACGAATTGGCTCATGCCATAGCTCAGGAAACTATAGATTACAGAAGAGATATCCACCGTCATCCGGAACCGTCTATGGAAGAATTCCGCACAACAGACAGAATTTGCGAAGAACTTGACAAGTTGGGTGTAAGCTATAAGAGAATGAAGCCTACCGGCGTTATTGCGGAAATTAAAGGCACAAAGGGCGAAAGCGACAAGATTGTTATGATCCGTGGTGATATTGATGCATTGTCCATTGCCGAAAAAACAGATTTGCCTTTTAAATCCGTAAACGAAGGCTTTATGCACGCCTGCGGTCACGATACCCACAACGCCATGTTGCTTGGTGCCGTTAAGGTTATCAACCGGATGAAAGACGAATTTGCCGGAACTGTAAGATTTGTATTTCAGCCTGGTGAGGAAGTTGCTCTGGGCGCAAAGGCAATGCTTGACCAAGGTTGCATGGACGGCGTAGGTTACGCATTCGGCGTTCACATTTCGCCAACTTTGCCCTGCGGTTCTGTCTCCGGTATGGCCGGCTCTTCTTATGCCGCAACCGACTGGTTTAAGATTAAAATAAAAGGTAAAACAGCTCACGGCGCAGACCCGAAAAACGGCATTGACGCAGCAGTTGCAGGTTCGGCTGTTGTTATGGCATTGCAGACAATGGTTTCAAGAGAATTTGACCCTGCGGACCCGGTTGTTGTAACTGTGGGTTCAATTCACTCCGGCTCAAGATTTAACATTATCCCGGGTGAATGCAACATTGAGGGCACTTGCAGAATGTACTCACCGGAGATTCACAAGGATATAGATAAGGTTATGAAGAGAATTGTTGAAAACACAGCCGCCGCTTACAGATGTACGGCAGAGGTTGAATACAACAAACTTCTTGAAGCCTGCGCAAATAACGAAGAAGCCTTTGAACTTGGCAAGGCCTCTGCCGAAAAGGTAGCCCCGGGAAAATTTATCCCAGGCACACCTACAATGGGCGGCGAGGACTTCGGCTGGTACACAACAACCGACGCAAAATGCGCATTCTTCTCACTGGGCGCACGCTGGCCGGATGAATCAAAGATTTGTTCATTGCATCACGAAAGCGTTTTGTTTGACGAGTCCGCTTTGGAAACAGGTGTGGCATTTTACGCACAGGTTGCCATTGATGCTTTGGACAAGATGAACAAAGAATAAAATTAAATAAAAATACGATAAACGGCAGATGACAAAGATCGTCTGCCGTTTTGATTTTCTGTTGAAATTTGCCTGTTTTAAAGGAAAAACTGAACTATTTGTAAATACACGGGAACTTTTAGAGAGATTTGTCAATTATAAATAGACAAATTTGTGAATGAGGCAAGATTTCTCCGAGGTTTTAATAAAATTTCCGATAATTGGTTTGTTTGTCTATTACAAGTTGACAATATAAAGAAAAAACATAGTGTAAATAGAAGTCTGAAAAATTGAAAAAATGATTTTAGGGTACTATAATCCAATACGTAAATTAAAAAACAGATTGAGGTATTTAGTTATGAGAACAAATGAACTGGCACATGCCATATCAGAAGAAACCATAGAGTACAGAAGAGATATTCACCGGCATCCGGAACCATCCATGGAAGAATTCCGCACAACGGACAGAATTTGCGAAGAACTTGACAAGTTGGGTGTAAGCTATAAGAGAATGAAACCTACCGGCGTTGTTGCCGAGATAAAAGGCACAAAGGGCGAAAGCGACAAAATTGTTATGATTCGTGGGGATATTGACGCTCTTTCAATTCGGGAAAAGACAGATTTGCCTTTTAAATCCGTAAACGAAGGCTATATGCACGCCTGTGGTCACGATACCCACAACGCCATGTTGCTTGGTGCCGTTAAAGTTATAAATCAGATGAGAGACGAATTTGCCGGAACTGTAAGATTTGTGTTCCAGCCTGCGGAGGAAATCGGCCGTGGAGCTATGGCAATGTTTGAACAAGGCTGTATGAACGGGGTTGATTACGCATTCGGTATTCACATTTCTTCAACTCTTCCCTGCGGTTATGTTGCCGGTATGATAGGTTCGTCCCATGCGGCAGCCGACTGGTTCAAAATTAACATCAAGGGCAAAACGGCTCACGGCGCAGACCCGAAAAACGGCATTGACGCAGCAGTTGCAGGCTCGGCTGTTGTTATGGCATTGCAGACAATGGTTTCAAGAGAATTTGACCCTGCGGACCCGGTTGTTGTAACTGTGGGTTCAATTCATTCCGGTTCAAGATTTAATATTATCCCGGGCGAGTGCAAAATCGAGGGTACTTGCAGAATGTATTCTCCTGAAATTCACGATAACATCGAAAATGTTATGAGAAGAATTGTTGAAAACACAGCCGCCGCTTACAGATGCACTGCAGAACTTGAATATAACAAACTTGTTGAGGCAAATGTAAATAATGAGGACGCATTTAACATAGGCAAAGGCGCAATCGAAAAAGTTGCCCCGGGCAAGTTTATTCAGGGCGAGCCTACAATGGGTGCAGAGGACTTTGGCTGGTACACAACAAAGGGTGCAAAATGCGCATTCTTCTCACTGGGCGCTCGCTGGCCGGACGAATCCAAGATTTATTCAATGCACCACGAAAGCGTTTTGTTTGACGAATCCGCTTTGGAAACAGGCGTTGCGCTTTATGCTCAGGTTGCAATCGACGCTTTGGATAAAATGAACAGCGAAAAATAATAAGATACTTTTTGTCAAAATGTTTTACTCCATAAAAATTCCCGGCAGGTTTTACCTGCCGGGAATAATTTTGTAAGCTTTTTTTAAAACTTAAATCAATCGGTTATTCAACTTCAATAAGTTCGTACTCTCTGTTGCCGAGACCCAGTTCTGCGGCGGCTTCGATTGTGTGTACGCCGTGGCGGCTTTCTATTCTCTCAATAAGATGAGCCTGTCCCGGGTCGTCTGTTGCGGCGTAAACCAAATCAAGACATGCTTGATCTACCGCAACCGGGTCTGTGGAAACCAAAATGCCTATATCCTTCATACAAGGGGGTTCGGCGACGGCGGAACAGTCACAGTCAACGGAAAGGTTTTTCATAACATTTATAAAGGCCATATTACCGCCGAAGTAGTCGATAACGCTTCCTGCGGCGTCTGCCATTGATTCCAGGAATGTGTCATGATCTCCCGTCCAAATTTTTGAAGGATCGCCGGAGCCGTGAATATACGCCTTGCCGTAAGATGATGCAACACCGATTGAAAGCTGTTTCAAAGCGCCGCCGTAACCGCCCATGGCGTGGCCTTTAAAGTGGCTTAAAACAAGCATACTGTCGTACTTTGCAAGGTCTTTGCCCACATAGTTTTTGTCAATGATTTTGTGCTTTTTAATGTCAAGCACCATATCCGGGCCTTCCGCATCCAAAAGGTCAACAGGGTAAACATCAAGCCATCTGTGGTGCTTTAACAGCTTCAAGTGCTTTTCGGTTGTGTTTCTTGCACCCTCGTAAGCGGTGTTGCACTCAACTATTGTACCGCCGACTTCGTCTATAAGAGGCTTCCAAAATTCCGGGCCTAAAAAGTTTTGGTTGCCCTGTTCACCGCTGTGTACTTTAAGTGCCAGCTTGCCGGGCAATTCTTTGCCCAATTTTTTGTACATTTCAAGCACCTTTTCCGGGCTTATGGTTTTGCAAAAATATACTGTGGATTTGCTCATTGTTTTTCTCCTTTCAGAAAACATCGTTTTATTTTGATATTATTTTACCATTTAGTGACTTGCTTTTTCAAGGAGTTTCGGCAAAATTTTACATAAAAATCTTATAAAATAAGGGCAAAGTCGCAATTTTCATAATATGTTTATGATGTAGAAACATGGAAATAAAAAACTCTTTATTTGTCAATTATAAATAGACAAAAATGTGAATTTTAAGGTGTTTTTGATTTTAAAAACTAAAATTTGTCTATCACAAGCGGAATGTCAATTTTAAATTTACAAATTCTTAAATAAGTATATTAAAAATAGAAAACACAAAAATTGCCAAAAGCTTTTTTAAAGGCTATAATCTGTTACATAATTTACAAACAAATAAATTTTCAGTATATATTTTAAGGAGATTTTAGTATGAAATACATTCTTTCAAACATGGAGCCTAAGCTCCCACTCAAATATTTCGAGGATATTTCCGCAATTCCCCGTGGTTCAAAAAATGAGGAAGCAGTGGCAAAGTTTGTTGAAAACAGAGCCAAAGAATTGGGTCTTTACGCCACAAGAGACGCAAAGAACAATGTTTATGTAAGAAAGCCCGGCTCAAAGGGCTTTGAAGATCGGCCGGCTGTTCTTTTGCAGGGACACCTTGATATGGTTTGCGAAAAGAACGCAGACACTGTTCACGATTTTACAAAAGACGGTATTGAACTTGTTGTTGAAGGCAATATTCTCCGTGCAAACGGCACAACATTGGGCGCCGACGACGGCAAGGGCGTTGCATACATGCTTGCATTGATGGACGAAGATTCCGACAAGTTCTCCCATCCGCCTATTGAGTTCCTCTTTACGACAGGCGAGGAAATCGGCTTCTGGGGTGCTTTGGATTTCGATTATTCACAGATTAAAGCACGCCGTATGATAGGTCTTGACGCAGGCCCGGAGGGCTATGTATCAACAACATCCGCAGGTGCACAGGAGATAATCTGGTCAATTCCCACAGATTATGAGCCGGCTCGGGGTCAGGCAATAGAAATCAGCGTAGGCGGCCTTAAAGGCGGTCACTCCGCAATGAAGATTACAGCCGAGCTTGGTAACTCAAACAAGATTATGGGTCGTGTATTGCACAATGTGGCCAAGGTTTGTGATTACAGACTTTGCAGCGTTTCCGGCGGTTTGATGTTCAATGCAATTCCGAGAGAGGCAAAGGCCGTTATTTTGATAACAGACGGCAACAAGGCAAAGGCAATCGAAACTATCGAAAGAGTTTGGAATGAAATCAAGGTTGAATATTCTGCTTCCGACCCGGATGTTACAATCAAAGTTCGGGATGCCGATGCCCAAAAGGCACTTTCACAAAGCACAACAAAAGCCGTTACAGAGGCTTTGTATTGCATACCTAACGGCGTGAGAATGATGAACAAAGCCGTTGACGGTTTGCCGATTACATCCACAAATATGGGTGTTGTAAAGACAAGCCGGGAGGAAATCACAATCGACACCATGACCCGTTCTTCCTCAAAGACATTGAACGACGAGTATGTTGACGTTATGTGCACCGTTGCTGCAATGTGCGGTATGCCTAAGGTAAAAATAGGCACATGGTTACCTGCTTGGCCTTACAACCCAACAGATAAAATGCGCCGGCTGTCAGAAAAGATGTACAAGGAAAAGACAGGTAAGGATATGGGCGAAGTTGCCGTTCACGGCGGTTTGGAACTTGGCGTATTCTCCGAAAACCTGCCGGGACTTGAAATCACAACATTGGGCTGCACATCAGGTAACGAACACACGGTTACAGAGTGGATGGATATTGACAGCTATAACAGAGTTTATCGGTTCCTTAAAGAATTTATCGAAAATTTGACTAAGTAACTGATATAAAAAAGAGAGAGAAAATCGAAAGGGCGGCTTCGGGCCGCCTTTTTCGAGCCTCGTAAAATGCAAGATTAGTACATAGATTAAAAAATTTACAAATTGGCAATATTTACACCGTAAAACTACACTTGTTTTTCTTGACAAACGGTGCAGTTTACATTAAAGTATAATATAACTAAAATAAAAAATATCAGGGAGAGAGCTGTATGATGATTTTTAATCTTGAAGAAATAAAAAAAGCACAAAAACACATTTCCGTTTTAGTAGAAGAACTTAAAAGCGGCTATGTAAAATATTCCACCGGTCAAACAACCGTTCCGCCGGTAGGTCACTTGGATTTTGAAAACCCCACAGGTAACACATTTATTAAGTTTGGTCATGTTCACGGAGATCCGTCTTTTGTTATTAAACTTTTTACCGGTTTTCCCGGCAATGCAAAGTTGGGTTTGCCTACTTCGGACGGTATGAACATAGTATTTGACAGAGAAACCGGTATGACAAAGGCTATCTTGCTTGATAAGGGTTGGCTTACAAGTTTCAGAACGGCTGCGGCTTCTGTTTTGTGTGCACAATATCTTGCACCAAGCAAAATCACGGCTATGGGTCTTATGGGCACAGGCACACTTGCCCGCACAACTTTGGAGGCATCATTGCAGTGCCTTGATATAAAAAAGGTTGTTGTTTACGGATATACAAAGGAATCCACAGACGCTTTTGTGGCAGACTTTAAAGCTAAGGGCGTTGACATTGAGGCTGTTTACTCGGCTGCGGAACTCTGCCGGAAGTGCAATTATATCGTAACCGCAACAAACACAAAAACACCCCTTATCACGGCGGATATGGTTAAACCGGGTACACACATCACAGCCATGGGCGCAGACGGCGACAACAAAAACGAAGTTGCCTCATCTGTATTCGCAAAGGCCGACATCATCGTAAACGATTCTGTTTCACAGTGTGAAGTTGACGGCGACACATCATTTGCCATCAGAGACGGGGTTATCACAGCCGACAGCCCTGTTGAATTAGGCCTTTTGATTAAGGATGATATAAAGAGAGCAAACGATGAGCAGATTACTCTTGTTGACCTTACAGGTATTGCGGTACAGGATATTATCGTTGCCGAAATGGTTTGCGATTGCCTTTTGAAGTAAAAATATGACACAAAATGCCTTTATGATTTGCATAAGGGCATTTTCTTTTATTTGAAAAATAAGTTAATATATGCTATTATTTAGCCAAAGAGCTTTGCCGGAGGTTTGTTTATGGAAGTTTTAATGACGTCACAACAGATTAAAAATATAGAAAACAGCGCTTTTGCCGACGGTGTTGCAGTTGAATTGCTTATGGACAGGGCAGGCAGTGCCTTGGCGGAAGAAGTGAAAAAAGCTGTTGAAAACAGAACCCATGAAAACTTACTTGTGCTTTGCGGCAAGGGCAATAACGGCGGAGACGGCTTTGTGGCGGCAGACAAACTGACAGAATTTTTTAAAACCGTGTATGTGTATATGCCTTTCGGCTTGCCCAAAACCCGGCGGCGGGCAAATGCCTTTGAAAAAATGAATAAGGCCGTAAAAATCACAGAAGATTTGGCAATTTTAAAGGACTGCGATACGGTGATTGACCGGCTGTTCGGTTTTTCTTTCCACGGAGATGTAAATCGGCAGACAGGGGAAATTATCAAAACCGTAAACCGGAGGGGGGCTTTTGTAATCAGTGCCGATGTGCCAAGCGGCTTGGAGTGCGACAGCGGAAAAATAGGCGGCGATTGTATAAATGCCGATGTAACGGTTACATTTTCCGCATCAAAACCAATGGAAATAATATCTTTCGGGGCGGAAAAATGCGGAAAGATTATCGTGAAAAGCGTAGGGCTTGAAAAATATATAGAGGAAGCCGTAAAAAACGGTGATTACTACGGTTTGAAGGCGGATATTGGATATATCAAAGATAATATACCCACAAGGAGCGATTATTCAAATAAAGGCACTTTCGGTAAACTGCTGTGTGTAACCGGCAGTTACGGTATGCCCGGGGCGGCGGTTATGTCCGCAGGCCGGGCGTTAAAAAGCGGAACGGGGCTTTTGTACCAGGTTACAGGCAGAGAAAATTACCCCATATATGCCGTGGCAATGCCACAGGCGGTTATGATTTTTGAAGAAGATTTACAAGAAAAAATAAAATCGGCGTCTGCCGTGCTTTTAGGTTGCGGTTTGGGTATGGACGAAAATGCGGAAAGTAAAGTTAAAACGGTTTTAAGTTCCGACAAACCTGTTGTAATAGACGCAGACGGTTTAAATATACTGTCTAAACACCCGGAGTACAGGAAGCTGTACAAGGCAGACAAGCTTATTATCACCCCCCACCCCGGAGAGGCCGCAAGGCTTTTGAATACAGAAGTAAAACGGATACTTGCCGACCCGGCAGGTCGGGCGGCGGCGTTAAGCGAAAAGTATGATTGTACGGCGGTTTTAAAAGGCGTCGTTACGGTTATCAAGGAAAAAAATAAAAAACCCGTTTTTGCAGGCAAACCGAATTCCGGCCTTGCGAAAGGCGGCAGCGGAGATGTGCTGGCCGGGATAATATCTTCGCTTTTGGCACAGGGCAACGGTTGCTTTACAAGCCGGGTTGCCGGGGTGCTAATTCACCGGCAGGCAGGGAAAATATGCCGCACAAAATACACAGCCCCGGGCATGCAGGCCGTAGATTTAATAAATCGGTTGCCGGAGGTTTTTAAAATTCGGAATAATTGTCACCGGAGGTGCAAATTATGAATACGGCGCTTTTTAAATACGCTTTGGAAGTGGAAAAAACAAATTCTATTTCACGGGCGGCGGAAAATCTGTTTATGGCGCAGCCCAATCTTTCAAAGGCCATAAAGGAACTGGAAGAATCGGTAGGGTTCCCGGTGTTCCGCCGCACATCAAAAGGGGTTGTTCCCACGGAAAACGGTAAAATATTCTTAAAATATGCCGCACATATAATGGAACAGCTGGACGAAATAGAAAAAATAGCCGACGGCAGCAGAGAAGAAAGACAAAAATTTAATGTGGCTTATCCAAGGGTAAGCTACATAGCCCGGGGATTTGTAAAGTTTGTTCGGGAAGTGACAAAGAAAGAAAAAATTGCCGTAAGTTCGGCGGAAACCACATCTGTTGATGTTGTAAAATTGGTGGGACAAAAAAGCTGCAATATAGGTATAGTCCGCTTTGAATTAAATCGGGAAAAATATTTTATAGATTATCTCACCGAAAAAGATATGAAGTATGACGAGATATGGAATACGGAATTTTTGGTGCTTATGTCGCAAAAAAACTCTCTTTCATCAAAAGGCGAAATAGAGATGAAAGACCTTGCGAATATGACCGAGATAATCCACCGTGACGACAAAACCCCATATAAGTTTGACAGTGTGGCACCGACTTTTGAAAATGCCGATTACATAAGCATAACAGAAAGGCAAAATCGGTTTGAACTTATTTCCACAGTAGAAAATTCTTTTATGTGGGTTTCTCCAATGCCCACGGATTTACTTAAAAAATACGGCCTTTGCACGGTAAAATGCCGGGGTGCGCCAAGATTTGCGGATCTGCTTATATATCCAAAGGGCTATCGCCTTACGGCGACTGACAGACTTTTTTTAAATAAAGTTTATGAAGCAAAAAACGATGCAGCCTTTGACCGGGAGGTTTAATAAAGTTAAATGAAATTTTTGATTATACCAAATATAACAAGAGAAAAGGCTGTGGATTTTGCCTTTACGGCGGCGGAAACGGTATTGAAAAAAGGACATAAATTTGCCGTTATGCCGGAGGCAAAGGAAATTTTTTCTACGCATTTTGCCGGGGAAATTTCCGATGATATAGAAAATGCCGATATGGCGGTAGTCATAGGCGGCGACGGCACCGTACTGCGCAACGCAAGAACTCTTTTGCAGAGAGATATTCCTATATGGGCGGTAAATTTCGGCCATTTGGGTTATCTTACCGACTGCGAGCCGGAGGAAGCCATGGCAGCTTTTGACAGGATTTTTTCCGGGGATTATAAAACAGAAAACCGTATTACTCTTATAGGCTGTGTTGACAACAACGGACAAAAGGAAAAATTTTTGGCGGTAAATGAGGCGGTAATATACCGTGCCGGTATTTCAAGAGCTTTGAATATGGATCTTACAATAAACGATAAGTTTATTCAAAGAATACAGGCAGACGGCATTATAGTGGCAACCCCCACAGGGTCAACGGCTTATAATCTTTCCGCCGGCGGGCCTATACTTTTGCCGGAGGCAGACAATATGGTTATAACTTCAATTTGTCAAAGTCTTATAAGTTTAAATTCCGTTGTTATTGCCGGCAGTGATGTGATAAAGACCAAAGTTCATTTACCTGCCCTTGACGAATACGAGCTTGACCGGCAGCCGATGCTTGTATTGGACGGTTGTGCAAGGATAAAAATTGCCGACGGAGCCGATATTATCATAAAAAAATCGGACAAAGTTTTAAAGTTGATAAAAACCGGCGACGATGATTTCTACAAGATTTTGCAAATGAAATTGGCAAAATAAGTATATCTAATTTAATATATGCTATATATAAAATAATATATATTCAGCGGCTCGATATTTTTACGGAATGTAAATTTTCTGTTAAATATCGGGCTTTTTGTTTTAAAATCCGTAAATCAAAGAATATTTTGTTAAATAAATAACACTTTCCATTCAAATATTTTGTGATATAATTATATCAATAAAAATATACTTATATGAAAAATATATATTTTATTTTTCTCAAAGCAGATGATAGTATATAGACAGATAAATCGGAATAACCGATTGAAAAGGCTAAATTATCAAATTACATAAAGGAGATTATAACAATGGCAAGGTTTACATTACCGAGAGATTTGTATCACGGCAAAGGAGCTATCGAAGCTCTTAAAACATTCAAAGGCAAAAAGGCTATCGTTTGCGTAGGCGGCGGCAGTATGAAAAGGTTCGGATTCCTTGATAAGTGTGTTGACTACCTTAAAGAGGCCGGCATGGAGGTTAAACTTTTTGAGGGCATTGAACCTGACCCGTCTGTTGAAACGGTTATGAAGGGCGCACAGGCAATGCTTGAATTTGAACCTGACTGGATTGTTGCCATAGGCGGCGGCTCACCTATCGACGCCGCAAAGGCTATGTGGATTAAATATGAGTACCCGGACATCACATTTGAGGATATGTGTAAGGTTTTCGGCATTCCGGCATTGAGAACAAAGGCAAAATTCTGTGCCATTTCTTCAACTTCCGGCACAGCCACAGAGGTTACGGCATTCTCAATCATCACAGACTATTCAAAGGGCATTAAGTATCCTATCGCAGACTTTGAAATCACACCTGATGTTGCCATCGTTGACCCGGATTTGGCAGAGACAATGCCTAAGAAGTTGGTTGCTCACACAGGTATGGACGCTATGACCCACGCTATCGAGGCTTATGTTTCAACGGCAAACTGCGATTATACAGACCCTCTTGCAATCCACGCAATTAAGATGATACAGAATGATTTGGTAGGCTCATACAACGGCGATATGGCAAAGCGTGACGCAATGCATAACGCACAGTGCCTTGCCGGTATGGCTTTCTCAAACGCACTTTTGGGTATAGTTCACTCAATGGCACATAAGACAGGTGCCGCATTTGCAGACTACGGCGCACATATCATTCACGGTGCCGCAAACGCAATGTACTTGCCAAAGGTAATAGCATTTAACGCAAAGGACGAAACAGCCGCAAAGAGATATGCGGTTATCGCAGACGAAATGAAGCTGGGCGGTGAAACAGTTGAAGAAAAGGTTGCTTTGCTTATTAAATATCTCCGTGGTATGAATGATGAGCTGAATATTCCTCACTGCATTAAGAACTACGGTCGGGACAGCTACCCATGTGAAAACGGCTTTGTTCCGGAGGAAGTATTCCTTGAAAGACTTCACGACATTGCCGTAAACGCAATAGCAGATGCCTGCACAGGTTCTAACCCGAGACAGCCGTCTGTTGAAGAAATGGAAAAACTTCTCAAATGTTGCTACTATGACACAGAGGTTGATTTCTAATCAATATCTTGCCATAGGGTATATAAAACATTGTAATATCCAAAGAAATCGGCCGGGCTTATGCCCGACCTTTTCTTTTTGCCCTTTTAACCGACAAAAGGAAGATATTACCAAAATTTTGCGAAAAATGGCGAAGATACTGAAAAAAATATCTAAAAAAATCGAAAAAATTTGAATTTTCCCCTTGAATAGGTATAAAAGTATTGATATAATATATGAAGCGAATATGTGACCCGTTAAAGTTTTAACTGCATAAACGACGATGATGGCGGTCACGTGAAAGGGTAAAAATATGTATAAGATAGTAAACAAAAAAGTACTCAATCCCACTGTTACAATGATGGATATTGAAGCTCCGTTTGTTGCACGGAAAGCACAGCCGGGTCAGTTCATTATCCTCCGTGTAAACCGGGAGGGCGAGAGAATTCCTCTTACAATCGCAGGCAGCGATAAAGAAAAAGGAACTGTAAAAATTATTTTCCAGGTAGTTGGCGCAACAACTGAATTGCTTAACCACAAAGAAGAAGGCGAATACTTACAGGACTTTGTAGGTCCTTTGGGGGTTGCCACACATACCGAAGGCATTAAAAAGGTTTGTATCGTAGGCGGCGGCGTAGGCTGTGCCATCGCTTTGCCTATCGCACAGAAGTTCCACGAACTTGGTGCCGATGTAACGTCTATCATCGGTTTCAGAAACAAGGATTTGCTTATTCTTGAAGATGAATTTAAGGCTTGCTCCGACACATTAAGGGTTATGACCGACGACGGCTCATACGGCGAGCATGGCAATGTTACGGTACCTCTTAAAGATATGCTTGAAAAAGGCGAAAAATTTGATGCGGTTATTACAATCGGTCCGCTTATCATGATGAAGTTTGTTGTTCTTGCAGTTAAACCTTACGGTATTCCTTGCACTGTTTCAATGAACCCGATTATGATTGACGGCACCGGTATGTGCGGCGGCTGTCGTTTGACCCTTAACCAGGACGGCAAAAAGGTTACAAAATTTGCCTGTGTTGACGGCCCTGACTTTAACGGCTACGAAGTTGACTTTGACGAAGCTATGGAGAGATCGACAATGTTCCGGGCTTTTGAGCGCCACGCTTATGAAGAAACCTGCAATCTCTTCAACAAGGAGGTAAAATAATCATGCCAAATATGTCACCTAAAAAGAACCCTATGCCGTCACAGGATCCATTGGTAAGGGCTCATAACTTTAAGGAAGTTACAACAGGCTACACGGAGGAAGTTGCCATTGACGAGGCTCTCCGTTGCCTTAACTGCAAGCATATGCCTTGCGTTTCCGGTTGCCCGGTAAATATTCATATTCCGGAATTTATCCGGAAAATAAAAGAGGGAGATTTTGAAGGCGCTTATCAGATAATCAGCCTTTCATCATCTCTGCCGGCAGTTTGCGGCCGTGTTTGCCCACAGGAAACACAGTGTGAATCAAAATGTGTAAGAGGTATCAAAGGCGAACCGGTAGGTATCGGCCGTCTTGAAAGATTTGTTGCCGACTGGCACAACGCTCACTCCGAAAAAGCTCCGGAACAGGTTCCCTCAAACGGACACAAAGTTGCCATCGTAGGTTCAGGCCCTTCAGGCCTTACATGTGCCGGCGACTTGGCTAAAAAAGGCTACAAGGTTTCGGTTTTCGAGGCCTTGCACACAACAGGCGGCGTTTTGGTTTACGGTATTCCTGAATTCCGTCTGCCAAAGGCAATAGTACAAAAAGAAGTTGACAACCTTGTTGCAATGGGCGTTGACATCGAAACAAATATGGTTATAGGTAAGACCTTGACAATCGACGAATTGTTCGGTATGGGTTACGAAGCCGTATTTGTAGGCTCCGGCGCAGGTTTGCCAAACTTTATGGGCATTCCGGGTGAAAGCCTTAAAGGTGTTTATTCCGCTAACGAATTTTTGACAAGATCCAACCTTATGAAGGCATACAAGGATGACCCTGTTACACCTATTTCAAAGGGCGGTAAAGTTGCTGTTGTAGGCGGCGGCAACGTTGCCATGGACGCAGCCCGTACGGCTCTCCGTCTTGGTGCAGAAAAGGTTTACATAGTGTATCGTCGTTCAATGGAAGAACTTCCTGCAAGAAAAGAAGAAGTTGAACACGCAATTGAAGAGGGTATCGAGTTTAAGCTCTTGAACAACCCTGTTGAAATTTTGGGTTATCACAACCCGGATGACCGCCGTGACCCGAAAAACGGCTGCGTAACAGGTGTTAAGTGCATTAAAATGGAACTTGGCGAGCCGGATGCAAACGGTCGTCGCAGACCTATGCCTATCGAGGGCAGTGAGTTTGTTCTTGATGTGGACACCGTTGTTATGTCAATCGGTACATCACCTAACCCGCTTATTAAATCAACAACCGCAGGCCTTGAAGTAAACAAGCACGGCGGCATTATAGTTGAAGAAAACACAGGCGCAACAACCAAAGAGGGCGTTTACGCCGGCGGTGACGCCGTAACAGGTGCCGCAACCGTTATTTCCGCTATGGGTGCCGGCAAGGTTGCAGCAAAAGCTATCGACGAATATTTACAGAATAAATAATTTGATTTTGTGATAAATAAAGCATAAATTTTAAACGGCTTTCGTATATTGGTACGGAAGCCGTTTTGCTTTACATATGTAAATATGGTTAATCTGTACAAAAAATGCACTGTAATTTTTGAATTGAAAAATTTTATTGATATGGTAAAATATTAACAAGGGAAGATACTCCGAAATAAACGGCTAAGAGCCGAGGGGTACACAAAACCTGCACAAAAAACAGGTAAGGAGGCTTATTTATGAGTTATAAGGTAATTACAATCAGCCGTGAGTTCGGTTCAGGGGGCAGAACAGTGGGTAAACAACTTGCCGAAAAGTTGGGTATTCCTTGCTACGACAGAGAAATCATTGAAAAAGTAGCTTTGGAAAGCGGCTATGATAAGAAATATATTGAGGAAATGGGCGAGTACACAAACGGCGGTTTGCTCAACGCAATTTTCACAAACAGAAGTTATAACTATGCCCCCAGCAATGAGGACACTATTTGGAAAATCCAAAGCGATATAATCCGTGATGTTGCAAGCAAAAGCCCTTGCGTAATTGTAGGTCGTTGTGCCGACTACATTTTAAGGGATAATCCTGAGGCTTTGCGTGTTTTTATCCATGCAAGTATGGAATTCCGTGCAGACAGAATTGTTTCCGTTTACGGTGAAAGAGAAGATTCTCCTGAAAAGCGTTTAAAGGATAAGGATAAAAAGCGTGCCGCATATTATGACTACTACACGGATATGAGATTCGGAGACGGCAGAAATTATCATATTTCTCTTGACTCCGGCGCATTGGGTATCGACAAGTGTGTTGATATTTTGGCAGATGTTGTCAAGATGAGCGAAAATAACGATAAATAAAATACAAAAATCGGGCGGTCGAAAGACCGCCTTTTGTATTGAAGGGCTTATATCTGCCAAACTTGATAATTTTATATTTGTATGGTACTATTGTCCTGTAAATAACATAAATTGCATAAATAAATCTCTGTGGGGGAAAAATGGAAAATATCGAAATTAAAAGCCCAAAGGTAAGTGTTGTTGTACGGGCTTACAATGTTGAAAAATATATTTTGGAATGTTTGGAAAGCCTTTGCAACCAAACCCTTAAAGATATAGAAATATTGGTGTGCGACGATTGTTCTACCGATGGCACTCTCGATATTGCAAAATCCGTTGCCGAAAAGGACAGCAGGGTTAAAATCCTGGCAAAGGATAAAAACCAAGGTACTCTTTTAAACAGAAAATCCGGTGTGGATGCTGCCACAGGTGAGTATGTTATGTTTCTTGACGGAGACGATTATTATTCCGCTGAGGCCTGCGAAAAGGCCTATAACGCCATAAAAGAGCAAAATACGGATATTTTACAGTTCGGCACAAATGTATTTGCGGAAAAAGACGGCTTTGAGGATTTTATAAAAGGCGTAAAAGAGTATTTAAAGTACCCGGAAGAAAAAATAATTGTGCCTGTAAACGGCGGTCTTTTAAGTTACAAGTATGTAAAAGAAAAGATGAATTTTAATATCTTTTCAAAGATATATAAAATTGACACGGCAAAAAAAGCTTTTGAAAATATCCCCCGGCAAAGGTTGAATATGCGGGAAGATTTATTGCAGGTATATTTGATGTTATTTTTCGCGGGGTCTTACGGATACATAAAAAATGAAATATATAATTATCGTGTAGGCAACGGTATTTCCACAAGTACCGAAATAAGCGATTCAAAATTAGAGGCCTTAGCTAAATCTTATTATGTCTACCTGTATCTGAATGAATGGACAGAGAAACAAGGCGGGACGGAAATTTGCGCCGACAGATTGAACGAAATAAAAATGCAGATGTTGGATGCAACTGCGGCAACGGTTTTGAAAAAAATGTCGGCAGAAAAAAGACAACAGTACGTAGATTTGGCTTTGAAAAACTGCCCTGCAGAAGAATTTTTGGCATATCTTTCTTACAGCGTTTATAGTTTGAAAAATCACAGAGAGGACGAGTTTTCCGAGCTTATAAGGACCGTAAATATTTTCAAACCGAGATTGAGAAAATTCAAAACATTAGGTACATTTTATCATCGTATGTACAATGGGGGGATTGAAAGAGTAGTCAGCCGTTTGACAGATATTTGGAATGAGGGCGGATATAATGTCGTGCTTTTTACCGATGATGAACCAAATGAAAATGATTATAAAATAAACCCGAATACAGTAAGAGTTGTTCTGCCTAAAATACAATTCCGCAGTTATGACGAATATTATGCAAGAGCAGTGGCTTTAATCGGAGCAATAAATGAATACAATATTGATATTATGATTTACCACGCATGGGAAAATTTAAATAAACTTGCCGATGTCCGGGCGGTAAAATTCACAGGTTTGCCTTTTTTAATGCACACCCATGGCACATTTTGTTCAAGCTTAAGATCAAATGATTTTCAGTACGCATACCGTGCCGCAACTATGCCGTTTATTTTCAGATGCGTTGACGGTGTTACCGCCCTTAATGATGTTGATTGTCGGTGGTGGCAGTCAAAGGGATTAAGGTGCTATAAAACCGTAAACCCGATAGATATATCCCCGGACACAACTCCTGCGAAACTTGACGGCAAAAATGTAATCATTTCTGCCAGAATAGACAGGGGCAAGCAGATAGAAGATGTTGTTGAAATAGCAAAACTTGTGCGCCGGGAAATTCCGGGTGTAAAGTTTACGATTATCGGCGGTTGTGACGATGAGATTTACGGCCAAAAAATAACTGACCTTATAGAGGAATACGGCTTAACAGACACGGCGGAAACAGTGGGCTATGTAAAAGATGTTATAAGCTATTATCAAAGTGCCGATGTTATGCTGTCTACAAGCCGGTTTGAAGGGTTCAGTTTGGCTCTTGCCGAGGGCAAAGTCTGCGGTTTGCCGCTGGTTTGTTACTTCCTTGCCAACTGGGATATGGCGAGAAATCCAAGGGGAATGGTTAACATTCCCCAAGGGGATATCTGCGGCGCCGCCCGTGAAATTGTAAAGTTGTTAACCGACGACGATTACAGATACGAAATGGGCAGACAGGCAAGAGAAAGCGGCATCGAATTTGTAAGAACGGACATAGGCAAAATATGGGACGATATATTTAAAGATATGGCCGAAAACGAGTATCATTATCAAGACGGTGTATCGGTAAAAGAACCCCTTGCCGCCGCAACGGATATTTTTACCGAATTCAATTCCAAGGGAATTGAGATAAGAGGAGCCGGCGGAGGGTTTGACACAGAGAAAGCTGCTTTTTATCAGTTGCAGTGCAACCATTTGGCCGAGACAATAAATGAAATTCGTTCGTCAACATCATACAGAATCGGTATGGCGGTAACGGCACTTTTCAGAAAAATAAAAATGATTTTACATAAATGAGGTTAAAATGAAAAGTTTAAAAAGCGAAATGCAGAAGATAAACTTTAAAATATGGTTTATGTCTCTTGCAAGCATAGTTCTTTTATTCGGCAGTGCAAACAAACCGCAGCTTTCCACCGATACATACAGCACACTGGCGGCACCTCGGTGGACATATATGCACATGATAAAAGACAACGGTCGAATTATTTCCGGGTTGGTTTATAAAGCGGTTTACGATTTAAATATCAGTTTTACAAAGATTTATTATTTGTCATATTTTGTAGGAATAATTTTTGCCGCTTTGGCGGTAATGATGCTTGCCAATGTGATATTAAAATTGAGCAAATGTTCCGAGTACACTGCGACGCTTATATCCTGTACAATTATTGCCAATCTTTATTCTTTTGAATACTATATGTTTATTGAAACAGGCTTATTTATGCTGAGCTTGTTTTCGGTTACATTGGCAGTGTCAAAAACAGTCGCTTGGTTTGATACAGGTGATAAAAAGCAGTTATTCTTAGCACTGTTATGTCTTGTGGTTTCGGTGGAAATTTATCAAACTCATCTGGCAATATATATTATAGCGCTTGCGCCGATTATAATGTATTATTCAAAATCCGTCCGCTCGTTTGTAGTTAACAACATTGTTATTTTGTGCCAGTACACAGCGGCCATGATTGTGGGTATTGTGCCTACAAAGTATATTTTTAAAAGCGGCCGTGTGCAAACAGCAGGTTCGATTTTAAATTTAAGTGTTTTGTCATCTATAAGGGATAATTATATTCACACACTGAATGTGATACCTCATTATCGGTATATATTCTTGATAGCCTTTGTTTTGGTATTGTCCTTTGTGTTTATTTTTGCCGCAAAGGAAAACAGGGTTTTAAAAATATTTTCTGTAATTTATGTGTCGGTGGTCACAATAGGCATATCTTTTGCACCCTATATTTTATCGGTTTCGGACGATTATTCGGCAAGGATACTGTACCCGGTAATGTCGATCATAGGTGTGCTTGCCTTTAATATAGTTTTAAATTTAAGGGTAAAAGATAATAATTTTCACGGTTATACGGTAAAGCTTGTGTTCTGTACATTATTTATGTGCCTTATTGTAAAGTCGATGTTCTTTACAAGAATATTTAACGACAGATATTCCATAAATCGGATTGATAATCTTTTGGCAAATGCAATTCAAAGCAAAATAACCGAGTATGAAACCGAAACGGGCATAACCGTTACCAATGTGGCATTTTACAACGATATGTATCGTACAAGAAGTTACCCCAATATAAGAACATCAAATATAAATTTGAAAATGTTTGACACAACTTGGAGTGATATGGACGGTATAAATTACTATACGGGAAAATCTTATTGGGAAAGCGAACCGAAAGACGAGTATAAAAAATATTTTGCCGATAAAAATTGGGACGGTTATGACGAAGGACAGTTGGTATTTGACGGGGATACTTTGCATTTGTGTTTGTTCTAAAACAAATATAAAACACAGTTTGTTATGACAAGCTGTGTTTACATTAAATAATATAATGGAAAGGGTGATAAAATGCCGGAACCGAGAAAAAATTATGATTTAATGATGGAGCAGCAGATGAAATCCATTGCTCCCGGCACGCCGCTGCTTTTACACGCTTGTTGTGCCCCTTGTTCATCGGCGGTTTTAGAGAGATTGGCGGATTTTTTTAAGATAACCGTGTTTTTTTACAACCCTAACATAACCGAAAAGGAAGAATATGAAAAAAGACTTGGTGAATTGCGCCGCTTTTGCCAAGGCGTAAAAAGTAAATATCCTGTTTCGGTTTTAGAGGGGAAATATGACCCGGAGAGCTTTTTTGAAATTGCCAAGGGGCTTGAAAATCGGCCGGAGCGAGGCCGGAGATGCTATAAGTGCTATCGTTTAAGACTTGCCGAAACCGCAAAAGTTGCCCGGGAAAAAGGTTTTGAATACTACACCACAACACTGAGTATTTCTCCCCACAAAAACGCCCGGTGGCTTAATACGATAGGCGAGAACCTGAACGGGGAATATAGCGCCACATTTTTGTACAGCGATTTTAAAAAACATAACGGATACAAAAGAAGCATCGAACTTTCTGCCCGGTGCAACCTGTATCGACAGGATTACTGCGGCTGTATATATTCAAAGGCCGAAAGGGAAAAGCAAAAAGCGGATAAAGAAAAGCAAGAAACCGACTTATGACAAATTGATATTTCGGTCTTACAACAGAATATCTTCAATAATTTTAAGCCGCCGGCAGCAAAAAGCCGGCGGTTTTAATTTTGTGTTTAAAACCCTGCCGGCTACATAATAATTTATATATAAAAAAGTGGTTTTAAGTTTTACCGCTGTGCTGCTTTTTCTCGTTCTGCCACAGCTATTTCGTCACAGCGCTCGTTTTCCGGGTGACCCCGATGACCCTTAATCCAGTTAAATGTGACATTGTGTTTTTCCAAAAGGGGGAGAAGTTCCTGCCACAAATCAACATTTAAAGCCGGCTTCCCGTCGCTTTTTTTCCAGTTTTTCTTTTGCCAGGAGTACACCCAACCTTTGGTTACGGAATCTATAACATATTTCGAGTCGCTTGTTAAAATCACCCGGCAAGGTTCTTTAAGGGCGGACAGGGCATATAAAACCGCCGAAAGTTCCATTCTGTTGTTGGTGGTGTGACTTTCTGCGCCGGAAAGTACTTTTTCGGCTCCGTTATATCTTAAAATTGCCCGCCAACCGCCGGGGCCCGGGTTGCCGCTGCAAGCGCCGTCTGTAAAAATTTCAACTGTTTTCATTTAAAATACCTATTAACTTAATATAATTATTTAACCATAATATTATATATTAGATTTCTATTTATGTAAAGAATATACAAAGGTACTTTTATTCTATTGACTTTTTTGCAGAAAAAATATATCATTAAATTGAGATATATGTGTTCGTTAAAAAATAAGCCGGCAGTGTGCGTTTACAATCGGATTTTATTGGTTGCTGTATCAACTATATGCC
This sequence comes from uncultured Oscillospiraceae bacterium, assembly GCA_934526065.1. Taxonomy (GTDB): domain Bacteria; phylum Bacillota; class Clostridia; order Oscillospirales; family Ruminococcaceae; genus RGIG3102. Next base: position 93,046 of record CAKSZX010000001.1, read on the forward strand.
CGTTGCCCCTTTAAACACTACGCAGTTTGTCGTATTTTTTACCACCATACTTATATGGTGTATTTTTCGTATTTATTTATAATTCGTATATCATTTAAAAAGGAGAAAGGAAAAAATGCAAAATCAAAATACAGATTTGAATTCTCGCCCGGTGAGAACACCGAGGCAACCAAGACCACGCAAACCACGGGAACCGATTAAAATTATTCCTCTCGGCGGTTTGAATGAAATCGGCAAAAATATGACGGTTTACCAATGCCGCAACGATATGTTTATCGTTGACTGCGGCAGCACTTTCCCGGAGAGCGAGATGTTCGGCATCGACCTTGTTATACCGGATTTCACATTTGTTGAAGAAAACAAGGAAAATATCAAAGGTATAGTTATCACCCACGGACATGAGGACCACATAGGCGCCTTGCCATATCTTTTGAAAAAGGTGAATATACCGGTTTACGCCACAAAGCTTACAAAAGGTCTTATTGAGAGCAAGTTGAGTGAGTACCCGTTTTTACCGGCTGTTGACATAAGGGTTATGGAACCCGGTGACAGAATACACATGGGCTGTATGACGGTTGTGCCTATCCATGTAAACCACTCAATCCCGGATGCGGTGGCTTTGGCCATTGAATGTCGGGCCGGCACCGTTATAGCCACAGGCGACTTTAAAATAGACCTTACACCGCCACAGGGCAAAAGTACGGATTTGGCAACATTTGCCGCTTACGGTCAAAAAGGAGTTTTGGCACTTTTGGCGGACTCCACAAACGCCGAGAGAAAGGGCTTTTCTTCAAGCGAGAGAACAGTGGGCGAGAGCTTTACGAGGCTGTTTGAAAAGGCGGGAGACCGCAGAATTATAATAGCCACTTTTGCCTCTAACATTTACAGAATACAGCAAATTTTGGATTTGGCCGTAAAACACGGCAGAAAAGTTTCCGTATCCGGCAGAAGCATGGTGGGCAATATTCAGATGGCTTTTGATTTGGGCTATTTGAAAGCCCCGGAAAATGTTATGATTGACCCGGAAAAAGTAAAGGATTACGAACCGGGACAGATGGTTATAATCACCACCGGCAGCCAGGGCGAACCTCTTTCCGCCCTTTCAAGAATGGCAAGCGGAACACACAGACAATTTTCCGTAAGTGCAAGGGATTTTATCATCATTTCCGCCACGCCTATTCCGGGCAACGAAAAAATGGTTACAAGGGTTGTAAACGGTTTGCTTAAACTGGGTGCGGAAGTTATTTACGAATCCATGTACGATGTGCATGTATCCGGCCACGCCTACCAGGAAGAACTTAAACTTATGTTAAAACTTGTTAATCCTATGTATTTTATGCCGGTTCACGGTGAGTATAAACATCTTAAAAAACATTCTATGCTTGCACAGAGCATAGGTATAAAAGAAGAAAACATAGTTATCGGCAATGTGGGCGAGCCTGTGTCATTCTCAAAGGACGGCATGACAAAGTGCGAACCCGTAACAGCCGGCAGCGTAATGGTTGACGGTTTGGGCGTAGGCGATGTAGGCAGTGTGGTTCTTCGAGATCGCCGTCATCTTTCACAGGACGGCCTTGTGGTTGTTGTATTTACGGTAGATAATTCCACAGGGGAGTTGCTCTCAGGCCCGGATATTGTTTCCAGAGGCTTTGTATATGTAAAAGAGAGCGAAGAACTGATATCCGAGGCAAGACTTGCGGCAAGGAGTGTTATTGAAAAATATCAGGATCACTATTACAAGGATTGGACGGTTATCAAAGCCAAAATAAGAGATCAGGTTTCGCAGGTGCTTTACAGAAGAACCAAGCGCAGCCCGATGGTATTGCCCATAGTTATGGAAGTTTAATCGGGGATATTGTATGAAAAAAAGATTTTCCGGCACAGATTTGCAAATGGTAATAATGTATGCGGTGTCGGTTGTGTTGGCTGTTATTATTTGCGTTAAAATGCCGGATATGGCAGCTTTAGCGGTTGTAGCCGTATGCGTTGTGTCCGGTGCTGTGGCCATGAATGTTACCTATGTGAGAAAAATCATAAGGGGAGTATTTTACGGCACCGGCAAAGACGGGGCAAAACAGCAGTTGAGTTTTGAAAAATTGGCACTGCCTTTGGCGGTAATTCACGACGGAAGTATAGTGTGGTATAATTCTTCTTTCAGAGAGAAAATTTTAGGTGACAGCGACAGATATCTGTACCCGTTAGAGAAGATTTTGCCTGAACTTGATTTAAAAAAAGCCACAGAACCGGGCGGAACGGCGATAAAATTTGCCGACAAGGAATACACCGTTTTTGCCTCTGCTCAGGAGGAAAACGACGACCTGTCCGTTTGCTATTTTGTGGACGATACCCGGCTTAAAACCCGGGCAAGGGAATACAGCCTTTCAAGACCTGTGGTTATGGAGATGGTTGTGGACACTTATGACGAGGCGCTAAAAGACTTAAAAGAAAGCCAAAGAGCTCAAATTATGGCGGACATAGACCAACTTGCGGAAGACACGGCAAACGCCGCAGCAGGCACTGCCATAAAAGTGGGCAGCAGCCGTTATCACATAATAATTGAGGACAGGTACTTTGACAAAATTTTGCAAAATAATTTTGTCATACTTAAAAAAGCAAAGCGGATAAAAGAAGATGTCACATTGTCCATAGGTGTGGGCAGAGGCGGCAAGTCTTTAAGCGAGTGTGACGCACTGGCAAAACGGGCGTTGGACATGGCCTTGGGCAGAGGCGGCGACCAGGCGGTTATAAAAACCGTTGACGGTTACGAATTTTTCGGCGGCAATGCTCCGGGAATGGAAAAGCGCAGCAAAGTCCGCAGTCGTATTGTTGCAAATGCCTTTCGCAATGTTATCATGCAAAGCGAAACGGTGCTTATAATGGGACATAAATTAAGCGACTTTGACGCCATAGGTTCTGCCGTAGGTGTTTACGAGGCGGTGGAAAGTCTTGGCAAAAGACGGTTTATCGTTGTCCGTGAGGAGGCAACTTTGGCCGGGGAACTTATCGAGCATATAAAATGCGGGGATTATCCCGGCGATGTATTCATAAGCCCGGAAAGAGCCGAAAGATATGCAGGCCCCTCTGCGTTGCTTGTTGTGGTTGATACCCATTCGGCTAAAATGACCGAAAGTGAGGAGCTCTGCCGACTTTGCCAAAGAAAGGTTGTTATAGATCATCACAGAAGAATGGCGGATTACATATCCGACACGGTGGTGTCTTATCACGAACCTTATGCATCCTCTGCATCGGAACTTGTTTGTGAATTGCTGCAATATATTTTGCCGGTGCATTACCGCATAAGACAGCGGCGGGCGGCGGCATTGATGGCGGGAATAATGCTTGACACACGCAATTTTTCGGAAAAAGCCGGGGTTCGCACATTCGAAGCGGCGGCATACCTGCGCAGACAGGGGGCAAACAGCACCGAAGTTCTTAAACTTTTTGCAGTTACAAAAGATGTCTACACCGCAAAAAGCCAAATTGTCACATCCGCTTCTATTTACAAAAATATTGCGGTTGCCTTTTCCGACAACCTGCCGAAAGAGCTTGCGGTGGCAATTCCACAGGCCGCAAACGATTTGTTAACCATAGACGGGGTTTGGGCGTCGATTGTTGCGGTAAAAGTGGAAGATCAAATAAATGTTTCTGCCAGAAGTTTAGGGGACATAAATGTTCAACTTTTGATGGAAAGTTTAGGCGGCGGCGGTCATCTTACAATGGCCGGGGCACAGCTTAAAGGTTGTACCGTTGAACAGGCAAGGGAAAAAATTATCGCCGCAATAGACAATTACAAAAAATAATAGTATAATATAAGGCATCATAATAAGCAAAGGAGAATATCTATGAAAGTTGTATTATTGCAGGATGTTAAATCAATAGGCAAAAAAGATACCGTTGCGGAAGTTTCCGACGGATATGCACGCAACTTTTTGTTTCCGAGAAAATTGGCGGTGGAGGCAACTTCACAGGCTATGAATGTAGTAAAAACAAAGGAGAGCGCCAATCGGCACCACAAGGCGGAAGAAATTGCCGCCGCAAATGAAATCAAGGCCAAAATTGACGGCAAAACCGTTACGATAAAGGCCAAAGCAGGCAAAGAGGGCAAACTCTTCGGCGCAGTTACATCAAAGGATGTGGCCGACGAAATCAAAAAGCAGTTGAATGTTGAGATTGACAAGAAAAAAGTTGTTATGAATGACATCAAAACATATTCAAGAGTGGAATGCACCGTTAAAATTTACCCGGAAATCACAGCGAAAATCGCCGTTGTGGTTGAAGAATAATCACGGTGATAAATTTGAAATAAAAGGGCGGCTTTGCCGCCTTTTTGCTTTTTATTATCGATAAAATTGTAATAAAATTGTAAATTTTATTGCGTTGTAAATTATCGGGATTTGATATAAAATGAAAGTATAAAAGTATGTTTTAAATTATAAAACATTTTACACAATTTTTGTAGGAGGAAACAAACATGTTAAAGAAAATTGCATGTGCAGTCCTCGCCCTTTCACTTGTATTTACAGGTTGTTCAGGCACTTCGTCTTCCGAAGGCGGCTTGACGGACGGCACATATACAGGTACCGGACGGGGCAGAAACGGCGACATCACTGTTGAAGTTGTTGTTGCAAAAGGCGCTGTAAGCGAAATTGCGGTAACCGACCACACAGAAACAGCCGGTATAGCAGATCCTGCTTTGGAAAAAATCCCGGCAGAAATCATCGAGGCTCAGAGCCTTGCGGTTGATAATGTATCAGGCGCCACACTTACATCTAACGGCATTATCGAAGCAGTTAAGGCTTGCCTTGTTGACGCAGGTGCAGACATTGACGCTTGGACAAAGTCAGATGACACGCAGGCTGAAAAGACAGCTAAGTCTGCAGATGCAGATTTGGTTGTTGTGGGCGCAGGTATTTCCGGTATGTCCACAGCTCTTTCCGCTAAGGAAAACGGTGTTGATAACATTGTTATCATAGAAAAACAGGCTGCGGCAGGCGGTACAACAGCTTTGGCCGGCGGTATCTTCATCTATGTTGACGATGACACTTACGACGAATTTTATGACTACTGGCAGGAGAGAATGTCTGTTTCAGGAGTTGAAAACAAATATTTCAACGAGGACAGATTTGCTTATATCGCTCCTAAGACAGCCGAAACCGTTGAATGGCTCAAAGGAAAGAATGTAGCGTTTAACGATGAGACAACTTACGGCTCATTCGGCAACTATATAATGGCTTGGGCAACAAACGGCGGCCGGGGTCTTGTACAGGATTTGGTAAAAGCTTGTGAGGATGCAGGCATTACAATCATTACAGACTGCAAGGGTACAGAACTTGTTACAACAGAGGGTAAAGTAACAGGTGTTGTTGCCGAAACAGCAGATGAAATCATCACATATACTTCTAAGGCAGTTGTTCTGGCATCAGGCGGTTCAGGCGCCAACGCAGAAATGACAGCCGAAAAATCACCTAAGGTTGCGGCCGCAGGCACAATCAACACAGGTTGCGCAGGCAACACAGGCGACGGCGTTGTTATGGCAGAGGCCGTAGGCGGCGTGGCTTATGATGAATTCTTTACATCTATTGCCGCACAGACAATCGACCCGAAGGTTGAAAACGGCGACAAACTTGACTTTGCATCAGCTCTTATCGTAAACGGAAAGGGCGAAAGATTTGTAAAAGAGGACGCATCGGATATTACTAAGGAATACGACGCTCTGGGCTCGGCAATGATCCAGAACGGCAATGCTCCTTACTATGTAGTCTTTGATTCATCAAATACAGACCGGGTTGCTATCCTTGAAGCAGGTCTTGAAAGCGGCGCAGTTGTAAAAGCCGACACAATCGAAGAATTGCGGAACTCCGTCGGCATCGACGCGGCAACTTTGCAGGCAACTTATGACGCTTACGAAGAAGCCGTTGCGGCAGGCGAAGATAAGGAATTCGGCAAGGCGGCAGACAAACTTGTTGCTCTTGAAACTGCCCCTTACTACGCTGTACAGATTTTTCCCACAACATTCGGTTCACAGGGCGGCGTTAAGACAGACTTTGACGGCCGTGTTCTTGACAAAGACGGCAACGTTATTGCAGGTCTTTATGCGGTAGGCGAAATGTCCAACCGTGAATTCTACAACGAAAACTATGTTCTTGCCGCATCATTAGGTTTGTACTCAACTGCAGGCAGACTTTGCGGTGTTGCATTGGCACAGGATATCGCCGAATAATTTAAAGATTTTTGAATTATATAAGAGAGGTTCTCGAAAGAGAGCCTCTTTTTTATTACAAAAATCTCACAAGTCATACAGGTCGAATAGGGCACACTCGCCTTGACATAATTTTTTTTTACTTATATAATTATATCCACGCCGTTTTGTGTTGATAGGCGGTGTAAAAATTTTAAATTATTTCAAATTATTTTAATTATTCAAGGCGGCGGAGTTTTCTCCCATAGGCATTTGCGGCCGCCCAAAAGATATGAGAGGACTATATGGCGAAAAAACAAGAAAAAAACGACAACGAAACCATAAGCCTTTTAAAGGGAGCGGACCGTGTCCGCAAGCGCCCGGCTGTTATATTCGGCTCCGACGGCATTGAGGGCTGTCGGCAGGCTGTTTTTGAAATACTGACAAACAGTATTGACGAGGCAAGAGAGGGCTACGGCAAAAAAATTACCGTTACAAAGTTCCTTGACGGCAGCATAGAAGTTGCCGATATGGGCAGGGGCATACCCGTTGATTTTAACAATAAGGAAAATCGCTACAACTGGGAGCTTGTTTTCTGCGAGATGTACGCCGGCGGCAAGTATGACAACAATACCGGCGGACTTTATGAGTATTCCTTGGGCACAAACGGGTTGGGCCTTTGCGCCACTCAATATGCCAGCGAATATATGACTGCGGATATTGTCCGTGACGGATACGCTTATCATCTGGATTTTGAAAAAGGCGAAAATGTTGGGGGACTTAAAAAAGAACCTGCACCCAAAAAACGGCACACCGGCAGTACAATAAAATGGAAGCCGGACCCGGAAGTTTTCAGCGATACAAATGTAACGGCCGATTACTTTAAGGACGTTATAAAAAAACAGGCTATCGTAAACCCGGGAATTCTGTTTATCTTTAACCAGGAAACCCGTGAGGGAATGGTTTCCACGGAATATTTCTACGAAAACGGCATAGAGGACTATGTGAAAGAATTGCGGGGAGAAAACGCACTTTCAAAAGTTACCTTTAACAGCGGCGACGCCACAGGCCGTGACGCCGCAAACCGCCCGGAGTACAAACTTAAAATGAATGTTGCCTATGCTTTTTCAAATAAAATAAGCGACATAGAATTTTATCACAATTCCAGCTATTTGGAGCATGGAGGCAGCCCGGAAACCGCCCTTAAAAATGCTTTCAGAAGTCATTTTGATAATTACTTCAAGCAAAAGGGAATGTACAAGAAAAACGACGAAAAGGTTAAGTTTGAGGATATAGCCGATTGTCTTATCTTTGTTTCAAGCTGTTTTTCAACCCTTACAAGTTATGAAAACCAAACCAAAAAGGCCATAACCAACAAATTTATAGCCACCGCCATGACGGAATTCTTAAAGCACTCTTTGGAGGTTTATTTTATCGAAAATCCCGACGAGGCCGAGAAAGTTGCAAAGCAGGTGCTTGTCAACAAACAGAGCCGTGAGCAGGCAGACAAAACAAGACAGGGCTTAAAGAAAACCCTGTCGTCACAGATAGATATAGCTAACCGTGTACAGAAATTTGTAGACTGCCGCACAAAGGATGTCTCTCTCCGTGAGATATATATTGTGGAGGGTGACTCCGCTTTGGGCTCCTGCAAAACAAGCCGTGATGCAAACTTCCAGGCACTTATGCCGGTAAGGGGCAAAATTTTGAACTGCCTTAAAAGCGATTACGACAAAATTTTTAAAAGCCCTATTATCACCGACCTTATAAAGGTTTTGGGCTGCGGCGTGGAAAGCCCGGCAAAATACAAAAATAACGGTATATCCACCTTTAACATAGATAATTTGCGCTGGAATAAAGTTATTATCTGTACCGATGCGGATGTGGACGGTTTTCAGATCAGGACACTTATTTTGACAATGATTTACCGCCTTACCCCGGCGCTTATCGAGGAGGGCAAGGTGTATATAGCAGAGTCTCCGCTGTATGAAATAAACACAAAGGACAAGACTTATTTCGCTTATACCGAAGCCGAAAAGGCGGACGTGTTAAAGAGAATTCGGGGACAGAAGTACAAGATACAGCGCTCAAAGGGCTTGGGCGAAAACGAATCGGAAATGATGCGGCTTACCACAATGAACCCTGCCACACGCAGACTTATAAAGGTTTGCAAGGCCGATGTAGACAAGACCCGGCGGGTATTTGAAATGCTCTTAGGTGACAACTTAGAGGGCAGAAAACAGCACATACGGGATTTTGGCGCCGATTATCTTGACCGGCTTGATTTATCATAAGACAGGAGCATAAAATGCCGAGAAAAAAGACAAGTAAAGAAATAAAACCCCGGCGGACACTAGACGACAGCGTTGAAATTTTATCTGCCGGCGAAATTGTGGAAAGCGCAATTACCGATACATTGGAAACAAACTATATGCCCTACGCCATGAGCGTTATTGTTTCCCGTGCTTTGCCGGAAATAGACGGCTTTAAGCCCAGCCACCGCAAGCTGCTGTACACAATGTACAATATGGGGCTTTTAAAAGGGGCAAAGACAAAATCCGCAAATATAGTGGGGCAAACCATGAAACTTAACCCTCACGGGGACGCCGCCATTTACGAAACAATGGTTCGTCTGTCCCGAGGTAACGAAAGCCTCCTGGTGCCTTTTGTGGAAAGTAAGGGTAACTTCGGCAAGGCTTACAGCAGGGATATGGCATATGCCGCATCCCGTTATACCGAGGCAAAACTTGAACCTATATGTGAGGAGCTGTTCCGTGACATTGACCGTGACACGGTGGATTTTACAGACAACTACGACGCCACCTACAAAGAGCCGGTTCTCTTGCCGGTTACATTTCCGAATATTTTGACAAATAACACACTGGGCATTGCGGTTGGTATGGCAAGTTCAATATGCTCCTTTAATTTGGCGGAAGTTTGCAACACAACAATAGCCCTTTTAAAGGACGAAAACGCCGATATAAAAGACACCCTCATTGCACCGGACTTCGCCGGCGGCGGTATAATACTTTATGACGAAAGCGACATTGACGGGGTTTACAACACCGGCCGAGGCAGCATAAAGGTGCGCAGTAAGTGGAATTATGTAAAAGAGGACAATGTTATAGAGATTACCGAAATCCCCCCTACAACCACTGTTGAAGCCATAATAGACAAGGTTGCCGACCTTGTAAAGCAAGGCAAAATAAAGGAGATTAACGATGTCAGAGATGAAACCGACTTGAACGGTTTAAAATTGACATTTGACCTTAAAAGGGGACAGGATCCGGAAAAATTTATGCGCAAGCTGTTCCGTTCAACTCCTTTGGAGGACAATTTCTCCGCAAACTTCAATATTCTTATAGGCGGCTCGCCCAGAGTTATGGGTATCAGGGAAATCCTTACCGAGTGGACAGCTTACAGAATGAGCTGTGTAAAGCGCAGACTGTATTTTGACTTAAAGGGCAAAAAGGACAGACTGCACCTTGTAAAGGGCTTGGAGGCAATTCTTCTTGATATAGACAAGGCTGTGAACATTGTCCGCAATACCGAGGAGGAAAAGGATGTTGTGCCGAATCTTATGATAGGCTTTGGCATTGACGAAATCCAGGCGGAATATGTGGCGGAAATCCGTTTGCGCCAGCTTAACAGAAATTACATTATCAAGCGCATTGACGAGAAAGAACAGCTTGAAAAGGACATTGCCGAACTTGAGGACATCTTAAAGAGCAACGCAAAGATAAAAAAGGTTATTATCAAAGAACTTCGGGAAGTTGCCAAGAAATACGGTCAACCCAGAAAGAGCGAAATTCTTTACGGCATAACCGCCAAGGAGGACAAAGAGGAAGAACCGCAGATACCGGCATACCCGGTAAATGTATTTGTCACCAAAGAGGGCTATTTTAAAAAGATAACCCCACAGTCCTTGCGTATGAGTGGCGAGCACAAGCTAAAACAGGACGATGAAATTGCAATGCACATCGAAACGCAAAATAATGCCAATCTTATTATTTTTACCGATAAAATGCAGGCATACAAGAGCAAACTTCGGGAATTTGCAGATACCAAGCGGAGTGCAATGGGCGAATATCTGCCGGCAAAGTTGAACTTTGACGAGGGAGAAAATATGCTGAAAGCCATTGTATTTACAGAGTACACCGGGCATATTCTCTTTTGTTTTGACAACGGCAAAGCGGCAAAAATACCACTTGCCGCCTATGAGACAAAGCAAAACCGCAAAAAGCTGATAAACGCATATTCGGATAAAGCAGGGATTGTGGATATTCTCTATTTGCCGGATAATCGGGATATTGCCTTTGTCAGCAGCGTAAACAGGGCTCTTGTGGTAAACACTGCTCAAATACCGGAAAAGAGCACAAAATCAAGCATCGGTGTACAAGTACAGGTATTGAAGAAAAACCAGACGGTTAAATCTGTATCTCTTGCCGACAGCCTCAATTTGGAAAATCCGGCAAAATACAGGACTAAAAATATTCCTGCCCGGGGCAGTTTCTTAAAAGATGAGGACATTGCCCAACAATTAACCCTTGAATAAGCAATTTTCTTATTGCAAATTAAAAAAATTATGTTATAATAATAGGGTCATATATTATGAAAGGTTTTGATACAATGAGTATTTTTGAAATTATAGCAGGCGTTGCACTTATATTGTGCGGTTTGATAATCATTGCTCTTGTTTGTATGCAGGAGCCGAAGGGCGGCCTTGGCACAGTAGCAGGCGGTGCCGATATGTACGCAAGCATGCAGTCACGCTCAACAGATGCAAAAATTGCACAGACAACAAAATATGCAGGCGTTGCATTTTTTGTTTTGGCAATAGCAGTTGCAGCTATTAACCTTATCGGTTAATTTGAAGTTATAAGCGATAAATAAAGTCAGCCGTTGCATTTGATATGTAACGGCTTTTTATCTACGGTCAAATTGCCGGCATGTTGCCGGCTTGCCGTGTTTTGGTTAAGGAAAAGGAAAAGAAAAATAAATGCCGATTAAAGAGAGAATTTTAAAGGAATTAAGCGAAGCCCCAATGAAGTTTAAAAAACTTCAAAACAAGTTTAAGGCCAGCAAAAAGTTTTTTGTGGCGGTAAACGAATTGTACGATGAGGGAAAAATAGAGGAAGTAAACGGCCTTGTAAGGCTTGTAAAGCCCAAAAAGAGCCGGGCAAGGGATAAAAGCGACCTTATTCCCGGCACAGTTGTAAAACTAACGGAAAACTTCGGTTTTGTTCGCTCCGAGGATTTGCAAAAGGATATTTTTGTGTCCGGTAAATATATGATGGGAGCAATCCCCGGGGATAAAGTGTTGGTTAAAAAAATACCTTCACAGCGCCGTGATTTTGAGGGCGAAATTGCGGAAATCGTGGAAGAAAAGAAAAATGTCATAGCCATAGCCCTGTACAAAGGCGGCAAACTTTACGCCACCTTAAAGGACTGCCCGTATGTTACAATGAAAGTTATGAACCGTGTTTACGCCAAAAATGACGATATTATGGTTGTAACCGTAAACAACAGGGGCACAAGTCACCGCAATTTAACCTGTTATGCGGAAAGCGTAATCGGCCGGGTTTCTTCTTCACAAAAGGCAACGGAAGTGCTTATTGCCGAAAAGAATGTGGAAACAGGATTTTCACGCAATGTTCTTCGCCGGGCAAACGAAGCCGTTGACAGCGTGGATTTTGAGGCCGAGGCCGCAAAACGAGAAGATTTTACAAATCTGCCTATATTTACCATAGACAGTGCCTCTACAAAAGACATAGACGATGCCGTTCATATAGAAAAACTTGAAAACGGTTACAGATTGGGCGTGCATATTGCAGATGTCAGCTTTTATGTAAGGGGCGGTACGGATTCCGACAGCGACGCTTACAAAAGGGGAACATCAATCTACTTCGGCAACAACGTTATACCTATGTTACCGCAGATTTTTTCAAACGATGTTTGTTCTTTAAACGAAAAAAGCCGCAGACTGGCTTTTTCCTGTGTTATGGATATGGACAAAGACGGCAACGTTACAAATTACAGATTTGTAAAATCTCTTATTTACAGCCGTGTAAAGGGTGTGTACAGCGAGATAAATGCCATACTTGCCGGTGAGGCCGATGAAAAAATAAAGGAAAAATATGCGGAAGTTTACGATGAAATTTTCCTGGGAAAAGAGCTGTACGACATACTGCGCAAAAAGCATATTCGGCGCGGAAGTATGGATATTGAACGCGAAGAGGCCTACTTTATTTTTGATGAAACAGGCAAGGCGGTAGATATTGTAAAGAGAGACAGAGGCCTTTCCGAAATGATGATAGAGGAATTTATGCTTGCGGCAAACTCTTGCAGTGCAAACTTAGCCAAAAAAGCAAATATTCCTTTTGTATATCGCATTCACGAAGAGCCCTCGGCAGAAAAACTCACAGAGTTGAAAGATAATCTTTTAAGGCTGAATCTCACACTAGATACATCAAAAGGCAAGAGCTTGCAGCAGGCCATGAGCGAAATTTTGGATAAAACAAGGGGTACAAACCTTGAAATGACAGTGCATAAAATGATTTTGCGCAGTCAGTCAAAGGCAAAGTACAGCGAGGAGAAAATAGGTCACTTTGGTCTTGTGCTTGATGATTATTCCCACTTTACAAGCCCTATACGCAGATATGCGGATTTAGCCATACACAGAATTTTATCCGACTATGTAAGCGGTAAAAACATAGACGCCGTTCGTAAGAGATACGCAAAATTTGCCCCAAGCCGGGCAAAACAGGCCAGTGAAACAGAGCTTGTGGCAATGTCAATCGAGCGTGATGCAGATGATATTTACAAGGCTGAAATTATGGCAGATCACGTGGGCGAAAGCTACACGGGTATTATTTCAAGTGTTACAACCTTTGGCGTTTATGTCACCCTTGAAAACACCGTGGAAGGTCTTGTGCATGTTTCAATGTTGGGTATGGTTGAGCCACAGTTGGCAGAGGGATATTCCCTGTCTTGCCCGGTAAGCGGTAAAATTTACAGAATAGGCGACGAAATGGCCGTTACCGTTGTCGGCACGGACATTTTAAACGGCAATATTGACTTTGCCCCGGTAGGCGTAAAGCCTACAAAACCCGGTGACAGAAAGAGAGAAAAACCGAAAAATCTTAAAAACGACAGCTCTCGCAAAGACAGAGACCGGAGAGGCGAAAAGAAATCCGCCGGAAAAAGACAGAGGAATTCCGATAAAAAGGAAACCCGCCGGCGCAGAGAAAAAACACAGGCGGGCAGAAGCACGAGAGAGGAAAAAGAAATTTCCCGGAGCAGACAGCGCCGCCGCTATGAGAGAAAAAAGAGATAAGACAAATTTTTATCTTTAAAAAGTGAAAAAGCACTAACCCCGAGCCTTGGATTTACACGGCTCGGGGTTGTTTATAATGACAATATGCATTTTGGATTTTAATAATTTGTGATAAATAAATAAAAAATAAAGAATTATTATTGATTATTTCTTTATTTTGGAATATACTATAAACAAGAGAGGGGTGTTGAATATGGCACAGACGGTTAATGTTAATTTTAAATTGGATGCGGATGTTAAAAAGGGCATGGAACAGGCGTGTTCGGAATTGGGTCTTTCCATGAGTGCGGCATTCACTGTGTTTGCCAAGAAAGTTGCCAGGGAGAAGCGTATTCCTTTTGAAGTGTCGGTGGATCCTTTTTATTCCGAGAACAATATCCGTTATTTGGAAAATATCGTGCGTGATATTAAAAACGGTAAGGCTAACTTTGCAGAGCATGACCTGATAGAGGTGGATTGATGAGGCTGCTGTGGGAGGACAGAGCGTGGAATGATTACTTGTACTGGCAATCACAAGACAAGAAAACGCTGAAAAAAATTAACGGCCTTATTAAGGATATTCAAAGAAGCACTTTTGAGGGAATCGGCAAACCAGAACCGCTCAAAGAAAATTTAAGCGGTATGTGGAGTAGGCGTATTGATGACGCTAACAGAATTGTTTACTTTGAAAAAGATGAGATAATTTATATTGTTTCTTGTAAAGGACATTATGACGATTGAAAAGAGGACGATTATCGCCCTCTTTTTTAGTGCCTTATTTGACAGTCGATTCAAAAAATGGTAAAATCATCATGCGACACAATTACATATAATGCTGTTTATGGGGAAATACTTTGTTAAAAGGTGTTTTCCCTTTTTCGCTATCCATAGATGTCTGTAATTGTGTCGCAACAGTTGAGGGTTACACTTTTTGGGGTGTTCCCTTAATCGGGGCGCACTTTTTTATTTAGATAAAGTATTTGAGGAAATTGTTCTATGGCGATTATAAAATGTCCGAAATGCGGAAATAAAATCAGCGATAAAGCTATACAAATTTCATATACCCATTGCTTTTTTTTACCAAAAATGTTATAAATTGGTTAGCAGAGAATATTGACAGCCGAGGTGTTGTGCTGTATGATATTCATAGGATGTTAAAAAATTATCAATGTTAAAGGAGACAGTTATGAACTACACACATGAAATTGAAAAAATGTGCACCGTAGCCAAAGGCTGTGACCACGGTCCGGCCCCTATCCCCGAAGAGGGCAGATGGGTAAAGGCTTACGAAATTAAAGATATCAGCGGTTTGTCCCACGGTGTGGGCTGGTGTGCTCCCCAGCAGGGCGCCTGCAAACTGACTTTAAATGTTAAAGACGGCATTATTCAGGAAGCCTTGGTGGAAACCACAGGCTGTTCCGGTATGACTCACTCCGCCGCCATGGCAGGTGAAATTTTGCCGGGCAAGACAATTCTTGAAGCCTTGAACACCGACCTTGTGTGCGACGCCATAAATGTTGCCATGAGAGAAATTTTTAAACAGCTTGTTTACGGCAGAACACAAACCGCTTTCTCCGAGGACGGCTTGCCCATAGGTTCCGGCCTTGAAGATTTGGGCAAGGGCTTGCGCAGCCAAACGGCTACAATTTACTCCTCTGCACCAAAGGGCGTGAGATACCTTGAAATGGTTGAGGGCTACATTCTCTCCCTGGGTCTTGACGCAAACGGCGAGGTAATCGGTTACAAGTTTGTAAACCTTGGCAAGATGATGGAGGCTATCCGCCACGGTGTTGACCCGAAAGAGGCATACGAAAAGTTTATCGGACAGTACGGCAGATATGACGAGGCCGTTAAATACATTGACCCGAGAGAGGAATAAGGAGGTACGAGATAATGGCAAATTTTGAAGGTTACGAAAGAAGAATAGCCAAAATTGAGGCCTCTATGGCTGAAAACGGCATAGAAAACCTCGATCGGGCAAGACAGCTTTGCCTTGACAATGGCATTGATGTGGAAAAAATAGTTAAGGGCGTACAGCCGATAGCCTTTGACAATGCTGTTTGGGCATACACCTACGGCGTTGCTCTTGCCCTTAAAAAGCAGGCAAAATCCGCAGCGGACGCAGCGGCTATTATCGGCCAAGGCTTGGAGGCATTTTGCGTTCCGGGTTCCGTTGCCGACGAAAGACAGGTAGGTTTGGGCCACGGCAATTTGGCAGCAATGCTTTTGAGAGAGGAAACAAAGTGTTTCTGTTTCCTTGCAGGCCACGAGAGTTTTGCCGCCGCAGAAGGCGCTATCGGCATAGCAAGAAACGCAAACAAGCGGAGAAAAGAACCTTTGAGAGTTATCCTCAACGGCTTGGGCAAAGACGCCGCTTATATAATTTCAAGAATAAACGGTTTTACCCATGTTGAAACCGATTACGATTTTACAAACAAAAAGGTAAATGTTGTAAGGGAAGTTAAATTTTCCGACGGCGACAGAGCAAATGTTAAGTGCTACGGCGCAAACGATGTTCTTGAAGGGGTTGCGATAATGAAACTTGAACACGTTGATATTTCAATCACCGGCAACTCCACAAACCCAACAAGATTCCAGCACCTTGTTGCAGGCACATACAAAAAGTGGGCTTATGACAACGGCGTTAAATACTTCTCCGTTGCATCCGGCGGCGGCACAGGCAGAACCTTGCACCCGGACAATGTAGGCGCAGGCCCGGCATCTTACGGTCTTACGGACTCCATGGGCAGAATGCACGGGGACGCACAGTTTGCAGGTTCTTCTTCCGTACCGGCTCATGTTGATATGATGGGCTTTATCGGAATGGGCAATAACCCGATGGTAGGCGCAACCGTTGCATGTGCAGTGCGGGTTGCAAAGGCACTTGAAAAATAACATACCCAATCGGGTAACGGCAATTTTCAGCCACTTGGACAAAGTGGCTGTTTTTGTTGTGTTTTCGACACTTTTTCAGTCAAAAAGCCACCTTGCGGCAAATATATTGTTTGACACAATTCCAACAATATATTAAAATATAGTAGTATGTAAAATAAGTTAAAAGAGGAAGTATAATGTCTTTTATTGATAAACTTTTCGGAAGCTATGAAACAAAAGAGCTTAAAAAGATTGAGCCTATAAAAAATGCTGTTTTAAAACTTGAGGACAAGTATCGGGCAATGAGTGAAGATGAACTTAAATCCCAAACCGGTATTTTGAAAGACCGTCTTGCCGCAGGTGAGACATTGGACGATATTTTGCCGGACGCATTTGCCGTTTGCCGTGAGGCAGCTTGGCGTGTGCTGGAAATGAAGCACTTCCCGGTGCAGGTTGCCGGCGGTATCGCTTTGCACAGAAATAACATTGCCGAGATGAAAACAGGCGAGGGCAAAACTTTGGTTGCCACATTGCCGGCTTACTTAAACGCTCTTTCAGGCAAGGGCGTGCATGTTATCACCGTAAACGAGTACCTTGCCCGCCGTGACAGCCAGTGGATGGGTAAATTGTACAACTATTTGGGTCTTTCAGTAGGGCTTGTGGTACACGGTATGTCCACTGAAGAAAAGAAAGCCGCTTACAATGCGGATATCACCTACGGTACAAACAACGAGTTCGGTTTTGACTACCTCCGTGACAATATGGCAATCTACCTTGAAAACACCGTTCAAAGAGGCTTTAATTACGCCATTGTGGACGAGGTTGACTCAATTCTCATTGATGAGGCCAGAACGCCGCTTATCATATCCGGCAAAGGTGAAAAATCAACTGATTTGTATAAAATAGCAAACAGTTTTGCCAATACACTTTCATATTTCCGTGTTGCGGAACAGGACAGCAAAGAAGAACTGGACAACATCACACAGGATGTTATAGTTGACGAAAAAGCCCGTCAGGCAACACTTACAAAAAACGGCATTGCAAAGGCGGAGCGGTTTTTCCATGTTGAAAACTACGCCGATGCCGAAAATATGGAATTACAGCACCACATCAGCCAGGCTTTGCAGGCCAACGCAATTATGAAGCGTGATATAGACTATGTGGTTAAGGACGGACAGATTATCATTGTTGACGAATTTACAGGCCGTCTTATGGAGGGCAGACGCTTTAACCAGGGCTTGCACCAGGCAATCGAGGCAAAAGAGGGGGTTCAGATTCAAAACGAGAGCAAAACCCTTGCCTCCATCACATTCCAAAACTATTTCAGAATGTACAAAAAGTTGTCCGGTATGACAGGTACCGCCATGAGCGAGGCCAACGAATTTTTGGAAATTTACGGTTTGTCGGTTGTGGAAATCCCAACAAATAAACCTCTTGCCAGAAAAGATTTAAACGATGTTGTTTACAAAACCGAAAAAGGCAAGTTTAATGCGGTTATCGACCGGGCAGTTGAGGCTCACGAAAAAGGCCAGCCGGTTTTGATTGGTACAATCTCAATCGAAAAGAGCGAATATTTGTCAAAGCTTTTAAAGCGGCGTGGCATAAAACATGAGGTTTTGAATGCCAAGCACCATGAGAAAGAGGCGGAAATCGTAGCTCAGGCAGGCAGATTCGGTGCCGTTACAATCGCCACAAACATGGCGGGCAGAGGTACCGATATTATCCTTGGCGGTAACGCCGAATTTATGGCTAAAACCGAAATGAGGAAAAAGGGCTACTCCGAGGAAATGATAGAAAATGCCACCGCTTACTTTGCCACAGACGATGAGGAAATTTTGGCTGCAAGGGAATTGTTTGCACAGCTTAATTCCAAGTACAAAGCAGAGCTTGCACCGGAGGCGGAAAAGGTTCGTCGGGCAGGGGGCTTGCTTATTCTCGGCACAGAAAGACACGAATCACGCCGTATAGACAACCAGCTCCGTGGCCGTGCCGGCAGACAGGGCGACCCGGGTATGACAAGGTTCTATGTATCCTTGGAAGACGATTTGATGAGATTGTTCGGCGGTGAGAGAACCCAGGCACTTATGGATAAATTGGGTATGGATGACACCATGCCTATTGAAAATAAGATGATTACAAACAGCATCGAAACTGCTCAAAAGCGTATTGAAGGCAGAAACTTTGATATAAGAAAGAACGTTTTGCAGTATGACGATGTTATGAACAAGCAGAGAGAAATCATCTACAAGCAGAGAAACGAAGTTTTGCACAATATAGATGTTTCAAGCGTTGTACACAATATGCTCACTCAGTCTATTGAGGACAATGTAAATACATTCTGTTCCGCCGAGGACCCTGCCGACTGGAATATCCAAAGCCTTAAAGACACCTACCGTGGCTGGGTTTTGGCAGACGGCGACCTTGTTTACACCGACGAGGAACTTAAAAACCTTACAAGAGAAGATCTTATCAAGACAATTACCGATAAGGCAAATGCCATTGTGGAGCTTAAAGCAAAGATTTTGGGCGAAAACGGCATGCGTGAATTTGAGCGTGTATGTCTTTTGAGAAATGTTGATACCAAATGGATGGATCACATTGACGCAATGGAAGAACTTCGCAGGGGTATGGGCTTGCGTGGATACGGCTCTCACGACCCTGTTGCGGCATATCGCACCGAGGGCTTTGAAATGTTTGACGAAATGGTTGAGGCCATTAAGCAGGACACCGCAAAATCTCTTGTTGCTTTGAAGATAAGAACTTCTGCTGCACCTATCGAAAGACAGCAGGTTGCAAAGGTTACAGGCACCAGCGGCGGCGGTGAGGAGGAAAGCACCCGCCGTGAGCCTATCAGAGTGGGTAGGAAAATCGGAAGAAACGAGCCTTGCCCATGCGGAAGCGGCAAAAAGTACAAAAACTGCCACGGTCGCCCCGGGGCAGAACCTCTTGAAATAAAAGTTAAATAATCACAAGAACAAGACAATAAAATAAATGGCAAGCTGAAAAAGCTTGTCATTATTTTTGCACCAATCGGTTCTAAAATGAGTTTAAAAGTGAACAAATCATTAAATTTTACAATATTTTAACAATATAAGGTTGATTTTTTTTGATTATGTGATAGAATTGCTGTGAAAAATATTTTTTTACCATTACGGAGATAATTTAAATTGAAAATAAAAAATAAACATCTGTCATCGGCACAGATAATCATTTTTGGCTTCGGCGGTCTCATTTTAACGGGTACACTGTTGCTTATGTTGCCGTTTGCCACAACCGCCCCGGGAAGCGCAAGCTTTGTGGATTGTCTTTTTACGGCGACTTCCGCATCCTGTGTTACGGGGCTCATTGTAGGGGACACTGCAACAACCTGGACTCTTTTCGGAAAAATTGTGATTATAACCCTTATACAAATAGGCGGTATGGGGGTTGTCACCATGGCTGTGGCGCTGACAGTGGCATCCGGCCGCAAAATCGGTCTTTCTGCACGCAGCACAATGCAGGAATCCATATCCGCCCACAATGTAGGCGGAATTGTAAGGCTTACCGGCTTTATAATTAAAACAAGCATTTGTATAGAACTTATAGGAGCGATTATGCTCGCCCCTTCTTTTATAAAGGAATTCGGAATTTTAAAGGGTGTGGGCTATTCGTTATTTCACTCGATTTCAGCCTTTTGTAACGCCGGCTTTGACCTTATGGGCGTAAAAGGCAAATACTCGTCCCTGACCTATTTTGTTGGCAACGGCAGCGTCAATTTTACTATCTGTATGCTCATAACCGTCGGCGGACTGGGATTTTTGACCTGGGATGACATCAAAAATCACAAGTTTAATTTTAAAAGATACAGATTACAAAGCCAAATTGCCATTGTTACATCGGCGGTATTGGTAGTGCTTTCGATTTTGTACTTCGGTTTGTTTGAATATTCAAGACCGGAGTGGGCGGATTTTACCTTTAAAGAGAAATTTTGGGCTACAATTTTTACGGCAATCACACCGAGAACCGCAGGCTTTAACACCACGGACTATAATCTTTTGACCGAATCCGGCAAAATGTTTATGATAGTTTTAATGCTTATAGGCGGTTGTCCGGGCTCCACTGCCGGCGGTCTTAAAACCGCAACCATAGCGTTGCTGTTTATAAACGCTTTTTCTACCTTTAAGCGCAGCGACAGCGTTACGGCTTTCGGCAGGAGAATATCCGACGATACCGTAAGAACGGCGGCTACCTTGCTTTTAATGTATATCACATTGTTTTTGACAGGGGCTTTGATAATTTCAAGGGTGGAAAATATACCGCTGCTTACCTGTATGTTTGAAACTGCCTCTGCCGTGGGTACCGTAGGTCTTACGCTGGGTATCACCCCGGGTTTGGGAACTATATCCAAGTTAATCTTGACAGCCCTTATGTTTCTTGGCAGAGTGGGGGGACTTACCCTTATTTACGCCACTGTTAAAAATACAAATAATTATGCAAAACTGCCGCTTGAAAAATTAACGGTAGGTTAAAGGAGTTAGAAAAATGAAATCTATTTTACTTGTAGGAGCCGGCAGATTCGGCAGACATATAGCTCAAAAATTCAGCGAGATGGGTCATGAGGTTATGGTTATAGACTCCGATGAGGAGCGCATAAACAGTATAATGCCCTTTGTCACCAACGCACAGATAGGCGATGCCACAAATGAGGATTATTTGCGCACCCTGGGTGTAGCAAATTACGATGTGTGCATTTGTGCCATAGGCAACGACTTCCAAAGCTCCCTTGAAACCACATCTCTTTTAAAAGAGCTGGGTGCCAAATTAGTGGTATCCCGTGCCACAAGAGATGTCCACGAGAAATTTTTGCTTAGAAACGGCGCAGATAAAGTCGTATACCCTGAAAAGCAGCTGGGTATTTGGACAGCTATAACATATTCCTCCGAGAGAATTTTTGACTATGTGGATTTGGGAGAAAACTTTTCTATATTCGAGGTTTCCGTTCCAAAGTCATGGGTAGGCAAAACGCTTATGGACTTGGATGTGAGAAGAAAATACGGCATAAACGTTATGACAATCCGCCGCAACGGCAAATTGGAACTGGCAAATTCTCCGGACACGGTATTGGAGGACGGCACAACGATGTATGTTATAGGCGAGACAAAGGCAATTCAAAGGTGCTTTGACATTTGATGTCAGTTATCAATATTTTACCATGGTCGAAAAAGGGCGAATAAAATCCCAAAGTGACTAAACAGAACTGATGGTAAAAAAGTGCTGTTAAAAATAAGTTTGCAATCGAATAAAAAACGGAGGTAATTTACAATGACAGACAAGGAAATTTTGGCAAGAGTTGATCACACTCTGTTAAAAGCCGACGCAAAAAAACGGGATATTGAGAGAATATGCAAAGAAGCTCTTGAATATCACACTGCGTCAATCTGCATAAATCCATGCTATATTGAATATGCGGTTGGTATTTTGGGGGATAAAATCCCGGTTTGCACGGTTATAGGATTTCCTTTAGGGGCAATGACAACTCGGGCAAAGGTGTTTGAAGCAAAGGACGCCGTTGAAAAGGGTGCAAAGGAAGTTGATATGGTTATCAATATAGGCAAGGCCAAGGACGGAGATTTTGCTTATATTGAGGACGAAATCAGACAGATTAAACAGGCTGTTGGCGACCATGTGCTTAAAGTTATTATAGAAACCTGCCTTTTGACGGACGAGGAAAAAATTCGGCTTTGCCACCGGGTTGTAAACGCAGGGGCTGACTTTATAAAAACAAGCACGGGATTTTCAACCGGCGGCGCAACATTCCACGATGTTGAACTGTTCGCCGAAAATTGCAAAGGCGGCTGTAAAATCAAAGCTGCCGGCGGCATAAGAACAAGGGAAGATATGGAAAAGTTTATCGCCCTTGGTGCCGACAGATTAGGCACATCTTCGGCTATTAAAATCTTGTACGGAAATAAATAATTTTAATAAAGGGCGGCAGAAATGTCGCTCTTTATTTTGCCATTTTATATAGAATTTACAGGGGAATATCAATTTTGATTTGTTATGTCAAAGGGTTTATATCGAATTTTAACAACAAATAAATATACCGCAAAGACAGCAGTATAGCCGCCCTTTGGTAAAGGGAGGTGATTTTTCGCAAGAAAAATCGGAGGGATTGTCATAAAACGGCTTGATTTAAAATAAATATCGTGTATAAACAAAATGTTTGTCAATCTCTCAGTCAGCTGCCGCTGCCAGCTCTCTTTACCAAAGAGAGCCTGTCTTGCGATTTGTTTGAGTTGCTGATTTATAGCGGAAAAACAGTTTAAATAGTTTGAAATGAGGCGACCAATGGTCGCCCCTACGGTGTATCTGTGATTTATTTTTGTCGGTTACAAGTAAATGTATTTGTAAATTAGCATTGTAGGGGCGTTCATTGAACGCCTATGCAAACCGTAGGTTTGCACATTGACAACCCTCCCGTCGGCCGAGCCGACACCCTCCCTTAACAGGGAGGGCAAATTTTACCGCCTGCTTTGATACTGTGTTACAGCATAAAATGAGTTTAGACGATTAGCTTAAACAATCTCTCAGTCAGCTATCGCTGACAGCTCTCTTTACCAAAGAGAGCTTGTTTTACTGTTTGTTATACAGAAAAAGGTGACCCTTGGCTAAAAGCGTCACCTTTAAATTCATTTATTCGGGTTTTATTTTATTCTGTAATGCAATTAAAGAAATAACTGTGGATAGCATGGCAATAACAGTCACTGTAACCTTGCAGGCAGGCATTAAATTGTTGGCTTTTAAAACATCGCTTAATCTGCGTGAAACAGTGTAATAACTGACAGATAAACACAGTAATAAAAATATGTTGTATCGTATTGATGTACTCGGTTTATTCGTATCTGTCACCTGCTAAGCCTTTTATTTTTTTGATAAATTTACAATATATTCTACAACAGCGTTTAAACCGCCGCCTACCATACATATTGACACTACCGATGATATTTTTGAAAATACCGATATTTTTGAAATAAATTCAGCAGATACCCCGCCGCTGTTGGCAATTTGCCATGAAAATATAGAAATTAAAACAACTAAAACCGTTAAAACAAAATAACACAAATAAAATGTAAAAGTTTTGTTTTTCTTATAGATTGTTGATATAACTTCGAATATTATTAGCGATAAAATTACTGTTTTACCGTCTATCATAAACAATTCCCCTTTTTATTGGATACACCATTGCAATAATATAGTACAGTTGTTTTATATTTTTGTCAATGTTACCTAATTGTTGAATAATTATAGAAATAATTTAGTTGTTTTCCTTTTTTGAAATTTGGGTCGGTGAGTTCCGGTATCGCTCTGCCGCCGATTTTCCAAATATAAAACGGTGCAACGGTGAAGTTCGGCATCTCCTAAGGGGTGAATTATATCCGCCGTTTTTTCCTCTTGACTGCAAAGGTAAAGGATTTATTTGAAATACCCTGTTTACAACATTCTTTCGCAAATTTTTTAAGATATTATATTATATTTTACCGAAATTTGTTGACAACAAATAGCGGTTAGTATATACTAACTTGTGTAGAATTAGTATAAACTAACATACTGTGGGAGGTATGGTTGTGCTTACATTAAGAGATTTAAAAATAGGCGAAAGTGCCGTTATAAAAACCGTAGGCGGCACAGGGGCTTTGCGCCGGCATTTTTTGGACATGGGGGTTATACCCGGGGTAGAGGCAACAGTTGTAAAATTTGCCCCTATGGGCGACCCTGTGGAAATACAAATACACGGCTACGAGCTGACCTTGCGACTTGCGGACGCAGGGCAAATAGAAGTTGAAAAGATAGATAAAAGAACAAGAGCCCACGAAGGTGCAAAAAACATAAATATGTCCGTTCACCCCGGCCTTGGTGAAGAGGGCAAGTACCACGCAAAAGGGGACGGAGAGCCGTTGCCGGCCGGAACGGTTCTCACTTTTGCCCTTATGGGCAACCAAAACTGCGGCAAGACAACATTGTTTAATCGGCTTACAGGGTCTAATCAGCATGTGGGCAATTTCCCGGGGGTAACCGTTGACCGCAAAGAGGGTGTTATTAAAAATCACCCGGAAACAAGGGTTGTTGACCTGCCGGGTATCTACTCCATGAGCCCTTACAGCAGCGAGGAAATAGTTTCAAGAAATTTTGTGCTTTATGACAAGCCAAAGGCCATAATTAACATAATTGACGCTACTAATATTCAAAGAAATTTGTATTTGACAATGCAGTTGTTGGAAATGAATATTCCTATGATTGTTGCTTTGAATATGATGGACGAAGTAACCGGAAACGGCGGCAGTATAGATGTAAACACCATTGAGGCTCTTTTAGGCGTGCCGGTTGTGCCTATATCCGCAAACAAAAATCAGGGTGTGGACGAACTTATACGCCACGCAATACATATTGCAAAGTATCAGGAAAGACCCGGCAGACAGGACTTTTGCGATGAAAATGACTTTGGCGGCAGCGTGCACCGCTGTATTCACGCTATTGAAAATGTTATATCGGATCATGCAAGCCGGACGGGATTGCCTTTGCGATTTGCCGCATCTAAATTGATTGAAGGCGACAGCCTTATAACCGACGGTTTAAAACTTGACGAAAACGAAAAAGAAACCATAGAACACTTGATTATCCAAATGGAAAAAGAGAGGGGACTTGACCGCAGTGCCGCTATGGCGGATATGCGTTTTACATTTATTGAAAGGGTTTGCGAGGCCACGGTTGTAAAGCCGAAAGAGAGCAAAGAACGCATCAGAAGTGAAAAAATCGACCGCATACTTACAGGCAAATATACCGCTATACCTTGTTTTATTCTTATAATGTTGACGGTGTTTTACCTTACATTTAATGTTATAGGGGCGTTTTTGCAAAACTTGTTGGCGCAGGCTGTTGACAGTGTTACCCTTTGGGTGGACAGTGCCATGACGGCGGCGGGGGTAAATCCGGTTTTGCATGGGCTTGTCATAGACGGAATATTCACCGGGGTGGGCAGTGTTCTCAGCTTTTTGCCTGTTATAGTAACATTGTTTTTCTTCCTGTCCCTTATGGAAGATTCCGGATATATTGCCCGTGTGGCGTTTTTTATGGATAAACTTTTGAGAAAAATCGGACTTTCCGGCAGAAGTATCGTACCTATGCTTATAGGTTTCGGCTGTACTGTGCCGGCGGTTATGGCTACAAGAACCCTACCCAGTGAGCGTGACAGAAAAATGACCATTTTGCTTACTCCGTTTATGAGCTGTACGGCAAAATTGCCTATATACGGCTTTTTTGTAAATGCGTTTTTCCCGGCTTACGGCGGATTTATAATGTGCGGATTGTACATTTTGGGAATTGTTATGGGCATTTTGGCGGCTTTGCTTATGAGAAAAACAATGTTTTCCGGCGAAGCTGTGCCTTTTGTAATGGAACTTCCAAATTACCGTTTGCCGGGGGCTAAAAATGTCCGTCGGCTTTTATGGGAAAAGGCCAAAGACTTTTTACAGAGAGCTTTCACCGTAATTCTTGTGGCTACCGTTTGCATTTGGTTTTTGCAAAGTTTTGATCTTCACTTCCGCCTTGTGGAAAATTCCCGGGACAGCATACTTGCAACGGTTGCAGGTTGGCTTGTGCCTATATTTAAGCCTGTCGGTCTTGGAGATTGGCGTATTTGCACCTCACTTATCAGCGGCTTTATGGCGAAAGAAAGCGTTGTAACATCAATCGAAATTTTGTTCGGTAACGGGGTTCAAAATGTCATTACACCGCTTATGGCGGCATGTATGCTGGTTTTCAGTCTTTTGTACACACCATGTGTTGCGGCTATTTCCTCGATTAAAAGGGAATTAGGCGGCAAATGGGCCATAGGTGTTGTGGCTTGGCAGTGTTTTATAGCTTGGGTCGCCGCCTTTGCCGTACACGGAATCGGGTTGTTGCTTGGAGTGATGTAAATGAACATTTATGATGTTTTAATTGCGGTTGCGGTTGCGATTATTTTGTTTTTTGCCGTCAAAGGTACAGTAAAAAATAAAAATAAAGGTTGCGGCGGCGATTGCTCAAATTGCCCGGGTTGCCATAAATAAAGCAAAAATTAAAAGTGCGGTTGCGGCCGCACTTTTTAAGTTGTTTTTATTGAAAAATCACAAAATATATAAAGCCGGGATTTGTTGCCGGGGTACATTAAAATCGGTTTAATCGGTTAATTCAAACAATCTCTCGGTCAGCTGTGCCGATAGCATCCGCTATACAAAAATGGCAAGTTTTGCGGTTTGTTTTAAATTGAATTCTTTTGCTCCGGGCTTGATTTATAGCGGATTTTTTGTTAATATTAAGTGTTACTAAGATATGTTTAAATATCCGCTTAATGTTATACTGTATTATTTTGAAAGGAAGTGTCACCCTTGGAAAATATAGATGTTTCACTTAAAGGGGTTAATGTGTCGGTACCCTATTCTTTGGAGGCCGAACAGGCCATTTTAGGCGCCGCCCTTATAGACCCGGAAACTGTAAGTGCCATTGTTGAACAGGTTAAGCCGGAATACTTTTACGTTGGTAAAAATAAACGGATTTTCAGCGAAATTCGTATGTTGTTTTTAAGCAACACGGCAACCGATGTAATCACGGTGAACAACGCCGTTTTAAGGGCGAAGATTTTCGATGACGAAAACGAATCAAAAGTTTACCTCTCTCAGCTTGCGGACACTGTGCCCAGCCTTTCAAACTTAGGCGAGTATATTCGTATAATAAAAGATAAATACACTCTTCGCTCTATTATGGGCATAGCACGGGATATGCTTAACGACGCCCAAAACGGCGACGATTCCCGCCTTGTTCTGGAAAAAGCGGAGCAGACCATTTATACACTCAGCCAGGGCAAAGATGTAAGAGCCTTAGAGCATATTTCAAAATCTGCCTCCGACGGTTTTGACCGCTTGCGTAAACTTGCAGGCCCGGACCGTGACAAATACCGGGGCATACCTACCGGATACAGATTTTTGGATGCAAAACTCGGCAAAATGGGCAAGAGCGACCTTATAGTTTTGGCTGCCCGTCCGGGTATGGGTAAAACTTCTTTTGCGCTTAACATAGCTCAAAATGTGGCTACAAACAAAACCGCCGTTGCGGTGTTCTCTTTGGAAATGTCAAAGGAACAACTTAACGACAGGCTTCTTTCTGCCCAGTCCGGCATAACCAGCCGGCATTTGAGAACCGGTGATATTGAGGTTGACGAGTGGGATAAAATTGCCGACGCAATAGACCACCTTTCAAGATTGCCCATCTATCTTGACGACACACCCAGCATAACCGTTTCGGATATGAAAAGTAAAATTCGCCGCCTTAACAGCGAGCCGGATAAAGACAATATCGGCCTGGTGGTGGTTGACTACATTCAGCTTATGTCAACGGGCAGGAGAACGGAAAACCGTGTTCAGGAAATAAGCGAAATCACCCGTAATTTAAAAATTATGGCAAAAGAGCTTGATGTGCCTATTATCGCACTTTCACAGCTTTCCCGTTCGGCGGAAAAACAAAAAAGCGGCGACAACCGCCCGCAGCTTTCAGACCTGCGTGATTCCGGTTCTATCGAGCAGGATGCAGATGTGGTTTTGTTCCTTTACAGAGACGCTTACTACAACAAAGGCGAAGATGTTGACCGGACAAGCGCCAAGTGCATAATCGCCAAAAACAGGCACGGCGAAGTTGCGGATATACCACTCAGTTGGGACGGCGCACACACAAGATTTTACGACGTGGACTTTACTCATGCAGACGAAAGATAAAATTTTTGACACGATAAAAGAATATGATATGATACGCCCGGGGGACACCGTTGCGGTGTGCCTTTCAGGCGGTGCGGACAGTATGACTTTGTTCCACTTTATGCGGTTAAACCGTGAAAAATTGGGCATAAAAGTTATTGCCCTGCATGTGAACCACGGCCTCAGGCGGGAGAGCCGGCAGGAAGAAGTTTTTGTAAAAAGTTACTGTGAAAAAATGGGTGCCGAATGTATAGTTCGCCGCCTTGATATGAACAATTCTCAAAAACCGGTGGGTATGTCTACCGAAACATGGCGGCGTGATTTAAGATACAAGTTCTTTTTTGAGTCTGCGGAAAAATACAATGCAAAACTTGCCACCGCTCACACTCTGTCCGACAGGGCGGAGACCATGCTTTTTAACATTGTGAGAGGTTCCGGTTTAAAAGGTGCCGGAGGAATACCCCCGGTAAGAGATAATATAATACGCCCCCTTATAAACTGCACAAGAGGGGAAATAGAGGACTATTGCAGGGAAAACGGCATAGAGTTTGTAACGGATATGACGAATTTTTCCGATGTTTACTCCAGAAACAAAATAAGGCTTAATGTTGTGCCGGAATTGAAAAAAATAAACCCGGCATTTGAAAATTCTATGGCAAATTTTCGGCGGGAAACCGGCGAAATATACACATTTTTAACCCAATTAAGTGATAATCTTTATACCATGTCAAGTACTGCAAATGGGCTTGAAACCGCAAAGTTGCAAAGTGCGCCTGCGGCGGTTGTAAAAAATTTAATCCGCAATGTTTTGGACGACAAGGGATGTCTTTCAAAGGATAATGTGGAGGCAGTTTATGAGGGAATTTTTAAAGAAAAATTCACCCGTCAACTTACGGCAAACTTGTTTTCCACGGTGAAAAACGGCTGTCTTAATTTTGAAGTGAAAGATGACAAAGAAAAACGAGAGGTTTTACCGGTAAAGGTAGAATACGGCAGGGAAATCGAATTTTGCGGCCGAAAATTTATGTTTTTGCCCGTTGAGCCGAATCAGTGGAAATTTTTTAAAGAAAATCACAAAAATCATTTAACTTATTGCATAGGTTGTGATAAAATAAAAGGTGACTTGACTTTGCGCACACGCCAAACCGGCGATGTGTTTACTCTGCAAAAGCGCAGGGTTACAAAAAGCCTTAAAAAACTGTTTATTGAGGATAAAATTCCGGCGGCGGAAAGGGATAAAATCCCGGTTCTGTCCGATGAAAGCGGCAGGGTTTTATGGCTTGGGGGCTACGGCGTAAATGCCGGGTTTGCTCCCGGTCAGGAAGAAAAAATAACGGCAATTTTACAGTATTGATTTT
Source organism: uncultured Oscillospiraceae bacterium (assembly GCA_934526065.1). Taxonomy (GTDB): domain Bacteria; phylum Bacillota; class Clostridia; order Oscillospirales; family Ruminococcaceae; genus RGIG3102. The sequence goes on from CAKSZX010000001.1 coordinate 122,533, forward strand.
GCGGAGGAATTATGAGGGAAGACATTAAAGAAATTCTTTTTACACAAGAGGATTTGAAAGCTATTACAAAAGAGCTTGGTGAAAAAGTTACACGGGATTACAAGGATAAGAAATTGTATCTTGTCACAATTTTAAAAGGTGCGGTTGTTTTTCTCACGGATTTTATGAGAAATGTTGACCTGCCATGTGAAGTTGATTTTATGGTGGTTTCGTCCTATGGTTCGGGGGTAACATCGTCGGGCAATGTTAAAATCATAAAAGATTTGGATGTGCCTCTTGAAGATAAGGATATTTTGGTTGTTGAGGATATTTTGGATTCCGGCAACACCCTTAAATTTGTTGTTGATATGATTAAAAAACGCCACCCTAAGAGCGTTGAGGTTTGTGCTTTGCTTGACAAGCCCAGCCGCCGCATTGCGGATATACAGGCTAAGTATGTGGGTAGAGAAATTCCTGACGAATTTGTTGTGGGCTACGGTCTTGACTATGACGAAAAGTACCGCAACTTGCCTTACATAGGCGTTTTAAAGCCTGAGGTTTACACAAAGTAACCTCAAATAAATAAAAAAGGAGAACTCCCTTTGGTAAAACAAAGAAAAAACCAAGCGCCGCTTATCGCAATGCTTGTTGTGCTTATCACAATGGTATTTGCATTGAGCAGAAACGCAGGTAATGAAGAAAAATTGGTTACAAGTGATGTGATAGATATGTTTAGAACACATCAGGTAGCCGAATATGAATTAAATCTTGGCACAGGTCTTTTGCGGTATAAAACCGTATCGGACAGTGAAAACATTGTAACTTACAAAGTGCCTAATGCCTATACATTTCTTGAAAAGATAGACCCTTATGTTGACGAATACAACCGGTTGCACCCCAATCGGCCTATGAAGTACAACTGGATTATGCCGGCAAGTTTGCCGTCATGGATGACGGTTATCCCTTATATCATACTGTTGGCTGTAATGGGCGCTCTGTTCTATATGTTTTACAGCCAGTCCAATGGCGCAAGGGGGCTTTCCGTAGGCAGAGCCAGAACCAAAGATGCCGCCGATTTGACAAAGAGAAAGACATTTCGGGATGTTGCAGGCGCCGACGAGGAAAAAGCTGAACTTGTGGAAATTGTTGACTTTTTAAGAAATCCGGGTAAATTTAACGCTTTGGGCGCAAGAATTCCTAAGGGCGTTTTGCTTGTAGGCCCTCCTGGCACAGGTAAAACACTTTTGGCCAAGGCAACAGCCGGTGAGGCAGGTGTGCCTTTCTATTCGATTTCCGGTTCGGACTTTATCGAACTCTATGTAGGCGTAGGTGCTTCAAGAGTAAGAGATTTGTTTGAAAAGGCCAAGAAAACGGCGCCGTCTATCATCTTTATAGACGAAATTGATGCAGTTGGCAGACAGAGAGGCGCAGGCCTTGGCGGCGGACAGGACGAAAGAGAACAGACATTGAACCAGTTGTTGGTTGAAATGGACGGTTTCGGCGCAAATGAGGGAGTTATTGTAATGGCTGCCACAAACCGTGCGGACATTTTGGACAAGGCGTTGCTTCGTGCAGGCCGTTTTGACCGCCAGATTTATGTAGGCGCCCCGGACATTAAGGGCAGAGAAGAAGTGCTTAAAGTCCACTTTAAAGGCAAGCCTATGGGCCCGGATATAGATTTAAAGACAATAGCAAGATCAACGCCGGGCTTTACAGGTGCAGATTTGGAAAACCTTGTAAACGAGGCGGCTCTTATGGCTGCAAAGGCCGGTAAAAAGGCCATTACACAGCACGAAATCGAACTTGCCACAATCAAAGTTATGGCAGGTCCGGAGAAGAAGTCAAGGGTTGTTACACCTGCGGAAAAGAAACTTGTTTCTTACCACGAAGCAGGCCATGCAATCGCTCACTGGTACTGCAAGACTGCTGACCCGGTACAGGAAATTTCCATTATACCGAGAGGTATGGCAGGCGGTTATACACTTGCCTTGCCGGAAAATGATTCAAACTACCGCACAAAGACCCAGATGTTTGAGGAAATTATCACCCTTTTGGGCGGCAGATGTGCCGAACAGCTTATCCTTGACGATATTTCCACAGGTGCGTCAAATGACTTGGAGAGAGTTACACAGACAGCCAAAGCAATGGTTATGAGGTACGGTTTCTCACACAAGTTGGGCAATGTGGTTTACAGCACCGGTTCCGGCGAAACATTCCTTGGCAGGGATTATACCCAGGGAAGAGGATATTCGGAAAATGTTGCCAGCGTAATTGACGAAGAAGTAAGAAAGTTGGTTGACGAGGCCTACAAACAGTGTATGGATATTCTTTCTTCACATGAGGGACAGTTGCACATTGTTGCAAAAGAACTTATGGAGAAAGAAAAGATTTCCGGCGATAGATTTAAGGTTCTTATGGCCGACGGTTACGACCCTGAAAAGGATGAAACTTTGAAAGCCGAAAAAGAACGGGAAAAAGCCGAAAGGGAAAAACATCGGGATTTAAACCGGGATTTGTCCGCACAGGGGCAGGAGGACGTAAGCCGGCCGGAAACACAGCCGGATGAGCCACGGCAGTCACAGGAAGTTGCCGATAAGGGCAATGAGGCAGACCGGGAACTTGTATCTGAAAATGATACAACCGACAATCGGTAAAACCGATAAACAATATACAAAATGAGAGAGCGCAGTAAAACGCTCTCTCTTTTTTGATACAATATGATTTTAATATGCCTTTAAAAATAAAAGCCGCCTTTTGGCGGCTTAAATTATAAAATTTATCGGCTTAATATTATTTTATATCGGCTTTTAACCTTTGTAACCGTTAGGGTTCTTGCTCTGCCAATTCCAAGATGTTCTGCACATATCATCAAGGTTGTACTTTGCTTTCCAGCCAAGTTCCTTATATGCTTTTGTTGGGTCGGCATAGTTTTCTGCAATGTCGCCGGCACGGCGTGGTAAAATATCACGCTTTAACTTTTTGCCGCAGGCTTTTTCAAATGCGTTTACAACATCAAATACGCTGTAACCGATGCCTGTGCCAAGGTTGTAAATTACAAGACCGGGGTTTGTCCACAGCTTTTTAAGTGCTGCAATGTGACCCAAGGCAAGGTCGGTAACATGGATATAATCTCTGACACCTGTTCCGTCTTTTGTGTCATAATCATCGCCGAAAATACGAACGGACGGCCTTTTGCCTATCGCCGCCTGTGCAACATAAGGCACAAGGTTGTTGGGTATGCCGTTAGGGTCTTCGCCTATAAGGCCGGATTCGTGGGCGCCTATCGGGTTAAAGTATCTCAAAATGGCAATGTTCATTTCGGGGTTGGCCTTTGCCAAGTCCTGTAAAATTTGCTCCTGGAAAACCTTTGTCCAGCCGTATGGGTTTGTTGCAGAACCTGCATAACAGGTTTCGTCACAAGGGATTTTCTCCGGCTCTCCGTAAACCGTGGCAGATGAGGAGAACACATAGTTCTTTACCCCTCTGCGCTGCATTTCCTGCAAAACGCAAAGAGCGCCGCCTATATTGTTTTCGTAGTAGTCAAGAGGTTTTTCAACGCTTTCGCCCACTGCCTTGTAAGCTGCAAAGTGAATAACGGAATCAATATCCGGGTATTTATCAAACAATTCTTTTACAGCCTGTTTATCGCATACGTCACATTCAAAAAATTCCGGCTTTTTGCCTGTTATAATCTCTATTCTCTTTAAAACTTCCGGTGAGGAGTTGTAAAAGTTATCTGCGATAACAACATCATATCCGGCATTTAAAATTTCAACAGCGGTATGGGAACCTATGTATCCGGTGCCGCCGGTAATCAAAATCGACATTCTAATCTCCTTGTTTTACATACTTAATTATTTTACAGTGATATAATATCATTACACAGAGTAAATTTCAATAATTTTACGGTTAATTTTAGGTAAATTTCCGTCGGTTGACTAATAGTTGGTGGCGCAACCGGCAAGTTTTGGAATATAATTGCCCTTGAAAGGAGGGATAAAATGGCTATAGGAAGTTTTATTGCCATATTATTTTTGATAGTCAATGCAATTATTTCGGTGCGGACCATTGTTGCAACTGTTTATGTGGTGTATCTTTTAATAAAGGCTCTGAGAAAATATTTGTCCTCACGGCCGGAGAGAGAGGAAAGACGGGAGAATGCAAAACACATAGGACAGGTGATTAAAAACCACCGTGTTCGGTGCAATATGACCCAAGAATTTTTAGCCGACAGGCTTGGAGTGAGCAGACAGGCGGTTTCCAAGTGGGAAAAAGGCCGGTCAGACCCAAGTACCACAAATTTAATAGCATTGGCTAAAATTTTCGACATTACCCCGGAGGAAATGTTGAAAGAAATTACGGCAGAATAAAAACGAAAACAGCTCTTGATATAATCAAGGGCTGTTATTTTTTATAATCGTCGCCGATTTACAGAAACCGTTTAACACTTTGTGTTTTACGGCAGAGAATTTATTAAATATTACTTTAAAATATATCTTTTATATGTATTCTTCTTTATCTTGATTTTCAAGGGCTGATTTTGTCATCTCCATAAATTTTAACATATATTCCGACGGAGTGCCCAGATAGGCAAAACCTATGTGTTCATCATTTGGCACATACAGTCTTTTTACCGTTACCGGCAAATCCGCCGTAAATGCGGCTCGGTTTGAAATCAAAGCCACTGTGTTAAAATCCTCATAAATTATTGCAGACAGCAGGTCGGAAATTGACGGTTTAACGATATGCTTTATATCTTTTTTGTAAAATATGCTCCTCAACCGACCTATATACGGGCCGCCGAAAGATTTCGGAGGGGCAGAGGACACAAGGACAACCACCTTTTTGCCTTGCAAGTCTTCCATTAAAATTTTTTCTTTTAAAGCCAAGGGATTGTCTTTTCGCATAATAAGGGAATAGTAAGGGGTGCCAAGGTCAAAAAAATTTACTCCCTCATCTGTCACCCAGTTTTTACGGACAAGATAAAGGTGGCGTGGAGCCATCATCTCTTTGGGCATAGAGTTACCCACATAAACAGGTTTTAAAATTTTACAGGAAATATTCGGATATTCATACGAAAAGTTTATAAAGGCCTTGTTTATAGGGCTTAAATGATTTGCTACCTGGGTGTGAATGTAAAACCGATTGTCCAAGTCTTTTATCCGCAATATTCCGTCTCGGTAGGCGTCAAGGGCATTTTGAGCGTAAGTATAAAAAGCAAGCCCCCGTTCTGTGGGAATTACCTTGTGATTTGTGCGGTCAAAGAGAGGCACACCAAGTTCTTTTTCCATGCTTTTTATCCGCTGGCTGACCCGAGATTGGGTGAGGTACATTGACCGGGCGGTGCGGGCAAAGCTGCGTGTATGGTAGATATTTATAAACATTTCAAGTTGCCGAATTTGCATTTTATCCTCCTTAATAAGAAAAACTAATGATAACACATATATTTTAACTGTAACTTATTATACCAAGGGGATATAATATTGTAAAGTGAACACTGAGTGAACACAATGTGTTACGCTATTAACTTATTAAGGAGAAAACAAATGAAGAAAATCATCACAGGCGTTGTTGCGGCAGCTCTTGCCGTATCAATGTTTGCAGGTTGTTCTTCCGAAAAGCTCTACACAGCCGGTACATACACTGGCGAAGCACAGGGCTTTGGTGGTAAGGTTTCCGTTACAATTACAACGGACGCCAAAAAAATCACAAAGGTTGAATCAACAGGCGAAAACGAAACACCTGCTATCGGCGGTGCCGCTTTGGCAACGCTGGACGAAGCTTTTATGAAAGCACAGTCAGCCGAGTTTGACGGCGTATCAGGCGCTACACTTACATCAAACGGCTACAAAGAAGCCGCAGCTAATGCAATCGCATTGGCAAAAGGCGAAGAACTTCCGGTAGGTGAAGTTAAATTCACTCCCGGTACATACGAGGGTTCGGCACAGGGCTACGGCTCACGCCTCACACTTTCTGTAACTTTTACAGAAGACTCCATTGAAAATATCGAAGTTGTTTCTCACAAGGAAACAGACCATGTAGGCACACCTGCATTCGATATTGTTATTCCTGAAATCATCGAATACACATCAACAGGTGTTGACGGTCTTGCAGGCGCAACGGTTACTTCAACTGCTATCAAGGCTGCTGTAAACGATGCGGCAGAGCAGGCAGGCTGCGAAGTTGCTGCTCTTCAAAAAGGCAAGATTGAATATGTTTTGACACCGGGCGAAGCAGTTGAAGAAACTTACGATGTTGTTATCGTAGGTGCCGGCGGAGCAGGTATGACTGCTGCGGCAGAGGCTGCACAGCAGGGCAAGACAGTTGCCATTATCGAAAAGAACGCTGACATCGGCGGTAACACCGTTGTTTCAGGTTGTTCATTCCAGGCTTGGTATCCATACCAGGTATGGGATCCGAAAAACCCGGACGCAACAACAGGCGTTTGCGAATACGACGGCAAGACATATGAAAAGACAAAGGCAGACCTTGGTACTCTCACAACTTTGAGAATTATCGAAAACTGGTCAGAAGAACCTTTTGACGAAGAATGGTTTAAGAACAACGACTATACAACAGGCGATGTTGAAGGTCTTGCTCCACACGGCGTTCATGCAGAATACCTTGACACATTGAAAACACTCAAAGCTCAGATTAAGGATTACCTTGCTTGGGCAGACGCTAAGATTGCAGCCGGCACACCGGAGACAGAACTTACTGTTTTCTCAACACCGGAACTTCACATCTTCCAGTCTTACTACGGCGGTTTGAGAAGCTCATTTGACGGCAGCTACTGGATTTACCCTGAATATTCAAAGATTGCTCAGGTTGTAAATGAAATTCCTTCAGCTAAGGAGTGGCTTGCAGACCAGGGTACAGAATTTAACTGGTCAGTCACAACAGGCACACTTATCGGCTGTATGTGGCAGAGAATTAACAGATGGCAGGGCGGCGTTGTTAACGGCGTAGAGGACGCATCAAGATACGGCGCATACTTTGCAGTACCTCTCAACACTGTTTTGACAGCTAACGAGGCAAACAAACTTTACACAAGAACAACAGCTAACGAACTTATCGTTGAAAACGGTAAGGTTACAGGGGTTAAAGCCACAAGCTACGACGGCACAGAGATGACATTTAAGGCAAACGACGGTGTTATCCTTGCAACAGGCGGCTTTGGCGATAACATCGACATGGTTTTGAAATACAACGAATATTGGGATCCGAAACAGCTTACAGCCGATGTTCTTACAACAAACAGAAACTGCGCATCAGGCGACGGCATTATCATGGCTCAGGCAGTAGGCGCAGACACAGTCGGTATGGGCTTTACACAGCTTATGCCTTTGGGCTGGGCTAAGGACGGTAAACTTGCCGGCGGCACAGGTTCAAATGTTATCTTCATCTCACCTGAGGGAACAGAAAACGCAGGTAAGAGATTTGTTGACGAGTCCGCAGAGCGTGATGTTCTCTCACAGGGTCAGCTTAACTACGGCGGCAAGGGCGGACTTACAATCCAGTTGATGAACAAATCCGATAAGGCTTTGGCAGAACTTTCCGGCACAGAAATGGACGGCAAGGAATACTTTATGCCGTTCTCGGAAGTTGCGGAATTCCTCAACTTGGATGCAGATACCCTTAAAGAGACAGTTACAACATATGACAAAGCTTACCTTGACGGCAACCTTGACCGGCTTGAAGTTAAGAAATCAGCTTGCACAGCCACAATCCTTAACTACAACGAAAACGGCGAGCCGGACATGGAAACAGTTGTTTCTGTTCGTTACCTTGCTCCTTCAACACACCACACAATGGGTGGTCTTGTAGTTGATGACGAAAGACATGTTATCAACACAGACGGCAAAGTTATCGACGGCCTCTACGCAGCAGGTGAGGTTACAGGCGGTTACTTCGGCGGTAACAGACTTGGCGGTAACGCTATTTCAGAAATCTTTGTTTCAGGCCGCACAGCCGCACAGTCTGTAATTGCAGATGCAAAATAATTTGATATAATCTTTATCACATCTTTTCATTGATTTTATCATAAGCACAAAGAGCCACGGGAAACCGGGCTCTTTTTGCGTGCTTTAAATAACTTTTCCCTTACACAAGATCTGCCTTTTTGTTTCTTATGAGGAGGCGGGATTTTGACATTTGCTTCGGACAGGGCTTTACGGCGGTAAAGCGGATTAACTCACCGACAATGATTTTTGCGTAAAATATCTTTTTTAGGTTCCGCAGGGGCTAAAATAAAATGACAAACAAAAATTCCCTGTTTCTAAAATGAAACAGGGAATTAGGTATTATCTTTTACAGATTATTTAATGCCTTTTTTAACAAGCATTTTGTAGTTTACATAGCATATAATCGCACCGATAATAAGTCCGGCACCGAATGTCATAAATGCGTAGTCAGGGTTGATGTCAAATACCAAACCTGCAAACAGCGGGCCTGCCATCATACCAAAGCTCTTTGCGGCGTTAAACAAGCCGGACACGGCACCTTTTGACGACTTGTCGTCGTTTTTAAGCATAACCGCCTGCTGCAAAGGCAGGTAAATTGCGTAGAATGCGTAGTACATAAGAGCAAATACCATAACCTGAGTTTGTGTCTGGCTGAATACCATTGCCAAAATGGAAACACCGGCAAGTGCAACAACGGCGCAAAGGGACTTTGAAACATTTGTCTTTTTAACAATCCACATGTTTATAGTCATATTTACGGTGAGAGAAATCAAGCCTACAACCGCTTTAAACATACCCGATGACGAGGGGGCAAAGTTGAATTTTGCTCTCAAATAATAGTTGAAGTTCTGGTCAAATCCGGCAGAGGCAAACCATGTTACAAGGGTGCTTACAAGGAATACCGCAACAACCACATTTAAAATCTTTGTGCTTTGAATAATGCTTGTAAACGGGTTTACATCTTTAAGAGTGAGTTTATCTTCGCTCTTTTTAAACGCCGAATGTTCGTGAATGAATACCAATGTGATTATACCTGTAACTGTCAAGGCGGCAATCTGTGCATAGAAGGAGTAGTAAACCGAGAAATCACCGATAAGTCCCCCTACGAGGAAGCCGAATGCACTGCATATTGACTGCAATGATGCGTAGAGAACCAAAAGGCTGTTTCTTTCTTCCATAGGTGCGTCAATGCTGGTAAGGTATGCCATGCTGTTTACCTGTATTGAGGATACAACGCAGCCTGCGATAAATCTGCCTGCGATTACAAGGGTCGGACCCTTTGCCATTGAAAATACCAATGCGGAAAAAGCATAGCCGAAAAAGCCCAGGGCGATTGCCTTTGAATAGCCGATTTTATCCCCCACCTTGCCCCAAAGAGCCGAGGTTAAGAATTGACCCAAAGCCATTGCGGAATAAGCAAAGCCGAACATTGAGTTAGAACAGTTTATAAGCTGTAAAAAAGCCGGTGTAACCGGGTGAACAAAATTTGACGCCAGGCAAAAGCCTATGTAAATCACATAGAATAAAGCCAGGTGATATTTTTTAACTGTGTTTAACATTTTTCCTCCTAAGTTGTTTTTCACTTACATAAATTTTACACTTTTATTGTGGGGTTTTCAAGAGGTAATACAGCGCATGCTGACCCAAATTAAAAAATCGGCACAAAGCAAAGTAAAATAGGCATAATTCCATGTACTTTTAGCATAATTGACAATAAGTTATAAAAAAGTAACCAATAAAAAATAATTTTTTGATAATATTTACGATTTTGCGGAAAATGTGCCGAATTTACTTGAAAAAAATCGTAAATGGTTTATGATATAAATAGATAAGAATGTATATCAATGAATATTTGTAGGTGAAAGCTATGAACATTGCGGAAAATGAAAAGAAATATCTTGAAATTATAAATCGTCACATTGAAAACGGCGTTGTGTTTTACACAAGCCACGGCGTTGTAATTGAGGAGAGCGTTAAAATAGGCAAAGGCACCGTTATTATGCCCGGTACAATTTTGCTTGGAAACACTCAAATCGGCGAAAACTGCACCGTAGGCCCAAACAGTATGCTTAAAGACACAACCCTGGGGGACAATGTGACTTTTAATTCTTCCCAGGCAACCGAAAGCGTTGTTGACGACGGCGCCACGGTAGGGCCTTTCAGCCAGTTGCGACCAAACAGCCATATTTGCAAAAAGGTTAAAATCGGCGACTTTGTGGAGGTTAAAAATTCCACGGTAGGCGAGGGCACATCAATAGCTCATCTCACATATATAGGTGACAGCGATGTGGGCAAGCATGTAAACTTCGGCTGTGGCGTAGTCACGGTAAACTACGACGGTCGGGTAAAGAGCAGAACCAAAATCGGCGATTTCGCCTTTATCGGCTGTAATACAAATCTTATCGCACCGGTCTGCGTAGGCGACGGTGCTTACACACGGGCAGGTTCCACGGTTACGGATGATGTTCCGGCCGCATCCCTTGCCATAGCAAGGGCAAGGCAGACAAACAAAGACAACTGGGCGAAAGACAAGCTCAGAGGTTATATAGAAAAACATTCAAAATGAGAAAAAGAGCAGAGGTAGAAAGTATGAATATTCACGGCAATAATATTAAAATTATAGCTGCAAATTCCAACCCGGTTTTGGCTGCAAAAATAGCAGACCAATTAGGTATCCCGCTTTGCAAATGCGAAGTAAACAGATTTTCCGACGGGGAAATCCAGGTTACTTTGCGGGAGTCCGTAAGAGGCAGCGATGTATTTGTAATACAGAGCACATGCTCGCCGGTAAATGACAATCTTATGGAATTGCTCATTATGATTGACGCTTTGAAACGTGCATCCGCAGGCAGAATTACAGCCGTTATTCCATACTACGGCTATGCAAGACAGGATCGCAAGAGCAAACCGAGAGACCCGATTTCATCAAAATTGGTGGCTAATCTTATCACTGCCGCAGGTGCGGACAGCGTGCTTACAATGGATTTACACGCCGCACAAATTCAGGGCTTCTTTGATATACCTGTAAACCACTTGGAGGGTATGCCTATATTGGCAAAACATTTTGACGACGAACACCTTGACGACCTTGTTATTGTAAGCCCGGACTTCGGCAGCGTTACAAGAGCAAGAAATTTTGCAGGCAGACTTAATGCGCCTATCGCAATTATCGACAAGCGCCGCCCCAGACCGAATGTGTCTGAAATTATGCACATAATCGGCGATATTAAGGACAAGAACATTCTTATCATCGACGATATTATCGACACTGCCGGCACACTTTGCAACGCCGCCAACGCCCTTAAAGAAAGAGGCGCAAAGAGCGTGCGTGCCTGCGCCACACATGCAATTCTCTCAGGCCCGGCTATCGAAAGAATTAAGAACAGCGCTATTGAAGAACTTGTTATTTTGGATACAATTCCTCTGCCGGAAGAAAAGAAACTTGACATAATCAAGGTGGACAGCGTTGCACCTCTCTTTGCACAGGCAATTCAGAGAATTTACGAGGACAAGAGTGTTTCACGGATATTTGAAAAGAAGTCCGAGAACACGCCTGACTGATAAAGAGAAAACAAATGCTGTTTAACACAAATAACGGTGCCGATTTTATTGTTGTGGGTCTGGGAAATCCGGGTTCGGCCTATGACAACACCAGGCATAACATAGGTTTTTCGGCGGTGGATTATATTGCCGAAAAGACAGGCACCAAAATCACCAAAGCCAAATTTTCCGCCCTTTTGGGCACTTGGGAATACGAGGGGAAAAAGGTCATGCTTTTAAAGCCACAGACCTTTATGAATTTATCCGGTGACGCTGTCGGCCCACGGGCAAAGTTTTACAAAATTCCCCCGGAGAATGTGATTATAATATATGACGATGTGTCGCTGCCTGTGGGCAAAATGCGAATACGCCGCAAAGGCTCTCGGGGCGGACACAACGGCATAAAGAGTATTATAAATCATATCGGGGAAAATTTCCCAAGGGTTAAAATAGGCGTCGGAGAAAAACCGCACCCGGATTACGACCTGGCTGCGTGGGTTTTGGGCAAGTTTGGCACCGATGACAAAAAAGCCTTGCAGGAAGAATATGAAAAGGTTTTTGACGCCGTAAAACTTATAATCGACGGCAAAACCGACAAGGCAATGAATTTATATAACTAAAATAAGCCGTGGGGTACCCTGTGTATCGCACGGCACTTGCCGTTGGGGGAAAATGCCGTTTTGACGGGTATTTTGTCCCCCGGTGGGAAATATATTAAAAGACATTACAAATTCTCGACATTTTACGGGAGGTAAATTTTGTTTTTAAGGGAAATAATTTCTTCGGCGGATTTCGGCCGTCTTATAAATGAACTTAACGCCGCACAAAATCCTGTGGCGCTTTTCGGTTTGCCCAAAACCGCCAGGGCGGCTTATATACGGGCCTTGGCACAGGTTACAGGCAGAAAAATAATCGTTCTCACCAAAGATGAGAGAAGTGCAAATAAACTTGCGGAAGATGTGGATTTTTTCCGGGAGGGGGTTCGGGTTTTCTCGCCGAGAGATTTGACCTTGCGTCCATTGGAGAGTTTTTCAAGAGAGTACGAATACCGCCGCATAAGGGTTCTCGGCAATTTGGTAGGCAATAAAGCACAGGTGATAATCAGCCCCACAGAGGCGGCTTTGATGTACACCATGCCGAGAGAGAAATTTGTGGAAAATACCCTTACAATACATGACACCGACAGCTTAAACCCGACGGAATTCAGCCAAAAACTTGTAAATGCCGGATATATCCGCCGTGATATGGTAGAAGGCCCGGGTCAGTTTGCGGTGCGTGGCGATATTATCGACCTTTACACACCGGATATGCCACGGCCGGTCAGGATTGAGCTGTGGGGGGACGAAATCGACAGAATAAACACATTCGATTTGGAAACCCAGCGCAGAACCGAGAATATAAAAAAAGTTCATATTTCCCCGGTAAAAGAAGTTTTGTTTACAGACCGGGAAAAGGCATTGAATGCTCTCCGTGATTTTCGTCAAAAACTCACTGCTAAACAGAGAGAAAATTTTGACCGGGCAACGGAAAAGGACATAATCACCCTTGAAAACGGCATCGTACCACGGAGCATGGATAAATATATTTCAATCTGTTACGGAGAAAAGGCCACTTTGTTTGATTATGTGGACAATCCCATTATATTTGTTGACGATTGGAACTCGGTAAAAGAAAGCTATACCGATTTTTGCCGGGCGCAAACCAAGGATATTGAAACCCTTTTTGAAGATAAAGTTTTGACAAAGGGCATGGAAGAATTTTTTGCTCCCTTATCTCTGATTACGGATCTGCGGGGCAGGGAAAAATTTATTGCCGCAGAGGATTTTATGCGTTCTATAAATGATTTTCCTCTGTCTGCAATAGTAAATATTTCTTGCAGCCCTACTCCTGGCTGGAACGGCGAATATAAACAGTTGGCGGAAGATATGACCGCCATGATGAAGAACAATTACAGAGTTCTTGTTTTGGCCGGCACAGAAAAGTCCGCCCAAACTTTGGCCGGGGATTTGTCCGATATGGGATTTAACGCCATGTATGTAACCGGCGATGTGAATATTCCGAACGGTACCGTTGCGGTTGCTCGGGGCAAGACAAGCCGGGGCTTTGAGCTTTTAACAGAGAGATTTTGCCTTATAACAGGCCACAAGCGGAATGTTGGCCGGCAGAGGATAAAGCCAAAGAAGAAAGATAAAAATTCAATAACATCAATAGACCAAATATCAAAAGGGGACTATGTGGTTCACCAAAATTATGGCATAGGCGTGTATCAGGGAATACAAAGCGTTACTATGCAGGGCATAACAAAAGACTATTTGCTTATACAGTATCAAGGCAAAGACAGTTTGTATGTGCCTGTAACACAGTTAGACCTTATCAGCCGCTACACATATTCAAAGGACGATGAGAAAGTAACCCTTTCAAAATTGGGCAGTGATACATGGAACAAGCAAAAGCGGAAAGCCAAAAAGGCCACGGAAGAAATGGCCAAAGAACTTATTGAGCTGTACGCCAAGAGAGAACACTCCAAGGGCTATGCCTTTGATCCGGATAACGAGTGGCAGAGAGATTTTGAGGCAAGGTTCTTCTACGAAGAAACAGAGGATCAGCTCCGTTGCATTGGGGAAATTAAAAGAGATATGGAATCCGGCCGCCCCATGGAAAGGCTTTTGTGCGGCGATGTAGGGGTCGGTAAAACCGAAGTTGCCCTCCGTGCGGCATTCAAAGCGGTTATGAACGGCAAGCAGGTGGCTATTCTTGTGCCTACCACGGTTTTGGCATGGCAACATTACAACACAATGGTACAGAGAATGGAAAGTTTCCCTGTAAATATACAGTTACTTTCAAGATTTCGCTCTTTAAAGCAGAGAAAACAGACCATACAGGATATAAATGACGGTGTGGCGGATATTGTTGTAGGCACCCATGCTCTTATACAAAAATCCGTTAAATTCAAAAATCTCGGTTTGCTGATAATAGACGAAGAACAGCGCTTCGGCGTTGCTCACAAGGAAAAACTTGTAGAGGGCTTTACGGGGGTTGATGTTCTCACCCTGTCTGCCACACCTATACCGAGAACCCTCTCTATGGCTTTAAACGGCATAAGGGATATGTCCACCATAGAGCAGCCGCCGGTTGACAGAATACCAATAGAAACCTATGTGTGCGAGTACAACGAAAAACTTATCGCCCGGGCTTTGAACAGAGAGCTTAACAGAGGCGGTCAGTGCTACTATTTGCACAACAGAGTCGAAACCATTGATTTACGGGCGCAAAGGGTGCAAAATATGTGTCCGGAGGCCAGAATCGGAATTGCCCACGGACAGATGGACGAGGCATCGCTGTCCGCCGTTTGGCAACAGCTTATGAACGGCGAAATTGATATTTTGGTTTGTACAACCATTATCGAAACCGGCATAGATGTGTCCAATTGCAACACCCTTGTCATAGAGGACGCAGACAGAATGGGTCTTGCACAGCTGTACCAAATAAGGGGTCGTGTAGGCCGTTCAACAAGAAAGGCCTATGCTTATTTTACATTCAGAAGAAACAAGGTGCTTAGCGAAGTCGCCGTAAAGCGTTTGAACGCCATAAAGGAATTTACAAGTTTCGGCTCCGGCTTTAAAATCGCTATGCGAGATTTGCAGATAAGAGGCGCAGGCAGCGTTTTGGGCAAAACTCAAAGCGGATTTATGAGCTCGGTAGGCTATGACCTTTACATTAAGTTGCTAAATCAGGCAATAGCGGTACAAAGGGGCGAAAAGCCGAAAACAGAAAAAAGCGACTGCGTTGTGGATATTTCCGTTGACGCATTTATTCCGGATAAATATATAAGCAACACTTCCAACAGAATTGAGGCCTATAAAAAAATCGCTTCCCTTGAAACCCGGGATGATGTAAGTGATTTGCTGGACGAGCTTATAGACAGATACGGCGATGTGCCGGAGAGCGTTATGGGGCTTATTGAAATTTCCCTTATGCGTGTGCAGGCGGCAAGCCTTGGCATTACCGAAATCGTACAGCGCAAGGACACGGTTATTTTCTACGGCTCAAAATTCTCGCAGATAAATATGACGGAGTTTTTAAAGAAAACAAAGTTCAAAATAGTTATAAATTCGGCGGGCAAACAATATATTTCTGCACAAATACCGGTTGGCGGAAATTCTATTGACACAATGAAGTCGGTTTTGGAAACTTTACTTGAATGTAAAGACAAAGACGAATAAGTAAAAAATCATAAATACGGCGGCGGTGAGAGAAAGTTTCACTGCCGCCGTATTTGTTTAAAAGAAAGTTTGTTAAAATGTAACTAAAATGTGAAAGTTTTATTTAATGTGAAAATTGAATGAACTCGGCAGGGAATATACAATTTTCTATCACAAATAACTTATAAAATATTTCCATAAATTCACATTGGGGTAGTTACTTTGCAGGGTAGAAAATTTGTTTGTGCTGTGGGGCTTGTTTTAGTTTTTTGCCTTTTTTCCTGTTGCAAAAGCAACGGAGATTTTGATTGGGTTGTAAAAATAGACGGGAGGGAGATAAGCCCGTCGGAATATATCATTGCTCAAATGCAGGCTTATGTGAAAACAAAGGCCGATGGGAGCGATGAGGATGAAAGCGATGAGCTGATTTCACAGCGTACGATAGAAAATCTTAAAAGATATATTTTTGTTGAAAGAGAATTTGAAAACCGAAATCTTGCTTTAAGCGAGGACGAGCTGCAGGCTGTGGAAGCATTTTCACAGCAGGACTGGGATAATATTTCACGGTTTTACACCGGCAACGGTTTGGATTTTGAGTCATACAAAGCATATTTGACATATCTTGTAAAAGAACAGCTTGTTTTTAACGATATTTACATGGGTGATAAATCTGAAGAAACAGGAGAACAGGTTGACAATTATCTTCAAAAAAATTTAAGCCGTGTTTCTGTTTTTAAAATTGCCAAGGTGAATGACGACGGCTCCCGGATAAGCACAGATGTTTACACTCAGTTACAGTCTTTTGTGTCAGACGGAGTAAGCAGACTTAATCGGGGGGAAGATGTTAACACTGTTGCGTCGGATTGCCTTACAAAGTCAGGGCGGTTGTTAGGCTCTCGGGAGGATTACTCCGACGGAGGCAGTTTTGTTTCCACCGGGTTTGTAAGTCGGTCTAATGTAGGTTTAGACAGCCGGCTTGTGAAACGGATTTTTCGGCGGGATAAAGGTACCGCAGGCTTTTGTGAAAGTGACGATTGCTTTTACATATTTAAGAAACTGTCTTTAAATGATACCGACGAGGAATATGAAAGCCTTTACAGGCAAGTGTTAAGCCTTATAAAAGATGAGGATTTTGACAGATATGTTGATAAGGTTTGCGCCGATTACACGATTGAGTTAAATCGGGATGCGGTTCGGTATTATGACCGGTCAAAAATCACAATAGATGTACAATAAAAAGTCAAATCCATACAATTTTGTACTTTGTTATATGGAAAATGTGTGGTATAATATGATTGTTAAAAAAATATTTAACTTAATAACATAAGGGTGGGCGAAGCGACTGGCATATAGTTTGTTTCGCCCATTTTTTGATGAAAGTGACAAATTTAAGTGTCAAAACTTGTGAACTTGCATAAATTTGGTTATTTTGATAAATTTGTATCGAAACAGCCGTAAATCTTTGTCAAAAACACAGTTGATTTTATGCTGTGGAATAAAGTATAATATTTCTGTTAAAAAACCGACAAAGTACACAATATTGTATATTGTAATTTGTGCGGAATGTGGATTAAAATGTTAGAAGGAGCAATATGGGATTTAATAACAAGACGTACAAGGCTTTAAAAAATCTTACAATGCTCACACAGCTTGCGCTTTCACTGCTTACCCCTACGCTTATGTGCATATTTGGGGCAATATGGTTGAAAAATAAATTCGGCCTGGGACAGTGGATTGTGATGCTGGGCATATTTCTGGGGCTCGGCAGCGGAGTGCAAAGCGTATATACTTTCGCCAAACAATTTATGAAAGAGGCGGATAAAAGCCAGAAAGAGTATGAGGATCAATTCAAATAGGAGGTAATTACTCGTGGGAAATTTGGATCCGGCCGTAATTCAGTCGTCAAAAAGCATAACCCTTTACAACTGCGGTTTGACTGTGATTGAAAATATGGTTTTCTTGGTTTTAAAGAAATGGGACATGACGGTTCTCTTTGGCAGTTTGTTCGGCTGCCTTATAGCCTGTTTGTGTTTCTTGCTTATAGGAATAAGTGTGCAGAAAGCTATGGAAAAGGAGCCTAAACAGGCTCAGCTCTATATGCAAAAAACAAGTATGGGGCGCACGCTGATAATGGCGGTAAGTGTTTTTGTAGCCATAAAGGTGCCGTTTTTAAACTGGGTTGCTGCGGTTATTCCGTTGTTCTTCACAAGAATTTCCATTTCTTTGATTCATTTAACTAAAAAGAAGGGAGAGTGAAAAATGAACATATCGGTCAACGGCCCTAAAATATTCTACACAATTCCGATTTTGGGCGGTATAAATATCACCGAAACAACGGTAAATATGTGGATTGTAATGGCCTTTTTAACTGCCTTTATACTTTGGCTTACCCATGGTATGACGGTTCACGGCACAGGTAAAAGACAACTTTTAGCCGAAAAGCTTGTGCTTATGACTCAGAGCTTGGTTGACGGCAATATGGGCAAGCAGTGGCGCTGGTTTACACCGTATGTTGCGATGATTATATCCTTCGGCTTTTGCTGTAACTTTATAAGTGTTACATCTTTGCGTAGCCCTACAGCCGATTTTTCGGTAACCTTGGCAATGGCTCTTGTAACATTTATACTTATTGAATACTACACTTTCAAGACAAAAGGTTTTGTTGGATTTTTCAAGAGATTTACAGAACCGATCGTTGTTATGACGCCTATGAACATAATAAGCGAATTTGCAACGCCTGTTTCAATGTCTTTGCGTGTGTACGGTAATATGGCCACCGGTATAGTTATATCTTCGCTTGTTTACGGCGCTTTGGCTGCATTGTCATGCTTTTTGTTAAGCTGGGTGCCAAGCGTGTTTATAAAGCAGATACCGATTTTCCAAGTCGGCATACCGGCTGTTCTGTCATTGTACTTTGACTTGTTCACAAGTGCAATTCAAGCGTATATTTTCAGTATGCTCACTATGATTTACGTAGAGGGTGCTACGGAATAAAGCTAATCTCAGCATATAAAATTGCTGTTTTTAAATCTGTCGGCCTATTGTGCCGACAACAAAATAAAAATATTATTCTTTTTGAACTTTTTGGAGGTTTATTATGGAAAAAGCAATCGTTTTAGGTCTTTCCGCTTTGGGCGCAGGCACAGCTATGATAGCCGGTATCGGCCCTGGTATAGGTGAAGGTTACGCAGTTGGTCAGGCTTGTGCAGCTATCGGCCGTCAGCCGGAGGCACAGTCAAACATCACATCAACAATGATCATGGGTTGTGCTATTGCCGAAACAACAGGTATTTACGCCCTTGTTATCGCTCTTCTCCTTATGTTTGCTAACCCGTTCATAGGCAAGCTTTAATTTGAATATAACGGGTAAAGCTCAGAAAGGAGGTAGCTGACAGATGGGGAATTTTCTTGACTTTTTTACAGTTGATGTTTGGACGACCGTATTCACTCTCGTAAATATGTTCATAATGCTTGCAATCGTTAAAAAATTGCTTTTCAAGCCTGTTATGAAGATACTTAATGACAGAGAGGCCGAAGTTAAAAGGATGTATGACGACGCCCGGCAGGCAAATGAAAAAGCTACTTCAATGGAAAAAGAGTACAGCGAAAAGATGGCGCAGGCTCGTAATGAGGCAGGCGAAATCATAAAACAGGCTACTTTGACAGCACAGAAAAGAGAAAGCGAAATTATCCGGGAGGCGCAGCAAAAGGCAGAAAATATGACCAAGCGTGCCGAGACGGAAATTCGGCAGGAGCGCAAGAAGGCATACCGGGATATTAAGAGTGAAATCTCTGATATATCCGTTGCCATAGCCGGCAAGATGGTGCAGAGAGAAATCTCGGCAAAAGACCATGAAGCCTTGATCTCGGAATTTATCGAGAATGTGGGTGAAGGCAATGAGTAACCTTTCAAAGACTTATGCAAATGCTCTTTTTGAGTTGTCCCTTGAAGAAAATATCGCAGACGAGGTTCTCTGCCAGAGCAAGGAGATAAAGGAGTTGCTTTTGCAAAATCCCGAGTTTATCAAATTGCTTGATACCCCTACCATTCCCAAAGAGGAAAAGGTTCGGGTGGCCGATAAGACATTCGGCGACAGCGTCAATAAAAATCTTCTTAACTTTATGAAAGTTATGATAGAGAGAAAGAACGCCAATGAGTTGTTGCACAGCATCGACGATTTTGAAGTTCTTTACAACAAGCATTACGGCATAGAAAAGGCTGTTGCAATAACGGCTGTGCCTATGTCGGAGGAAATGAAAAACAAACTTTGCGAAAAACTTGCAAAGGTTACAGGTAAGAAAATTATTCTTACCAACAAGGTGGATCCGTCGGTTATAGGCGGCGTTGTTCTTGAATTTAGCGATAAACAGTACAACGATTCCATCGCAAATAAGTTGAACGAACTTAAAGTTCGGCTTAAAAAAATTTGATTTTATCATCGGTTTGTACCGAAATCTTTATAGAAAGCAGGTGTATCAATGCAGCTCAAACCAGAAGATATCAGTAAGATTATCAAAGAGCAAATTAAAAATTACGACAGTAAGATTGAGCAGAGCGAAACCGGTACTGTAATACAGGTCGGCGACGGTATTGCAAAGGCTTACGGTCTTGACAACTGCATGGCAAACGAATTGATACAGTTCCCAAACGGCGAAATGGGCATGGCTATGAACCTTGAAGAAAACAGCGTTTCACTTGTTATCCTTGGCGATGACAGCGAAATCAAAGAAGGGGACATAGTAAAGCGCACAGGCAGGGTTGTTTCCGTACCTGTAGGCGAAAATCTCATCGGCCGTGTTGTAAACAGCTTGGGTGTGCCTATTGACGGCAAAGGCCCAATCGAAGCAAAGGAATATCGCCCTATCGAATCTCCGGCTCACGGAATTATCGAAAGACAGAGCGTTTCCGTTCCGCTTCAAACAGGTATCAAAGCTATCGACAGTATGATTCCTATCGGCAGAGGTCAGCGTGAACTTATCATCGGCGACCGTCAGACAGGTAAAACAACAATCGCAACAGATACAATTATCAACCAGGCAGGTAAAGATGTTATCTGTATCTATGTTGCCATAGGTCAGAAAGCTTCAACAGTTGCACAGCTTGTTGAAACATTGACAGCACGGGGCGCTATGGATTATTCCATCGTTGTTGCATCAACAGCCAGCGAACTTGCACCGTTGCAGTACATTTCACCTTACGCCGGTGTTACAATGGCGGAATACTTTATGGATCAGGGCAAAGATGTGCTTATAGTTTACGACGACTTGTCAAAGCACGCCGTAGCTTACCGTGCACTTTCCTTGCTTATCCGCCGTCCGCCGGGACGTGAGGCTTATCCGGGTGATGTTTTCTACCTCCATTCAAGACTTCTTGAAAGACGGGCTCGTGTTTCAAAGGAATACGGCGGCGGTTCAATTACTGCATTGCCTATTATCGAAACACAGGCAGGTGACGTTTCGGCCTATATTCCGACAAACGTTATTTCCATCACCGACGGCCAGATTTATCTTGAAACCGAACTCTTCAACTCCGGTATCCGTCCGGCTGTAAACCCAGGTATTTCTGTATCCCGTGTTGGCGGTTCCGCACAGATTAAGGCTATGAAGAAAGTTGCCGGTTCACTTAAACTTTTGTACTCACAGTACATCGAATTGAAGAGCTTCTCACAGTTCGGTTCCGACCTTGACGCCGATACAAAGGCTCGTCTTGAACAGGGCGAAAGAATTGTTGAAGTTCTCAAACAGCCTCAGACAAAGCCGGTTCCGGTAGCATTGCAGGTTGTTATCATCTACGCTGTCACACACAATTATTTGAGTGACATCCCGGTTGAAAACATTGCTGAATTTGAACAGGGTCTCGATGACTTTATTTCAACTCAGCGCCCTGAGATAATCAACGCTATCAACGACACACATGAGTTGTCCGATGAAACCGAAAAGGCTATTATCCGGGCTATCACAGATTACAAAGCAAAATTTGTACCGTCTAAATAATCGGGAGGGAGATGTAAGCTATGGCTTCAATGAAGGACATAAAGTCACGCATTAAAAGCGTGGAAAGCACCAGGCAGATAACAAAGGCCATGGAGCTTGTTGCCTCCTCCAAATTGAGAAAAGCCAGAGAAAGGGCCGATTTGTCAAGACCGTTTTTTACGGAACTTTACAACGCCCTTCGGACTATTGCGGCATCTAATACCGACTTCACCTCAGACTACTTGGTTCGGCGCCCGGTAAAAAAATCCGGTTATGTGCTTATAGCCGGTGACAGAGGTCTTGCAGGCGGTTATAACAACAATATGTTCAAGCTTTTTACCCAACACAGAGAGGGCAAAGATGTTTGCGTAATCCCTGTCGGCAAAAAGGCAGTTGAATTTTGCAAAAGAAGAAACTTAGAAATCATAACCGAAGATTATGCTCTTGTCGAAGATATTACAATCGGCGCTTGTTCCGAAATCGGCGAGATAATGTCGGATATGTATAAAAAAGGCGAGATTGACGAATTTTACTTAGGCTATACAACTTTTGTGTCTATGCTTTCACAAAAGCCGGACATCATAAAGGTTTTGCCTATTACAAATATCAATTCTGAGCCTACAAAAGACGACGGTGAAAAGGCAGAAAACAAAATGCACACCGTTACAGTATATGACCCGGACACGGAAACCTTGTTTGACAAGTTTGTTCCGCAGTATATTTCGGGGCTTACATGGGGCGCTATAACAGACAGCTGGGCAAGCGAACTTTCAGCTCGCCGCACCGCCATGGATTCTGCGTCAAAGAATGCGGACGCTATGGTAAGCGGTTTGTCTTTACAGTACAACCGTGCAAGACAGGCAGCCATTACACAGGAAATTACCGAAATAGTTTCCGGTGCCGGTGAAGCCTGATAATTCACAAAATCTAATCAAGGAGAAAATAAATGAGCCAGTCTAATATAGGCAAGGTTGTTCAGGTTATGGGCGCTGTTATAGATATTCGTTTCGAAAACGATAATCTGCCTGCCTTGAACAATGCCATTGAAGTTGAAAACGGCGACAAAAAGCTCATAGTTGAAGTTGCACAGCACCTTGGCGACGACGTTGTAAGATGTATCGCCATGGCATCAACAGACGGTCTTGTCCGTGGTGCAAAAGCTGTTGACACAGGCAACACAATCACTGTTCCTGTGGGCAAAGAAACTTTGGGCAGAATTTTCAATGTTTTGGGCGAAGCTGTTGACAACAAGCCCCAGCCTACAACTGCAAAGAGAGCTTCTATCCACGCAAAAGCCCCGTCATACGAAGAACAGGCTACTTCCGCCGAAATTTTTGAAACAGGCATTAAGGTTATCGACCTTATCTGCCCTTACACAAAAGGCGGTAAGATAGGTTTGTTTGGCGGTGCCGGCGTTGGTAAAACAGTTCTTATTCAGGAACTTATATCAAATGTTGCAAACCAGCACGGCGGTATTTCGGTATTTGCCGGCGTTGGTGAAAGAACCCGTGAAGGTAATGACCTTTACAATGAAATGATCGAAAGCGGGGTTATCAAAAACACCGCACTTGTTTACGGTCAGATGAACGAACCGCCGGGAGCAAGAATGAGAGTTGCTCTTTCCGGTTTGACAATGGCGGAATACTTCCGTGACCAGGAGCACCAGGATGTTTTGCTCTTTATTGATAACATTTACCGTTTCACACAGCGGGGTTCCGAAGTTTCAGCCCTTTTGGGCCGTATGCCTTCAGCCGTTGGTTATCAGCCTACACTTGCCACAGAAATGGGCGCTTTGCAGGAGAGAATTACATCAACAAAGAGCGGTTCTATTACATCTATCCAGGCTGTTTATGTACCTGCCGATGACTTGACAGACCCTGCTCCGGCTACAACATTCGCTCACTTGGACGCTACCACAACTCTTTCAAGAGGTATTGCATCTTTGGGTATTTTCCCGGCTGTTGACCCTCTTGACTCCACATCAAGAGCTTTGACACCTGCTATCGTAGGTGAAGAACACTACAATGTGGCTCGTGGCGTACAGAACATCTTGCAGAGATACAAAGAATTGCAGGATATTATCGCCATCATGGGTATGGACGAACTTTCCGAAGAGGATAAGCTCATCGTAAACCGTGCAAGAAAGATTCAGCGTTTCCTTTCACAGCCGTTCTCTGTTGCCGAACAGTTTACAGGTTACAAGGGCAAATATGTTCCTTTGGCCGAAACTATCCGTGGCTTCAAAGAAATCATGGAAGGCAAGTATGACGATTATCCCGAATCTGCATTCCTTTTCGCAGGTTCTATCGACGATGTTATCGAGAGGGTAAAGAAGGGAGAATAATTTATGCAATCATTCAACCTTAAAATTTTAACTTCCGACGGCGTAAAGTTTGACGGACAGGCACAGTCGATTACACTTCGTGGAGATACAGGGGATGTTACAATCCTTGCAAGACATATCGACTATGTTACCGCTTTGGGCATAGGCAAGGCAAAAGTTGTCAATGCCGATGGAGAAATTCGCTGGGGCGCTTGCAACGGCGGTGTTCTCTCTGTTATGAAAGGTGAGGTCAGAGTTTTGCCCATAACCTTTGAATGGCAGGAGGAAATCAATGACGACCGTGCTTTGAAGTCACTTGAAAAAGGCAAGAAAGTTCTTGCCGAAGGCGACGGTAAGAGCAGATCAATAGATCTTGCAAAGCTGCGTATTCAGCGTGCTTTGACAAGAGACGCAGTTTCAAAAATGAACGATAAATACGGTAACTGATAAAACATTTAAAATGCGGCTTTACGGCCGCATTTTTTGTTTGATTAAATTCGCCTGTATTGCTATAATTATTACAGTTAAAAAGAGAGGTGCTATTATGAAACACAGGGTTTTATTTATCGGAGATAAGGATTTTTTAAAAAAATACACAGATGAAAGTATTTTTGAAAAATATGACGTTACAGTTTTAAAAGCCGGCACAAGTGACGATGAGGTCCTTGAAAAATGCCCGGAGGCAGAAGTTTTGATAGTAGGCGCTATGTTGCCTGTGTCCGAAAAACTTATAACCGGCCTTAAAAATCTTAAACTTATCCATTCAAACGGCGTCGGATACCAGTCTATTGACACAAAGGCCGCTGACAGGGCAAATATCCCTGTTTGCAACTGCAAAGGTATAAATGCAGGCCCGGTGGCCGAGCACACTTTAATGACAATGCTTGCCTTACTGCGTGAACTGCCAAAGAACAATGCCATGGTTCGCCGGGGAAAATGGAAAGAAGTAGGTTCCAAATATATGGTTACAGGCAGTTTAAAGGAACTTGGGGAGTGCACTGTGGGGATTATAGGCCTTGGGGATATAGGCAAATCACTTGCGCTTATGCTTAAACCATTTGGTTCAAAGGTGGTTTACTATGACCGGTTTAGACAGACCCAGGAAAATGAAGAAAAATACGCCGTTGAGTACATGCCGCAAGACCAACTTTTGGCGGTAAGCGATATTGTTACAATCCATGTGCCGGTGTTTGACAGCACAAAAAATATGGCAAATAAGGAATTTTTTGCAAAAATGAAAGATGGAGCTTACTTTATAAACACAGCAAGAGGTGAACTGTGTGTTACAGAGGACTTGTTAAAAGCATTGGAAAGTGGGCACATTGCCGGTGCAGGCCTTGACACTGTTCGGGGAGAACCGATTTTGCCGGACAATGTGATTTTTAATTATCCGCCGGAGGTTTTGGACAAAATAATTTTCAGCCCGCACACGGCAGGGATAACCGGTTCTACCTTTAAAAGAGGTTTTAAAATTATTTGGAATAATACCGAAAAAGCTCTTAAGGGAGAAAAACCGGCAAATATCGTAAATTTAAGATAAAAGGTATTGACAAAACCGAATTTTGAGTGTATAATACATCTTGTTCTCTGTTGAGAACAAAACAGTGTCGGGATGTGGCTCAGTTTGGTAGAGCGCCTGGTTTGGGACCAGGATGCCGCAGGTTCAAGTCCTGTCATCCCGACCATATCGAGTGTTCATAAGGGGTTTGACTTATGAACACTCTTTTATTTTAAATAACGAGCAGGCTTTGTGCCTGCTCTTTTTGTTGTTTTGATTTCGGTTTTGTAAGATATTTGATTGAAATACCTATTCATTCGCTTTTTTTCTTTTACCTGATGCGGTTTTCTTTTTCACGGTTTAATCACACTGAGTTCATATAATATTTCCAATAAAAATTAGGGAGACTTATGTTAATGAAAAAAAGCAAACCGTTATTACTAAGCCTTTTAATCACCGCTGTGATAGGCTTTGTTGTATTTTATTTTGAATTGCCGGCTATAAATTTGCAAAACAGCGAATTTTACGGCTTTGCATTTATGCTTGCGGCAATTTTTTGTGTGGCTTACGGGCTTATTTCCGGGGCTGTTTCAATAAAAGGAGTTTTTGATGACCCACAGCGAAACACCGCAAGGAATTTTTTCAAAAACTTTACAAAAACCTGCAAAGTGCCTCTTTTTATATGTGTCGCTTTGTTTGCTATAAGTCTTGTAGGGGGACTGCTTTCGTCGGTTATATTCCGATCCTCTGCCTACACAAAGCTTTTGACAGTAGAAACGGGGGATTTTGCCAGCGAAGTTGACGAAATTTCCTTTAACTCCATACCTATGTTGGACAAGGAATCCGCAACAAGACTTGCCCGGAGAAAACTGGGTGAACTTGCAGATATGGTTTCTCAGTTTGAAGTTGTGGACGATTCTACACAAATTAACTACAAAGGTAAACCTGTCCGTGTTTCCGTGCTTCGCTACGGGGACATTATCAAATGGCTTAATAACTCAAAAGAGGGCATACCGGGATATATAATCACGGATATGATAACACAGGAATGTCAGCTTGTAAGGCTCGACCGGGGAATAAAATATTCTCCGTATGACTTATTCGGCAGAAATTTGCAAAGGCATCTGCGCTTTGCTTACCCAACATTTATGTTTGCCGACCCGGTATTTGAAATAGACGATAACGGAACACCTTATTGGATTTGTTCAAGAATAGTAAAAACAATAGGCTTGTTCGGCGGTACGGATGTAAAAGGCGCGGTTCTTGTAAACGCCGTAACAGGGGAGCATGAATATTACGAAGAAGTGCCTACATGGGTTGACCATGTTTATGACGCCGAGCTTATTGTACAACAGTACGACTATTACGGCCGGTATCAGCACGGATTTATAAATGCCTCTATCGGCCAAAAGGGTGTTACAAAAACTACGGCAGGCTACAACTACATTGCCCTTGACGATGATGTTTATGTTTACACCGGCATTACATCGGTAGGTGCCGATGAATCAAATATCGGTTTTATTCTCACAAATCAGAGAACAAAAGAGACAAAGTTTTATGCCGTAGCCGGCGCAGAGGAATTTTCCGCCTGCGAATCCGCCGAAGGCGTAACACAGGATTTAAAATATAAGGCCACATTCCCGATTTTGCTTAATGTAAACGGACGGCCAACATACTTTATGTCTCTTAAAGACAGTGCCGGTCTTGTAAAAATGTATGCTATGGTAAATGTACAGCAGTACCAAATTGTTGCCACAGGTACAACGGTGGAAAATTGCCGGCAAAGTTATGAAAAGCTCTTGCTTGAAAAGAATGTGATTTCAAAAGAAGAAGTTACGACAAATGAGATTTCCGGCCAGATTGCGGAAATCAGAACGGCAGTTGTAAACGGAACAAGTTATTATTATGTGCGCCTTAATACAAACACTGATGTTTACTATGTGGTTTCCGCTGCGGAAAACCCGGCTGTTATAATTTGCAATGTGGGTGACAGCGCCCGTATAAACTACCGGGAGACAGATAAAGAAAATGCCCTTGTAAACGCCACTGATTTTGCGATTACGGGCAAAGCCGATGGGGCGGTATAATTTTGACCGATAAAAAAATTAAAGCTGAGGCTTAGGCCTTGGCTTTTTGTTTTACAAACTATTTGTAAAACAAACCATAAAATAAAAAGTTCGCACAGATAATTTTTATTATCCGTACGAACTTTATTTAATATTCTGTTTTATGTTTTAAAATTAAATATTTTCCATAATTTTTTCCGCAACAAATACGCCGCTGGCTGATGCGTGAGAAAGAGAATGTGTAACGCCGCTGCCGTCACCTATAACATACAATCCTTTGTGCTTTGTTTCAAGATTGTGGTCAAGGTCAACTTCCATATTGTAGAACTTAACCTCTACGCCGTAAAGCAATGTGTCATCGTTGGCGGTGCCCGGGGCAATTTTATCAAGGGCATAAATCATTTCAATAATGCCATCCAAAATTCTCTTTGGTAAAACAAGGCTCAAATCACCCGGTGTGGCTTTAAGAGTAGGGCGAACGGTGCCTCTGTCAATTCTCTTTTGGTTGCTTCTTCTGCCTCTTTCCAAATCGCCGAAACGCTGTACAATTACGCCGCCGCCCAGCATATTGGAAAGTCTGGCAATGCTTTCGCCGTAGCCGTTGCTGTCGTTAAAAGGTTCTGTAAAGTGCTTTGAAACCAAAAGGGCAAAGTTTGTATTATCGGTCTTTTTGTTCTCGTCTTCAAAGCTGTGACCGTTTACGGTAATAATGCCGTTTGTGTTTTCGTTTACCACAATGCCGTGTGGGTTCATACAGAATGTTCTTACAGGGTCCTCAAATTTTTCTGTCTGGTAAACGATTTTGCCCTCGTACAGTTCATCTGTAATATGATCAAAAATCGGGGCAGGCAGTTCAACACGAACGCCCAAGTCAACTCTGTTTGATTTTGTGTGAATATCAAGGCTTTCGCAGATGTGCTGCATCCACTTGGAACCGCTTCTGCCAACAGACACAATACATTTCTTACAGCTATACTCGCCGTTATCACAAATTACTTTATAACCATTTGTAATCTTTTCGATAGTTCTTACAGGAGTGTTAAAGTAGAAATCCACCTTATCTTTTAACTCGTTGTATATGTTTTCCAAAACAACATAGTTTATATCTGTGCCAAGGTGCCTTACAGAGGCTTCCAAAAGTGTAAGTTTGTTTTGCATACACAATTTCTTGAAAGAAGAACCGGCTGTGGAATAGAGAGCTGTGCCCTCGCCGCCGTGGCTTAAATTGATTTTGTCCACATATTCCATAAGCTTTATGGCCTTTTCTCTGCCGATGTACTCGTGCAAAGTGCCGCCGAAGTCATTTGTAATATTGTACTTGCCGTCAGAAAAAGCGCCCCGACCGCCAAAGCCGTTCATAATCGAACAGGTTTTGCAGTTTATACAGCTTTTTATTTTGTCGCCGTCAATAGGGCAGTGTCTTTTGCTAAGCTCACTGCCAGCTTCAAAAACCGCAATTTTCAAATCGGACTTATTTGCAAGTTCGTAAGCGGAAAAAATACCGCCGGGGCCCGCGCCGATAATAATTACATCGTAATTCATAAAATCCTCCACATATAACCAAAATTATTTGATTTTAAACATAAAAAAACCGCCGTAAACACAGCAGTAATTAAAAATTATACACTGCCGCCTTTCGGTTATAGGCAACTGTTTGCGGCAGTAGGTAGAAACACCCGCCCTTATTACGGGTTTATATAACGCTGAAATTATATCATTATACTTTACTAAATTCAAGATATAAATAAGAAAAATTTAAAGATATAAAATGTGCTTTAATTGTTTAAGTTATACAAATTTAATGGGTTATGTGATAATGTCACAATAATTACACTTGTTTTTTGTAGGTTTTGTGATAGAATATTATTAGATATATCTGCGTATATATCATTTTGTTGTTTTTAAATTTTTTATTTTATAGAAAGAAGTGGAAGAATATGACAAAAATAGACATTTTTTCAGGTTTTCTCGGTGCGGGAAAAACCACTTTGATTAAAAAGCTGATTGCAGAGGCCTATCAGGGCGAAAAGGTTGTTCTTATTGAGAACGAATTCGGCGACATCAGCGTAGATACAAGCTTTTTGAAGGACTCCGGCATTGAAATCACAGAGATGAGCGCAGGCTGCATTTGCTGTACTTTGGTTGGCGACTTTGAAAAATCACTTCGCAAGGTATTGGATGAAATGCACCCGGAGAGAATTCTTATCGAACCTTCCGGCGTAGGTAAGCTCAGTGATGTTATCAAGGCCGTTCAGCAGGTTAGTGATAATGATGAAAATGTTCGGCTCAACAGCTTTACAACAGTTGTTGACGCTAAAAAGTGCAAGATGCACGCAAGAAACTTCGGCGAATTCTTTATCAACCAGGTTGAATACGCAAGCAGCGTTGTTTTAAGCCACACACAGGGTATGTCACAGGCTAAGTTGGACGAAGTTATCGCCCTTGTTCGTGAACATAACCGGGCTTGCACAATCATCACAACAGATTGGGACAAGTTGTCAGGCAAGCAGATTCTTGACACAATGGAACACAAGAACACATTGCAGGCCGAGCTTGAAAAACTTGCAAGAGAAAAGGCAGACCGGGACGCAAAACAGCATGAGGAAGAACATCACCATCATCACGACGACGAAGATGAAGAATACGACGACTTTATGTTGGGTGAAAATTCACACATCTTTGTTATTAAGGATATTGACTGCCCACACTGCACAGCCAAATTGGTTAAGGCTTTGTCAAAGATTGACGGCATAAGCGAAGTAAGAATTGATTATCAGAGAGAAAGACTTACATTTGATTGCGCCGCTGACAAGTTTGCCGGCATAGTTGAGGCTATCAAGGCAACTATCGAGGATGTTTTGCCGGAGGCTAAATTGGGCGAAGAAATCCCTGTTGCAAACGCACACAAGATGCTTATTACAGAAATCGACTGCCCGCGCTGCGCAGGCAAGTTGGCAAAGGCAATAGAGAAAATTGCCGGCATTGATAATGTACAGATTAACCACGAGGCCGAAAGACTTACATTTGAATGTGCTCCTGCCGATTTTGATAGAATTATTTCCGACATCAAGGCTACAATAGACGATGTTCTCCCTGAGGCTAAGTTAGGTGTTGAAATCACAACAGAAAACGCCGAACAGTATAAGCATGAACACTGCCATGAGGAACATGAACATCATCACGATCACGATGAAGAATGTGAATGCGGTCACGATCACGAACACCACCACGACCACGATGAACACGAGCATCACCATGACCACGGCCATGAGGGTCACCACCATGCAGATGATATTTTCAGCAGCTGGGGCGTTGAAACAGCAAGCAAGTACACAGAAGAAGATATCAAGAAAGCTCTTGAAGCTCTTGACGATAACGAAAAGTACGGTATGATTTTGCGTGCTAAGGGTATTGTTGAAGCCGAGGACGGCGGCGAGTGGATTCACTTTGACTACATCCCGGGCGAAGTTGATGTCCGTCGTGGCCCTGCCGATGTTATCGGTCGTCTGTGCGTAATCGGCACAGAAATCAATCAGGATGCCATCAAGACACTCTTTGCAAAATAATTTGAAAGGAAATATGTAATGGAAAACGATTTTCCGGTCTATCTCTTTACAGGCTTTCTCGAAGGCGGTAAGACAAAGTTTATCCAAGAAACACTTGAAGATAAGCGCTTTAATAACGGCGAGAGAACATTGCTTATAACCTGTGAAGAGGGTATCGAAGAATACGACCCTTCAAGGTTCTACGGCAAAAATATTTATATCTGCAATATTGAATCCGAGGAGGATTTGACAGAGGCAAACCTTGCCGCTTTGCAGGAAAAATACAAAGCCGAAAGAGCCATAATAGAATACAACGGTATGTGGATGGAACAAACTTTGTTCAACGCAATGCCGGAAAGCTGGCTTATCTACCAGGAAATGTGCTTTGTGGATGCAACAACATTTACAATGTACAACCAAAATATGCGCCAGCTTATGCAGGATAAATTTACAAATGCGGAAATGGTTGCTTTTAACCGTGTAACTCCGGATATGGACAAAATGTTCATGCACAAGGTGGTTCGTGCGGCGTCAAGACGAGCAGACATCACCTACGAATACACAGACGGTCACTTTGAATTTGACGATATTCAAGACCCGCTGCCCTTTGATATAAACGCACCGGTTATTGAAATCAAGGACGAGGACTACGCCTTGTGGTACCGTGATATGGTTGAAGAAATGCCGAAGTACAACGGCAAAGTCGTAAAGTTTAAAGGCCTTGTTTCAAGAGATAAAAAAATGCCCGACGACGCATTTGCAATCGGCCGCCATATAATGACCTGCTGTGAGGCGGATATTCAGTATTCCGCTGTTGTTGCGGTTTCCCCGGAGGCAAAAAACCTTGCCAACGGCTGTTGGAAAACAATCACCGCTAAGCTGAATATTACAAAGCACCGCCTTTACAGAAAGCCCGGTCCGGTTTTAACTGTAATCTCTATGGAGGATGCAACCGCCCCGGAGCAGCCTGTGGCAACATTCTTTTGATAAAATAAAATAGGCAATATAAAACCACCTGTGCATTTTGCACAGGTGGTTTATTTTGTGTTGTGAATTTAACCTAAAGGGGTGATTTCTTTTTCGATTTTTGGGGCGATTACATCACGGCTTTTCACATATTTTGCTTCGGCGTAAGCGATAATAATATTGCCTATCAGCCCTAAAACAAACAACAAAGATGTAAACGAGTATTCAATGGTCCTATCGGCTCTGAGTATATTTAAGCCGAACTTGTAAGATATAGTGCCTAAAACCACATCAAGACATCTGAACATTCCAAATGTCAACCGCCAAGACACAATACCGTACATCAAGCCGTTGTCCTCAGCCGGTGCGCCCTCTTTAAATGCGGATTTTTTCACAATTAAACAGATAATAGCCACGATTGTCAACGGAATTATAAGAGCTGAAAAAATGAAGGTTGTTGATAAAACAGAAATTTTTACCCCCAAAAACGGCTTAAATATGCCGAAAGTACCGCCGATCCGGTTGGCAACCACAAGAGCGTTGAAAACAAGGGAATATATAAGCGCAATCCAAGCAAGTTTATATAACTCCTTTTTGGTTGATGGGGTTTTACCTGCGTAAAATGTTAAAGCCATAGTGTTTCTCCTTTAAACTTTATCCGATATAGTCTATATTTTCATAATTTGGCACACCCTGCCAAAAGTCTGATTTATCTATTAGGGCGTATTGAGGTGTTGGAACAATATCCTCCGTTAAGCCTTTGTCATTTGCCGGATAATAATGTGTAATATTTTCAATACCATTCATTACTAAGAATTGATTTTTAGTTTCGGCAGCTATGACAATCGGTTTAGACATGCCGTCAAATGTATATTTTAGATTGAGTTCGTTTATTTCACCATTATCAAAATCTATTAAAAACATTCTTTCAAGTCGTGTTTCACGGTTATTTTCTCTTGAATATTCATGTGAAGAAAACATTGGAATACCATCAACAATATTGCCAAATGTAGAGTTAATGAAGTTAAATTCAATATCATTTGGCCATGGTAAAACTGCTGTTTTACCGGAAATTAAGTTTTTTCTTGTAAATGTATGATCTGTGTATGAAGCAATATATTCATTCTCACCGTAAAAAACTTTTGCAGCTATTTCAGCATTTAAAATGTCATCAACATATTTTCCGTTGCTGCCATCAACTTTTATAGATTTCAATTTTGTATCTGATGAATTTATACTTAAAACCAGTTCATCTACACATGAACCGTAAATATTGACATAGGCATTATCGTATTTCTCGCTTAAATTTATAATATCTGTTAGACTTCCATTTTCTATATTTAATTTTACAAGAAACTGTTGGTATAATAAATCATCTTTCGTTTGTACAGGTCGGCTCATTATGAAATAAATGCACTTTCCATCAAAGAAAAATTCACTACTTTCACTTTCTGCTGGATCAAAGGTGTATAAAATTTTTCGGTTTTCACCGTTTAAATCGGCAGACAATACGGATCTTACATAGTTACTATCTACGAGTTTATAATTAAATATTATCAATTTATCATTGATAGTAAATATACGCAAAGGTGCCCCCTCAATGTACCCGGTGCATGCCTCGGTATTATGTTCACATGATGATGACGAACACAGTACGACCTTTGATTTTGATGCGTAATCGGTGTACATAATGTTAAATCCACCGGTTATGTCAACATAGTTTACAAGCTCATAATAGCCATTTTCGTTGCCTTGGCTAAAAGTTGAACCCCGGCCGAGTGTCAGTGGTTTTAAATCTTTATTGTCCAAAACAGCATCATTGGTATTTGTCGAGCATGCTGTAATGTTAAATAGTGTGAAAAATAATACAACAACACATACTAAATTGCTACTTTTGATTTTCATTATGACAATCTCTCCTTAAAAATTTAATATTCAAACCGGTTACAATTCATCTAAATAGTATCAAAAATTATTTTATCTGTAAATAGTTTTGGGGAATTTTACATGTATTTAAAGGAAAATTACAATAGTATAGATAAATTCTTGACTTATTTTGCTGTATATGGTATTTTGAAATATATCGGAGGTAGTATTATGGTAAAAATAGCTGTGTGTGATGATGAACAAAACGCTCTTGAGGAAATATCAGAGCGAATATCAAATTTTTTTAATAAAAAAGAAAATAGACAGATAAAATATAAAGTATCGCTGTTTAGCACAGGAGGGGAACTTGTCAAAGCCGGACTTACAACTTTTGATATAGTATTTTTGGATGTAGAATTAGGCGATAGCGACGGTTTGGAAATTGCAAAGCAAATTCATGGGGTAAGTAACAGAACGATAGTGATTTTGATTTCCCAGTATCAAGACTATATGTCATTGGGTTATAATGTTAAAGCATTTAGATATATTCTTAAACCAAATTTGAATTCTGTTTTTGATGTAGATATTGACAGTGCGTTAGATGAATTAAACTTAAAGAGAAATGTATTTGAATACACATATTACAATATTCCATACGAAGTAGAATATGACAATATATTATATTTTCAAGGTGCAGACCCAAAAGTGTATATACATACGGTAAATCATATTGAACAAGACAGTATTAGCGGAAATATTGACGATATATATCCGCAGTTTTTAGATACCGATTTTGTGCGTATAGGGAAAAGTTACCTAATTAACGGAAACCATGTAAAAAATATGTCGAACACGGCAGTATATATGGACAACGATGTTGAAATTAAAATAGGTCGAGGATATATGAACGAGGCAAGAGACAAACTTATACGAATAATGAGGGATAAAAGATGGAAAGTATAGCAGAGAGCATAATTGTATTTATCATTGAATATCTTGATTTTCTGGCCTATGACAATATAATATCCGGATTTTTTAAAAGCAGTAAAAGAGAATATGAAAAAAATATATATTATCTTATAAGCTATATTATAGTCAACATATTACTTGGCAAATATTTAGGCGGAATGAATATTGAAAAAATTATTATTGTTTTTTCGACAAGATTTCTGTTGTTTTATATTATTTATAAAAGAATAAGCATTATACCCATTTTACTTATATGGGAAGTTATAGCATCTACATTGGAAAGTATAGTCTATATAGGCGTTGTTGCGCTTTTTAACATACCGGCAGAACAAATAGAAAATGATATAAGAATGTTTGGTGTAGCTTCAATATTAAGTTATATATCAATTTATATTCTAAGTATAATTATAAAAAAATGGATAGAGCGTAATTTGAATGTAAAGTATATATCAAAAAAAGAATGGTTTATTAGTATATTATACCAAATAACAAATTATACTGTTATTTATGCTATTTTATATAAGTCTATATTTGGAGATGATTTAAGCAATGTGGATATTCTGATTTGCATTGCACTTTTTTCAATGTCCATGATGATGTTATATATTATATCAGAATTTTGCAAGAGTAATAAAATTAAACGGGAAATGGCTGTTTTAGAAAGAGAACAGAAAGTTCAGCAAAATTCTCTTCAATCTATGGAGCAGGCTTATAAAAAACAAAGGCAACTTACGCATGATTATAATAATCGGCTTGAAATGCTTAGGATTATACGGCAAAAAAATGATTATTCGGAATTGGAGGAGGCTTTAAATTCTATGACGGGGAATAATAATAGAATAAGAACAGTGGTTACAACACAAAATACGATAATAGATGCTGTGTTAAATCAAAAATATGCCAAGGCTATGGAACTTGGCATAGGAATGGAATTTAATTTGCAGTACTTAAAAGATTTGCCTATTGACAGCCAAGATATAGGTATTATTCTTGCCAATGCAATAGATAATGCAATATCGGCCGCAGATAAGGCAAAACAGAAATTTGTTCAAATATTTATGAGCTATGAGGATGAAATGTTTTTATGCGCTATAAGAAATACCGTTGATAAAAAGGTTAAAATAGTTAATAAATCCGTAGTAAAAGAAGATGACGATTTAACCCACGGGTACGGAATAGCTAATATTAAAAGAATACTTGAAAAATATAATTCTAATTTTTTGATAGAATGTGACGATAAGTATTTTATTCTCACTTTTATGATTTCTTTACTGTGATTTATGTAATTTTCCTTAAAACTATTGAAAAAATTTACGAATGTGATACCTTTATTATTTTATTTTTGATGTGTATAATAAAATCAGAGGCGGCTTACTGTATATTTTCAGCTCTTACCCTTGATTTTGTTTTAATCATATTGGCAAAAGTGTTTAATCAAGAGGCACCGTTACGCCGGTAAATGACAAAATATTTAAAATAACACACCACCCCAATAATTGAGATGGTGTGTTTGTGTTTGATTATTTAGAATTCGCAACCATGCCGGTTATAAATCCCAAAAACATTGCGTATGTTTTGGCATTAAATTGCAGGTGGGTGCGTATAAAATAGTTGCCCATTATATCGTTTGCAAATGTTCGTATCGAGGTGAAATTGCTTATAATAAACAATATTACGCATATTGCGTATGCAACAAAAATACCTAATGACAAAATCAGCAAAATATTTTTGCCCCCAAAGCTAACGGTGGGCTTTAACAGGTATGTAACCGCATAAGCGGCGCAAAATGTACCCAAAGGCCACAGGCTGTAACAGGACAGTACCGAAAAGTAAAAGCTGTCATAATCCGATGTGTAGGGCGGAACTTTGCTTATATATACAATATAAATAATAAGAGTGATAATGCTTATTGCGGCCGTTAAGCAGAACAGACCAAATTTTATTTTATCCCTTTTGTCGCTCATATACATACATTAAAACCTCCTTTAACCGGCTGGTCATTTACGGTGAATTCAAAAAATATTTCGGCACCCATAGTTTGTGAAAATAAAAGGTCTTGGGACATAAAATCCGTAAATTCCACGGTTTCTTCAAATTCCATGGGTATGCTTTTTATCGTTTTTTCCCGGGCAGATAAAACGCCTTCATCTCCAAGCCAGCCCCGGCTGAAAATGCGTAAATCTGCAGAAAAATCCGTGACAGTGTCATTTATTATTTTATATGACCCCTCTACCGATTTAAT
Source organism: uncultured Oscillospiraceae bacterium (assembly GCA_934526065.1). Classification (GTDB taxonomy): domain Bacteria; phylum Bacillota; class Clostridia; order Oscillospirales; family Ruminococcaceae; genus RGIG3102. Next base: position 159,666 of record CAKSZX010000001.1, read on the forward strand.
TTTGTATTTATACGGGTACTCGGTTTTGTCACCCGTGTAATTTACGGTTAAGGTAACCTCTGCAAAACCGGTATCGTCGGGGCCGTTTTTGCATATACTGCCTTGACTGATACTGCCGGGAATAAATCCCACATAGGTTTTGCCGACAACATCGGAATTTTGTTTATCCGAAGAATTTTCTTTTAAAACAAGGGGAATAACCGCTGTATCACCGTTGCCGTACCGTAAATTCATAGTTAATGTGGCATCGCTCTTTGTGTTTACAGCAAACACAGTCAAAGCGGTAAATAAAAATAATGATAATGTAAATAACAGTATAATTCTTTTCTTCATAGGCATTTACCGTAAGTGAAAAATGAAACTATTGCTTTTGTAATTATATGATAACATATACACAAAAAAATGTGTGAAATTTATATTAACATTTGAAAAAATAGTACACAAAAATTCGGGAGTTATTTTTACATAACGCCCGAAAATTATATGTTTAATTATTTTATGCGTAAATCAGCCAAATAAGCACATAGCCTGCGACAACCGCAACAAGGGTAAATGGCACGCCGATGCGCATAAATTGACCGGCGGAAATTTCGTAACCCTCTTTTTTCAATATGCCCCCTGCGGCTATGTTTGCGCTGGCGCCTACCGGGGTTATGTTGCCCCCAAGGGTAGCCCCTGCCAAAAGGCCGAAGTAAAGCAATGTAGGTTCAAGACCCAGCTGGGCGGAAATTCCGCTTACAACCGGCAGCATTGTGGCAACATAGGGAATGTTGTCAATAAATGCAGAAACCAACACAGAGAACCAAACCAAAATCGTGTATATCTTAAATAGATTATCGCCTGCCATGTTAACAAACGCATTGCTTATATCGTTTATTAAACCTACATTTGTAACAGCCTGAATAATCACAAACAAACCCGATAAAAGCAAAAGTGTATCAAAATCAATAGCCAAAACAGCGTCATGGCCTGTGGCAACAGGTTCGTCTCTGCCTACTTCATATCTCAAAACGGCAATAAAGAAAAACACACATATCAATCCGTTTGTCAAAGCCGGTTTATTCGGTATAAATGATGCAATTACAAGGGATATAACCGTTGCCAGCAGTGCGTAGGTTGGCATAAAGTCGGTTACTTTTGTTATCTCGGTGGTTTCAATACGGTTCTTTTCTTTTCTGAAAATCCAAAACAAAATCGGTATTGTTGCAACTGCGCCGGCCTGCACAACCCAAAACATACCCGGCTTACCGTCGGTAACAAAAAAGTCCATAAAGTCCATACCTGCATAACCGGCGAGCAAAATACTGGTCGTATCCCCCACCAATGTGGCAGCACCTTGCAGGTTTGATGAAACCGCCACGGTAAGCACCGTATTTACAGGGGAAACATTAAATTTTTTGGCTATTGCCAAGGCGATCGGCGCCACCATAAGCACAGTGGCAACATTGTCTATAAAGGCGGAAACTAAACCGGAAAACAAAGCCAATGCAACAAAAATCAATTTTACGCTTTTAAGTTTGTTTACCAGCATATCCCGCACCATGGCAGGCATTTTTGATTCTATACACAAATAAACGGTGCCCATTGTGCCGGCAAGCATCATAATTACATTCCAGTCAATGGCGTTTACGGCTTCCAATGGGGAGACAACCCCTAAAATTACCATTACAACCGCTACGGCGGCCGCCGCATATTGGCGGTATTTCGGCAGGGTAAGCATTATGACATAAGTTAAAATAAACAGTGTGATAACAATAGTTTTCATATTTAACCTCTCTGAATTTAGCATAAAAATAAGCAAGACGCTTACAGCCTTTACAGTAAAAGTCTTGCTTTTTAAACGCAGTGCGGGTGTCGCCACCGGGATGACGCAGTCTGCGTACGCCTTGCGGTGTCAGCTACTCCCTTTTAAATGCTATTATTCTAACAAAGACAGACCGATTTGTCAACGAAAAAGAGTGAAAAACCGTGTGAAATTCACCGAAAATTTATCGCCGAATTTTACATATTCCGGTGCAATTTGTTTCGCCGATATGGCGTGGGACAGAAAACCGGATATAAAAATATTGCAAAAATTTAGGGAATATCCTTGTTTTCTGTTACAAAATTGCCGATTTTTTGACATGAAAAAAATTAAATGTTATAATATTACGATTCCGTTTTGGAAAATAAAGTATTTTGCCCCAAGGGGCAGGCGGAATTTTTGTTTACCGAGAACCGATTTTGACCAAAATCCTGTTATAGGAAAATCAAAATGCGGGCATACATTTAATAAAAAGGAGATTATATGCGAAAAGAAAAACAGAACTTTTGGCAGCGGCTGAAAGGCGCAAAGATGAGAATTTTGTTCTCTCTGGGATATTTTGCACTTTTAACAGCTTCTGCGACTGCTTTGTTCTTCCTCGTAAATATCGTTCGAGTATCGGCAGACGGCGAAAGCCGGGTTATCCTCACCACATTTGACGACCGTGATAAGTTGTTGCGGCTTGCAAATGTCAGCGTAGAGGATGGCGACAAGGTATACGCCACCGATATGGCGGACAATTTTAGGGATATTACGGTCAGACGAAGTTTTACCGTGCCTGTTACGGCAGACGGAGAAACCGTAGAAGCAAGAATTGTTGAGGGCACAGTGGAAGATTGCCTTGCGGCAGCAGGAGTCACTTTGGGGGAACACGATTTTACCGATCCAAGTCTTGACCGGATTGTAAAGGAAGGAGACTCCATAAGAGTTTACCGTGTGGAATACCGTGATACATCTTATGAAGAAACCATACCATACGAAACGGTTTATCGCAAAAGCAGTTTGTTATATAGGAGAAAAAATAAAAGCTACACCATGCAGGATGGCAAAAACGGCACCAATCTTGTGACATACCGTGAAAGGTATGTTGACGGAGAGCAGGAGTACGCCCTTGTCAGCAAGATTGAGGTTCTTGAAAAACCCACGAACGCAGAGGTGCTTGTTTACGGTGCCGGTGCGCCGGTGTCTGATTTAACCGGCCCTAACGGCGAAAGCGGCAGCCGGGGTGTTCCGGGTGGATATTCAAGAATGTACACCATGTCCGCAACGGGATATTCGGCAAAATCCGGCAAAGGTGCATCAAGACTGGGGCTTTACTACGGCACAGTTGCCGTAAATCCAAATCTTATACCTTACGGCACAAAAATGTATATTGCCAGCCCTGACGGGAAGTTTGTCTACGGCTGGGCAATAGCCACGGACACCGGTTCAAGCCTTATGGAAAATCCAAATAACATTGATCTTTTCTACGAAACATACACCGAAAGCCTGCTTAACGGCAGAATAACGGTAAATGTGTATGTTTACGGATGATAAATTTTACACTCGGTTTTAAACCGGGTGTATTTTTTATGTAATAAAGCCTGCGACAAGCTCATATCTATTTAAAAAAGGCAGAAGCCGAAGGTGATGTGGGTGAGTTATGGATAATCTGTTTATTGATTTAGGGGTAGCAAGGCGGCAGGCTGTGGGCAGATATGTGGCGGAAACCGGGGCGACGGTAAGGCAGGCGGCAAAGATTTTCGGCATATCGAAAAGCACGGCTCACAAAGATTTAACTGTGAGATTGAAAAGCGAAAACGCCGAACTGTATGCCCGGGTGCAAAAAGTACTGGATAAAAACAAAAGCGAGCGACATTTAAGGGGCGGCCTTGCCACAAAGTACAAATATATGTGCAAAAGAGCAATGAAAGAAAAGAAATAAGATTTATAATTATACATAATTACACTTGATATATAGGTAAAAGAGGTATATACTTGTAACAATCAAAGATATTTATAAAACGGCGTGAAATGCCGTTTCAAAATTACAGGCTATATGCCGGGAGGTAATTATGTCAGATTACAAAAAATTATTCGGCGCCATTGACGGAATAGAGGATATTATATCCGCCGTAAACGACGAAGTATGGGAATATGCCGAGGTCTATTTTCAGGAAACCAAGTCCGCTGCGGCTCTTATGAGAGTAGCGGAAAAATTCGGCTTTGAAAGCAAGGCGGGTATCGCAGGTATACCTACCGCATTTTACAGCAAATGGGGTACAAAGGGACCTAAAATCGGCTTTTTGGCAGAATATGACGCCCTTGACGCTTTAAATCAAAAGTGCGGCGTTGCGGTTAAGCAGGCCAGCGACGGCCACACCGAAGGGGATCCGGGTCACGGCTGCGGACACAACAGCTTAGGCTCCGGGGCTTTGGCGGCTTCTATCGGCCTTAAAAAATACTGCGAAGAAAACGGTGTTGACGCACAGATTTATTTCTTCGGTTGCCCTGCTGAAGAAAACGGCAGCGGCAAGGTGTTCATGGCTCGTGACGGCTACTTTAACGATATGGACATCTGTATCACATGGCACCCGGGTAGCTCAAACGAAGTTGTAGGTGTAAGCTCCCTTGCCTGCATAAGCGTTAAGTACAAGTTCCACGGCGTGCGGAGCCATGCGGCTGCTGTGCCTTACCTTGGCAGAAGCGCCCTTGACGCCTGCGAAATTATGAATGTGGGTGTAAACTATCTCCGTGAACACATAATCCCTGAGGCAAGAGTGCATTATTCATATCTTGATGCAGGCGGAACAGCACCGAATGTTGTACAAAGCTATGCTTGCACATACTATTTTGTTCGTGCACCTAAGGTAAAACAGGCTCTTGAAATTTTGGAAAGAGTTGATAACATAGCAAAAGGTGCCGCAATGATTACCGGCACAACCGTGGAAATTATTCACATGGACGGCCTTGCGGACTATGTGCCAAACAAGGTTTTGTCACAGGTAATGGCGGACAGCTTTAAGGAAGTCGGTTTGCCGGAATACACCGAAGATGAAAAGAAACTTGCCAAGGCCTACGCACGGACAATTCCTCGGGAAGATATGGCAAATGCCAAGGCTGACATAAGCAAAAAGACAGGGGTTGATGTTGAACACTACGAAAAGATTGACATTGACGATACGATTGCCCCATATGTACATAATCCTGACTTCCACAGCCCGGGCTCAACGGATGTAGGCGATGTAAGCTACTGTGCACCTACTGCTCAGTGTCATGTTGCCACAGTTGTAATCGGTACACCGGGTCACTCATGGCAGATGACAGGTCAAGGCGCAACAAGCTATTGCCACAAAGGCGTAATTACAGCCGCCAAAGTAATGGCTCTCACTGCTTTGAAGTGCATTGAAAATCCTGAAATTATTGAGAAAGCCAAGGCAGAATACCACAAGGACTGCCCGGACGGTTACATCTGTCCGACAGCTCCGGACTTTATGCCGGATTTAGGTCAGTATTGATTAAATAACTCAAATAAAAAAGAAGAAAGTTCGATTGAACTTTCTTCTTTTTGTTATATAAATATATTTGATATTTGCCGGTTGTTTATATTCCGTACCGAATATATGTGATTTTGCCGTTATCCGTGTAAACTTTCGGCACACGCTTTGCAACGGCACACATAAGTTCATGGGGAATGGTCATAATTTTTTTGGCTGTTTCCGTGTAAGATATTTCGCCGTCGCCGCCGAAAATCGTTATTTCGTCCCCGGCTTTAACATCGGCACCGGTAATGTCAATCATAAATTGATCCATACATATATTGCCTATAATCGGATACAGCCTGCCGTTTATTTCAACATTATGGCCTGCCGCAGTCAAAAGTCTCGGTATGCCGTCGGCATATCCTGCGGCGGCAGTGGCAATTTTTCTTTCCCCTTGGGCTGTATATTTTATACCATAACCTACCTTTGCACCGTCCTTTATGGTTTTAACATGGGTCACAACGGTTTTTAACTTCATGGCAGGTTTAATTTCAGGCAAAATCACCCGGTCTGACGGTTGCCGACCGTACAAAACTATACCTGCGCGCATAAGGTTAAAACCTGCGTCTAATTTTCTTGCAATTCCTGCGGAATTTTGTCCGTGAAAGTATTTTATGTTAAAACCCCGGTTTTCAAGGGCTGTTTTAGCCTCGGCGTACAAATCAAGCCGCCTTTGGGTGTATATAAGGCTTTCTTCGTCAACGCTGTCTGCCACGGCAAAATGGGTAAACAAACCTGTAAAGCGCAGGTTAGGCAAGTTTCTTAAAGACTTCATATCTGCAACTGCCTGCTCTTTGTCATTTACCATATCAAAACCCAGCCTGCCCATGCCGGTATCTATCTTTATGTGGCAGTCGATGGGGTACAGGGCGTTGTCGTTCAGTTTTGTGGCGTATTCAAGGCTGAAAACCGTTTGGGTTAAATTGTTTTTAAAAAGCTCGTGAGCCTTTGTAGGCTCTGTGTACCCTAAAATCAAAATCGGTTTCGTTATGCCGCTTTTACGCAGTTCCATAGCCTCGCCGAAAGATGACACACAAAAGCCGAAACAACCTAATTCGCTGTAAATCTTAGCCACATATTTTGCACCGTGGCCGTAAGCGTCAGCCTTTATCACGGTGTAAAAGGGTCTGTCGAATGTGTCCTTTATTAAATTGTAGTTATGTTTAAGGGCGTTTATGTCTATCTCTGCCCAGCAGTGCTTTTCTGTAAGTTCCATGTTAATTTATCCTTTATTGCGCCGGTTTGTGTTTTTAATGCCCCATCCGTCCAAATCTTTTTTCTGGAAGGCATTAAGGCTCTTTTGTCTGAAAGAAGGGTCGGTTTTACATCTTTCGGATACAAAATTCTTCATATTTTGCCTGTTTGTAACCCCGTCCATAGGGCAGGTTGATTTAACAATCGGTGCTTTGGTTTCTCGCATCGCATTTATTACATCACTTTCCCAGGCAAGGCACATCGGCCTTAACATTGTAATATCTTTTCTTGAAAGATATGTGACAGGGGAGAATGTACCTATTCTGCCCTCGTTCCAAAGGTTCATATAAAATGTTTCTATTGCATCGTCAAGATGATGCCCCAAGGCGATTTTATTACAGCCCAACTCCTTTGTCAGGTCGTGTAATGCCCCACGGCGCATGCGAGCGCAGAGGGAACAAGGGTTTTCTTCCTTGCGCACATCAAATATAATCGAGCCTATATCCGTGCGCTTTATGATGTACTCAACCCCCCGATCGGCAAAAAGTTTTTCAAGAACCGAATAGTCCGTTTCCTTGCCGGAAAATTGGCAATCCAAGGTTACGGCTACAATGTCAAATTTAACATCCATATACTTGCGCAGTTGCGCAAGGGCAAGGGTGAGCATAACGCTGTCCTTGCCGCCGGAAACGCCTATGGCTATCTTATCTCCGTCCTGTATCATATTGTATTGTGTTATGCCCTTGCGAACAAGGCCGCAAAGGCGTTGAAAATACCGTGGCATAAACATACCTCTTTACATTGTTTTAGGTTAATTATTATAAAGTATAAGACATTTGCACCGATAAAACAAGAGGTTTTTACAGCAATTTAAAATTGCAAATTGAGAAAATAAGAGAAAAACATATGAAAACAAGAGAAAACAAGAGATAATCAAAATTTGATTAAAATTTTTGCGAAAAATCATTGACTTTTGCCGGGATAAATGATATATTGTTTAAGCACTTTGAAAGTGCCTTTAATTTTGTAAAATATTGAGATAAAATTTATCAGGAGGAAATTATGAGTACTACACTTTTAAAACCTGAGACAGTAGAACGCAAATGGTATGTTATTGACGCTGCCGGCAAACCGCTTGGCCGTGTTGCCGTTGTTGCCGCTAACCTTCTCAGAGGTAAAAACAAAGTAACTTACACACCTAATGTTGACTGCGGCGACCACGTTGTTATCATCAACTGTGACAAAGCTGTTCTCACAGGTAAGAAATTGGAACAGAAATTCTACCACCACCACACAGGCTGGATCGGCGGTTTGAAGAGCGTTAATTACAAAACTTTGATGGCTACAAAGTCAGACAAGGCTATGGAATTGGCTGTTAAGGGTATGTTGCCAAACAACAAGCTCGGTGACAAGGCTTTGACAAGACTTAGAACATACAAGGGCGCTGCTCACAACAACCGGGCTCAGAAACCTGAGACAGTTGAACTTTAATTTTACGGAGGGATAAAATAATGTACGAAACAAAAGCATATTTTTACGGCACAGGCCGTCGTAAATCTTCCGTTGCAAGAGTTAGAGTTTACAGCGGTGACGGCAAAATCACAATCAACGGCAGAGACATTGACGATTACTTCGGTCTTGAAACATTGAAGCTTATCGTTCGTCAGCCGGTTACACTTACAGGCACACAGGACAAGTTCGACATCGTTGTTAACGTAACAGGCGGCGGTGTTTCAGGTCAGGCCGGCGCTATCAGACACGGTCTTTCAAGAGCTTTGCTCCAGTATGACGAAAACCTTCGTCCTCAGCTTAAAAAAGCAGGTTTCTTGACAAGAGACCCAAGAATGAAGGAAAGAAAGAAGTACGGCTTGAAAGCTGCTCGTCGTGCTCCACAGTTCTCAAAGAGATAATAAGAAGAAAATTGATTTTAAGAAAACCCCGAATTTTCGGGGTTTTTTTAATGCTAAATTTTATAAAATTATATAATATAGACCATATAGACACATTAGAGACATATTAGAGACACACTAAGAAACATTTTTTAATTCCCTTTTAATACGGCTAATAGTAGAAAGAGAACAACCCAAAATATTAGATAATTCAGCTCGGCTTAATTCGAGATTATTTTTAATAATATCAATTTGTAATTGTTTATTATCTTTAAAACCTCTTTTATCAGCTTTTTTTTGATTTTGTTTTATTGTATTTAATTTAATTTGTTCTTTAACTTTTTCTTCAGTATAATAAGCATAAGAATTATTAATATCAATTTCGGTAAAATCTAACCAACTCGCGATCTTAGTATTACGCATTAATTTATAATCATGATTATAAACATCTTCAACAATAATAGTTAATTCATCATAAAATGAATCGGTAAAATATTTTTTTAAATATTCTATACAATCATTTTCAGTTAATAACATTTTTTTTAAATATACAGAATTAATAAAAGCAAATTTATGTCTATAACCAAAAATATTACCACCACGGCGGACAAAATAATTATGTAAATCATATACAATATTTTTATAACGCCATTTAGGATCTTTTTCTAATGTTATATAAGATAAATTAAAATCTATATTTTCATATATAATATTATCTTTCTTTTCTTTTTTAGGCTTATTAACGCTAAATTTAGTATTCAAATTATCATCAATAGATATATTAGATTTATTTTTTTTACGAGTTTCAACAGCTTTTTTAGCAGTTTCAGAACGATTATTTTTTATATATTCATCAACAATAGATTGAGAATTTAAAAAAAGTCTAATCTGTGAATATCTTTATTATCAATATCATTTAATTTATATAATTTTGTAGTCCTTATGTCATTAATATTTTTGACATTATGAGAACAAGCACAACGCAAATGACGTGAAATATTAGTACAAGCAGCATCAGATTTAAAAAAATATATCATAGAATTTAAATATTTTGTTTTTAATTCATAATTACTAAAATCATTAAAATTTAATTGATTTATTAAATAATATAGATGTAGACCATGCCCACTCGCAACACAAAAATTAGGTAATTCAGAATTATCTAAAATATATTTATCTTTTAAAAATTGTTTTATTTCATCAGTAGAACATTTTGTAAAATCATAATCCTCATAACCCTCAATATGATCTATGTCAACAAAAAAACAATTTAAATATAAAACATTATCATCATTACACCAACCAACAAATTCAGCAGGCTTAAAAAATAAGTTATAATTTTTATTTTTAAAACAAGATACAGTTTTAAAAAATTCATATTTGTTTTTACATTTAAAGTTATGAAAATGATCATGATCGGAAATCATTAGATAATAAAATACATCATCATTAAAATTATTATATATAGAATTATAAAATTCTATTTCTAAATCAGATAAATCAATTTTATCATATGAATTGCATATATCCTCAATATCAATATCAAAAATTTGTTTATCAATTTTTTTATTATATTCATAATTACCACTAAATAAAATATCATTATCATTTAAAATATCATCATAAATATCTTTAAAAATTCCCATTTTCAGCACCTCACATTTTACATACATTTTAATTTTGTTAAATATTTATATTCCCGTCAGAGTTATTTTTGACACTCTTAAAGTTTTAATAAAGCCCTCTTGCGCCGAGGGCTAAATTAAGGGAATTAAGTAGTTAAACAAATATAACGATAATATAGTTACACTATTAATATGATAGATATAAAACATTTTGTAAGAAAAGTTTTATTTTTCTTTATGCATATCTCTTTCACGTATTAAATTAAATTGTAATAATATATTTTTTAAAAATTCTAAGCATTGCTTTATCGCTTCATAAAACTCTGTACCGTCATCATTTTCTAAAGTTTCTTCTAATCCAGCTTTATATTGAATGATTGCATTTTTATACTTATCATTAATTTCAGCATAATTAACATTTTTATATTTTTCAATTTCATCATCTAAACTATTATTAATAGTTTCTAATTTATTATTTTTTTCTCTTACATCATCTAATAATTGTTTGTTATAATCTAAATCTTTTTCATATTGATTTATTAATTTATCATTCTGCTCTGCATAAAAATTTTGTATACTAATATGTTTATCTAATGATTTTTCTTTGCCACGCACTAAACCACATTCAGCGCATGCTTCAGCATAATGAGTTTGTAATTCAGATAATAATTTTTTCTTACCGCAAAAATCAGAACCACAAAATTTAAATTCGCCGTCAATTTCTTTAACTGGTATAACAAATACATGAAAATGTTGAACACCTTCATCATTATGCTCAATAACGCAAACAGGACAATTTTTAAAATATTTTTTTATAAAGTTAATAGTACATTCTTTATATTTTTCATATTCACACTGTTTATCAAAACAATCAGATCTATAAAAAATATATTCCAAACATTTTATATGATCTTTTCTAACCCTTTTACATTTAGATAAATAAAAATTATATGTATTAACTAAATTATCTTTATAACCATTTAATTTTAAAATGGTATTATTTTTTGATAAATCTAAATTGACATTATCTCCAAATTGTAAAGTATGATCCCTTAAATCATGTTTTTCTTTACCAATCATAGCCCCAATACTTTTTATTTTGTCTAATCTTGCACCACAAAAATTTTTAACATTTTCTTTCATTTTATATCATTCCTCCTTTATTTTTATATAAATAGTATGTAATATAAATATTTGTAATAATTCTATTTTATAGGGTTTTACCCTACTTACTAGGGTTTTGACAAACCCCCGTAAGTTACTTTTGGAAAAGTAACAAAACTTTAATTATATCAACATGGTGATATAATTAAAAAAAAAGAATTGTACCAATAAGGTGATATAATAAAAAAAAATTAATTATACCAGCAAGGTGATATAATTAAAATTTTTTAATTATATCAATAAGGTGATACAATAAAAATAAATATATCTATAAGATGATATAAAAAAAGATATGGATAAAATCCATATCTCGAATAATTAAATAACACCGTCTTTAAGTTTTGCTAATTCTTCTCTATTCATATATTCTTTTGATTTTGCTGTTAAAAGCATTTTGTAACTATCAAAAGCCTCTCTTTCTTTTTTTGTTTGAATAAAACATTTTCTAATTTTGGCATGTATTTTTTGTTTTTTTTCAACTTCTAATGTACCACATTTTTGATCATAATCTTCGGGATCAAATAATGAAGCAACTGTAAAACGTCCCATTATTGTTCGGCAATCATAACAGCCAAAAGATAATGATCTAAAATTTTTATCAACAAAATGCCAACGCTGTGAAGTATATAAAATTTGTATACCATTATTTTTACGCACTTGAGTTAATAATGTTAATAATTGGATCGGGAAGTCTTTAAAATTTCTTGAGGCAAAAACATTTTGTATTTCATCCCATGCAACTATAAGAGGTTTATCATATTCTTTTAATAATTGCTTCCAATCTGTAAATTCAAAATCTTGATCTAAATAATTGTAATTCGTCATTATATAAATTTTATCCCCATATTTTTTTCTATACTCATTTAATTGTCTTGTCATAGAAATAGTTTTTCCTTGTCCAGGCAAACCAAAATACCCAAAAATTCCGTAAATATGTATTTTATCTTTATTTTTCATTTTGTCATAATTCCATAAATAAAAAATGATTGGAAAAGTAATTATAAAATACAATATAACATATAACATTTATTAATCCTCCTTTTTCATATGCTTTTTAAATTCTTCTAAACCACCTCTTTTAAAATAAATAACTGTATCAATAGTTAAATATAATAAAATAATTAATATAAAAAATATAATATAAAACATAAATAACCTCCTAACAAAATGGTATTAAATGCCAAATAAACACAACTAAGCCAACAGCAAGACGAAGGCTAAACCAAAAGAAAATACAACTCATACAAATAATAAACAAATCAGAACCTAAAATAAAACAACCATAACCCCAAATGGTATTTAAAACAGTTATTAAGTTTAATGGGAGTGTAATAACAGAACCCACACCGTCAATAGCAGTAGTTAAAAAACCTATAACAATATTTAATAAAAACTCAATTATCATGATCCCTTTTTACCCCCTTTACTATTTGAAGATTGAGAAAGCGTACCAGCTGCAGAAGTTAAAGAAGCTTGCCCAATTAAATTTAATATATTATTAAGATGAAAAAACACTAACATTAAAACGACAAAACCACGAATAAAAGGTTTAAATTTATTAACACCCTCTATTAAAAATTTATTATCAAAAGCTTTTAATTTAACTGTACCAACACCATGAATAGAATAATCATGCTCTTTAGCTTCTAAATTTGTACTAACAACATTTGAACTATCAAAAAATTCAGAAACACTTGAGACATCAAAGCCCAACAACCTCGAAAATGAATTTTCTATTTGTAATTTTTTATTAGAAAAATAATCCTTATCAGGTAATATTAAAGACTTTAAACCACTAATAATTAAATCAGGTATGCCCTTTATTGTATCCCATAAATCAGACAATAGAGAGGGGATATTTTTAATATGATCTATAATTTTATTAAACCAATCAGCCAAAGCAGAGGGAATATTTTTTATATTCTCAATAACATCATTAAACCAACCCGAAAGAGCTGTTTTAAGATTTAACCATAAGTTAGAAATACCATTTAAAATATTACTAACACCCTCGCCAATAGATTTAAATATATCTTTTACAGTCCCCCAAAGATTAGACAATAAACCCGAATTATCCTCTTCAGTATCATCTTTTTTATTATTATCAGAGGGCTTATAAGAGGATTGATAACCAGCAATTAAAAAAGTTTTATCAGTAGAACTATTTTTAATATCTTTTGTAGAATATATAAACTCTATATTAGAACTATCTGTATGATATGTATTATTATATTTATCCCATACAGCCTCTGTTTTAGTAAAGTTTATGAGATCATCTGTAATAAATCCAATACCATAATAATCATACATATGATTATCACCATGATAATCATTACTAATATTAAAAACATTAGAATAAAATAAAATATAAATATGATCATCAGTTTTATCATGCCATACAAAGTAATCTTTTTTATCAGTATCAGTAGATAAATCAGCAAGATTATCATATGTTTTTTGAGATGAAGCCAAAACAGTTTGAGGACACATTAAAAAAACTAATAAAAAAGTAAATAAGGCAATTAAAAATTTTTTCATATAATCACCTCATTTATAAAAATTTGTAAATTATTTTTGGAATTAATCCAATTCCCAAAAACGCGCAAAATGCAACAAGACCAACACAAACTAAAACTTTTATAGTAGAATGTATTTTTTGAGTTAATACTGTATTAATACTAAAAAATACTTTATTATTTATAATTTTAGATGTTTTATAAAATATGCAATTCCCCTTTTTATCATATAAATTTTTATTACTATAAATTAAAGTTTGATTTTCATTAATTGTATATACTTTTTTAATTTCATAATCATAAGCAACCCACATATTATAAGTTTTATCCCACGCATAAAAACCACCGACACTCGAACAATTAGTTAAATCAATAGAATTATCAGATATAACAGGTTTACCGCTATCATATGAAATTAATGTATAATTATCAGTTTTACTATCATATAAAACCATGTTATTTTCCCCACAATCAGAAGGAAAAGAAGAAATTAAAAAATTAGTATCTAATTCAGAAGCAGAAGCAAAGCGAACAGACATAAAACACATAAAAAAGCCAACTAACAAACCAATCAAAAAAAATATATAATTAATATTATTTTCTTTTAATTCCATAAAAACCCTCCTCTCTAAAAATAAAAAAATGGAGGGGATATATCCCGAAAAGCAACGGCTCTGAAGGAGCCCGTTTTGCTTTTTTCGGAATTATATTTATCCCTCCAACCTTCAAAACTTTCAATATGAAAATTATAAGAATTTATAAATTACACGAGGAATAAGACCAATACCGATAAAAGTAGCCATTACTCCTAAACCAACAGGCACTAAAACAGTTAAACCAGAGTTGATCGCGTCTGTTATTGGTTTTACTAATTCTGCAGTTATTTCCATAATCCCTTTACCTCCTTACTTATAAAAAAATTTTCAAAAATTTATTTAATATAAAACAAACACCGACACCAACACAAACAGCAATAATAAAATTTATTGATATTAATATTGATTGATTAGTTTTTGTTAAATATTCAACTTGATTAGTTAATGTTTCTAAATGCTCTGTATAATTAACAGTGGTTTCAGTTTCTGTAATTTCTGTACTATCTAACATTTAAAACTTTTACACTCGATATTTTACTAACAGTAATTTCAACAGTTAAAGTATGTATACCTTTAAGCGTTTCTAAATCTAAATCACTGTCAAAATCAGGAAAATAAAAATTAATAATTTGATCATTATATTCAGAAACTAAAACTAAGTAAGAATTACCTCTTTTACTATGTTTTTTTATAACTGTTAAAACATCAACATTTTCTAAATTTACCTTGTATTTTGTCATTAAAAAGACCTCCTTATTTTTTAAATACATAAATAATATGATTGTTAGAAAAGAAAAAATGGAAAAATTCGGCTCAATTAAATAGAAATTTTTTTATGGATAAATATACCAATAAAAAAAACTGGAGAGCTCCAGCCACAAATTGAAAAAAGTGCACAAAAAAACAACAATTTGTATAATAAAAAGCATACTAAAAGCCCTTTTTATATGTATTTTTAATAAATTTTTGTGGCATTTTAACTATAAAAATATTACTATTAAAAAGATTGCTGGAGACACACAAAAAGTATATAATATAAATATCTTCTTATTATCAAGAAAGGAGCAAAATGAGACGAGCACAAGGAACGGGAACTATTAGCAAAGTAAAAAATAGAGAACTAAGAAAGCCTTTTTTTGTCAGAATTACAGAACGAACATGGCACGATTCACAAGGCAAAAAACACGAAAAGAAAAAATTACTCGGATATTATGAAACTAAAAAAGAAGCACAAGAAGCATTAGACAAGTACAACGCAAACAAAGAACATATAAATATTGAATTTAATAAAATTAAATTTAATGAATTATGGGACAAGTGGCAAGAAACCAAAGAAAACTCGAATTTGTCAGACAGCACCAAAAAAGGTTATAAATTCGCATTTGACAAAATAACAGACAATATAAAATATAATGTATTTGTAAATATAACTTTTGATGATTTACAAACAATGATAAACGATTTAAAAAAAGAAGGTAAAAATTATAATACATTAAGGAAAGTAAAAAACAGTTTATCACAGTTATATAAATATGCAATAAAAAACGATATAACAAATAAGAATTATGCAGAACTTTTAGAATTAGGAAAATCACCAAAAAGAGGAGAAACATTAATTTTAAAAGAAGCAGAACTAAAACAAATACAAAATATTCTATCAACAGAGAAAAACAAAGATACACTTTTGACAGCACAAATAATTTATATGCTATGTTTCAATGGATGTAGAATATCAGAATTTTTAGATTTAAAAACCGAAGATATAGATATAAAAAATAAAATATTCTATATTAGAAAATCTAAAACAGAAGCTGGAGTAAGACGAGTACCAATTCACAACGGATTAATAAATATATATGAAAAAATATATAATGAAAATAATACATATTTTTTAACTAATCCAAACACGGGCAAAAAATTTACTTATGCTAATTTTCGAGATAGTTATTGGGATAGACTAAGAGCATTATTAAATTGGAATGAAGACTTAACACCACACAACTGCAGAAAGACATGCGCCTCATTACTTAAAAAATATGAAGTAGATCCAACTTATCAAAAACTAATTTTAGGACATGAGGGAGCATTAGATTTAACAGAAAAAACTTATACTTATATAAGCGATGAGCAACTAAAAGAAGCAATAAACAAAATAAAAATTAAAAACTTATAGACACATTAGAGACACATACAAGGCATAAAGCCCACAAAATAAAGCTTTTTAAATTGTCAAAGAGATAATCTCGGCGAAATTACACAAATTCAAAACCCTTGGAAAACGGCTGTTTTTCAAGGGTTTTCTTTTTTTGCCGCATCTGCAAAAGTCTGTAAAAGTGCTTAAAATTTTGCTTGATAGTGACAGGTTAGTAACAAGTCAGTGACAAAAAATATCCGCCGGGGCACTATCGGATTATACCGATTTGAGCCGCAGCGGACAAATTTATTTTATTTTCTTTCGCCGAAGTACATATAAAGCTGGCATGGTATCATACCGTTGTAAAGTTTTCTTCTCTTATTCCGCTTTTTGCCAAAGTTGTTTTCAAATTCTCCGTCGGATGTGATTACATAATAAGACTTAACAGGGTTAAGTTCCAATCTTTTAGCTAAAACCTTTTCAAGATTTACCGCCTGTTGCAAATCTCCAAGGCGTTCGCCGTAAGGAGGGTTTGTTATAACGGTAGAATTTTCCCGGGGTTCAAATTTCTTCACATCTGCCCTGAAAAACTTTATATACTTGCCTACGCCGGCTTTGTCGGCATTCTTTTTTGCGGTTTCCAAAACAAGGGGGTCAATGTCAAAACCGTATGCCGTAAATTCGGCGTCGGTTTTAACGGCGTCTTTCCGCTTTTGTCTTTCTTCTTCCCAAACACTTTTTGGGATAAAGCTGTACTTCTCGGCGGCAAAGTGCCTTTTAAGCCCCGGGGCAATGTTCAGGGCCTTTTGCGCTGCCTCTATAAGCAGTGTGCCGGAGCCGCAAAACGGGTCCTGTACAAGGCTGTCATCTCTTATTCTTGCCAAGTCCACAATGGCCGCCGCAAGGGTTTCTTTTATAGGTGCTTCACCGCTGTTTCTGCGGTAGCCTCTTTTGTGCAAGCCGTCGCCGGATGTGTCCAGCATAATGCTTACAATATCCTTGCGGATTGAAAATCTTATTTTATACAGGTCGCCGTTTTCAGGCAAAATTGATTCTCTGTACTGCTTTCTCATTTTTTCCACAATGGATTTTTTGATTATTTTTTGGCAGGCAGGCACGCTGGAAAGGGTAGAGGAAAGGGATGAACCCTTTACAGGAAATTCTGCGTCAAGGGGAAGAATACTCTTCCAATCTATTGAAAATACGCCGTCAAAAAGCCGGTCAAAATCCGTGGCTTTAAATTCTTTAAGTAAAATCAAAACTCTTTCGGCTGTGCGCAAATTTATATTTGCGGCGGCTATGGTGCTTTCGTCGCCTTTAAAAACAATTCTGCCGTCGCTTACATCTATGTCACGACCGCCTATTTTTTTTATTTCATAGTTTAAAACGCTCTCTGTGCCGAAATAGCAAGGGGCGATAAGTGTATATTCCATTAAGTGTTCCTTTCAAATGTGTTAAGGGATATTTTCTTTTTACTTTATAAGTATAAAGTAAAATTTCTGTTATTGCAACAAAAACAGAAAATATTCTTACAAAATTTACATAAATATTGTTTGACAGTATATTTTTTCTTGTGTATAATATAGATTGTAAAATAATACGAAACGGTACAGACTATATGCAGGAAATTACAAATGATGTTATTGAAAGAGCTAAAAAAGGCTCTTCGGCGGATATTGAGTATATTTTTGCACGGTTTAAAGGGTCTGTGGCGTCTTGTGCCGCTAAACTGCGCACGGAATTTTTTGATTTTGACGATGCAGTTCAGGAAGGTAATATAGGTTTATTTAAGGCTATTTTAGGCTACCGTGAAGACAGAAACGCTTCTTTTCCCACCTATGCTAAAAAATGTATTTTAAATAATATGTTATCGGCAAGAAAAAGTGCTTACTCGAATAAAAACCGGGTTTTGAACAACGCCTTGCCATTGGACGAAAGTATTCTTTTGCAAAGTTTTGAATTCGACCTTATCGCTCGGGAGCAAAACAGAGAATTTATTGAAAGCGCAAGGCAGAAGTTATCAAAATTTGAATTTTTAATATTCAGCCTGCACACAATGCAATATTCGTACGGAGAAATTGCGAAAATAGTTAATAAAAGCGAAAAATCCGTCAATAATGCCATTCAACGAATTCACAAAAAACTTAGGCAATAGGCGTAGGGTACGCTTATAAGAAGATAGGGTTGAGGTTTCAAATCCTATCCGGGGTAAAATACATTTTTTAAGGAGAACATACCAATGTATCAGGACAAAATTTTGATCTGCAAAGATTGCGGAAAGGAATTCACATTCACACGGGGCGAACAGGAATTTTACGCTTCAAAGGGCTTTGAAAACGAGCCTACACGCTGCAAAGAATGCCGTGCACGGAGAAAAGCACGCACATCAAACGGCGAGGCAAAGCCGGCAAGAGAGTACTATGTTACAACTTGCGCCAACTGCGGCAAAGAGGCAAGAGTGCCTTTTAAACCCAGAGAGGACAGACCTGTTTTGTGCAGCGCTTGCTACGCTTTGAAAATCGGCGCACAGGACTGATTTATACCGATTAAAATAAAATTTCCGCCGGCTTTGTTTAAAGTCGGCGGTTTTGTATAACTTTGTTTAAAAACAGCGGCAGGCAAAAGGCCTGCCGCCGTTGCTTTATCGGGTTAGGGCTTTAAGGCGATTTTATTGCCCGGTTTCGCTTTTTTCTTCGGGACAAGTTTTTTCAAAATATTTTAAGAAAGAGAAAAGTAAAATGGTTTGTGTTGCCAAAGATACAGTAACATACCGAATTTTAATTTTCGCTTTGATATTTGCGAAAATTATAAAAGAAGTCAAAAGTATTATTGTTTCCGATATTAAATGTATTGTCATTCTTTTACGCATTTTTGCCGCATTTGTTCCGATTTTTTGCACAAATAGATTTTCTTTTAAAAGCCTGTTTGGAATGATAACCGTGGAGTAAATGCCGAGTGCCGCCGTCCACATATTTATAACATTTAAAACGAAATAATAGTTATCCTCTATCAATATAGATACAAGTATTGCGGCGGCAAGTACCGGCATGCAATAAAGACCTTCTTTTATCTCTTTCAGTGCCGCTGCTTGTCTGCACATGATAATGTTATTATCCGATTGAACTTTTGTATAGATTTCCTTGGGGCAGATTTTGTTAAAAAATTTCAGGTAAGAAAGCAATAAAACCATGTGGATTATAAAAAATATTACAGTGTATATTATTTTTCCGGGTAAACTTTCGCCGGGGAAAAATTTGAGAACAGAGAAAAATAATACTGTTTCAATTATCCGGTGTATACGCCCTCTTTTGTCCACAACTTCTCTGTCGCAATTTATTAGTTCTACAAATTCCGGTTCTTTCAGCAGGTACATGGGCTCTATAATTGTATATCTTGATACATAAAATACGCACCAACTATAAAATCCGGTAAATGAATGCACAGTTGTGACTCCCAAATAGATGGCAATCAAAAGGGAAACCAATGCAATAAGGCAAAAAATAAAAGTCAAAAAAATGTTGTCACTTTGTTGCTCCGCTTTGATTAAAATGTTTTGTTTCATAACATTACCTCCTATTGCAAATAATTACTACAAAATGAAGTTATTTGATTAAAATAATAGTATATATTTTATATAATTATAACATTGCTTTTATCATCACGCAATATTTTTCAAAATTATTCCACAGTTTTCGGTAAAATAAAAATGCAGGGCGAACCCTGCATTTCTCTTATAAATTCCAATGGCGTATGGATTATTTCATCAAATCTTTAAAGAACTTCTGCTTGCCGATTATATAAGCGACAACGGATGTTATAACAAGTTCCGGCAACAGGTAAGAGCCGTTGTACATAACGCTGTACAAAACATACAAAGCCGTGCCGTCACCCAATGATGCAAAAATGTTGTTGCCGAGGGTAAAGCCTTCCTGTGTGAAGAACCATTCCGCATAGCTTGAATAGAGCAAATAGCCGGAAGCAAAGTGGGATACAAATCTTAAAAAAATTGCCAAAGCACTGCCGGCGGCAAGTTCTTTTGCCGGGTTGTTAAATTTACCTCTGAAAATACCGCCTATGCCCAAAATTGTAAAGGCGATTATATAGTCGATAAGTATTACCAAAAATGTTGTAAGGGCGTCCATACCGGCAATGCCTTTAATCCCTGTAAAAAGCTGAATAAGGGCAAAAGCAAATGAAGACATAAAGCCCCACTTTAAGCCGTAAAGATAAGAAATAATGATTATAGGCAACATACTGCAAAATGTAATTGAGCCGCCGTTTGGCCAAATGCCGTCAATTTTCGGAAAAATTGAAAGAATAGATGCCAAGGCGATAAGCATACCGCAGGTTACCAATGTTTTTGTTTTGTTTTGTTGCATAAAAATTCCTCCCGACCTTGTATCAAGGTCACTTAATAAATTCGGAGCATAAAAACAAAACCTTGTTGACATTACACCAACAAGGAGAATAAACAAAAAATCCCCGTACACGGCTTGCAATGCAAACACACATACAGGATTACTTTATGTAAAACTCCCTACGCCGGTATTATCCGTGTCAGGTAAAGGGTTTAAGCCGGTAAGGCTAATCTCAGCAGAAAGCTCCCCTGTTTTTATGTTCGCAAATATAATAGCACCATGGCGGTAAATTGTCAATATCCGATTACCGTTGCCATTTGCCTTATGGCAGAGTATAATAAAAACAAAAGGAGAGAGTTAATATGAGATTATTGCTTAAACAAAAGATGTTTTCCTTGCTGGACAGCTATGATATTTACGACGAAAACGGCCAAAAGGCATACACCGTAAAAAGTGATTTTGCCCTTAGCCACAGTATGCACATATACGATGCAATGGGTTATGAACAGGCCTATATAAAGCAGAGAATATTTACATTTTTGCCGGCATTTGAAATTTATGTGGGAGATACATATTTAGGTTGTATAAAAAAGGAGCTGACCCTTTTTAAACCGAAATTTATTGTAGAATACAAAGATTGGTATGTGCAAGGGGATTTGTTTGAATGGGATTACAGCATATATGCCGATAACGGTGAATTGGTTGCCGCTGTCAGCCGTGAATTGAACTGGACAGATACATATTATATTGATGTGAAAAACATAAACGACGCCATTGATGTTTTGGCTTTTGTGCTGGCCATGGATGCGGAAAAATGTTCAAGAAACAATTAAAATAACCGCCCGGTTAAGGGCGGTTTGGAAAATTTGCGGTTAAGGATTATTTTTCCCCTTTAGCGGCTTTTTCAAGGTTTTTCCGATAGTCGCAAACAGGATTTAAAATGCAGTTTTCGCAGTGAGGGCTGCGCCGGGTGCAAACCTCTCTGCCGTGAAGCACAAATCTGTGGCAGGTGTCGTTCCGCTTGTCCATAGGCAAAACTTTTCTCAACCGCATTTCCACATGAACCGGGTCTTTGCTGTTTTTGTCGCTCTTTTTCATAAATCCCAATCGGTTGGAAATTCTTATGCAATGAGTGTCCGCAACCACGGCAGGCTGACCGTAAATATCGCCTAAAATAAGGTTGGCGCTTTTTCTGCCTACACCGGGCAATTTTAAAAGCTCCTCCATTGTGTCCGGCACAATGCCGTTGTATTTGTCACGGAGCATGGTCATACACCGCTTAATGTCTCTTGCCTTGCTGTTGCCGAGACCGCAGGGCTTTACGATTTCGGTTATGTCCTCTAACGGGGCATCTGCAAGGGCGTTTATTGTGGGGTATTTTGCAAATAGTATAGGGGTTATCATATTTACTCTTGCATCGGTGCATTGTGCCGCAAGACGGACGCTTACAAGCAGCTGCCATGCATTTGAAGTGTCAAGGGTACATTCGGCAATCGGGTATGCCTGTTCCAGCAGCCGGGTTATTTCCGCTGCCTGTTTTTTTGTTTTCATATTTGTTTATCACCTTTTTATCGTATTTGTTTCTTATAATATCACACAAATAACAATTTTTAAAGGAGGCAAATATGGCTTATATCAATTCAACTATTTACTCAAATGTTTTAAGGCAGGAGGTAGCGCTGGATCTGTTTTTGCCAAATGACAAACCGGATCGGGGTATTATCGAACCCCGGGGGGTAATATACTTCCTTCACGGCTTGGGTTCAAGCGAAAAGCGTTTCAGAGAATATACTGCGGTTAACAGATATGCGGCAGATAATGATTTGGCTATGGTCTATGTAAGCGCACCCCAGAGCTTTTACAACGATATGAAATACGGTTTGCCGTATTACACATATATAACCGAGGAGCTTCCTCAATTATTGAAATCTCTTTATAACATTGATTTTCCAAGAGAAAAAACATTTATTGCCGGACTTTCAATGGGCGGATACGGCGCATTCAGAATCGGTCTTTCAAAGCCGGAGATGTTTGCCGGTGTGGCAAGCCTTTCAGGTGCCTGTGACATAAGAATGATGGCTGAAACCGTTAAAAAAATGCCGGTAATAGAAGGGGATTCAAAGAGTTTTATCCCGGCTTTCGGCGAAGATTGTGACATTAAAGACGAGCAGGACTTGTACTACCTTGCAAAGAAAGTTGCGGAGATGCCTAAGGAAAAACAGCCTCGCATTGCTCTTATGACAGGTAAACAGGATGACCTTTTCTTCCTTCACGATCAGGCAAAGGCCTTGGGGGAATATATGAAAGGCCTTGATTTAAGAGAATTTAAGTATATGGCTTGGGACGGCGTACACGATTACACCTTCTGGGACAGAGCGATTTTGCATACTATTTCCTACTTCTTGCAGAATGATTACGACAAAAAACAAATCGAGCTTTGGACAACAGAGGCCACCCTATGAGTAAACCTTTGGCGGCGGCATTCAGACCCCAAAGTTTAGATGATGTGCGGGGGCAAAAACATCTGCTTGGCAAAAACAGCGTTTTTCGTATGGCTGTGGAAAGCGGTGCTCTGCCTAATATGATATTTTACGGCCCCTCCGGGGTTGGAAAAACCACCGTTGCCACAATAGTTGCCAAAATGAGCAACAAAAAACTGTTTAAGCTTAACGGCACACAAAGCTCCGTAGGTGACATAAAGGACATAATATCTCAAATTGATACCATAGGTGCGGAAAACGGAATATTATTGTACTTAGATGAAATACAATATCTAAACAAAAAACAGCAGCAATCACTTTTGGAGGTTATAGAGGACGGTTCGGTTACTCTCATTGCCTCCACAACGGAAAATCCGTATTTTTCCGTGTTTAACGCAATACTGTCACGCAGTACCATATTTGAGTTTAAGCCCCTTACGCCGGAGGATATAGCCCGGGGGATAAACAGGGTTATAAAAAAATACAATCGGGAAAATCACAGCGAAGTATCCCTTGACCCACAGGCGGAGGACATAATATCCCACAGCTGTTCCGGGGATATGAGGAAGGCGTTAAACGCTTTGGAACTGCTTATTTCCGCCGCAAATTACGGCGATATACCGGTTATAACCGGGGATATGGCAAAACAGGTGGCACAGCGCAGCAGCAACAGATTTGACAACGGCGGAGATGTACACTACAATCTTTTGTCCGCATTGCAAAAATCCATAAGAGGCTCCGACGAAAACGCCGCACTTCATTATCTGGCAAGACTTTTGGACGCCGACGGCATGCTGCCTGCAATACGCCGACTGCTTATTATTGCCTGTGAAGATATAGGCCTTGCCTATCCCCAGGCCATACCTATCGTAAAAGCCTGCTGTGACATTGCCTTGCAAACCGGCTTGCCGGAGGCGAGAATTCCCCTTGCCGATGGGGTTATTCTCCTTGCCACAGCCCCAAAAAGCAACAGCGGGGAGCTGGCAATAAACGCCGCCTTTGACAGAGTGCAAACAGGCGGTTACGGGGATGTGCCGGATTATTTAAAAGACAAGGCGAACCCTGCGCAAAAGGGATTGTCAGCGGAGGAAAGATATAAGTATCCCCATGATTACCCAAACCATTGGGTAGAACAGCGCTATCTTCCTGTTGAAATTCGGGGTGATATATATTACAAATACGGAGAAAATAAAATCGAACAAGCGGCCAAGGCCTATTGGGACAGAATAAAAAAGATATAATTACATAAATTTCATAAAAAGCTACCTGCCTTGTTAATTGACAAGGCAGGTTTTATATTGGGAAAATTAAAAATCCTTTTTTTCGCATAAATTGCAGGGCTTGAGCCGTCTATTGGTACTTGCAACAAAAATTAAAGTGGGGTATAATGGTAGCATATAATTACTATAAAACACAGGAGATACATTCGATGAAGATTATAATAGTCGGCGGGGGAAAAACAGGCAGTGCCTTGGCACGTTCCCTGTCCGGTGAAAATCATGATGTAACGGTTATTGAAAAAAGGGCGGATAAATTGCAGGAACTTTGCGATGACAACGATATTATGGGTATTGTGGGCAGCGGCCTTGACAACGACGCTTTAAGTGAGGCCGGTATAGAATCGGCGGATTTGCTTATTGCGGTTACGGCCGGTGACGAAGACAATCTGCTGTGTTGCCTTTTTGCAAAGAAAAACGCAGACTGCGACACCATAGCAAGAGTTCGCAACCCTTTGTATGTGGCGGAAACCGATTTTATCAAACAGTCGGTAGGCCTTTCAATGATTATTAACCCGGAGTACGAATCCGCAAAATCCATTGCGAGAATTGTAAGAGTGCCATCCGTCGTTGAGATGAACACTTTCTTTGACGGTATGATGGATATGCTTACATTTAAAGTGGGGGCAGGTTCTATTTTGGACGGACAAAATTTGAGCTATGTGAGAAACAATATCGAACAAGATGTGCTCTTTTGCACCGTGCAAAGAAACGGCGAGTCCATAATTCCGTCAGGCGATTTTACATTGGCCGGCGGCGATAAGGCTTCAATCATAATAAACCCGGCAAAAGCCACGGAATTTTTTACAAAAATCGGCGTAAGCCAAAAACCGATACGCAGTGTTATGATTGCCGGCGGCGGCACAACCGGTTTCTATGTGGCAAAACAGCTTATAGAGATGGGCATAAATGTTTGTATAGTGGAAATTGACGAGGACAGATGCAACGAGCTTGCGGAACTTTTGCCAAAGGCTCTTATTATTCATGGAGACGCTTCCGACAAGCAGATTTTGGCGGAAGAGGGCGTTTACGATTATGACGCTTTTGTGGCTCTCACCGGCTTTGACGAAGAAAATATTATGCTCTCCCTCTCGGTTAAGGATTTAACGGGAAATAAGGTTATCACAAAAATCGACAGGGTTGCCTTTACGGATTTGATAGCCAAGTTAAATCTTGACAGTGTTGTGTACCCCTATGTGCTTACGGACGAATATATTTTGCAGTATGTTCGCTCCAAAAACAACACAAAGGGCAGTAATGTGGAAAAAATTTATAAATTGATAGGTGACGAAGTAGAGGCTTTGGAGTTTAAAATCGGCGAAAAATCACGGATTATCGGCAAGCCTTTGCGCCGGCTTAAATTTAAGCCGAATGTTATTATCTGCGGCATTTTGCACCGGGGCAAGTTTATAATCCCGGACGGCAACAGTGTTTTGCGGCCCGGCGACAGAATGGTTGTTGTAACGGGACAAAAAAATCTCAATGATGTAGGAGATATATTGAATTAGTATGAACTACGGTATTATTCTCTACATATTGGGCTACGCTTTGAAAATCGAAGCCGGGCTTATGATTTTGCCTGCCATAGTCGGCTTTATATATAAGGAAAAAGCGGCTTTCGCATTTTTGCGGGCCATTGCGTTGACATTTGCCGTCGGCACGGCCATGTCCTATAAAAAGCCTAAAAATCAAACATTCTATGCAAGAGAGGCCTATGTTTCAGTGCCTGCCACATGGGTGTTGCTAAGCGTTTTCGGCGCTTTGCCTTTTGTGATAAGCGGTGACATACCTAACTTTATAGACGCCTTTTTTGAAATGGTATCCGGCTTTACAACCACCGGTTCAACGATTTTAATCGATGTTGAGGCCGCTTCCTACCGGACTAACTTCTGGCGTTGTTTTTCACACTGGATAGGCGGTATGGGTATTCTTGTGTTTATTCTCACGGTTTTGCCCATTACCGGCGGCTCAACCATGAACCTTATGAAGGCGGAAAGCCCGGGGCCTCAGGTTTCAAAAATCGTACCGAAGGTCAGGGAAACGTCAAAGATACTCTATGTGCTTTATGCAGGACTGACAGCCATGGAAATAATCTTCCTGTTGGTTGAGGGGGCACCCCTTTACGACGCTCTTGCAATCAGCTTCGGCACAGCCGGCACAGGGGGCTTTGGCATTAAAAATGACAGTATCGGCGGCTACTCCGTGGCAATTCAGTACACGGTGGCTGTATTTATGATACTTTTTGGCGTGAATTTCAGCGTTTATTATCTTATGGCCAAAAAGCAATTTAAACAGGCAATGAAAAACGAGGAGTCTCGTTGGTACTTTACAATTATCGCATTGTCGGTGCTGATGTTAACCGTAAACTCCCGTAATTTCTTCGAGAGATTGGAGCCTGCGTTCAGAGGCGCATTTTTCCATGTGGCGTCCATTATAACCACAACCGGTTTTGCGGTGGGCGATTACAATGATTTTCCCCAGTTGTCAAAGTCCATTTTGGTATTGCTTATGTTTATAGGTGCCTGCGCCGGCAGTACCGGCGGCGGTTTAAAGGTTTCAAGAATTGCCATCATGCTTAAAAATATAAAGGTGGAAATCGAAAAGACCATTCACCCAAGGACGGTTATGAATGTGCATATGGACTCAAAACCTGTGGAAAAATCGGTTATAAGTTCTATTCACGGTTATCTTTTAGGCTACATTGCGGTGTATATACTTTCCATGTTGATTATCTCTTTGGATGATTTTGACTTTTTAACCACATTCAGCGCTGTGGCCGCTACGATAAACAACATAGGCCCGGGTTTTAATGTGGTAGGCCCTACCGGCAATTTCAGCTCTTTTTCCTATCTTTCAAAGTTGGTGTTTGCATTTGATATGATAGCCGGCAGACTTGAAATTTTGCCTGTTTTGGTTATGCTGTACCCGAAAACATGGCGAAAAAAGAATATATCAAAGAAATAAAGTTATCCCCGCCCAAAGGCGGGGATTTTGCGTTTGACTATTTATATTGCACAAAACAAAAAAGCCGCAAATATTGCGGCTTCTTACTAAAATAAATATCAAATTTTACGCAAACAAATTAAATGCGCCCAAAACGCCAAAGGATACAATGCCCATAATAACGCCGGCGGTCATAACCCCCAGCAAGACGGCAATCATAGATTTGCCCTTGTCCAAATCCAGCAAACTGGCGGCCAAGGTGCCTGTCCAAGCACCTGTACCCGGCATAGGTACGGCTACAAAAGCGTACAAGGCAAGATATTTTGCGTCGCCGAATTTTGCACCGGCCTTATGGCCTTTTTCAAGAAAAAATGTTGCGATTTTATTTATAAATTTTATATTTATCTTTTGCATTGCCTGTAAAATCGGCTTTACCAAAAACAGAATAAAAGGCACCGGCACCATATTGCCCAAAACGCAAACAAAATATGTAGGCCAAAATGGCAGCCCCCGGGCAACACCCCGTGGCACGGCCCCTCTTAACTCTATGATAGGAATCATTGATATTAAAAACACCCAAAGATAGGTTTTAAAATTCTTGAACATAATTACCTCCGTTTAATTTTATGCACCGGGATATTGTAGCATATCCAAAAAGAAAAAGAAACCCATAGCCTAAAAATTTAATAAATTATTCATTGAATTAGCCATAAAAATATAATATAATTTCGGTGAAGTAAAATTTTATATAACGGAGGGAAAAAATGAAAAAAATTTTATCTGCTTTGCTCCGGGCACTGCTTGTTTGCGGTATTGCAACCGGCTGTGTAAAGGGCAGCGAAAACGGAGACGGGAACGGAGGTTTTTCCATAATCCCGAAAAAAGAATATCATCAAAATCCCCTTACCGGTTTTGAACAGGGTTCAGACTACAAATCCGGACAGCGCCCTGTTGCCATAATGGTAAACAATATTATGAGTGGCGACAGCAAGGAGAACGCATGGCCTCAGAAAGGCCTTTCCGATGCGGACATGGTTTATGAAATGGAAACCGAGGGCGGCATAACAAGATATATGGCGGTTTACCGTGATTGGACAAAAATCCCGGATGTAGGCCCGATACGCTCGGCGAGAGACCAGTTTGTTCAGCTTATGATACCTATGAACTGTTTGTATGTTCACGACGGAGGCTCAACCTATGCAAAAGCCTTGTTGGAAAGATACAGCTATTCCGATAAGGATTTGACACCTAATTTGGGAATTTCATACCGTGATACCACCCTTTACGGAACAAGGTCATGGGAACACACGGAATTTACATCCGGCGAGCTTATCACCCGGGCAGTGGAAGACGAGAGCAACGGTATAAGCACAAACTATACGGAACCTGCAAACGTATTTGATTGGGTGCCTTATGACGAACCTGCAAGAACTTTGTCCGGCGTTGATGTAAATGAGGTTTACTGGAATTTTTCAAAGAGTTACGCCGCAAAACTTACATATAACCGGGAAAACAACACATATACAAAAGAACACATAAACCTTATGAGCAACTTTTCACACCCAATGGTTGACGGCAATAATGACAATCGGCCGGTTGAATTTGACAACGCATTTGTTCTTTGGACAACTATTGAAAGATACCCGGACGGCATTCTTTCCAATGTAAATTTGTCCTGGGGCGGTATCGGCTATTACTTTAACGGCGGCAAGGTTGAAAAAGTGCGCTGGCTGAAAGGCGAACCGAACGAACCTCTCAGAATAGTAAGTCTTGACGGCACAGAGACAGATATTAAGATCAACCCGGGCAAGAGCTATGTGGCAATAGTAAGCCTCGACTACTTTGGCACATATTCCTTTGACGGACAGGTTGTGGACTCATCAGGGGATTATACGCCAGTTGAAGAAATAGAGGCTGAAGAAGGCCAGGAGGCAACGGAGGAATAACTTTCCGCAAATAATAAACATATTCTGTTTACAACAGACCGTTTTTAAGATATAATCACGGTATAGAGCAAAGCGGAAAATCAAAAGAGGTGTTTATTATCAAAAAAATAATTTCAATAATTCTTTCGGCAATGTTTGTCTGCATGGCTTTTGGAGCCTGTTCCGCAAAGGACGGCGGCAATGCCGGCGGCACTGTTGCCGGGGAAAGCCAAACAACAACCGAAGATAAAAACTATAACCCACTTACCGGCGAGGCTTTGGCAGAGGGAGAAAAAGCCGGCACAAGGCCTGTTGCGGTAATGGTAAACAATGCAAAAGTAGCTATGCCGCAAAGCGGTATTTCACAGGCGGATATAATCTACGAGGCAGTTACCGAGGGCGGCGTTACAAGACTTATGGCTTTGTACTCCAACCTGTCAAAAGTGCCTTATGTGGGCCCTGTCAGAAGTGCCAGAACTCAGTTTGTGGAGATGATGTTGCCTTTAAATGCCGTTTATGTGCATATAGGCAGTTCAAATTCCGCAAAGAGAATGTTAAACTTCTATTCCTATCAGGATATTGACGGCATCTATTTAGGCTTTCAATCATTTTCATATGACAGCGAATTGGCAAAGACAAAGGCGTCGGAACACTGTTGGTTTACCGACTCCAACCTTATAAATGCCGGTATATCACGGAACAGTATCGCCACCACCGGCGGATTTTACCCAGCTTTTGAATTTGTAAAACAGGGTGAGGAAGCCACCTTGCCTGCCGACGGTTCTGCCATAAGAGTGGCTTATGCCTACTCGGATTATGCAGATGTGGCCTTTGATTACGACGAAAACAGCGGCAAATATTTAAAGAGTGCTTTCGGTGTGCCTCACACAGACGCAATCGACGGCTCACAGCTTGCTTTTGATAATGTTATTGTTATCGGCGCGGCTGTTTCCGTGGAAGAAGAAAACGGTATTTTGCCCAAGTTTGATTTTTCACGGGGCAGAGGTTACTACTTTACCAAAGGCGCATGGCAAGCAATAACATGGGAAAAGGGCCGGCCGGAAAATCCCATTGTGATTAAAGACGAAAACGGCAATCTGCTGCCTATTAACACGGGAAAAACCTATGTGGGTTTACTTGCTGACACTTTGCTTGACAGTGTTGAAATTACACCTGCGGCAGATAGCGAAAACAAATAAAAATATTTTGCAACAAAACACACCTTGCTTTAATCGGGCAAGGTGTGTTTTATGGTATATGATTTCAAAAAAGGCTGCAAATTATCTTAACATATTGTTGTTTTTGCTATCCGTATGTAGATTTTTTTATCGGTATTTGATATAATTAGACCGAAGGTTTATTAAGTGATTGAAAATAAAAAGCCCCCGAATAATCGGGGACCGTAAAAGTTTATTTTATAATTTCTTCTGCTGTTTTTATTGTGTTTGTAAGGCCGGTTGCGTGCTTTGGATACTCCTGTGCAAGGCTTTGGCTTGTCATTTCAAAAGCGGGGCCTACTTGCTTGGCAACATTTTTGTCTGCAAGTAAAATGTTTATTTCTGCGCTCTCTCTTTCCATGGCGCCGCAGGTGTAACCCTCAAATACCTCTTCGGGAACATTGAAAAGGCTTTGGCTGTTCTTTTTGTCAAAGCTGTACAGCTTGCGGAAAACCCTGTAAACAGACATCATCAAATATTCGCTCACCTTTGTGGTAAGTTCTTTGCTGCCGGCTTTTGACAGTAAATCATAGATAATGTTAAGAGAAGAAGAAATCAACCTTTTGTTCATGGCAGGCAAAACGCTGCCGTTATAGCGGATATCTTTGCTTACCTCCGCACCGTCAAGGGCATCTATATTAAGCATCGTGCCGTTTCTGTCTGCACTTCTGCCAAGGACGTAATCGCTGGAAACATTGTAGTAATCGCAAAGTTTAACCAAAAAGTCCAAGCCGCACTCACGCAAGCCCTTTTCGTAGTGGCTTAAAAGCGCTTGGCTTATGCCCAAATCCCGGGCGGCTTGTTTTTGCGTTATTCCTTTTTCTTTCCTTAGCAGTGTTATCACACGAGCGAAACTGTTCATCTGTCTTTTCCTTTTCAATTACTGTTCGTAAATTATAAACCAAAAAAAACTGATTGTAAATAGCAAAAATCGACTAAAAATTATAAAATATTTGGAGGATATATATAAAATGAGAAATTATCGTCTTAATTTAATTCGTCATGGCCTTACCGAGGGCAATCTGTTGGGGCAGTATTTGGGCTCCGGCACAGATTCCCCCCTTTGCCAAGAGGGCGTTGACAGGCTTGTGGAATTGCGAGAAAAATTTGTCTATCCGAAAGTTGACAAATTGTATGTAAGCCCTATGAAAAGAACTGTGGAAACGGCGGAAATTATATATCCGGATATGGACTACAAGATTGTTGCGGATATGAGAGAGTGCAATTTTGGCGAATTTGAGGGCAAAACTTTTGCGGAACTTACCGAAAAAGACCCGAATTTCGCAAAATGGCTTGACCCAAAAAGCGGCTATAAACCTGTCGGCGGAGAGTCCAGTGCGGATTTTGCCCAAAGGTGCGTTCTCGCTTTAAACGATATTTTTATGGATATGATGAAAAACGGTATCTATGAGGCAAGCGTAATCACCCACGGCGGCGTTATCGCAATGCTGATGACACTTATCGCTTTTCCGAGAAAGCCCACACATGAGTGGACTTGCGATAACGGCTGTGGTTTTACGGTGCAAACAACCCCGGAAATGTGGACAAGGGACGGCATAGCCGAAGCCGTGCAAATTGTGCCGGTAGGCTATGACTTTTCCCAAAGGGAATACAATAAATTTGCAAGAAAAAAATAAGAGGGTAAGTATGAGCGAAAAATTAAAAATTTATGTTGCCGGCTACGAGTGTTTTTTGCCAAACGGATACCGGCTTGCGACACATGCAAAGGAGCTGTGTGAAGAATATGGCTTTGAAATTTTATCACCTGTTTTGGGGGACGGCAACAATGAGGATTTTTCTTCTTTGACAAAGGAGCAGACTGCAAAGAAAATATTTGAAAATAATATCGGTTTTATTGATAAATGCGATATTTTGGTTGCGAATATAAACAATTTCAGAGGTTGGGAGCCGGACAGCGGCACCTGTTTTGAAATCGGATACGCTTATTCCAAGGGGAAAAAACTTTACTGCTTTATAGATGATATGCGCCCCTGTTATGAAAAATACATCGGAAGCATACATAAGGACGAAGGCTTTTGGAGGGACGACAACGGTGCATTTTTTGAATCCGGCTGTGTGAACCTTATGATAAGCGGCCCGGCCAAAATAGCCCAAGGGGGTTTGGAACAGGCTTTGCAAATGATAAAAAAAGATTTGGAACAGGGAGAATAAAAGATGTTTATAGATAAAAACGGCGTTGTGAGAATGCCTAAGGCCTATCTTGCCGGCACGGAAATTTTTTACCCCAACACCCTTGAAACACAGGAAAAATATCATAAACTGTGCGAAAAGTACGGTATAATCGGCTATTATCCGTCAGATCTGCCTCCACGGGACGAATTTAAAGACTATGTGGCAAAGGACGATTCTCCCCACGAGATGGAACTTCAATGCTTTATACACGATGCAAATCACATTCGCAGAAGCGATATAATCATAGCAAACTTAAACCCTTACAGAGGAGAAGAACCGGACAGCGGCACGGCTGTGGAGTGTGGCATCGCATACGGCTTGGGGCTTAGATGTTTTGCTTTTTTGGATGACGCAAGACCTCGGAAGGAAAGATTCAAAGGCGTCAAAAAGACAAGAGAGGACGGCACCGTAACCGACAAAGACGGACGGAGCATAGAGGATTTTAACCGGCCGTTGAATTTGATGTTTTCGGAATTTACCGTTTTTGAGGGCACAATGGAAGAAGCCTTAAAAGGCGTGAGAGATATATTTGACAAAGAGCTTGTAGCCGCAGGGTACGAACCTTTTGCGGTTAAGGAGTAAAAATGACGGAAAAAAGAAAAGGTATTCGGGGCGGCATAACGGTTGCCCTGGCTGTTTTGCGGGTGTGGTTTTTAGCCCTTTACAGAGGCGGAATATATCCATTCGGTGATAAATCAATATTGTGTATAGACCTTTACGGCCAGTACACACATTTTTTGGGCTTTTTAAAAAACAGCAGTCCGTCGGAATTTTTATATTCTTTTACAAAGGGATTCGGCGGCAACACATTTGGGCTTTTTGCTTACTATTGCATATCTGTTTTTAATCTGCTTGTGTTTTTCTTTGACAGTATGGAGGCAACCGCTTTTGCCATTATCACGGCAAAACTTGTTTTTCGGGGGCTGTGCATGTATATTTATATGCGCAAAACTTCAAAGAGCATGGCTGTAAGCGTTGGTGCGGCGGTTGCATACGGTGTATATCCGTACTTTATATTTTATTACTGCAACATTATCTGGTTTGACTGTTTTGCCTTATTGCCTGTTTTGGTACTGGGTACGGAATATGTGGCAGACGGCAAAAAACCTTGGCTTTTTATGGCGGTTTACACATATTGTTTGTATTCCAACTACTATATAGCGGCAATGTTTTCGGTTTTTATACTGATTTACTTCTTTTGGTACTCTCTGTTTTTAAAGGGGTACGATTGGAAATTAACGGTAAAAAGAACCCTCACAATGGCTTATGCCGCCATTGTGCCTATACTTCTTGCCTGCCCGGTAATTATTCCGTCGATAAAGGCTCTTTCCGGCGGTAAAGTTAGCGATTTTGTCTTTTTTACCGACAGAAAAAAGCCTATGACAAACTATATATGGGCTTTTGCCTGTGCAATTTCGGGAAATTTCAATTTCGATCAAAGCCCTGTCTTGTTTGCAGGGGTACTTGAATTTTGCTTTGCGGTGATGTTTTTCGTTAGCAAAAAGTATTCAAAAAGGGAAAAAACGGCTTATCTGTGCATCCTTGCCGTTATACTTTTGATGATGTATGTACCGCAGATTTACTATATGTGGCACGGCTTTGCCTGGCCGGAGGGCTTCGGCTTCCGTGAAAGCTGTATATTCTACTTTTTGTTTTTAAGTACGGCCGCAAAAGGGGCAGAGGAATTTTCCTTGAAAAACCTATTGCCGGCAGCTGTGATAGCCCTGCTGTCTTGGTATTTTGCCGGTAAACTTTTCGGCATGCAGGTGAACAAGCTGTTTATAATACTTATGGCTGTGCTTATTCTGGGGGCTTTTGGCGATAAAATCAAAAACGGCGCTTCTAAGTGGGTGTTGGGTCTTTTGTGGGTGACAGAGGCTGTTTGTATTTCAAGCCCGTATTTAATCGGCGACAATATGCCCTCACAAAAGCAGAAATTTCGGACGGATAATAAAGTAAACGCTCTTAAAAGTGTTATAGAGAATATAGACGATAAATCTTTTTATCGCTTGGAGGATACAGATCCTTATTCTTACAGTCAGGCAATGTCCATAGGTTACTACGGCACATCTCATTTCAGTTCGCTGTTTGATAACCGGCAAAAAGAAATGTACGAATATTTCGGCTACGAGGACACATTTTACAGCACAATCTATTCTCGCAGTATTCCGTATATCGACAGTTTTTGGGGCATAAAATATATTTTTAATTCCGGTTCACAGGTGCCGGACAACCTATACGAAAAAATTTATGACGGCGAAAACGGAGAAAATATTCTCTACCGCAACCCATATCGGTTGCCAATAATTTTCACCGGTGACACACGGAGTATTGAATACAGTGAAAATTGGCGGCAGTATATAGACAATATGTATGTTGCCCTAACCGGTGTGGAAACCCTTGACGAAAACGGCAATCGGGATTATGAAAAACTGGAAGTTGTAAGCCGGGCAATAAATCAAAACGACGTTAAAATGATAAAACAGCAGGGCAATACAATAAAGTTTTCCGCAAAAGGTAAGTATGCCCTTGCTACGATTATGTACGATGACTGCTGGCACATAAAGGTAAACGGCAAAAATGTTGCTCCGCAGAAATTTATGACATGGTTTACGGCCGTTCCGCTGGAAGAAGGGGAAAATATTGTTGAAATGACATATATTCCACGGGGATTTGTCACCGGTTTATGCCTTATGGCCGCTGGGGCTTTGCTGCTTATTGCAGGGGTGCTGTTAAAAGACAGGTTTTTTAATAAGGAGGGGAGAATATGCTGATTTTTACTCCCGACTATTTGTTTGAGAAAACAACGGATATAACTCCGGAATTTTTGCACGCCCTTGGGGTTGAAAATCTTATTTTGGATGTAGACAACACCCTTACAACTCATGACAACCCTACCCCCGGTCAAGGGGTGCCCGGCTGGCTTGATTTGATGAGGGCAGAGGGCTTTAATATGATGATAGTTTCCAACAATCACCGGGAGAGGGTTACACCATTTGCGGATATGCTTGGTTTGCCCTTTTGCCATGACGCAAAAAAGCCTTTGTCAAAGGGAATAAACGAGGCTCTTTCAAAAATGAAAGGCACAAAAAAGAACACGGTTATAATAGGCGACCAAATTTTAACCGATGGTTTGGCGGCACACCTGCGGGGAATGAAAATTTTGCAGGTTATGCCCATAGAGCCGGAAAAAACAACATTTTTTAAATTTAAAAGGCGGTTTGAAAAACCCTTTATAAAAAAGTATCTTAAAAAGCACGGAGGTTTTGCAAAATGACATTATTCGGCCCGGCCGGCACGGCAGACAGCTTTAAAGCTATGGGTTATAAAAACACATTGCAAATTGCCGACTATCTTGAAAAATTCGGTCTTACCCGGTTTGAATATCAATGCGGCAGAGGCGTGCGCATAGACAGTGAAAAAGCGGGGCAAATAGGCGAAAAACTGAGAGAGAAAAATATTGCCGTATCACTCCATCGGCCGTATTTTATTTCCATGTCGTCCATAGACGAAGAAAAACGCCTTAACAGCGTTAATTACATTTTGCAAAGTGCCGAGGCTTTAAATGCCATGGGCGGTAAGAGAATAATATTTCACCCGGGTTCTCGGGGTAAAATCACAAGGGAGGAGGCAATGACCAAAGCCCTTGACACCATAGAGAAAATGGTTGTCGCCTTAGATGAAAAAGGCTATGGAAATATGCACATCTGCCCGGAAACTATGGGTAAAATCAATCAGCTTGGCAGTTTGGAGGAAGTTTTAATCCTTTGCAAAACCGACAAAAGAATTATTCCCTGTATAGATTTCGGTCACTTAAATGCCCGAACAGCCGGCGGTATAAAGGGCAAGGACGACTACCTTCGCATAGTGGATAAAATAAACGAAGTATTGCAGGACGACAGGTTCAGACATTTTCACGCTCATTTTTCTAAAATAGAATACACAAAAGGCGGAGAAAAAAAGCATTTGACCTTTGAAGATGATGTATGGGGTCCTGAATTTGAACCGCTTATGAATGTTTTGTATGAAAACAACCTAAGCCCCACCGTAATCTGTGAAAGCGCAGGCACACAGTCGGAGGACGCCGCCGCAATGAAAAGATATTTGGAGGCTCTGTATGGGCAAAATTGATATATTGCCCGGCAAGTTGCGGGGAATTGTCACTGTGCCCGGGTCAAAGTCTGCCGCACATAGGGCGATTATCTGCGCCGGCCTTGCCCGGGGCGAAACCCTAATTGAAAATGTCGATTTGTGTGACGATATTATTGCCACCCTCGGCGGAATTTCCGCCCTGGGAGCAAAGGCGGAAAAAAGGGGCAATAATATTGTTATAACAGGCATAGGCGGCAGGGAACACCGTGATTTTATCCCCCGGATAGATTGTAAAGAATCCGGATCCACCGCCAGGTTTTTAATGCCTGTGGCTTTGGCTGTTGCAGGCGGCGGCAGGTTTACAGGGTCAAATGGCCTTGCCAAACGCCCTTTTGATGTGTACTTTGATATTTTTAAATCACACGGCATAGAATACACACAAAATTTGCCGGAGTTTGATTTGAAACTTACAGGCAGGCTTAAAGGGGGCAATTTTACATTGCCGGGCAATGTAAGCAGCCAGTTTATAACTGGGCTTTTGTTTGCATTGCCTTTGTGCCGGGAAAATTCCGAAATCACTCTTACAACCCCACTGCAATCTGCCGGGTATGTGGATATGACGCTGGATATTTTGGCGGATTTCGGCATAAAAATAGAGAACATAAACTGTCAAGTTTTTAAAATAAAAGGCGGCCAAACCTATAAAACTCCCGAAAAATATTTTGTGGAGGGTGATTTTTCCGCCGGCGCAAATTATTTTGTGGCGGATGCATTGGGCTGTGATATAAAAATAAAAGGGTTGAATATAAATTCAAAGCAGCCGGACAGAGAGGTTTTGAATATTTTGACCAATATGGGCTGTGAAATTGTGGGGGAAAAGGGACTTTTGTCGGTTAAGCCGACAGAATTAAAAGCCGTTGAATTTTCGGGAGAGAATTGTCCGGACATTTTGCCGGTTCTCTCTTTGGCTCTCTGTTTCGGAAAAGGACGGGGAAAAATAACAAACTGCCAAAGGCTTAAAATAAAAGAATGTGACAGATTAACCGGTACCGCCCGGCTGATAAAAAGCCTTGGCGGTAATATAAATTGTGATGAAAGTACGATTTACACTTCCTACACGGAAAGCCTGACAAGGGGCGATTTAACGGTTTATGGGGATCACCGTATGCGGATGTTGGCGGCGATGTGCTCAACCGTTGCAAAAGGGAAAATATCAATAGACAACACAGAGTGCGTAGCAAAATCTTACCCGAATTTTTGGGCGGATTTTAAATCTCTCGGAGGTAAAATCAATGGGTGCTGATTGGGGCAAAAACATACAACTTTCAATCTTCGGCGAAAGCCACGGCAAGGTTGTGGGCATAAATATAGGCGGACTGCCGACAGGGATAAAGCTGGATTTTGACTATATAAACAGCCAAATGGCTCGCCGCAAACCGGGTAGCGGCGGCCTTTCCACCCCACGCAGGGAGAGCGATGCCGTAGAGATACTCTCCGGCGTATATGAGGGTTACACAACCGGGGCGCCCCTTTGCGCCGTGATAAAAAACGAAAACCAAAATTCAAAGGATTACTCCTATTTGAAAGAGCTTATGCGCCCGGGGCACAGCGACTACCCGGCCTTTGTAAAATATCACGGGTTTAACGATGTAAGGGGAGGCGGTCGGTTTTCCGGCAGGCTCACGGCTCCTCTTGTTTTTGCCGGCTCGGTAGCAAGGCAGATTTTACGGCAAAAGGGTATCCGGGTAATAAGCCATATACAAAGCATAGGCGGTGTAAGGGACGAAAAATTTCCCCATCCGATTACAAATGATTTAATAAAAAGACTTAAAGCCATGGAGTACCCTCTTATTTGCCGGGAAAAATCCATTGATATGGAAAAAACAGTGACAAGAGCAAAAGAAAAGGGAAATTCAGTAGGCGGCAGTATTCAATGCGCTATAATCGGATTGCCGGCCGGCATAGGCGACCCGTTTTTTGACTCTGTGGAGAGCAAATTATCTTCAATTCTTTTTTCTGTGCCTGCGGTTAAAGCTGTGGAATTCGGCGACGGATTTGATCTATGTCAAATGGACGGCAGCCGGGCAAATGACGAATACGCCATAGAAAACAGAAAGATAATTACAAAAACTAATCACAACGGCGGAATTTTAGGTGGTATCACAAACGGATCGCCGGTGGTTTTCACCGTGGGGATAAAGCCCACCCCCTCAATATCCATACCACAAAATACTGTAAATGTAAAAACCATGACAGAGGAAAAACTTACCGTCACCGGCAGGCATGACCGGTGCATAGTTTACCGTGCTCTGCCGGTTATAGAATCCGTGGCGGCATTGGCAGTTTTGGATATGGTGAATATATGAAAAACATAGTGCTTATAGGTCTGTCCGGCTGCGGTAAAACCACCAGCGGCGTTATTTTAGGACAGATTTTAAACAGAAAATACATAGATTGCGACGAATACGCAGAGAGCAGGTATTCCATGTCCGTAAGAGAAATGTTTTTGGTATCGGAAAAATTTTTCCGTGACAAAGAAACCGCCTGCGCCGAGGAAATCGGCAAAATGCAGGGGCTTATTGTGGCTACCGGCGGCGGAGTTATACTGCGAGAAGAAAATATGAAATACCTTAGGGAAAACGGCGTTACAATCTTTATTGACCGCCCGCCCCGGCATATAGCGGCGGATATAGACATACAAAACCGCCCTCTTTTAAAAGACGGCCCGGGCAAAATTTACGAATTGAGCCGCAGGCGCAGGCATTTGTACTTAAAATATCGGGATTATGTGGTTGAAAACACCGCAGATGTAAATACCCTTATTTCAAAAATTTTAAAAATTATAAAATCTTTACAGGAGGAAGAACAATGAACAGAATAGAAAAATTTTTGGAAATTGCCGAAAAGGAAAATTTTAAAGCGGCGCTTGTTACAAGCGAGGCAAACAAGTATTACTTTACCGGCACACAGACCCCGGAGGCCGGCACTTTGATAATTTTGCCCTCCGGCGCCTATTACATTGTGGATTCAAGGTATATCGAGGTGGCGCAAAATAACATCACAAGCGCAAAGGTTATTCTTCAAGACAAGCTTTACAGCCAGGTAAACGAGATTTTGAAAGAAAACGGCGCAGATGAAGTTTGGGTGGAGGACAGCCTGACCATCGGAGAGTTAAACGGTTTAAAGAAGTGCCTTTCCGCCAATATTATAACCGATTCACCCCTTACCGCCATAGTGGCAAAACAGCGCAGCATAAAGGACGAAAAGGAGCAGGAATACATACGCACGGCACAAAAATTAACCGATGAAGCCTTTAAGTTTATTTGCACCCAGCTTGCACCGGGCAAAAGGGAGATAGATATGGCTCTCGATCTTGAAAATTTTATGAAGAGAAACGGCGCAACCGGTCTTGCCTTTAACACAATTCTCATAAGCGGTGCAAAAACAAGTATGCCGCATGGTGTACCCGGGGATAAAATTATCGAAACCGGAGATTTTATTACCATGGACTATTCCGCTTCATACAAGGGTTACTGCTCCGATATGACAAGAACCGTTGCCATAGGCAAAGTCAGCGATGAGATGAAGTATGTGTATGACACGGTTTTGCAGTCTCAACTGCTTGCTTTGGACGGTATAAAAGCAGGTGTAAAATGCTGCGACGTGGACAAAATAGCAAGAGACTATATTTATTCCCACGGCTTTGAGGGCTGTTTCGGTCACAGCTTAGGCCACAGCTACGGCATAGAAATACATGAAAGACCCTTTTTCGCTCCAAGCGACAGCACCATACTTGAGGAAGGCGTTATGATAACCGTTGAACCGGGTATCTACCTGCCCGGCAAATTCGGCGTGCGAATTGAGGACACCGTGAGGGTTACCGCCGATGGCTGTGTAAATCTTACAAAGTCACCGAAAGAGCTGATAATACTGTAAAGTGTGGGAAAAGCGGCTTAATATCTCTTTAATTGCCAAAATAAGAATATATCTGGGTAAAAAAGAGGTAAGTTTTAGAAAAATAGGCAAATTGTTTATTTGAAATAAAAATTTGCTATTGAAATATTGTAAGATATAATGTAAAATTGTAATATATCATATTTATGTAATATTATATGGAGGTTGAATATATGATAACAGCTGGCGATTTTCGCAATGGCGTAACATTTGAACAAGACGGACAGGTTTTGCAGATTGTTGAATTTCAGCATGTAAAACCGGGTAAAGGTTCAGCTTTTGTTAGAACAAAAATCAGAAATGTAATTACAGGTTCTGTTGTTGAAAGAACATACAACCCAACCGATAAATTCCCTACAGCGTTTGTTGAGAGAAAAGAAATGCAGTATCTTTATGATGACGGCGATCTCAGCATCTTTATGGATTTGGAAACTTATGACCAGATTCCGATTAACGCAAGGGAACTTTCAGACTCTTTCAAATTCGTTAAGGAAAACGAAGTTGTTAAGGTTCTTTCATACAAGGGCAAAATCTTTGGTATTGAACCGCCGAACTTTGTAGTTTTGAAAGTTACAAAGACAGACCCGGGCTTCAAGGGCAACACAGCCACAAACACATTGAAACCTGCTACTTTGGAAACAGGCGCAGAAATCAGAGTTCCTTTGTTTATTGACGAAGGCGAAGAAATTCGTATCGACACAAGAACAGGCGAATACATGGAAAGAGCTTAATCTTTATTTTTTGAAAGGTGAAAACACTTATGACAATTACAGAAAAGCTTGCATATATTAAAGGTCTTTGCGAGGGCCTTAAACTTGACGATTCTTCAAAAGAGGGTAAAATTCTTTTGGCAGTAGTTGACTTGCTTGGCGATGTTACCGAACAAGTTAGCGAAAACGAAGGTGATATCAACCAGATTTTTGATGAACTTGATCGGGTTTATGATGA
This sequence comes from uncultured Oscillospiraceae bacterium, assembly GCA_934526065.1. Lineage (GTDB taxonomy): Bacteria > Bacillota > Clostridia > Oscillospirales > Ruminococcaceae > RGIG3102. Next base: position 201,496 of record CAKSZX010000001.1, read on the forward strand.
AATTGACGCCATTGACGAGGACTTGACAGATGTTGAGGACGCTCTCTATGACGAAGACGAAGATGACGATGATTGGGACTATGACGACGATGAGTACGATATGCTTGAAGACGGCGATGAGGACATCACCGATCTTTACGACGAAGAGAACCCAATCTATGAAATTACCTGCCCGAAGTGCGGCGAGGTAATTTGCATGGACGAAGATATGCTTTTCAGCCCTGATTGTACTTGTCCTAACTGCGGCACTCCCTTTGAAGTTGAATACGACGACGAAGACGAAAGTGACGAATAAATAAAGTTTTAAGGCAATATCCCCTTGTTTAGACAGCAAATAAGCAAAATTAAAACACCGCTTCGGCGGTGTTTTTTACTGAGTAAACACAAAGAATTTTTATAAAAATTTATTCACAAAAAATTAAGGAACTAAGTCTTGAAATATAACATAAAAGTATTTATAATAACATGACAGAAAACGACAAATTATTATTGTGGGGTTGTGTAAATAATGGTACAAAACAAGGAAATATCCGATGTTATCTCCTATTTGCAGGCTGACGACAGGGTTCAGCTTATGAAAAAGTATATCCAACACGGAAAAGTGACTACATATCGGCATTGTTTAAGCGTTGCGATACTTTGCTATAAAATAAACAAAAAATTTTCTCTCAAAGCAAATTTAAGGGTTTTGCTGGTAGGCGCCATGCTGCACGACTTTTATTTATACGATTGGCACCATAAGGACGACGGCAAACATCGCCTGCACGGCCTTACTCACGCCAAAACCGCAAGGGAAAACGCTATAAAATATTTTAATGTTGATGAAAAAACCGCCGGCGTTATATACAGCCATATGTGGCCGTTAAACCCGGAGAGAATACCATCTTCAAGAGAGGCCTGGATTTTGTGCATAGCCGACAAGGTGGTTGCCCTGAAAGAGACGATTTTACAAAGATAAAACCGCCCGACGGAAAAGTCGGGTCGAATTGAAAAAAGGCGGCAGAAATGCCGCCTTTTGTTTTACCGGTTTGCGCTTTTAGGTTGCCATAACAGCCCCAAAAGTCAGCAATATTGCCGCCCTTTGGTAAAGGGAGGTGATTTTTCTTGGAGAAAAATCGGAGGGATTGACATAAAACAGCTTGATTTAAAAGGGAATATCGAATACAAATATAATGTTTTCAATCTCTCAGTCAGCTAACGCTGACAGCTCTCTTTACCAAAGAGAGCCGGTTTTGTCATTTGATTAACTTGTTGATTTGTAGAAAATAATCATTTTATCCGGGCTGCAAATGGCGGTCAATGACCGCCGCTACGGGCTGACTGTAATTTATTTTGTCGGAAGCAAGATAACAGGGAAAAGTTTTGCACTTTTGCTTACCGGAAATGTCAATTCAATAATTTTAATATCCAAAACGGTAGTAAATAATATCTGCCATAAAAAGCTCTGTTCATGTATTTTTCAAAACGAGGTTTTTGCAGTCAAAAACACCCGACTGAAAAGTCGGGTGTTTTGCTTTTATTTCCTTGTTAAATCAAGGCTGCGCTTGTAAGCCTCTACACTGGTGTTGTAGGCCTCTTTTTCAACCCAAGGGAGAAAATCATCGCTGTGCTTGCCAAGCTGTAAAATGGCCTTTATTTCCGACTTTATGCCGTCTTCAACTGTTTCGTAGTAATATTCGTTGCCTCTTTCCAGTATACCGCCCTTTGTAGCGGCATTTTTTGTGTCCTGTTCAAGTTCTTCTCTTGTTTCGTACCGAATGGGGAAAACATTCAAGGCAAAGGAGCACATATCCACATAAACTGCGTCACGGTCGGTAATTTTGCTCTTGTGTTCAATGGTAAAGCGGTTCAACCCGGTGAACCAAGCATTCATAAACCCGGGGAAAAATGACTTTAATTCCGCCGGTATGTCTCTGTCGGTACAGGTGCCTATTTTAGGCAGTTCAGGTAAAATTTCGTATTGAGCCTTGCGCATGGCATTACCTATGGCGTTTACTGTTACATATCTGCCGCAAAAATAACAAACTTCACTTATGGTATAGGCAATTTCATAGCAAACATGGCTTGTTATTTTGCCGGCAAGCAAAACCAAGGAGTCCGTGTCGTCGGTTTCCACGGTGTAGCCATAGGCGGACATACATTTAATTAAAATATCTTTTCTTTCTTCCGGCCACAAATGTGCGGCATAAGAAATATAATTTATACCCACAGGGGAAAGGTCATATCCGCAAACCACATCAAGAATATTCGGTAAAATTTTTACTACATTTACATCACCGCCAAGCTGTGTACACATCCAATCGGCAGAGGGTGACGGAATAAAACTGTATAAATCGGGCAATGGGCGGTTTTCCCTGCGGCATTGTTCATAATAAGGCAAAAGGGTGCCTGTAACTATATCCGGGGCAAATTCCGGCGGTGCGGAAAATATGATGATTGAGGGTTTTTCTCTTTCCAAAACTGCGCCGGTATCCTTTACGCTTACCGCAAAACCAAGCTCCGCCTCTTTTTCTTTAACGCCGGTGTCGTGGGCTTTAATGCCGAATGCGTGCCCCTGTAAATCCTCAGTACCAAGCACTTTTCTCATTCCCTTGCCCATATATTTGCCGATAAAACCGGTGCCGATAACAACGAATTTTTCCATAAACCTACCTCCAAGCAATTTTTTAAATTATAACATTATAGGGTATATTCTTCAACACTGTTTTTAAACAAAAAGCCCCCCGAAGGGAGCTTTTGGAAAATATATCAACCTATTTGATGTGCCTTATCCGGCAACTGTGCGTAGGTCCGCAATATTATTACCGACATAATTACGGAGAAAATAACATAAGCCGGGTTATAGCTGCCGCAGGAGTCGTAAATTGCCCCTGCGAAAATAGGGCCAAGGGCACCGCCGAATGAAACCATTGCCGCCAAAAAGCCCATGATGGCCTTGTAATCCCTTTTGCCAAAGATAAGTGGTATTGCAAGGGGAATGCACACCGTGCCGTAAACAACGCCGAAAAGCAAACCGGCAAATACAAGAATAAAGCCGAATGGGGTTTTGCCTGCGATTAAAAGACCGATTTGAGATGCCAGCAAGCAGAGGTTAGCCAGTGTAAATGCTGACCTTACACCTTGTTTGTCAAAAATCTTACCCAGCAAAATCTGACCGGCTGCCATTACAAACATACCCACAGCCAAAAAGTTAGCCGAAAATGATATTGAATAGCCCAAATCCTGCAATCTCGGAGAGATACTGTAATACATACCGTTCATGCACATTCCGAGGCCGATGGCGCATCCGCAGAAAATCCGGAAAAACTTTGTTCTTCTTGCCTGTTCAAAGGTGACGCCGGAGGTCATGTCATGGTGAAGCTCATCCCGGTATTCTTTTTCGGTTTTCGTATTGCTGTCTTTGTCCCTCTTTTCATAGGGGGTGCAGCCTTTTTCCTCAGGTCTCCGCTTTATTACAAAATAAATGCAGGGAATAGCCAAAACCAAGATAACCGCAGTTAAAATTCTGTATGTAGCACGCCAGCCGTATGCCTCAATCCATATGCCGGCAAGGGCGTTAAACAATGCTCCGCCGATGCCTGAACCCATTGAGGCAAGCCCCAGTGCAGTGCCTACATCGGTTTTAAACCAGTTGTTTAAAATAAAGGTGATAGGCATACTTGTAACCAGTATAAGGCAAACGCCGTTTATGGCAGAGGTGATGTAAAATGGGTATATGGAGTTGAAAAAACTGTTTGCAAAAAAAGAGACAGTCAATATTACAACCGAAACTTTCATAATTGCGATGATATTGTGGTCGTTGAAAATTCTGCCGGCAAAAAGTGAGGTTATCATGCCGCCTACCGCAAGAAGGGATATTGTGGAACTTACAGCCCGTCGGGAAACTCCTAAATCGTCACTTATAGGCTTGATAAACAGGCTTGAACTGTTGGAGATAATTCCTATCGTAGCAGCCAAGAGAATGTTGCAGGCAATTACGATAATCCATCCGTAATGTATTTTTTTATCTTTCATTTATTAAATTTTCCTTTCAAAAATGCGGATATTCTTTTTTAAATAAGGCGTGCCGCTTAGGGGATTATATCACTTAATTTTTAGTATTACAAATGTAAAATGCAATTTCGGTTTAGTTAATAAATTTAATATCTTAAAACTGAGGGGATTTATTTATTTTAACAGTAAATTTGTATAATCTGTGAACAAATAAGAATGAAATGTGCCTTTGGCCTACACGGGGGTTAATATGAAAAAATCCCCGATTAAGGGGACTTTTTACAGATTTATCAACAAGCTTGATGGGATTTATCCGGCAGCTCTTTTACCGTCCGCAAAATTACAACTGCCATAATTATTCCGCAGATTATGTATGCAGGGTTATAGCTGCCGCAGCGGTCATATATGGCACCTGCCAAAATCGGTCCTATGGCACCGCCGAAAGAAACAGCCGCCGCTATAGGCCCCATAATGGCCTTATAATCCTTTTTGCCAAAGATGTGCGGTATCGCAAGGGGGAAACAAACTGCGCCGTAAACAAGGCCAAACAGCATGCCAAAAAATACAAGAATAAAACCCAGCCGGGTTTTGCCGGCAATCAAAAGGCCGATTTGAGAGGCAAGCAAGCTGAAATTTGCAAGGGTAAAGGCAACTCTGACGCCTTTGCTGTCAAATATTTTGCCCAAGAGAATTTTGCCCCCAGCCATAAGGAACATACCTATTGACAAAAAGTTTGCGGAGAAAGAAATGGAATAGCCCAAATCTTGAAGTCTTGAAGAAATACTGCTGTACGTCACATTCATGGAAACACCCAATGCAACGGCACAAGCACACAAAATCCAGAAAAATTTTGTCTTTGTTGCTTCTTCAAATGTTACGCCGGCATTTAATGAAACGGGAATTTCTTCTTTGCCGGTATTCTTGCCGCCTTTTTCATAAGGGGAACAGCCTTTTTCTTCCGGTTTCCGTTTGATCAAAAAGAAAATGCAAGGCACAGCCAAAACAAAAATGACAACGGATAAAATTCTGTATGTCATACGCCAGCCGTAAAGCTCAATCCGCTTGCCGGCAACAGCGTTAAAGAAAGCGCCCCCTAAGCCCGAGCCCATTGACGCAAAGCCCAAAGCCGTGCCCACATCGGTTTTAAACCAGTTGTTTAAAATAAATGTGATAGGCATTGTTGTAAGCATTACCTGACAAATGCCGTTAATGGCGGCAGTTATGTAGAACGCCTGAATATCAGTGAACAAACTGTTGCAGAAAAAGCAAACAATCATCACTATTATGGCTACACGCATAATGGAAACTATGTTGTGGTCGTTAAATAATCTGCCTGCAAAAAGCGATGTAATCATGGCGCCGATTGAAAGAACCGAAATTGTTGAGCTGACAGCCCGTCTGGAAACCCCCAAATCGTCGCTTATAGGTTTTATAAATAAGCTGGCACAGTTGGATATAATGCCCATTGCCGCCGCCATAACAAGGCCGCAAGCGATAACAATAATCCATCCGTAATGTAATTTTTTGTTTTTCATTTTTATTAAAATATACCCTCCAAAAAGTATTACAGCCGGATTATAACACTTTATACTTAATCATACAAACACAAAATACGCTTTTGGTTAAACAAACAAACATATCCACTCTAACATCTGTTGTTTTGTTAATTATTACAAGCGATTTTCTTAAAATTCTTTATCGAAATTCCCGCCGGCGGCCGGTCGGGTTGACAAGGACTTGTTTTTTTGTTATACTTATTTTGCTTTGCGGGCGTGGCGGAATTGGCAGACGCGCCAGACTTAGGATCTGGTATCTTCCGATGTGCAGGTTCAACTCCTGTCGCCCGCACCAAATATGTATCCCATGGGCTTTGCCTGTGGGATATTTTGTTTTTACTCTCAATATACTTTAAAGTAACAGTGCTTGTTTTGCAAGCGGTTAAAAAGGGAGGGTGAAATTTTGGACAGCGAAAAATCCTTTGTAAAAGGTGCGGCATTGCTGGCCTTTTCCGGTATGGTTGTAAAGGGCTTGTCGGCAATTTACCGCATACCCATAACCGCCATGGTTGGGGCGGAAGTAATGGGCAGATACACGGCGGTTTTCAATGTGTTTATGCCTTTTTTCTCTCTGGGGGTTCGGGGTATAACCCCGGCGGTGTCCAGGCTTTGCGCCGGCCGGGAAACCCGGGGAGAAATAGTCCGGGTAAAAAACGGAGCCGACGGTTATTTTTTAAAGAGAATTTTTATCTTTTATGCTTTAAGCCTGTGTTTTGCCTTTGTGTATTCAAATTACACCGGCAAGGATTTTATCCTTTACGGCATGGCCTTGCTGTCTCTCAATTTGTTTTTGGCAGGCAAAGAGGCAATTTACAAAGGCGTTAGCCAAGGCTCGGGAAATATGGCGCTGACGGCAAAGGCGAATATGACGGAAAGCCTTTCCAAATGTCTTTTAGGTATTTCTCGGGTGTATTTGGCGGCAAAGTACGGCGGAGAAAACAGGGAAAATTTGCAATTTTTCGCCCTTATAACCGCAATTTTAATCGGCGGATTGATTTGTGTTTTGTATATGAAAAGGGGTTATGACAAACACTACAAAGCCATTGAGCCGGAAAGAAAGGTAAACCCCCACGAATATTCAAAAACCTCCGTACCTATTGCCATGTCGGCACTGGCGGTTTCCCGGGCGAATTTTTTTGATGCGGCAGTGTGTCTGCCAATGATTGAAAGGCTCCCGGAGGGATTGTTATCGGCCGCATACCCCTATGCCTCATTTACCGCACGGCAGGACAAGGCGGTTTGGCTGTACGGCATATACCGGGGTATGTGTATGACGGTGCGGGGGATAATCCCCTCGATTTGCGGCGGGGTGGGGACTTCCGGCTTGCCGATTTTGTCGAAATATGCGGCAACCGGCAATATTCCCCGGGCGGAAAAACAGGCGGATAAAATGATAAAACTGTGCGCTTATGTGGCTTTGCCGGCAGGAATGTTTTTATACTCCTTCGGCGGGGCGGTGATAAGTGCCGTTTACGGCAAAACAAATTCCCGGACAATGATACGGGGCGAATTTTTAAAAATAGCCTCTGTGACGGCAATATTCAATTCTATGGTATTTTCTTTAAATGCCGTGCTTAATTCTTTCGGTCGCTCAAAGGCGGTGTTTAAAAATATGCTTATTGCCTTGGCCGTAAAGCTGCCGTTGGGCTTTATTTTGTGCCAAAGGCCGGAAGTAAATATAAAGGGGTGTTTGTATTCCGGCGCCTGTTTTGCCCTTGTCACTTTTGCTTTGGCCTATTTTGCGGCGGAAAAATCAGTAAAGATAAAAATTTTGTCCCGGGCGGCAGTGCCTTTTGCGGTGTCCTATGTATTTATAACTTTTATAAAATTTTTACAGATTAAGTACTGTCTTGCACCTTTGCCCTTTACACTTATTTTCGGCGGGCTGTTTCGGCTTTTGTACGGTGCAACGGCTCTGCTTTGGCTGTTCTTTATTGAAAAATTATCCCGGTGATGATACAATTATAGCCGGAGGAACAGGTTTATGGATTTTCAATTTAAAGACAAATATGCCCCGGAGGATCTTTTAAAAATTATGGAGATACTCTGCGACAAAGATATAGGCTGCGAGTGGGACAGGGTGCAAAACCACAAGTCAATCAGACAGAATTTTATAGAGGAAACATACGAGGCCGTTGATGCTATTGACAAAGACGACAAGGAACTTATGAAAGAGGAACTTGGGGATGTTCTTTTGCAGGTGGTTTATCACTGCTATTTTGAACAGCAACAGGGAAACTTTGATTTTTATGATGTTGTTGACGGCGTAAGCCAAAAACTTGTTATGCGCCACCCCCATATATTCAAAAATGACAAGTTTAAAAATGAAGACGGCAGTTTTAAAGACTGGGAAGAGATTAAAAACGAAAGCCACGGCCATACTACAATCAGCCGGAGGGTAAATCGGGTGCCTATAACATTCCCGGCCCTTATGTATGCCCAAAAAGTACAGAAAAGAATTGCCGCAGGCGGGGTGCAACTTCCAAACTCAAAAGCGGAGATTGGGGCTATCCGCAAAATCTTGGACGAAGCGGAAAGTAAAATCGACAGCGGCGAAAGTATTGATAAAGACGCTGTTGGGGCTTTGCTTTTTTCTGCCGCAAGCCTTGCAAGACAGGAAAAAGTAGACCGGGAGGAAGCTTTGTCATTATATAATAAAGATTTTGTGGCATTATTTAACAATATTGAAAAGTTTTCATTGCAAAATCACATAAATTTTGATACAATGGATTTTGCTACGTTAAAGAGCTTATGGCAGAGTGAAAACCGGTCTGCCGAGGACGAATCAAAATAATTTTTTTGAGAGGTCTTAAACCATATACAATAAACGGAGGTAGATATAATGACAAAAACAGAATTGATCGCTTTGGTAAGCGAAAAATCGGAACTCACAAAAAAAGATGCTGACAAAGCTGTTACAGCTGTAATCGAAGCTATCACAGAAGCACTTGAAAAGGGCGACAAGGTAAGTTTTTCAGGCTTTGGCACTTTTGAAGTAAAGGAAAGAAAAGAAAGACAGGGTCACAACCCAAGAACAGGCGAAACAATGACAATCGCACGGAGCAAAGCTCCTGTATTCAAGGCAGGTTCTGCATTGAAAGCCGTTGTAAACAAATAATTTTTGTGATTGTGCCGATGCCTTTGCATCGGCATTTTTTCGCATTGAGGTAAAATATGAGAATTGATAAATTTTTAAAGGTCTCCCGCCTTATCAAAAGGCGCACCGTTGCAAACGAAGTTGCCGACGCAGGCAGAATTGTTGTAAACGGCAGAGAGGTAAAAGCTTCTTATCAGGTTAAGATAGGCGACGAAATAGAAATTATGTTCGGCACAAAACCCGTAAAGGTAAAGGTGCTTTCCGTTGACAATATAGTAAGCAAAGACGGCGCAAGGGAAATGTACACCGTTATTGAGGGTTGATACATATAAACCGGCCTTTCGGGCATATAATTCCTTAAAGGAGGGATTGTATGTCCGATAAAATTTTAATGCCCCATACCGTCTACTGTGAAGATCGTAAGAGTATGACTGTCACCGGGGTTTTGCAGGTTGTGGCTTATGACGAATACCACATTGTGTTAAACACCGACTACGGCCGGCTTATAATACAGGGCAGGGATTTAATAGCCGGGGAAATCAGCAGCCGGAACAACACCTTAAAACTTACAGGCAACATAGAAAGCCTTGTGTACAAAAGCAAAAAGAATAAAGGCGAGAGCATTTTTGCAAAAATGATGAGATGATTTTTGAAGTACAGAACTACAAATTCATATTTTGGGATATTGTATATTCAATCCCGGTGGGCTTTGTGCTTGGGTTTATAAATCGGTTGCTGTCGGTATTCTTATACAGGGGTAAAATCCGCCTTTTTATAAAGGATGTGCTTAACGGCATAAATTTTGCAGGGCTGCTTTTCAGCTACTCCGTGTCATTTGCAAATTACGGGGTTTTAAGGTGGTATAATTTGGCCGGGGCAATTTTAGGCTTTTGGCTGTTCGGCAAGGGTTTTACCGCCCTTTGCCACACTCGGGCTGGGCTGTTTGGCGCTACTTTAAAGTTTTTTACGCTTGATTTTTTAAAGAGAATTTGCGGAAAAATAAGAAAAATGCGGACTAAATTTTTTGCAAAACAAAAAAACATAAGAAAAACCGCCCAAAATAGCAAAAACTCCCACTTGCCAGAAGAAGATAAAGTGTTGTATAATTAAAAGAAATTCAGAACGTTTTACGGCAGAGGGAGGTAATAGGCTTGTTTAAAAAAATTAAATGGCGCCCTGTGCTTATTGTGGGTGCAGTGGTTTATTTGACGATTAACCTTATCTCCGCCCAGTTTGAACTTATGACCAAAAAACAGGAATATTGGGATTTGGAACAGCAGCAACGGCGGTTACAATTAAAAATTGCCGACACACAAAGCCTTATAGACAACGCAGACGACGCCTTGTACATAGAGCGTATCGCCAGGGAAAAACTGGGCTATGCTTATCCCGGAGAAACAATATATATTGATATTCAGTCACAGTAAAAAACAGATAAAATCAAATTATAAAAAGCGGAAGGTATTCCGCTTTTTTTCGTGCAGTAGGAATTTATTGGGGAGCTGTTATGGCATATTGCACATAAAATCCTCAAAAAATTTGTCAGCAAGATTGAATAAAAAAACAACATTTTTCACAATTAGATGTTACAATAATATAAAATACATACGCAAAAAGGAGGACAATATGAAAAATCTTATTGTCGATATTGCATCTCTGGGTCAAATCGCCCTTACAAGAGCATTGACGAGCGATAAATTCAACATTTTAGGGGTTACGGTTTCTCCGGATGTTGCCAATTATGAGGACTTGGCGGCTTTTAATTTGGAGGCTGTTCGTGCCGTAAGCGGAGTGCCGGTTTACAAGGGAGCGCAAAGACCGCTTTTGAACAACGAATATGTAAGCGGCAAAAAGTGCGTTAAAATGGAAACCCGGCATGAGTTTGCAAAAGAAAACGCAGTAAACTTTATCTTAAATCGGGCAAATGAATATGACGATTTGGAAATCATTTGCCTTGGCACCCTTTCAAATATCGCCCTTGCAATTTTAAAGGACGAAGAAACCATGGCAAAGGTAAAGCGCATCTATGTGGCAGGCGGTGCATTGCTGGGCTACACCACCACAACGCCTACGGCTCATCACAATATTTTGGCAGATGCAGAGGCGGCGGATACGGTGTTTAAATCCACAATTCCTATCACACTCATACCTGCTCACATCGCCGAAGACGCTTCAAAGGCGGCTTTTGAAGTAGCGGCCGGTGAACCGGCGGAAACCATGGAAGCAAGGGTTTCAATCGACACAAGCATCGGCACCACGAGAGGGCAAACGGTTATAGATGTTGTGGGCTATAACCTTATTACAATGGAACCAAACCCACGGAAACAAATCACCGTTGTTACGGCACTGAAATGAGGATATTAGCATGAGAAGATTTATTATAGACACAGACGCCGCATCCGATGATGTTGTGGCAATGATTATGGCCTTGCGTGACGAAAGCTGCAAAGTTGAAGCTATAACCGTTGTTGCCGGTGCTTTGCCGGTAGAACAGGGGGTTATAAACGCAAGAGTGGCTGTTGAAGTGGCCGACGGCGACAAACCACCGGTTTACGGCGGTATGACAAAGCCTCTTTGGCGCAAACACATAACAGGCGAATCTGCCCACGGCAAGGACGGCCTTTCCGACATAGGCCTTGCAAAAACAAGCCTGCCTTTGGGAGAAGGCCATGCAGTTGACAGAATAATTGAGTTGGCGGAGAAGTACGATGACTTGGAGATTATCACCCTCGGCTCTATGACAAATATCGCAATGGCTATTATGTTAAATTCCGCCGCAATGAAAAAAGTAAAGGGAATTATAGCCATGGGCGGCCAGTACCGTATGCCTAACCCGGTTACACCTAACGCCGAGTACAATATTTGGATAGACGCAGAAAGCACGGATATAGTTTTACAAAGCGGAATACCCGTTACATTTGTTCCCCTTGACGCCTGCTACGGCGTGGCGGAAATAGACAGAAATGACCGTGAAAAACTTCTTGCCTGCGGCACTTACTGCGGCGAGTTTATCGTAAAGGCAAACTCAAAATTGTTGCAGTTTAACATAAACTCCTACGGCAAGGACATAATCAGCCAGCCTGACCCGTCTGCTGTTGCCAGCGCTCTTTGCGACGGCGTTGTTTTGGAGACCAAATCATGCCATGCGAGATGCGAGACAAAATCCGAATTGGGTTACGGTCAAATTGTCTATGACTATGACAGTAAACTGCCCCACAATGTAACCCTTGTTACAAAAATCAGCGGGGAAAAATTTAAGGAATATCTGCTTAAAATTGCAGCCATGAAATAAAATGCCAAGCACCGCACATAATTTTCTTGTGCGGTGTTTTTGTTTGAGGAAATTATGGAAATAGAGAGAAAATTTTTAATTGATAAACTGCCGGATTTGCCGATTTTGAGCCACAAAACCGTTTACCAGGGCTATTTGTACACAGCTCCGATCGCTTTGAGGATAAGAAAGACCACAGACTTTGCCACCGGCGAAAATAAATATATTCTATGTGTTAAAAGCGGCGGAACTCTGGCAAGAACAGAGGTGGAAACCGTTTTAACAGCCGAACAATTTTGTGAATTGGAGGCTCTTTTGGATAAACCCTTAATCAAAAAGGATTACTACACTTACGAAATTGGCGGCGGCCTTATTTTGGAATGTTCCGTTGTGGATGACGGGGTTTTCAGCTATCGGGAGGTGGAATTTAAAGACATTTCTCAGGCGGAAAATTGGCAGCCCCTTGAATTTTTAGGCAGAGAGCTGACATATATGAAGGGCTTTACCATGGCGGAGTACTGGCAAAACCGAACACTGCCGAATTTTTACGATATTAAGTAATTATTTATTTAGTTGCAAATACGGCGGTTAAATGTTAATATATTTACATCATAAAATTGTTAACGGCCGTGGCACCCACGGCGTGGAACGGAGATTTGAATGAGCTTAGCAGATAAAATATTTAAAGAAATGTGCCGTGACATAATCGACAACGGCGTTGACACAAAGGGTGAAAAAGTGCGCCCCACATGGGCAGACACCGGCGAAAAGGCATATACCGTTAAAAAGTTCGGCGTTGTAAACAGATACGATTTAAGCAAGGAGTTCCCGGCTTTGACCTTGCGCCGCACGGCCATTAAGTCCTGCACCGAGGAAATGCTGTGGATATGGCAGAGAAAATCAAATAATATCAAGGATTTAAACAGCTCTGTTTGGGACGAATGGGCTGACGAAACAGGCAGCATCGGCAAGGCTTACGGCTACCAAATGGCGCAGAAGTACATTCATCACACAATCAAAGATATTTCCGGCGGAATTGAAGACCTTTCTTCTTATCCAAGTGCCGAAGTTAAGATTGACGGCAACAAGGCCGATGTTTATCTTGACCAGGTGGACGGGGTTATTTATGATTTGAAGAATAACCCATACAGCCGCAGAATTATGACGAATATTTATGTTCATAAGGATTTGCACGATATGCACCTTTACCCCTGCGCATACAGCATGACATTCAATGTAACCAAAAAGCCCGGTTGTGACAAACTTGTTTTAAACGGAATATTAAACCAGCGCTCACAGGACACACTGGCGGCTAACAACTGGAATGTTTGCCAGTATGCAGTACTTATGCACATGATTGCACAGGTTTGCGATATGCAGGTGGGCGAGCTTGTCCATGTTATAGCCGATTGCCATATTTACGACAGGCATATTCCTCTTATCGAAGAACTTATTTCCAGAGAGGAGCATCCTGCGCCGAAATTCTGGCTGAACCCTGAAATAAAGGATTTCTACAAGTTTACCAAGGACGATATACGCCTTGACGACTATGAAACAGGCCCGCAGATAAAGAATATTCCGATTGCCATATAAGGGGGGTAAAACCATGGAAATGATTGTTGCCGTTGATGAAAATTGGCGGATAGGTATAAACGGCGGTATGCTTACAAGTATTCCCGAAGATATGAAGTTTTTTAGGACAACGACAAAGGACTCTGTTGTGGTAATGGGAAGAAAAACTTTGGAGAGCTTCCCCGGCGGAAAACCCCTTAAAAACCGAGTAAATATTGTTTTGACCCAAAACAGCGCCTACAATCCGGAGGGGGTTGTTACGGTAGGGGATTTTGACCGGCTTTTTGAAGAACTGAAAAAATACCCGGATAAAAAAGTGTTTTGTATAGGCGGCGACAGTATTTATCACGCCATGTTGCCTTATTGCGAAAAAGCCTATGTTACAAAAATATATAAAAATTTGGGCGAGGCAGACAGTTTTTTCCCTAATTTGGACGAAAACCCCCGGTGGCAGCTGACAGAGCAAAGCGAAACCAAACAGTGGGAGGGCATGGATTTTGCCTTTTGCACCTACGAAAAAATTTAATAAAAAAAGGCGACCTGTAAAAGGTCGCCTTGATTTTTTGTCGGTGAAATATCAGTCGCCGATTTCTTCCTGTACGGTGTCGCTGCCCTCTGCTGTCTGGTCAACGCTGCCGCCTACACCTGCGTATTCAAATTTTTCATATTCGTCCAGGTCAACAATGCCTATATATGATGTGCCGCAGTTTACCTTCAATGAATTTTCGTCCATGTCTGTAAATTTTAACATATCGGTAGGACCGCCTTTAAACCAGCGGATTTTTTCCACATTGCCATTGCTGAAATAGTAGCCTACACCGCCGTATGAATAATCAACTTTCTGATAATCCGGGTCGCCTTTGTCATTGCCGTTGGCATCAAGGTTTCCGCCCGGGTACGGGTATGGCTCAATGTCCGCAAAAAGAACAAACACATTTTCAAAACTGAGCTGTGTGCCGTCGTTTTCGTCTTTTGTATTCTGAACTGATCTTGTAAGTGAATTCCACTGGCTCATATCATATTTGCCGGTGCTTTCATTATAATCAAAATAAGTTGCGTAGCTCTGTGAATGAGTGATAGAAACGCTTGTTGCGCTGTCTCCTGTAAGCCGTCTTATACCGTTATTTTCGTCATAGCGAACAAAGTCAAAACATGGGCTGCCGTATTTGTATGTTGTTTCGTAATCATACTTTGTAAACAAGGAATTAAGTAAATCCGCCGTTGTAAATGCGGTGTGTTCTGTTTTGTAACCCTGATTTATACGGTTTTGGTCACGGTATGTAAGATTTTTTGTGTATCCGTCGGCGTCGCTGTCGTTGTATTCATAGGTGTCTATCATAGTCTGTGTAACGCCGCTTCTGCCAACATGAATATACAAAGCGTGCCAAGGCATTGCAAGCTGTAAAAACTGGTCTCTGCCGCTGCGCACGGGGCCTATGTCGCCGGTTACATTTTCATAATCGCTGAAAATTGCCATAAATCTTGTAATGCCGCCCTCAACCTTGCTCTCCACCAAAATATCCGCCTGAGAGATACCTCTCTGAGGTCTTGACTGAACAATGTTGTTTATCATAACAGCTACCGCACGAGGGTTGGACTTGTCGGTTTTTTCATAACCGGTGAAAAACTCCGGGGTGTAAGCCGGCTCTACGATTCCCGGCGTGTTGTTCTGTCCGTCGTCATCTCCCGAAGTTTGATTGTCACTGCCCTTTACGCAGGAAGAAAGAACCAGCGCAAGGCAGGTGAGGCATAAAAATGCCGAAAAAAATTTTTTCATCTAAATATAAACCATCCATTCTTTTACAAAGGACTAAAATTTCAATTATCCTTTGCTGTTTATTATATAATATCATTACAGAAGATTATCTTCAATGATTTTTGATATGATTTAATAATTTGTTCATATTTTCAATATTTTACAACAGAACAAAACGCCCGCTTTAAGGGCGGGCGTTCTATGTTATATCAAGCATTATTAAATTATGTTTCTTCCCGGGGGTTAGGCAGCTTTCTAACTCTCACCTTGTTTATCCTGTTGCCTTTGACACTTTTTACGGTGTATTTAAAGCAGTCGTCGGTGTAGCTTTCGTTTAAAGCCGGTATTTTATTCATCTTGGCCATAAGATAGCCGGAAATCGTCACATACTCGTCGGTTTCCTCGTTGTCTTTGCCTAAAATTTCCTGCCAAAGGTCGTCAACGGGCATATCCCCCAAAACATCCCAAGTGTTTTCGTCCAGTTGGTTTATCATTTTCTTTTCTTCGTCGTATTCGTCCCAAATTTCGCCTACAAGTTCTTCCAAAATATCCTCCAATGTGAGAATACCGTGGGTGCCGCCGTACTCGTCGGTAACAACCGCCATTTGGACTTTATCATTTTGAAATATGTGCATTATATCTATGATCTTTTTCTTTGGTGGAACATAAAGGCAGGGTTTAAGCATTGATTTTATATTGTTTTTCTCGCCGTTTATAATCATTGCGAAAAAGTCTTTTTGAGTGATAAAACCGATTATATTATCAATATTTTCCGAGTAAACCGGCATGCGGCTGAAATTATTTTCGGTAAACTTGTTTAAAATTTCCCGATTTGTCCGCTTTTCGTCGATTGCGCATATATCAACCCTTGGGGTGAGAATTTCGTCGGCGGTAATATCTGCAAATTCTATGGCGCTTTGCACCAAGTCCGCCTGGTCTTCCTCTAAAACTCCCTCGTCTTCAATTTCGTCTATTATGCTGATAAGTTCTTCTTCGGTAACGGATGGGGTTTCTTCGCCGGCGGTCCGCTTTTTTATAGGCTTTTTGATTATTTCCAAAATTTTTATTGCCGGAAACAGAACAACAGATAAAATTTGCAAGGGCTTTGCCACCGCTTTAATCAAACTGTCCGCATTGGCGTTGGCGTAGCTTTTAGGGATTACCTCGCCGAAAATTATTACCAAAACCGTTATCACGCCGGTGGCCATACCCACAGCGTTGGAGTTAAACAATTTTGTAAAGAACACCGTGGTGTAGGAAGCGGAAAGCAGGTTTACAACATTGTTTGCAATAAGCAAGGCAGACAGTACGTTGTCGTATTTTGTTATTAAATCCATTGCGGTTTTGGCCTTTTTGTCTCCGTCCTCCGCCCGAGTTTTAAGCCTTATCCTGTTTGCTGCGGTAAGAGCCGTTTCCGAGGCGGAAAAAAGTGCCGAAAGGCACAGTAATATTATTAAAAATAACACAGAGGGTATGTAATCGCCCATTTTTTCTCCTTAAAATTAAATAAATTATAATAAATTTTACACAGATAATTTGTTGTATTTGTGATTAAAATATATTATAATATATTCTACTGTGATATGCAATCTTATTTTGCAGTGAGGTATTTTATGATTAAAAAGATTAAAAGCTATTTTACCGACAGCGCCGTAAAAAATACAATAACCCTGTGTGCGGCGGTGCGGTTTTATTTGGCATTAAACAACATTCCCACAATAAAAACCGTGTTTTCCAATGGGGTTTCAATTATATCGCCCTTTATATATGCTTTTGCCATTGCATTTATCTTAAACAGGCCTATGATGTGGTTTGAGAGAACGCTGTTTAAAGACAAAAAGAAAAAGCGTATTTTTTCCGTGGCATTGACTTTTACGATAGCCATATCGCTTATCAGCGTGCTTATGGTTTTGGTTTTGCCGCAGATAGGTCTCAGTATTGCCTATTTGGTGGAGGCAATGCCGGGCTTTATACAAAGCGTATCTCAAACAGCCATGGAAGTTATGGAGCAGATACACCTTAATTCACGGCTTTCACGGCAGGTTCAAGAGATGTGGAACAACATAGGCACCGGGATTATGAACTTTACCGTGTCCGTTTTGCCGGGGGTTGTAAATGTTTCAATCGGCATAGGCAACGCCGTTATAAAGTCGATTATGTCAACAATTATCGCCATATATATGCTTGCCAGCAAGGACAGGCTTAAATTTCAAATCAAAAAATTTTTCTACGCATATTTCTCGAAAAATTTTGCGGAAGAAACTTTTGAACTTGGCAGAATATCAAACACAATATTTTCCGATTTCATAATCGGTAAAATGATAGACAGTACCATTATCGGAATTATAGCATTTATAGGTATGCTGTTTATTTACCCGGATTATGCTGTGCTTATAGCAATTATAATCGGCGTCACAAATATGATACCTTTCTTCGGTCCGTTTATCGGTGCCATTCCGTCAATATTTATACTGCTGATATTAAGCCCTTTTGCGTCTTTTGTATTCCTTATCTTCATAATCGTTTTACAGCAGGTAGACGGTAACATAATCGGCCCGAAAGTTTTAGGCTCTTCTCTCGGCTTGTCGCCTCTGTGGATACTTGTAGGTATTATAGTCGGCAACGGCGCAATGGGATTTTTGGGTATGATTATCGGCGTGCCTACATTTGCGGTTATTTACAACCTTGTTTCCCGCAACACAAAGAAAAAGCTTGAAGAAAAAGACATAGTTGCCGATTATGAAAATTACACCATAAACCCAAGGGAAGAAAATCAATCGGAAAGCGAGGGGTAAACTCATGCAGTTTAAAAGAAAACTGAAAAAATATATTATATCCCTGCTGTGTATGATTTTGGCGGCCTACGGTGCAATTTTCATAAAAGACAGCATAGATGCCAAAAACCCGGAAAAATCATTGCCGATTATTTCGGTTTCAACAGGGTACACGCCGCCTTATGTGGTTCGTGCCGGTTACGCATGGAATTTCGGCTTTAAAACAATAAGGTCACCGTATTTAAGTGCGGGAGATGTGCCTATGATGATTACCGACTGCCGGCCGGGAGAAACGATTGTGATAACATTTTCCGCCCCATACGAATTTGTGGATTTGTACATGGCACCTCAGCGGGAGGCCTTGTCGGAAAACAAATTTGATGTTCAGTACACATGGACAACTCCGGCGGAAGAGGGGGTTTACATTTACAAGATAGACGCCCACTTTACAAGCGGCGAGATGATATATTATTTTGCGGTACAGGTTAAAACGGCTAATTTAATAGCATAAATTTGCAGATAAAACAAACATAAGCCCCGGCAAAAGCCGGGGCTTTGATATTAGATATTATAAAATTTATTTTGGAGTGTAAATTAAATATTAAACTTCCTGTGTGTGGCAATTTTCACGGAGCTGACTTTGCATATCGTCAAGGTGTTCTTTTGTCCAAAGAGCCATGGCGCCGCCTGTGTGTATAAACATTGCGCTTTCGCCGTCTTTTACAAATTCGCCGTGTTTAATGCAGTCCACAAATCCGCGGAATGTCTTACCGGTGTATGTCGGGTCAAGCATAATGCCCTCATTTTTTGCAAGCATTATAATGTACTCTCTTGTTGTCTTATCGGGCTTGTTGTATGCCTCGCCGGAGTAGGGCAAATCATCCGGGCCGTAGGCAATCTTTACATCTTTTTCGCAAATCTCAATGCCCATATTGTGGTACCGGCTTACTTCGTTGGCGTATTTTACAACATCTTTTTCCTTAACGCCTTTTTCAGCAGGGGAAACAGGCACGGCGATAATATCAAAAGGCGCATTGAAATATTTGGCGCCTAAAATCATACCAGCAAATGTTCCCATTGAACCTACCGTGCAGAACACATGGTCGATTTTAAGATTTTGCTCTTTCATCTGATCCAAAATCTCTTTTACGCTCATTATGTATCCCACGGCACCCAAAAGGTTTGAGCCGCCCACCGGGACAACATATACCTTATCACCCTGAGCTTCGTATTTTTTAATCACATCTGCCGCTACATCGGCGGTTTTTGCCGGGTCTTTTACAAAATAGATGTCTGCGCCCATCATGGCGTCAAGGTTTAAGTTTCCGGAAAGATAGCCTGTGTCGCCGCCGGATAAAACCAAAATCGGTTTTAATCCCAGTTTTACCGCCGCACCTACCGTTGTTCTGCCGTGGTTTGTCTGGGTGCCACCAAAGGTCATAACCGCTGTATAGCCGCCGTCCAATGCCTCTTGCATCAGGTATTCAAGCTTTCTGGTTTTGTTGCCGCCGAAAGCCGGACCGGTGGTATCGTCACGCTTGATGTACAAGTTGCCCTTGCCCAGGAGCTTTGTCATATTTTCCATTTTTTCAATGGGTGTCGGGTAGTGGCCTAAGCTGACTTTTTTCAAATTTTCAACTGACATATTTTTCTTCCTTTCTCTGTCAAGCCTGCAAGGAGCGCAGGTTTATAAAATATCTTTGATTTCAGTATAACATTTGCACTTATTTTATTCTATTGAAAAAATAACTAATAAATTACGATTTTTTTAGTGCAGTTAAACATTGAATAACCGTACATTTTGCGATAAAATAAAAGAATTGAAAGGATTTTGTTTTATGCGATATATTTTTGTTGTAAATCCTGCGGCAGGCAAGGATAAAAAGGCGTTATCACTTATTCCGGAAATACAAAAGGTGTGTAAAAAAGCCGGGGCAGAGTGTGAAATATACATATCAAAAAGCGGCGAGGGAATTACCGACTATGTGGGAAAATGCTGCGAAAAAGGCGAGGAAATTCGTTTTTACGCCATAGGCGGCGACGGAACCTTAAACCGGGTTGTAAACGGCCGGGTCGGTTGGCGGAATGTGGCTGTGGGGGTTATTCCCCTGGGTACCGGCAACGACTTTATAAAAACGGTAAATTTGCCACGGGGAAAATTTTTTGACATAGAGGCGCAAATAAACGGTGATGTACACCCCTGCGATTTACTTATGTACAACGGCAAATACAGCGTAAATATGGTGAATATCGGCTTTGATGCCGATGTTGCCGCAGATATGCCGAAGTTTAAAGGGGTAAGTTTTATAACAAACGATATGGCCTATAAGCTGGCCTTGTTTTATAACTTTACAAAAAAATTGGGCAGAGAGCTTGAAATTTACACCGATGACAAACTTTTGTACAAAGGCGATGTTTTAATGTGCGCAATAGGCAACGGCATAAGCTGCGGCGGTGGTTTTTTGGTTACGGCAAAGGCCAAAACCGACGATGGGCTTATTGATGTAAGCGCAGTAACTCCGCCGCCCAGGTTGCAACTGCCCGGGTACATCAAATATTTTACCGCAGGCGTGCAGTTTGAAAGCCCAAAAGTACAGCCGTACATTCATTTTTCAAGATGTAAAACCGTTAAAATAACAGGTAAAAAGCCGTTTTCGGTTGTAAATGACGGGGAGAGCGAAAAACTTACCGAGATACAATGTAAAATTGTGCCCGGCGGATTTAATTTTATAATACCTAAAAACCGATAACACAGAAATCCCGGAGAAAAATCCGGGATTTTTTATGCACAAATTTTTTTGCCTGGGAATATATTAAACCAGTAAACGGGGTGATATATTGACAGAGAAAAGCAAAAAGATTTATAAGGTGATGAGATTAAAAGAAAATGAAAAAGAAATTTTGAACGAGGCCTATAAAGACTACCAAAAGCTGTTTTTTTACCCATTTACAGGGGATATGACCGATGAAATTTTTATATTCGGGGATTTTTGGCTTGTCCGTGGAGAAGAAAATCGGGTATTTTGTATTTTTCCGCCGATGATACCGTCATTTAAAAACTCCTTGGCCTATTGGGAAATTCACGATTTAATAGGTGACGAGTTTGAAAATCGGCTTGTTATGGGTTATGTGGGCGGCAACATGGGGGTAAATTCTTCGTCTTTTGCGGCAATATTGCAAGGGGTTAAACTGGCCGGGGCAAAAAGCAAAAGCAATGTTGTGTTTTACACTCCGGTTTCTTTTGGGGCTGATTTTAAAACCCTGTTTGAAAACGGTTTTGTTTTAAAAGGCTTGCGTGGCCTTGATAATCTTGTGGCTCATTATATATTTTACGGTGAGTTTTCAACAGAGGAAAAGTCATATGTCGAAAAATATCACGCTAAAATTGCAGACACAAAAGAAATATCAAAGCTGTGCGAAAAAGGGTTTGTGGGATTTGCCATAAGAAACGGAGAAATTTTATTCGGAGAGGAGAACCGCTGTGACGAAAAGTGAATTTTTCAAGAATTACAAATTCCCCTTAATTCTTTTTGCATCAATACTGCTTGGCACTCTGCTTGGGTTGGCTCTCGGTGAAAAATCCGCCTTTTTGCGGCCTTTCGGGGATGTGTTTTTAAATCTTATGTTCTGTGCCGTTGTGCCACTGGTATTTGTGACCATTGCCTCGGCAGTAGGAAACATGACGAATATGAAACGCCTGGGGAAAATTTTAGGGGTTATGCTCCGGGTATTTTTCATAACCGGTTTAATAGCGGCAGTTGTCATTATTATTGCGGTTAAAATTTTTCCGCCGGCAAAGGGAGTGGAAATTGCTTTGCAGTCATGGGAAGGGGAGAGTTCAACCACCCTGTCCCGGCGGATAGTAAACGCATTAACCGTGTCGGATTTTAATCTTCTTTTATCCCGAAAAAATATGTTGCCGCTGATTATCTTTGCGGTAATGTTCGGCTTTTGTGTGGGTACATTGGGGGAAAACAACATAATTTCAAGGGGATTGGCCGCTTTAAACACTGTTATGATGAAGATGGTTAACCTGATTATGTTGTATGCCCCGGTGGGGCTTTGCGCCTATTTTGCCGGCTTGGTGGGGCAGTTCGGCCCACAGCTTATAGGTGCTTACGGCAGAGCCATGATTTTGTACTACCCCCTTTGCGTTGCATACTTTTTTATTGCCTTTTACGGTTATTCTTATTTTGCGGCCGGTGGGCATGGGGTAAAGGCGTTTTTCGGCAATATTTTGCCCGTTGCCATAACATCACTTGCAACCCAAAGCAGTATAGCCTCTCTGCCGGTGAACTTTGAAAGCTGTGATAAAATCGGGGTAAAAAAGGATATAAGCGGCATAGTTCTGCCCATTGGCGCCACCATGCACATGGACGGCAGCGTGTTGGCAGCGGTTTTGAAAATTGCATTTTTATACGGAATTTTTGGCAAAGATTTTACCGGCGCAGGGGTTTACATAATGTCGGTGGTCATTGCTATATTAAGCGGAGTGGTGCTGTCCGGCGTGCCCGGCGGCGGCCTGGTTGGGGAAATGTTGATTGTAAGTTTGATGGATTTTCCGCCGGAGGCTTTCCCTCTCATAGCCACAATAGGTTTTTTGGTGGACCCGCCGGCAACCTGCCTGAATGTCTGCGGTGACACCGTTGCCTCTATGATGGTAAGCAGAGTTATAGACGGAGAAAATTGGTATAGAGAAGATAAAAAGGCGTGATAAAAATAAGCCGGCAATAATGCCGGCTGTATTTTTGTGTTATACATCTTTATTTATTCTTTTTTTTGCTTTGATATTTTAATATCAATAAATATACCATATGCGATAAGCAATGCGTAGCTTACTATCCAAACTATCCACATTGTATTTGTTGCTCCGCCGCCCGGGTCGGTGCCTTTTTTCTGCAACAGCAAAGCAATCAAAAAGCTGACAACATAGCCCAATGACGCCATCCTTGCAGTGGAGTTGTGGTTTTTAATTATGGAAAAAATAATTATAACCGCACCTATAAGTGCCAACATATCCGGCACATCTTTCATACTGTGGGCAGGCAAAAGCATAAATCTGCACATAGCCCAGCCAACAATCAAATATATAATCGAATAGGCCTTGTAAAAAAAGTTCATATATTCTCCTTGTTTTTATGTATTTATATTTTTGAAAAATTCGTTACCATTGCCTCGGCTCTCACGGCATCCGCCATTTCGTCGCCGTACATTTGGCGAAAATCCGCCATGGCTTTATCTCTTATTTTTGTGGCTTTGTCAAGGCCGGCTTTGTCCTGAATACCGATGAACATAGCATTGAGCAAATGGGCGGTGTGGTACAAAAAGTCTTTTATTGTGTAAGATTCTATCCGTGGCTTTTGTGCAAAAAACTTTTGCGCTTCTTCGGAATTTTCAAAAGAAGAACCCAGCCACTCAAACCGGCACACATCTCCCCCTTGGGATAAAACACTGTTTATATTTATGCTTAATTCTCTGTTAAAGCCCTTTACAAGGCTTTTATCCACATAGGTGCAGTAATTTTTGCCGTATTCAAGCAAGCCTGCGTCCTGCCATGCTTGGCACCAACCGCAATGGGTGCAGTTTGTGGCATAGACAGGGGAAAGGCTTTTGACTTCTGTTTTGGAAAGTCCGCTTTTGTCTTTCCACTCGCCGTACAATAAATAGTTTCTCATATTCAAGGGCTGTTTGTCCTTTACCGCCCTTTGAGCCATACGCATACCACGCTGATAGCCGTAAATCTTTGTGCCGTTATCCGCCCGCTGGGCACCCTGCCGGCCATACAGTTCAACCGCCGCACGGTATATAAGAGCAAACAAAACGGCGTGCTGAGGTATGTCAAATTTATCCCTTATTTCCTGTTTGATCATAATTCTAACCTCCGAATCAATCCTCAATATCCTTTTTCATCATTATGTGGGGAATACCTCCCTCGGAAAATTCCTCCCCATAGGTGATAAAACCGTGTTTTTCGTAAAAGGCTTTTTTCTCTGTTTTTGCTCCGAGAATAATCCTTTGTCCCATAAGTTTTCGGCATTTTTCCGTTGCATATGTCAAGGTTGCCCGGCCGCAGCCCTTGCCGCGTTCTTCCTTTAAAACGCAAAGCCTGCCTAAGTGCCAAAGGCCCACACTCTCCTGTACAAGTCGCACATTGGAAACCGGTTTGTCCCCCACATAGCCCACAATGTGAATTGCCGTTGCGTCCCGGTGGTCAAATTCTTCGTCTTGTGTAAAACCGTCCTCCTGGCAAAATACAAGATACCTTATTGTGTAGCCGTCGGCCACAGCAGCATCTTTTGCGGTGTATTCCTTAAATTCCATTTGCAAGCCTGCCTTTACATTGTTTATAAACTGATTATACAATATTACCGGGCTTAATTCAAGACGGCAAAAGTAAAACCGCCTTTTACGGCGGCTTACTTAATAATTAAATAAAAGTTTCATAAACAGCATTCCCACAACTCCCGGCACCGAAAGCACTGTGGCAATGAATACCGTTGCAAAATTCAGCACTATGTAACAGCCGGTGTAGCCGCTTGTAAGGTTTACAAGCAACAGCCGTGCCAAACCGCTGCCGGCGCTTTTGGCAGCGGTTAAAAGTGGCTTGGCGGTTTTGCTTAGGGCAAAGCACACTGCCCCTGCCACGGCCAAAGCCGCCGCAATACATACAGTTGACATATTTTATTCCTACCGGGTGGATTTTTCATCCACCTGTTCCGACATTAGGGATTTTATCCCCGAAAGCAGATATTCTCTGTGCTTTGCCAAACTTAACATTTGGTAGATTTGCGCCTCTATAAGCCGGTCTTCGGTTACAAATTCAAAAACCGTTTGACAGCTTTTTATTCTCTCGTCGCAAATTCGCAGTTCTTCTTTTAATTTTTGAATATTTCTTTCTCTTTCGGACAATTCCTTTCTTTTCTTCAATAAGTACATACCAACATCTCCCGTATTAACTTTTTAGCTTTGAATATCCTGTTAAAACCATTGTTGGTAATTTATTACATTTTATGCAAATACAGGAAAAACAGTACAAAAAAAGGAGCCTTGCGGCTCGATTTTTAATTGAATAGGGTTTTCGGGTTGTGGCGTGCAACGCTTAGCACAAAACCCATGGCACAATATGTGACTATTACGCTTGTGCCGCCGGCGGTAAACAGGGGCAATGTAACCCCGATAACAGGTAAGACAGAAAGGTTCATACCTATGTTTATAACCGTTTGAGCCATAAGCATGCCAAACACACCCACACAGATGAATGTACCCCTTAAATCCCGGCTTCTGCCGGCAATTTTTAATGTCCTGATCCAAAGGAACATAATAAGCCCCAAAACTATAACTATGCCCACAAAGCCGACACATTCCGCCATAAAGGAGAATATAAAGTCATTGTAAGCCAATGGGGTGGCGTTGTGGTTATCCGTAAAAAATCCCTTGCCCAAAATCCTGCCGGAGCCTATGGAAATTTTACCCATATTTTGCTGCCACATGATTGTGGAATATTTGTCCGGGTCAAAAAGACCTAAAATTCTGTTCTTTTTGTACGGGTCCATTTTTGCCCAAATAAAAGGGCTTAAAGCCAACAATCCGCCCCGGCAAATGGCTATAAATTTGCCGCTTACGCCGGCGGCAAAAAACATACAGGCAACCATTGCACAGTAGACCAGCAGCGTGCCGGAATCTCGCTGTATGGCAACAAAAGCCAAAGGAACGCAGGCGATGGCTATCAGTTTAAGCAAAGTTTTTATTTCGTTTATGTTGTTCCTGTATTTTTCAAGAAAATACGAAAGCATAAGTATCGTGCTTATTTTTAAAATCTCGCTGGACTGTAATGTCAAGCCGAAAGGCAACTGTATCCAAGCCTTATTTGTTGTGCCGGGAGGGGCAAAACCTATAAACATCGTCAAAATCATAAGGCCGCAAGAGGGGATAAAGTGCCATTTCCACTGCTCGCACCATTCTTTGTAGTCGAAGTGGGAAATTAAAACAGCTAAAGCTACGCCGATAATGCTTGCTATGGCCTGCACCACAACAGTCCTGACAGATGTTATTAAATTCATGTGAGTGTATATGGCGTAAAGTGACAGTACAGACATAAAACTGCACCCTGCGCATATCGACAAAAAGACCAAATCCGTGTCTTTAAAAAAATTATTGTGATTACCGTTCAATTTATTTCTCCATAAAAGTCAATTAAATTATTTGTTATCCTCTATATTAAAACACACTTTTTAATATTTTTCCATAAAAATATGATTAAATTATTAAATATTACGCTTTAACAAAAACATTTTTTGTGTTATCATATATGTATTAAAAACCGGGAGGAGAAAAATTGGAATATATAACTCACTCAAAAGAAGAAACGGTGGCTCTTGGCAGGCGGCTGGGGGCAAAACTTAAAAATCACGACATTATTTTTTACACCGGGGGACTGGGCATGGGCAAAACCGCCTTTACCCAAGGCATTTGTGACGGACTTGGCATACAAGCCCGGGTTACAAGCCCTACATTTGCCATAGTAAACCAGTACGAGGGCAGGCCTCTTTCGGTTTTTCACTTTGATATGTACAGGATTGAAAACGAGGATCAACTGTACAACATAGGTTTCTATGACTATCTTGATTATGACGGGGTTTTGGCTATCGAATGGAGCGAGAACATAGCCGGCTTTTTTGACGATGAGCACATTACGGTGGCCTTTGAGAAGTTAGGTGACACCGACAGAAAAATTACAATTTCGGGAGTTGATTAAAATTTGATTATTTTAGGTTTGGACTGTTCTTCAAAGCAGTCAAGCGTTTGTATATGCGACGGAGATAAAATTTTGTACACCTGCGTACAGGCCACAAATACAACCCATTCGCAAAATCTTATGCCAATGGTAAAAAACGCCCTTGATGTGTGCGGCCTTACGGTTAAGCAGGTGGGCTTGTTCGCACCGTGTATAGGCCCCGGCTCTTTTACAGGCCTTAGGATAGGTCTTGCGGCGGTAAAAGGTATGGCACGGGCAAATAATACCCGGTGTATCGGGGTTTCGTCCCTTAAAGCCTTGGCAAAATCCGTTGATTTTGACGGAATTATCGTGCCGGCTTTTGACGCAAGGCGCAATCAGGTTTATCGGGCGGTAATGGATGGCGAAAATGTTATCCGGGAGGATTTTTGCGCCGATGTAAGCGCTTTGAAACCGTATATAGAAAATGCGGAAAAGAATGTTTATTTTGTGGGGGACGGCAAGGCACTTTGCTACAAAACCTACGGCGATATACCGGCGGTAAAGCCCAATAAAACCGATATGCCATGTATAGCCATGGGGGCTTGTTTGCTTGCAAAAGAAGAATTTGACAAAAACGGCGGAAAGACCCATTTTGATCTTTCCCCAAGTTATTTAAGACTTTCTCAGGCAGAGAGAGAAATGAAAGAAAAAACGGAGGGTTTAAAGAAATGAAAGTTTCACTGGGATGCGACCACGGCGGTTACGCTTTGAAAGAGGAAATAAAAAAACACTTGGAAGAAAAGGGTATAGAATATGTTGACTGCGGCACTTATTCAACGGACAGTGTGGACTATCCGGATTTTGCCAAGGCAGCTTGCGAAAAAGTACAGTCCGGTGAGTGTGATTTTGCCCTGCTTTATTGTTCCACAGGCATAGGCATTTCCATTGCCGCAAATAAGATGAAAGGTATCCGCTGTTGTGTTTGCTCGGATACATACAGTGTAAAATACACAAGAATGCACAACAACGCAAACGCTCTTTCAATGGGCGGTAAAGTTGTGGGAGCAGGCCTTGCGGCACAGATAACCGACATCTTCCTCTCAACGGAATTTGAGGGCGGCAGACATCAGAGAAGAATTGACAAAATCACAGCCATTGAAGAAAATAGATAATCGGAGAAATATATGTACAAAACGACAGTTATACTTAAAAAAGGCGAGGGACGCACGCTTAAAGCCGGCGGACTTTGGGTTTTTGACAACGAAATAGCGAAAATCGACGGAGAATTTGAAAACGGCGACATTGTGGCCGTTTTGGATTTTGACGGTTATTTTATGGGATACGGCTTTATAAACACAAAAAGCAAAATCACCGTAAGGCTTTTAACCCGCAAAAAAGACGATGTTGTAGATGAAAAATTCATTGAAAAAAGGGTTCGTGACGCCTGGAATTACCGAAAAGACACCATAGATACTTCAAGTTGCCGCATAATCTTCGGGGAGGCGGATTTCTTGCCGGGTATAGTTGTTGACAAGTTCAGCGATGTGCTTGTTGTGGAATCTCTTGCCCTTGGCATAGATAAATTAAAGCCTGTGATTTTGGATTGCCTTAAAAAAGTTTTGGCCGAGGACAACATAACCGTAAGAGGCATTTACGAGAGAAGCGACGCCAAAGTCCGCCAAAACGAGGGAATGGAAAGATACAAGGGCTTTATCGGCCGGGAGTTTGACACGAAGGTTGAAATTGTGGAAAACGGCGTGCACTATTATGTAGATGTGCGGGACGGACAAAAAACAGGCTTTTTCCTTGACCAAAAAAACAACCGTAAATCGGTACAGCGCATTGTAAAAGATAAAACCGTTTTGGATTGTTTTACACACACAGGCTCTTTTGCCTTAAACGCCGGCTACGCCGGGGCAAAAGAAGTGCTTGGAGTTGACGCTTCCGACTTGGCCGTTGAACAGGCAAGGGAAAACGCACAGCTGAACAATTTACAGGACAGAGTTAAGTTTATGACCGCCGATGTTTTTGACCTTTTGCCTAAACTTGAAGAAGAAGGCAAAAAGTATGATGTTGTAATTCTTGACCCACCGGCCTTTACAAAGAGCAGAAGCTCCATAAAAAATGCGGTAAAAGGCTATCGTGAAATAAACTTGCGTGGTTTAAAGCTTGTAAAGGACAGAGGCTACCTTGTAACTTGTTCCTGTTCTCACTTTATGGACCCGGAGCTTTTTGCAAAGACAATAAAAGAGGCTGCCCACGGCGCTCACAAGCGTTTAAGACAGGTGGAATTCCGCACACAGGCACCGGATCATCCGATACTCTGGGCGGCAGACGAAAGCTATTATTTGAAATTTTATATTTTCCAAGTGTGCGAAGAATAATCCTGTTGGGGTTTAAAGACACAGTAAAAAGCGAGGTTTGCAAAACGCAAATCTCGCTTATTTTATTATTGTTATTACCTATTGCGCCTGTTAAAATTCTTTTTCCCAGGGCACAGGGCTTTCAAATACCGCCTTTTCGCCGCCGGGTTTTGTAAATTCTATCTTTCTGCAATGTAGGTGAATATATGTTTTTTCGCTGCTGCCGTATCTTCCGTCCCCTAAAACCGGGGCTTTCAGATTGGCAAATTGGGCGCGTATCTGGTGGGTTCGTCCTGTTTCAAGATCTATGTTTACATATGTTAAGCCGCCTTTTACGGCAGTGACCTCATAGTTTAAACTCGCGTTTTTTACCCCTTTGCGCTCTCTTTTTACAATATACGATTTACTTTTTTGCCTGTCGTAAAACAGCAAATCTTGAAGCCTGCCGGCTTTTTCCGGCAAGCTGCCCTGTAAAACTGCCCGGTATTGTTTTTTAAAGCCGCCGGTTTGTATTTGCGCCGATAAAACCGCCGCCGCTTTTTGGTTTAAGGCATATACCATAACCCCTGTGGTATTTTCGTCCAGGCGGTGAACCGTGTAAATTGTCTCAACGGCAAGTTGTTCTTTCAGCAGCCGTGGCATATTGGGTTTGGGGCTTTCTTGGCTTATTACACCTCGGGGCTTTTCGCACACCGCAATGTCATTGTCGGCATAGTAAATTTTAATCTTTTCCATAGGGTAAAGTATAACACCCAAAACAGGTAAATTCAATAAGATAAATATTTTATTTTCCGATATTTTGTTGTATAATAAAAGCAAAACAGGGAGGATAAGTAACTATGGCAAAACAACATTGGCGTGGCGGTGCCCTTTTGGCGCCTGTTCCGCCTGTTCTTGTAAGCTGCGGAACGGCAGAAAAGCCCAATGCCTTAACGATAGGTTGGTCGGGCATTATAAACACAATTCCGCCTAAAACATATATAAGCGTAAGACCGGAGAGGTTTTCCTACAATTTAATAAAAGACAGCGGAGAATTTGTAATAAACCTTGCCCCGGATAATTTGGTAAAAGCCGTTGACTACTGCGGTTGCCGCACCGGGGCAAAAGAGGACAAACTGGCAAAATGCGGCCTTACGGTTGAACCGGCGGTAAATCTATCCGCCCCGGCCATAGCTCAATGTCCCATAAATCTTGAATGTAAAGTTACGGATGTTATTCCCCTTGGCACACATCATATGTTCATTGCGGATATTGTTGGGGTGAATGTGGACGAAAGCCTGCTTGACAAAAACGGCAGACTTGATATGTCAAAGGCTCATCTTTTGGCATATGCTCACGGGGAATATTTTTCACTTGGCAAAAAACTGGGCTCATTTGGTTACAGCGTAAAAAAGAAAAAGCACCCTACCCGGGGCGAAAAGTATAAGAGGAGAAAATAAAAATGGAAACAAAAACAGAAATCGAGGGCGTAACCCTCACCACGGATTTTACACAGGAAGATATAGATTATTCCATAAAAAGGCACGCCGAAATTTTTGACGGAGAATACGGCTTTAAACCCTTTTTTAACGATATGGTGGCAAAACTCATAGGAGATTTCCCATCAATTTACAAAGAGGGCAGGGACTTTATGCTTGTTGCCCATGCAGACGGCAAGTTTGCCGGCACAATAACATTGCTGGGGGAGGAAAACGGCCGTGCCAGATTGAGATACTTTTTTGTGGAACCTTTTACAAGGGGCAGGGGCGTAGGTAAACTTATATTTACCACCGCCATGAAAAAAGCAAAAGAAATGGGTTACAACCACCTGTATTTTTCCACATACAGCGTTTTAAAAGTTGCCAGAACCATGTACAGAGAACTGGGCTTTACCGTTACCGATTCCTATGACGACGAGGAAGTGGGCAACGGCGTAAAAGAGGAAATTTGGGAAAAGGACATATAAATCTCGGCTTGATTGCCAATAGGGTTAAAAAGTATATTAAATTATAATTCTTCACATAAAATTCAGGGGATTTCCAACAATTTCACAAATTGAAAAGGTAATATATAGACAGTAAATCATAAAAGGAGAAAAGGCTATGTATAATATTTTGGTTTGCGACGACGAAGAGGGCATCAGAACCCTTATAGCAAAGTATGCAAAATTTGAAGGCCACAATGTAATCGAGGCCGAAAACGGTATGCAGGCGATTGAAATATGCCGTAATAAGGATATTGATATAATCGTTATGGATATTATGATGCCGGAACTTGACGGCTTTTCCGCCGTGCGAGAAATACGCAAGGACAAGGATACCCCGGTTATAATGCTTTCCGCCAGAGGCGAGGAGTACGACAGAATACACGGTTTTGAAGTAGGCGCAGATGATTATCTTGTAAAACCCTTTTCTCCCAAAGAGCTTATGATGCGTATTGATGTTATCATGCGCAGGCGGACAAAGCAAAGCGCAAACGGACATAACGTTTACGAAAAAGAGGGCCTTGTTATAGATTTTACCGCAAGGCGAGTTACAATAGACGGCGTTGATGCGGAGCTTTCTCCAAAGGAATACGACTTGTTGTTTTATCTTGTAAAAAACAAAGGCATAGCCCTTTCAAGGGAAAAACTGATCACCAATGTTTGGGGTTATGATTTTTACGGTGATGACCGTACCCTTGACACCCACATAAAACTTTTGAGAAAACACCTGGGAGATTACGCCTCTTATGTGGTTACATTGAGAGGTACAGGTTACAGATTTGAAGACTGATATGAAAAGTTTAAAATCAAAAATAGATGAAATGCCATTGCGCCGGAAGATATTTTTATATCTCACCGGCTTTTGCGGGATTATGGTCGGCCTTATGTGGCTTATGCAGGTGGTGTTTTTACCCAGAATTTATGAGGCCATAAGGCTTAGGCAGATAAACGCCTTTTCACGGAAAATCGAGGCTGTTTTAGGCGAAGAAAATCGGGACGAAAAAATAAAAACCATTGCCGACGAAAACGATGTGTGTGTGATGTTGGTATCTTCAAACGGGCAGATTCTCTATTCCGCCGAGACTTTGCAGAATTGTATGATACACAAAATATCATATATATCAATACTTGATATTATATTCAGCACAGACGAAAACGGCGGCAGATTATACGGAATATATTCAAAAAAAGTTCCTTTTAAAACAAATGAAATGGGCAGTACCGTGGAGTACAAATTCGACCCGGGCGACGAACAGGCAATGATTTATTGCAAAAAGGTCAATTTGTCAAACGCACAAACCGGCTATTTGCTTTTAAATATAAAGCTGACCCCGGTTTACTCTACGGTTTTTACAATAAAGTACACACTTGTGATTATTACCGTTGTTATGATTTTATTTGCCGTTATTTTGGCGGTGATTATTTCAAGGCGAATTTCAACACCTATAAGTCGGATTAACCGGGGCGCAAAGCAACTTGCCACAGGGGATTACGATGTAAACTTTACCGCCCACGGCTACAAGGAGATAAATCAACTTGCCGAAACTTTGACGGTTACTTCCCAGGAGCTTGGCAAGGTAGAAAGCCTTAGGCGAGAGTTTATAGCCAATGTTTCCCACGATTTGCGCACACCCCTTACATTGATAGGCGGCTATGCGGAGGTTATGCGTGATATACCCGGTGAAAATAACAGCGAAAACGCACAAGTTATCATTGACGAGACCAAAAGGCTTTCAAGCCTTGTAAATGATGTTCTGGATATGTCAAAAATACAGTCCGGGGCAATTCCCATGGAGAAAAAGCCTTATGATTTATCACGGTCGGTGCAGTCCGTTGCCGACAGGCTCAGTGAGCTTTTAAAACGGGAGGGCTACACATTTGAACTTGACCTTCGGCAGAAAGTAACCGTAAACGCCGACGAAACAAGAATAAACCAATGTATTTACAATCTGCTTATAAATGCGGTAAATTACACCGGCAAGGATAAAAAAGTGTATGTAACCCTTACCCAAAAGGACGGTGCCGCAACATTGCAGGTTACCGATACCGGCGAGGGCGTTGCGGAAAAAGACTTGCCCTACATTTGGGAAAGATACTACAAAAACGATAAAAACCATATTCGCAGTGTGGTTGGCACAGGCATAGGCCTTTCCATTGTCCGCAGCGTTATCAAGGCTCACGGGGGAAAATACGGGGTTTTTAACAGTCGGGACAAAGGCGCTTGTTTTTGGTTTGAATTGCCTGTGAAATAAGTTTGTTGTTTCTCATTCGGTTAAGCCGATTTCTATGGCGCAAAAAGACAAACTGTGCTATAATAACGAGAGATTAAAAAATTACAGGAGATGTTAAATATGCAAGAATTTTTGGATTTGGAAATTTGTCCGATTTGCGGCGGAAACGGAATACTTGAAGAAGAAGCCGGCGGCCTTTACATAATGTGCCTTGAATGCGGTTGTCATTCTGTGTCGGTAGATTTTAACAGCGACGACGAAAAACTTGCCGCTGCCAAGAAAACAGCCGAACTTTGGAACATGGGCAAGGTTATAACCGGCACGCCTAACGAATAATTAAGCCGGCTGTGCAAATTTAATTTGATATTTTATGCCCCTGTGGAAAAGGATTTCCCCGGGGGCATTTTTGTGCGAAAAAATTTGTGAAAAATATGCCAATTTCCAAGGGAAATATGTATTTTTAAATGAAAAAATGTTGAAATTTTCAACATTTGATATATAATTATATATGTATAAATGTAAACTTTTATGGCTTTTTAAATATCGGTGAAAGGAGGCACAGCACTGTTGGAAAACAAAAATTACGGCGAAAACCGGGAAAACGAAAAGAGTTTTAAAAAACACTTGTTCCTGTTTTTAAAAAATAATATTTTGCTTGCAGGGGCTGTGTTTGCCTTTATACTTATGACTGCCGCATGGTTTATAAACAACAGCCGAGTGCAGGCCGGCAGCGCAACGGTTTCGGCAGCTGCCGACAGGAAATTTGAACTTGCCGCCGTAGGTACAACCGGCAAATACGACGGCGAAAACGGAGCTTTAAAATCAATTTTGGGTGATAATGTACAGGACGGCGCCGAATGGTCATCAACAGACAATACAAATAATATTTACGGCAGAATAACATCAAACGACAAAGGTGATATTGTTTGGGTTATGAGCGGCGGACAAAATGGGCAAAATTTAAACAACAATACGGATAATTCAACCGGCACCATAGAGCCGGGCAACAGTGGCAAATTGGAATTTTATGTTTTGCCGAAAGATACATCGGCAAAACATAATTTTACTTTTACGCTGACTGTTAAAGGGTATTATGCAAACAATGGCAGCTATTCACCTATGTCAAGCAAAGGAAATGACTTCGACACCGAAAAATTTTATAAACTGTTGTCCGGGCATATTCAATTCTTTTCTTCTTGTGATGCAGACGGAAAGTATTCCGGACGATTGGATACCACAGCCACTGCCGAGGGTATAACAATAAACGGTTTGGAACGGTCAACCGATGTAGGAGAAACCCAAAAGAAAGTTACAATCTATTGGGTTTGGCCTTATTATGTTGGTGATATGATTTTGCTGGACGGTAACGGTAAATTAAGTAACGACGAGAAAAAAGCGCTTTTTACCGACGATTTGAGAAGTGCAATAGCCGGAGAAATGGCAGGCGATTACGGTAAATACTTTGAAAACTCGATTGACACATCAAAGGGCAAAATTGCTGATATGGTAAACGGCAATGTTGACGAAACGGCATACAATGTAATTTACACCGCTTACAACAACGCTGACAAATACATAGGCGAAAATGGCGAGTATATTCTTGTTCAGCTAAGCGCCGCAATGGATGATTAAGCACAGGAAACCGATATGGAAGAAAAAAGAAAATCAAAAATTATATATATAGTCTTACTGCTGTGCCTGCTTGGGGTGGCGGCAGGGCTTACTTATGCTTGGTTTAGGCAGAGCTATTCCCTTTCAACGGTGGCAAAAATTAAGGCCAGTATCCGGCTTGATTTGGCTGCCGGCAACGGTGAAGATGCAAGCCGTTTTCAAATAGGCACCGTGGACACCACCGGTGACAGCGTGACATCTAAAGATTATAAAGATTATGTTATTGCCGTCAAAAAGGATAAGCCGACAAACTATATATTGCAAATAGGGCATACGACAAATATACCGTTTACATATACGCTGTATAAGGCAACGGAAGATAACAGCGGTACTGTTATATATGTTGGGGCAGATAATATAACACATAAGTACAAAAAAAGTGACACTGAAATCAATGGCGAATATTTGAATAAAATATCCGATGATAAAATCCTTGCAAATGATAAATATCACAGTCAAACGTACGAAAGCTATTCAAAAATCCAAGAAAACGCCGAGCCTTTATATTGGCAAAGCACTGACGCTTTGGGCAGCGGAACCGACAGTGTTGATTACTATATCTTAACCGTAAGCTGGGAAAAAAGAGGTAGTGAGCAAACTAAAAGCGATGATGACAAATACAAATATATAGACGATATTGAGGATAAAGAAACAGATATTGTGTATATTTCCGTTTCCGCAAAAGGCGGGGGAAACTGATAATTTTTATAGGGAGATATTGGTAAATGAAAAATGCCAAAAATCAACTTAATAAATCTCTAAGAGCATTGCTTTTGGCAGTGCTTTTTGCCGTTTCAACCTTTGCCGGGGTTCGTGTGGGTTTTGCCGCATACAGCTCGGTTCAAAATGTAAAAAGGGTTGTTCAGCTTTCAAAAAAGGTAGAAGATGTTCTGTTTTCTTCAAACTATCTGTCAAAATTTAATCAAAATGAAAAGAATTACGGTGCGTCAAAATTGATAAACTTTACACGGCCGAATAACGAAACAGCCGGGGTTAAACGCTCTTTTGTTGTAACAGTAAATAACTTTGATTTATCCAATAACAGCTTATGGAATGATAAAAATATAAATTATAAGTTTAAAGTTACGGTTTTAGATAAAAACGGCACACCAATTACCGATACAGATAAGCTAAACGGAATGTCGGTTTCGGACGGTACAACTACATATGAATTCGGTACAAATAATACCGTGACTATTGACAATATTCTTTCAACCGGCAAGCGGTCAACAAACAGTTATACAATAACTCTTAATGAAAAGTATAAAGATATAAAATTAAAGGTAGAGGCCCTGCCGAATGATTACGGCACAACCAAGGATTATAAGCTTTGCAAAATATTTGAATTCGGTGAAATTTCCGCCAATACCGATGTTCGGTGGACAGGTACATTCTCGGATGCGAAAGTCACTTCCGCCACCGATAAAAATAATAAAATAGGCGACCTTGACGGTTTTAATTACAGGCTTGCCGGCAGTAAGGACGGCAAAGTGACCCTTACATGGAATAAAAAATATGTGGATATAAGCCAAATTTTTGTTGAGGAAATATCAAATAAAAAGAAACCGGGAACTGAAAATAAAAGAACTGTTACCTATGATAAAACTAACAATTCGATAACTTTTGATGTCTTTGCAACGGATAAAGAATTCATTCTTCAATTTTACAGAACATCAAAGCCCACAGGGGAAATGTGGGATCCTACTGATAAAACGGTATATGTTTTGGATAACGGAAATCAAGCCAATTATGTAACATTCTCTTTTACGGAAAATACATCAAGCTCCGGCGGTTCAACTGCCGCAAACTAACTTTAAATTTTAAAGCAGAGGAAAAAAATCAATGATTGAATTTTTAATAAAACAAAAAAGAAAAATATCATTTTTGTTAGCTTTTGCTATATTTATAAATTGCATACCTGTTTATGCCTTGGACGCAAACTCGGCGGCAGATTTGCCTCGGCAGGCAAGTTCTTCGGCCGGGGACAGTTCTTCACGGGCAAGTGATGAGGAAAATACCGAAAATTCAGAACCATCGAGTTCAAAAGAAAATGCCTATGATAATTCTTCGTCAAGTGATGAAAAAATTACCGACGATAAAGAAAATAATAATACGGAGAACAGCGACGGCAACGCCGATGAAACAAATAAGGACGAAAACAATACAATGGATGAAGACCCTGCGGCTGACGATACGGCGATAAACACAAATGATGCAGTTAGTCCACAGGCTGTTGAGACACCGACATTGACTTTGGAACATGCCGGATTTGGTGTAAACCCGGATACTATTTCAATAGGTTCAGCAGAGCAAATGATTTTGCTTTCTAATGTAAAGCCGGAAGAATATCAAAATAAAACCATATCAATTACAAGCGGATTTACTATCGAAACAACACGGACATATACAGATAAAGATAATGGTACTACTTATAAATTCCTCGGTCTTGGCAATGAAAGTTTTCCGTTTAGCGGAAGTATGTCAAACGCCGACAGTACCGCAGGTGCGGCAACAATGACCTTGCCCGGCAGTTTGTTTAACTATATTTCCGATAAAGCAAAAGTAAATAATATAATTTTAGTTGCAGATAAAGCACCGACAGCTGATTCTGTTCCTTTGCTTGCACGAAATGTTGTACATAGTGATGATGGTTCTGCCGGTAATTGGAATATTAAAATTCAAACCAAGAAAGCAAATGATAATACAGGCAGTACTGCTTCCGCAGGTGTAATAGGTGCGTTGGGTGCAAATGCCAATGTGGCAATTACTATTGACGAATTAACTGTTGGTGACAACATTCAACCTATTTCCTCCGGTAACGGTTACAGAGGGGCGATTTGCAATGAAATGCAGACGAATTCTTCTCTCACTTTCAATTATACCGAAAACAGCCTTTATGAAGTAAATTCAAATAATTCCGATGCCGGCGGTATAGTGGGCCATATGGCAAGCGGAGCAAGCCTTACAATCAACGGAACAGGGAAAATTAACAAAGCTGTAACCGCAACAAATGGCAACGCCGGCGGTATAGTCGGTGCAATGGAAAAAGATGCAAAAATCAATATAAATGACAACATAACTCTCAATCAAACCGTAACCGCAACAGGTGGTAATGCCGGCGGTATTGTAGGCAGTGCTACGGATATAATTTTTACTGTTGCCGCCGATAAGATCGACATTACAAGCACAATTTGTGCAACAGGCAGTGCCGAAGTGTTTGCCGGTGGATTTGCAGGCTACTATACGGCAAAAGATAATGACCTTAGCGTTGATTTATCCAAGTTAAATATAAATGTAAGCCTTAGCGGCAAGGAAAAAATAACCGTTGTAGGCGGCGTGTTTGGCATTTTAGATTTCATAACAGATAAAAAGGTTACTGTCCAAGGTGAAGACTGCAGTAAAAATAGTGACGGCACAACAGCCGCACCAAAGACAACTATTACATCAAAGCTTAGCGGAAATGTGGCACATTACGGCGGCATCGTCGGCAGAGCAATGGGTGTAGACAGAGTAGGCGATACAATGGCCTCATCTTTTATTGTAAAAAATATAAATACCGTAACTTTATCAAATGGCAAGACAATTAACTTTAACTACGGCGGTGTGGCAGCTGAAATAGCCAAAAACCGTAGAGGATCGCTTTATTTTAGTGTCAATAATGTCATTGCGGATATGGATAAAGGGGCATCGGGTACTTTGGCTAAAAACGTCGGCGGTGTTGTCGGATATTCAAATACAAAATCAATGGTAGATATTTGTGATATAAAAATTATCGGCAAATTCGAGAAAATAAGTAACATATCAGATAATAAAAATGCCGGCCTTGTGGCATATATGGATGGCGGCGTTGTGCGCCTTTCGGGGAAAATCGATCTAAGCGAAATTAAGCTTGCCACCGGAGCTGCATATGTAGGTCAACTTATGGGAAAGCATGACTCATTGGTTTTTGCCGAAAAAGGATGGAAATTTATACGCCAAACAACACCACAGAAAATAAGCGATTTTGCCGACTGGGGTGAAGTTGTGCGCCTTGATGGGTTTGGTGATGGTGACCGGCCTCTTACGTATGATAGTACGAACCATACAGTTACACTTAAAAAAATTGATACATCTAATATAGATACAGAAGGTGATTTTGCCGCCCTGGCCATAGCTATGAGCTGTACTCTCGGCGGTGCATTGCAAAACCAAAATGGTTTTACCACTGCTGTTAATGCATCTTTATATTCTTCGACCATAAATATAACAAACAATATAAATATGTCCGGTACCGGTATTTATTCACTTACCCGTGATACATTTGATACGGATGTAAAACCAACATATGATAAAGATATAAAAACAACATTTACAGGCACGATAGACGGTAATAAACATACTATAACCCTTAACAGCGGCGAGCCATACGGCTGTCGCACAGATAAGAA
Source organism: uncultured Oscillospiraceae bacterium (assembly GCA_934526065.1). GTDB lineage: Bacteria > Bacillota > Clostridia > Oscillospirales > Ruminococcaceae > RGIG3102. The sequence goes on from CAKSZX010000001.1 coordinate 240,886, forward strand.
TACACCAGCAGGCGGTGACGGTTCCGGCCAAATTTATGATCATAAACGGGTAGCTCTTTTGGCATCAACACAGGGGGCGACTGTCAAAAATTTAACAATAGACGGCAATTATAACGCCGAAGCCACCAAACAAACCGTAACCGTCGGCGGAATTAGCGCAAAAACATCAGGTTTAACCCTTGACAATGTAACGGTAAAGTCAAATATTGCGGTTAAGCGAAGCGGCGGTTATGCTGTTGTCGGCGGTTTTGCAGGCTGTGCGGACGGTGCGCAAATTACAGCACAAAACTGTACATTGGGTAGCGGTGATGGAAACCAAAAGTCAAAACTGTCTATAACAGGCAATACAGGTAACGCTGCACAAATAGGCGGATTTGTTGCAAATGCCCAAAACACAACAACACTGAATATAACAAATATGACAGTAAACGGTGTTGAGATACAATCAGATACTACCGGTACTGCCGGCGGTTTCCTTGGTTACAAGTGGGATAACGCAACTGTTACATTAGGTGACGGTACAAATCCGGGCGTTACCGTTACAAATTCAAGCCTAAATTATACAAATAAAACTACTTTCGGCGGCATGGTAAATACCGGCGCCGGATATTGGAAAGTGAATAAAAACGGCATAGTTTATGACAGCGGTGTATCATTCACAGGCGGAACAAACGGTACCACCCCTACCGGCTTTATAGTAAGCAACGGCGTGCCTGCTACGGAAAGAGCATTGTATCTTGAAATTTTGCCCGGCGGTTATGTTATAAATAATAATGCGATTACTCTTTCCGGCGGATTGAGCAGTACAACACCCAATGTTGACGAAATCTGCGGTAAGAGTATAAGAAATAATGCAGGCAATAACAACGCCGTTATTTCCATAGCAACGGACGAAAACCACACCGGCATTGATTTAAATGAAAATGCTTGCAATACATATCAAAATAAAATCTTGGAAAATTCTGTTGTAAATAAAAATACAAGATATTACTATAATCTTGATTATATAAGAGCAGAAGATAAAAGCCAACGGGCAAAATTGATGTGTACCGCTCTTGTAAATTACCGGGCAGAAAATATACGAGGTAATTTTAACGGTAACACATTTCAAACAATTACAGGAACAATCAACCTAACCGGTTATAGCTACTACCCGGTTTCTATGAGTGTGCCTATCAGCAATGCGACTATCACTTTTGATAATAAAGGCATTTGCACAGCCGAGGACAATGCAAATAACAAATGCCCAACAGATACAAATATCAATCAACACTACCTTATGCACTGCGGCCTTTATTATAATGTTGCCGGCAGCTTAAATGTTAATCAACTGACCCTTAACGGCACTGTGGGCAGAACAAGCGACGGTAATTCCGGTGCGCTTGTTTATGGCACAATAAGCGGCAGCCAAAATGCAACTTCAACTGTTATTTTGAACGATATAACCCTTGACGGCATAACCGTTTATAATCGGCATACTCATTCCGGTTTAACAGAAACCGATTACTCCCCGTTGCTTATAAACAAAATCAGTGATTATGTAACACTTGATGTAACAGGGGTGACACAAAAAGGTTATGAAAGCTATGGTATAGATAATAAATACGCCGGTTCTTCACTTATCGGCGATGTAGGCTCTACCAGCGGTACAAATATAAGACTTAGTTTTTCTAATATTCAGCTTGATGCGAGAAAAGGTACAGGTTCAGCCGACAGCAGATACGGCGGTACTACAAAAACAATTTTCACCCGTGCTACATTGCTTAATTCCTTTAAATATTCTGATGTCACAAGCTGTTACGGAAGATATAATTTTATCGACAAGAATTGTACTTACGGCTACGAAATAGGTAACGGCGACACCGGTGTAGCTGGCAGAAACCCTAATAATCAAATGTGGTATTACGGCCAAAACGGCGCTGACCGGGGACTTATTAAAGACGGCAGTACCATAATTTATGACGGTAAAAGTAATAAAAATTATACAAACTATATTCGTTATGTATACACGGCGGAAAATGCGACAAATAGCCGGTATGAACTTGATATAAACCAAATGTCGGTTTCAATTTTAGAGGGCTGCGGTACATATTCCGACCCGTATATAATTACGGACGGCAACCAACTCCGGGCAATAGCAAAATACTTAAACGGTACGGCTCAAAACGGTTTGGGTCTTACCTTTGATAGTCATGTCCTTGATATTTCCTATGATGATAACACTACCGCACATACAAAAGGCACCGGTAGCGATAAGCATGTTATGTACATCTATGAGGGTAAAAACTGGTATGAGGCTGAATATGACAGCACAAAAAAAGAATATAAAAAGAAATCCGAAAATACAGGTAATGACAGCAAAATTTTAGCTTATTTGCGTAATGCGTACTATCTTATTCAGCCTATAAATGACGATTACAGCATAACTATGCCCTATGATTTTACGGGCCTTGGCGGTTTGACATATACAGGTGATAACATTACTGTATTCAGCGGTGCAGTTATAGGTGCGGTTAAAGATGGCAAATATCCTACTATAAAAATAACAACTAAAAATGGCACAGATACCGATACATCTACAATAAATCAATTTGGCGGTATTGTCCGCACAAGTGCCGGCGCTGTTGTTAAAGATTTGATTGTGGATTACAGTGGTGCAAATATTACGATTACACCGTCAAGTCATAACTTTGATAAGGGTTCGCCAAATAGTTTGGTTCAAGACCAAGGTGTGTTTGGCGGTGTTGTGGGCTATTGTACAGCCGGCGACACAATAATTGATAATGTAACGGTTATCGGGTTCAAAAATTCTAACAATGCAACCGGCGGAATGGTCTCCATTTCGAATAGTCATAAACATCTGCCCATAGGCGGATATGTGGGGCTTGTAGGTGGCTCTGCCCAATACACTGGTGGCGGCGTGATATTCAAAAATATAAAAACCGATGGTATTCAACTGTTTGACAGCGTAAATTTTGTCGGCAAAGGTACCGTGAATACAAAAACCGGGCGGACGGCTAATTCGGCTGACGGTATATTCCACTATGTAAACCCATATATCGGCAAGGTTTTAGACGGCTATGTCGCAAGTGAAAATTGTACACTTGATAATACAGATAAAAACTATAAGATACCACAACTTAATACCGATAAGTTGGTCTATGATAAGACAAACGACAAGATAAGTTTAGGCACGGCTCAACAGCTTTGGCTTTTAGGGGCTATTGTAAACAGCGGTGCGGCTACTTATAACGGTACAACTTACAATACCGACGACGGTGCTTATTACCGTGGCAGAACAAGGACAGCAGATTATTCGTCTGTGGGAACGCTTACAACCGACAATAAAAACCCCAATCGGGAAGATGATGCCTATTGGGAAGGTGTAGAAGGAAATCAAAGCGGTAAATATGGGTATCTTGTAAAAAATTACACCAATGATGGCGATAGCCGAGATTATTTCAGAAAAATATGTGACGGCAATACAGAAGTAAAAATATCATTAACAACTTCAATAGATATGACGGATATCGGCGCCGGTTTCCGAGGCATAGGCACAAACTATACCTATTTGGGAAATAAGGATTATAAAATGAGGGCTGTTCACTTGAATAGTTTTGAGGGTAATGACAAAACGATAACTTTAAACAGCCGGATATATTCATATAATGGAGAGTGGTGGCAGCCCCATGCCCTTGGGCTTTTTCCGGTTGTTGGGTTGATAAGCGATGCGACAGTATCAGATTTAACCCTTAAAGGCTCTGTAAAAGTGGATACGGAACCGTCAAACGGAACACATGTATTTACAGGCGGTTTTACCGGCACAACAGCAGGCACAGGCGGAAAAACTTTGACATTTAAAAATGTTCGGCTTGGCGGAGATACGGAAAATTCATTCACAGTTACACATATAGGCAGATTGAATACAAACGGCGGTGACAGATATGATACGGATAATGATACGACCGGAACAGGTGGCTTTATTGGCGGCTTGTGGAATATAAACACCAATATGGTATTTAATGGTTGCTCATATAACAATATAAGTGTAACCGGCCCGGGTATTGTAGGCGGTTTGGTCGGCCGTGTATGGCAGAAATCTTCAACTATAAAAATAAACAGAGAGACCAAATTGGGCGACAATTATGACTTTAATAACTCAAAAATCACCACGGAAATAGCAAGTGGCGGTACAAAAATTACAAGAAAAAATGCCTACGAAGGTGTTTCTCCCTACAATGATATTTACGGCATAGGCGGTTTGGTGGGATACACAGCAAGTGCAATCAGCATCAGGAATGTGCGAATGAACAATGTATTTATAGACGCTTCCGGAAGTTCAAATTTGGGTTTAGATGCCGGCGGTTTTGTGGGCTACGTCAATAATTTTCTGTATAAACGGGTTTCTGTCAATAATTGCGATATTGTCAATGTAGGTATAAAGGGTGCCCTTAGATCCGGCGGCCTGTTAGGCACAATAAACGTTCTAACCTCTAATACAATCTATAACGGAACCGCTACAGGAACCACTACAATAGATAAGGTTACGGTTGACGGGCTTTACACATTAGATAACGGCGGCAGTGATACGTTTCCATCTGCAACAGGCGGTTTTGTCGGCTTTGTTTTGGGGCGACTTACAGTTATAGATTCCACCGTTAAAAATTCTAAGATAATTTCCAAAAGGTATGCCGGCGGACTTGCAGGTAAACTTGGCAATCCCGAGCATGAGTTTAAAATAAAAGATGTAACTATTGATAACAGCATTATTGCCTCCGTAGGCGATAAAAAGGGTGCCGGCGGTATCGTAGGTACAAGCAACCAAGGCAAAGTACCTGTTTATGGCTATGAAATACTTATTAAAGATACCGCTGTGGGTTATTGGCTTAATAATAACGGATCACCTACAACAAATACTACAATAGATGCTGTAAAAGAGCTTAAACTACCGACAGACAAAGACAATAATATTGGAAGCACCATCGGCCTGTGGAACGGCAGTAAATATGAAAAATACAGTGATGTAAATTATCAAAATAACAAAGCGGATTACGGCAGCGACGGTAATATAGGTATATGGTTCGGTGGGGAAAATACATCTAATGCCATTAAACTTATCGCCGTGCAGACTAAGAACTGTTATCTTCCTTTAAGAATGTACGGTAACAAAGCAAATGCGAACTTAGAAAGCAATGATGTAATCATCTATGCCAACTACAATGTAACGGACGGCGCCGCCGATTTGGCGACAAAACCGGATGGACAAATGAACGGTATTATCCAAGGCGAGGGAACAGAGAGTGCGGCTGCGCCCTTTGGCGACGGTACATCCGGCACAACAACGGCGGATAATGTGTATGTGCCTGTACTTTCTCAAATTCTTACGGAATTAAAGAACGGCGAAAATAAAAGACCACAGTATAGCAATATGCTTGCCATAGCCAAAAATTTTGATACTGCGAAAGGTATAAATTGGAACAGCGATAATGGCGGCAGTGTATTCAGCAGTACATATAAAACTGTTCAAACCAACAGTGAATACGGCGGTGACTTCCCTGTTATCGTTGTTTCACTTGCTAACATCAAGTCTGTTGACGAACAAATTAAAACGGCGTTGTCTCTGCTTACCAACAGCGACCAAAGGTCGGTGGTGTTCTCTACCGACAGTAAAGTGCAAGTGCCGATTTGCAATACGTATAAGTATAATAAGGATAACGGTACACAATTCGTGAGAACCAAACCGAGCATAACCTTTAAAAATGGCAGATTTACGGCAAACAGCGGTAAATACGATAACGGCAATGACCAATTTACACTTATTCAGGTGCAGTACACAAGCGGAACAGGCACAGGAGATACATACAGTGTATGGTTGCCGATTATTCTTAAAAAGACACTTGATTACACATTTACTTCTAATATAGAAAACGGCACTAACTACCGGACGGAAAATTACAAAAATACAAATTTGTTAAGCGGCCACGGTGAAAAGAACACCGCCTTATTTACCTTTACGTACGAGCCAAACAGCGCCGACTGGGTGCGTATGCTTAACAATGGGGAAAACCTGACAAACGGATATGACAAGAGTTTGACTTTTACTTTTTCGTCAACCAATAAGTTCCCGGCAGGAACAGAGCTTGTTTTGGTGGATAAGGCGGCCAATAAGTCCTACTATAAAAAGCTGACGGATGATGATACCTTGGTAATAACCAACACCCAAAACGACCGTAGGATTACGCTTAGCGAGTACTTCGGCGTTAGTCTTAATAATATATCCGATATGCTTAATATAACGGTAGAAAAGGCAACCGACGGAAATATTATAAAATTGGATGACAAAGGAGTAACCGACGAGGTTAAGAAAGCAGTTGAGAGTAGCAAGTTTACAGCTACGCTTGACGATGAAACAGAGGAATTTGCCTACTATGACGGCACTATTGTTGGTGTGACAAAATACACCGTTACAAGTGCAACGCCAAAACAAAAGGGCGAGGGCGACAAGTTAAGGGAGCAGTACTACCTTACAATTAAAACTCCGGAAACAACAGAGGGTTTTGTAAATGTTGCTATTGACGGCAATGTTTTAAACGGGGCAATGGCTACCAACAGAACGGGCAATAATACTGTTAATGGGTTAATCGGCAGGTTGTTTGATCAATCTGTTAGTGTGGCGACTACCGATGAAAACAATTCACAAAATACCGGTGTGGAACTTTCAGACTCTAATAATAAATTTACCGCCACATTTACGGATACAATATCTTTCATCAAAAATGTGGGCACGGATAGTAACAACAAATCAGTAAACGGACACGATGTGTTTAAGCAATATGCAGGCAGTTCAAATCTGTATGTTGGGTTTGTTGCCCGGTTAAATAAACTTGTAAAAGGTTCAGACGGAACAGAAACAAGTTCAACGGTCACATTCCCGGCAGGAACTACCGCAAATGTTACATTTAAAATTTATAGTAAAAACACTGATGACACAAAGGGTAATGAGATAACCGATGTAAAATATAAGGAATTACAAGACAGTGGCAAATTAACTGTGTCCAACTTAGATATATCAACATCACCTGTAATCTCATATCCCGATAGCATTCGTCAAATTATGGTCGACCACAGTGAGGGCATAGTGGTTGAGGCGGTTGCGGAAATCAGCTTTACCACAAACGGCCTTGCCGAATTGCCGGTAAGGGTCACAGGTGACGACCAATCCGGCGTTATGGTTGAGGCAAAATCTGCTGTATCTTATTCGGGTGTAGGCAGTCTTGCAAGTTCGGAACTGGCGACATCTTACAAGGCTGATGAAAAGAGCATCAGGTATTACACCGCAAAAACCGTAAATGCCAAGTTAAGCTACTATGTAAACAGGGAAGAAAATAGCAATATTAACCGGCTTGGGGTAAACGGCATAACCGACGGCGGACAGTGGAAACTTAGTACCCTTGGGGCTTATGACATATCGGATTTAAGCTCTGATTTAATAAGCAAGGCAAGTCAGATAAAAGTTACATTAAGCCTTAACAAAAAGGATGATAACGGCAGTTATGGCGGTTTGGACAATGGAAAAACGATAAGTGATTATCTTAAAAATCAAACTATTACAAAGCCAACATTCTCTGCTGACAGTGCTGAAAATCGGACAGATAAATTTGAAAACACTTTCGACTGGAACAGCGCAAGTTATAACCCCGGCCAGGTAATACAAATACCTATTGATTACAGCATACTTACCGGCAGTGAGTTTGAAGAACAGGATCTTACCTATGCAAACTATAAAGTTACCCTTACGGTTTCGTTATTGGATAAAGACAACAAGGAACTTGAAGGCTCAAAGGCAAGCGATTATATCATTTACACAAATGCAAAAGTTTTAACCGATGTTATTCAAAACAGCGGACAATAATTTAAAACAATTTAATAAAATAAACCGCCCGTCGGCCATGCCAAAAGTCTAACTTTAAAGGCTGCGCCAAGGGCGGTTTGTTTTATGTATTTTTTAGGAAATTCTCGGTTTGCAGATTATATCTATAACCTTTGTTTCAAACAAATTGTTTGAATGACCCGGAATAAGTGTTATGGCGTAGTCTGCCCCGTGGCTGCAACCGCCAACGGCTATGATTTCTTCGCCGTATGGCACAGCGCCGTTGTCCATGGCCATAAGGGAGATTTCAACCCCTACTTTCATACCTTGACCTAACATTTTAAGGGTGTCCGCCATTAAAATCGCAGGGGTAAACGCACCGCCGTATTTATTGGCAATGCCTCTTTCCGCACCGGACAAAGCGTGGGTTGCGGTTATAACCGTTACGCCTTTGTCGGTGAGCTCTTTGCGCTTTTCCGGGGTCATCTCACACTGTCCGGGGCCTAAGTCGCCGTAACAGTGGGTTACGCTTATAAATTTTGCCTTTGCGCCTGTTTTTTCAAAGGTATCAAGGAAAATATCCGTTGTGTAGCCGGTTTTAGAGGCCAAAACCACATATTTTATGCCGTGTTCTTTTACATAATCAGCCACAAGCTCGGCAGTCTTATGTGTGTTTTGATAACCTTTTTCTTTAAAAATAAACATAATAAAATCCTTTCCTACAAGTTGTTTTTCTTGATTATACCATATTTTTAATATAAATTGACTGTCATAAATAAGGCAAAATGTTAAAATTCTGTAAAATCTATTGAATTTTCAGGCGGTGTGTACTATAATAAATTAGCAATTAAGAATAGAGACTGCTAAAAATAGGAGTGATTTAAAATGGCAAAAAAACAATTTAAAGCAGAAAGCAAAAAATTGATGGATATGATGATAAATTCCATCTATACACATAAAGAAATATTTTTAAGAGAGCTTATTTCCAACGCCAGTGATGCTATGGATAAGTTGTACTTCCGTTCTTTGACAGACGACAGCATTAAGCTTACAAAGGACGATTATAGAATTAAAATTTCCGCCGATAAAGACAACCGCACCCTTACAATCGAAGATAACGGTTGCGGTATGAACCGGCAGGAACTTGAAAACAACCTTGGTACAATCGCAAAAAGCGGTTCATTTGATTTCAAAAACGAAAATAAGGCCGAAGATGTTAATATCATAGGTCAATTCGGCGTAGGTTTCTATTCCGCATTTATGGTAAGCGACAAGGTGGTTGTAAAGAGCCGTCCTTACGGCAGTGATGAGGCTTACAGCTGGACTTCCGAAGGGGTTGACGGCTACACAATAGAGCCTTGCATTATGGACGAATATGGCACAAAGGTAATTTTGCACATAAAAGAGGACACCGAGGACAACAAGTACTCCGAATATCTTGACCAGTACACAATCAGCAACCTTGTTAAAAAGTATTCCGACTTTATCCACTACCCGATTAAGATGATGTGGAAAACAAGCCAAAAGGTAGAGGGCAGCGAAAATGAATATAAAGATGTATTCGAGGAAAGAACCCTTAACAGTATGGTTCCTATTTGGAAAAAGAGCAAGGACGAAGTGACAGAGGAGGAGTATAACTCTTTCTATAAAGAGCAGTACATGGATTTTGAGGACCCTGCAAAGGTTATACACTCAAAGGTTGAAGGCCGGGCCACATTTACAAGCCTGTTGTTTATACCTGCCCGTGCACCTTACGACTACTATACAAAAGAGTTTGAAAAGGGCTTGAGCCTTTATTCTTCCGGCGTTTTGATTATGGACAAATGTGCCGACTTGTTGCCGGATTACTTCAGCTTTGTAAAGGGTCTTGTAGACAGCGAGGATTTGTCCCTTAACATTTCAAGAGAGATGTTACAGCACGACAGACAGCTTAAAATTATAGCTAAAAACATCGAGAAAAAGATTAAAAACGAACTTTTGAAGATGCAAAAAGACGAGAGAGAAAAATACGAAAAAGTATTTAACTCATTCGGCAGACAGCTTAAATTAGGGGTTTACGACGACTTTGGCGCACACAAGGACGAGTTGCAGGATTTGCTTATGTTTACTTCTTCCTTTGAAAAGAAGATGACGACATTTAAAGAATACTGCGACAGAATGAAAGAGGGTCAAAACACGATCTACTACGCTTGCGGCGAGACAGTAGATCAGATAGATTTGTTGCCGCAGGCAGAGGCTGTAAAGGACAAAGGATATGAAATTTTGTACCTTATAGACAACATTGACGAGTTTGTTTTGCAGATGATGCAGAACTACGACGGCAAGGCTTTTGCAAATATCAGCAACGAGAAACTTGATATTGACACCGATGAAGAAAAGGAACGGCTTAAAACATACAACGAAGAAAACAAAGATGTTTTGCGGTGTATGAAGGAAGATTTGGCCGGCAAAGTACGGGATGTTAAGTTTACAAACAGGCTTAAATCTCACCCGGTTTGCCTTACAAACGAGGGTATGTTGTCGGTAGAAATGGAGAAAACTCTTAACACAATGCCTACCGGCGGCGAAAATGTAAAGGCACAACTTGTTATGGAAATCAACAAGGATCACCCGATAGCCGCAAAGCTCAAAGAACTTTATGAAAGCGACAAGGAAACCCTTGCAAAATACACAAAGATTTTGTATGCACAGGCAAGACTTATTGAGGGATTGACCGTTGAAAATCCGGCGGAACTCAGCAATATGGTTTGCGATTTGATGTTGTAAGTTGTTGTAAAACAAATAACTTAATAAACTGTAAGTTATATTATAGTTAAATAATACAATTAGAAAAATAAAACCGACTTTGTAAAGCAAAACAAGGTCGGTTTTTTCGGTTTGAGGAAAATATTTCGGTGAGATTTAAACCGCAACGGTTTTCAAACAAATTTTTGATGTTCAATTTGCTGAATTAGCCTATCATTATGTTTGTCAGTGTGGCGATTCTCATATTAAAGAGAGCAGGCTTGCTGCGGTTATTGATGTTTATAAACAAAACGGACAGTAATTTAAAATCAAAAAATTACTGTCCGTTTATTATTTGCTTGAATATTTACCTGTTATTTACCTGTGAAGTGCCTTTTTCCATAAGGTAGGTGGCTTGCAGGTCTGCCAAATGGGTCATAACCGCCAAGGGGTATTTGTCAAAGGCATTGCTTAAATAATAGGCGCCGCCTTTTACGCTGTCATCAAAGCCGCCCATATGCCATCTTATAGCCATGGCTTCTTCTCTTGTAAGCCTGCCCTCGCCGTAGTAAAAACCGCTTAGCATATAAACGCTTTTTTCTCCGTGACCGTAGGGAAGTGTATCCTCGGTTGTAAAGTAAGGCACCTTTTCCCACTGGCCGGTGGCCTCGTTTTTAACATTGCGGGTACTTTCTTTGTAGTAGCCGATTTTGCAAAAATCATGGCAAAGAGAAACAATGGCTATGGTTTCCTCACTGTAAGGTTCCGGGGTAAATTCCCTGTCCTCATTCAACTTTTTAAGGCAGTGGTACACATTTAAACTGTGCATAACAAGGCCGCTTTTGCAAGCACCGTGAAATTTTGTGGAGGCCGGGCAGGTGAAAAAATCCGTGGTGTCCAGCCATGCAAGCATTTCCTCTGTGCCTTTGCGGTGAACATACTTTTCAAATATCCGCAAAAATTCGGCTCTGTATTCTTCGCTTGTCTTTTCCATCAGATGTCAATCTCTTCAAGGATTTCCTTTAAAACGGCAACCTCTTCCGCTGTAAGGGAAACACCTTTTCTCATCCGGCTGTGGTCTTCGTTCCAATCTCTAATGTCATACTTCGGAGCTCTGCCACCCCAAGAAACAAGGTTAAGTTCTTTTGACCAACCGTTTTTGCCCTGGCTGAGAGTGCCAAGTTTTTCTGTAATTTCGTATGTAAAATCTGCCATAACAATCACCTCATAAATAGTATGTAACATATTGTACTTTATATTTACGGGAAATGCAAGCATAAATTGTTGACAATTCGGCTTTTGTATAATACAATATAAAAAAATATTTGTAAATGCTGTGATAAAGAGTCGGTAAAACAGTGGCATTTTTCAGAGAGCCGGGTGGCTGTAAGCCGGTATTTGCCCCTTTGCCGTGTAGCTTTTGAGCAGAAAAGGTGAAATTGAAGTAGCTTTTTCCGTAGGCTTTGCGTTAAAAGCAGTCAAGTGGCTTATTTGGGCGGTTTTCATATTCTTTTAACCGTCTTAAAGCAATTTGGGTGGTACCACGGTTATAAATCGTCCCATATTTTGGGGACGGTTATTTTTTTATATTTTTGAACCGTTCCGAAGTATAAAAAGGAGAAAAATAATGAAAGAATTGGAAAAAATCTACAACCCGAAAGAGGTTGAGGACAAAATTTACCAAATGTGGCTTGAAAAAAAGTATTTTCACGCCGAAGTTGACAAATCAAAGAAACCTTACACAATCGTAATGCCGCCGCCAAACATCACAGGCCAGTTGCATATGGGTCACGCTTTGGACAACACATTGCAGGATATTCTCATAAGATACAAGAGAATGAGCGGTTATTCCGCACTGTGGGTACCGGGCACAGACCATGCCGCCATTGCCACGGAAGTTAAAATCATAGAATCTATGAGAAAAGAAGAGGGTCTTACAAAAGAGGACATCGGCCGTGAGGCATTCTTAAAGAGAGCCTGGGAATGGAAAGACAAATTTGCCGGCAGAATTGACCGGCAGCTTATGAAGATGGGTGTTTCCTGCGACTGGGACAGAGAGCGCTTTACAATGGACGAGGGCTGCAGCAATGCGGTTAAGGAGGTTTTTGTAAATCTCTATAACAAGGGTCTTATTTACAGAGGACAGAGAATAATCAGCTGGTGCCCAAGCTGTCTCACTGCTCTTTCCGATGCGGAAGTTGAGTTTGAAGAACAGGACGGCAGTCTTTGGTACATTAGATACCCGATTAAAGACAGCGATGAATTTATCGAAATCGCCACAACAAGACCTGAAACAATGTTGGGTGATACAGGTATCTGCGTTGCCCCGGATGATGAGAGATACGCTCACCTTTTGGGCAAAACAGCCATTTTGCCTTTGGTTGGCAGAGAAATTCCTATTTTTGCCGACAGCTATGTTGAAAAGGAATTCGGTACAGGCGCAGTTAAGATGACCCCTGCCCACGACCCTAACGACTACGAAGTAGGTCAGAGACACAACCTTGATGTTATCAAGGTTATGACAGATGACGCCCATATGGCGGACAATGCAGGCAAATACGCAGGCATGGACAGATACGAGGCAAGAAAGGCCATCGTAAAGGATTTGAAAGAACAGGGCTATCTTACAAAGATAGAGGCTTACAAGCACAATGTAGGCACTTGCTACCGCTGCCACAACACAATCGAGCCTATGATTTCAAGCCAGTGGTTTGTTAAGATGGAACCTTTGGCAAAGCCTGCCATTGATGTTGTAAGAAACGGCGAGACAAAGTTTATCCCTGAAAGATTTGATAAAATTTACTATCACTGGATGGAAAACATCAAGGACTGGTGTATTTCCCGTCAGATTTGGTGGGGTCACAGGATACCTGCATGGTACTGCGACGATTGCGGCGAGATTATCGTTTCAAAGGAAACCCCTTGCGAATGTCCTAAGTGCCATTCAAAGAAGCTGCACCAGGACGAGGACACATTGGACACATGGTTTTCATCTGCTCTCTGGCCATTCTCAACACTTGGTTGGCCGGATAAAAACAGTGAAGATTTAAACTATTTCTACCCCACAAGCACCCTTGTAACCGGTTACGACATCATATTCTTCTGGGTTGCCAGAATGATATTCTCAGGTGTTGAGCACATGGGCAAAACCCCTTTTGACACCGTTCTTATTCACGGTATTGTTCGTGACGCAAACGGCGTTAAAATGTCAAAATCTTTGGGCAACGGCATTGACCCGTTGGAGGTTATCGACCAATACGGCGCCGACGCTTTGAGATTTACCCTTGCAACAGGTTCTTCTGCAGGTAATGACACAAGATATTCCGATGAAAAAGTTAAGGCATCCCGCAACTTTGCAAACAAGCTCTGGAACGCCGCAAGATTTATTCTTATGAATATTGACGGGGAAATCGAACCGGGCTTGCCTGAAAAACTTGAACAGGAAGACAAGTGGATTTTGTCAACATTTAATTCGACTGCCAAGGCGGCAACCGAAAACCTTGATAACTTTGATTTGAACCTTGCCGCACAGAAAGCATACGACTTTATTTGGGACGAGCTTTGCGACAGATATATTGAAATCGCCAAGACAAGACTTAACAGCGACGATAAAGAAACCAAGGATAATGTAAGAAGAGTTCTTGTTTATGTTATGAACGGCGCATTGAAACTTTTGCATCCGTTTATGCCCTTTATCACAGAGGAAATTTACCAGGCACTGCCAAACAACGACGGCAGCATTATGGTAAGCGAATGGCCTAAGTACACAGAGGAGTTGAACTTTGCGAAAGAGGAAATTTCTCTTAACAGAATTTTCGCTCTCTCTAAGGAAATCAGAGCTTTGCGCGCACAGCTTGGAGCACACCCCACAAATAAAACCCACCTTATTATCGAAACACCTTACGGTGAGGACTTTAAGGACGGCTTGACTTTTGTGGAAAAATTCGCCTTTGCAAAGGACACTGTTATCACCGATAAATTTGAGGGTGATGTTAAACGGTACTCACAAATTGTTGTTGAGGGCGCAAGAGCCTTTATTCCTACCGGAGACCTTATCGACAAAGACAAGGAAAAAGCCCGTTTGAACAAAGAGCTTGCCGCAGTTGAAAAGGATATTCAAATTATCGGCGGTAAACTTAACAACCGGGGCTTTATGGCTAAGGCACCCCGGAGTGTTGTTGAACAGGAAAAGACAAAACTTGCAAACGCACAGGACAAAAAAGTTAAAATCCTTGACAGCCTTGCAAATTTAGGTTGATTAGGGTTTAAAAATCTAAAATTAAATAAGCTCTATAAATTAAAACCACCGGCAAAATTTTCCGGTGGTTTTGTTGTATATTCTATTTTGAAACTGGGTTTCACTTGTGATTAAAATATTATCAGTTAAACAGATTTATTTTTGGCAGGTTGCTGTCTGTCAGCAGAGATTCGCAGTTATACAGGAACAAAATTTCATCGTAATTTTCTTCTTCGATGCGCTTGTCCAATCCCTCGGTGATATATCTCAAATCATAAATATCTATCTGTTCGTAATCACTTGTAAGATATGGGATAAGGCAGTTGGCGTAGCTGTCTTTAACTACCAAAAGCTTGCCCTTTCCGCTGCCCTTTACAGATGAAAAACCGTAGTTGCCACGGAGGAACATCTTGTATTTGTCTCTTGTGTCAAGACAGGAATAATCATAAATGCTGTCGGTTTCGTCATTTATGGTTATCTGTGCATCGCAATCTATATAGCTTAGTACATCGGCTTTCCGATTATAGCTCTTTGCCTTTGAGTACTGAGTGCCGAAGAAATCCTCTGCCTCGTTGAATTTAAAGTCATCAATACTCTTAGGAGTTTTGCCCGCGGATTTTAAATATTCCCGGTAGCCGTAGTAGGCACCGTAGGTTGTCCAGTGGTGGTCTGTGCGGTAGTAAATATAATCGTTTCTATGCTCCTGCAAAACTTGTTTTATGTTTAAAAATTTGCCGGATTTAACTGTGTTTTCCCCTTGTTCCAAAATATAGTCGCTGTCAACAACAGGGCTGTCCTTGTAAACCAAGTCGGTTAAAACCCCCGGTGCGGTAGGCACAGCCATAAAGGTTACTTTTTTGTCGCTGTGTCTTTCCATAAATTTTTCAACGGCTTTTAGGTTTTTGTCAAGCTGTTTGTAATCGGGTGTCAAAACCTTTGTAAACATATAGCCGCCTTTGCCGTAAACAACGCCGTTGTTTTCCTGCTTTCCGATGGCGGATTCCGCCACGCTTTTTATTGAAATCCATGTGTTTCTGCCGATAAAGTGATCGGTTGTAAAAGTTTCTATATCGGCATTGTACTTGTTTTTCATAAGAGAGGAAATGCTGAATTTCGGAAATTTAGCCAGCTCTCTGTTTTCAAGATCGGAGCGCTCATACACCGGGCTGAACAAATCCCCGATGCTTATGGCGTACAGGACAAAGCCAAAGAATATTATAACAGGATATTTCTTTATATTTTTTAATGTATTTTTCAAATCGGCACCCCCTTAGAAACGGAAATATATAAACGGATTATAGGTGGAGTCCACCAAATAAGCTACGCTCAATACAAAAATTGCAAGTAAAACAGGTATCATAACCCGATTTTTGTCCTTGAATTTATCGTAAAATTTTGTGGTGAGGGGAGTTGAGCAAAGAATACCGATTAAAATTGAAATCCGGTAGTTTTTAAAGAAATAAGTTGCCGGAACACCGCCGGAAATTGTAAACATCTTACCCAAGAACGCCCAAAGACTGCCAAGGTCGGTGATATAGAACAAAGCCCAGCCCACCAAAACAACAAGGAGTGTATATATTCTTGAAAGGACTTTTGATTTGTTCAGCTTGTCCAGCAAAAATGCCTTTTCAATCACAAGGAACACAAAATAGTACAGCCCCCACAGCATAAAGTTCCAGTCGGCACCGTGCCAAAATCCCGTTAAAAACCAAACTACAAACATATTGAAAATTTGTCTTTTAAGGCCTTTACGGTTGCCCCCTAACGGAATGTAAACATATTCCCTGAACCAGCTGCCAAGGGTCATATGCCATCTGCGCCAAAATTCGGTTATGCTTTTTGAGATGTACGGCAGATTGAAGTTTTGCGGAAAATCAAAGCCCATCATTTTTCCGAGACCAATGGCCATAAGGGAATAGCCGGAAAAGTCAAAATAAATTTGCAGGGCATATGCAACAATGCCAAGCCAGGCAAGGGGAGTTGATACATTTGCAAAACCCAAAGCCTCAATATCTGTCCACAATGCGCCTACATTGTTTGCGATAAGAACCTTTTTGCCCAAACCGAAGATAAATATTTTTATACCCTCGTTTATTTCGTCAAGGGTGATTCTGCCTTCGTAGGTATTTAATTTTTCCCGAATATCCGTGTATTTAACAATAGGGCCTGCGATAAGCTGGGGAAACATTGTAACATAAGCGGAAAAATTGATTATGCTGTTTTCGGCTTTTGTATCTCCACGGTAAACATCTATTGTATAGCTCATTGTTTGGAATGTGTAAAAGCTGATTCCCAATGGCAATGTTAAGTTGAGAAGTGGAATTGCCGTGCCAAATGCGGAATTTATGTTTGAAATAAAGAAGTCCGCATATTTAAATGTCAAAAGCATACCCAGGTTAAACACAACCGAAACGGCAAGGGACGCTTTTTTTATCTTTGAGCTGTCACGGTGTTTTTCGATAACCTGCGAGCAGAAAAAATCCACCACGGTGCTTAATATCATAATGGGGAAGTATTTAACTTCGCCCCAAGAGTAGAACACAAGGCTGAAAATCGTTATAATCCCATTCTTATATTTGTAAGGCGCCAAATAGTAGATGACTAAGAACAGGGATAAAAACCTGAAAATAAAAAATATGTTGCTGAAAACCAAAATTTTACCTCCGTATTGCGGTCACAGTATCCGACCGGCATAATAAAGTAATTATACGCTATATTATACTTATCAATATTTTACAGTCAAGAGCTTTTAAGCATATTATGTGTTTGTTAATAAAAATTTAACTTTTCTTTTCCGTGTTTTCCTGCCGGGCCTTTTTCTGTTCCTCTTTTATTTTTGATATTTCGGCTATATTTTTTGATATTTTGGCAATGCAAACGATAGCAATTACAACCGGCACTGCTCGCACAAGGGTGTAACCTAAGGCGTACAATGAATTTTCCATCTGTAAATCTCCTTTTATTCAAAAGCATAAATTCTTTGTTTATTTTATCACAATCGTCAAGTTATTCCAATATAAATTTTGTAATAATTTTGTTACAATTTTTTTCATTAAAACTTACATAAATCTTACAAAATATTTGTTATTGTTGCACATAAAACGCAAAATATTTAATTATGTTACAAAAAAAGGGTGTTGCAAAATGCAAACCGATGATATATAATTGAAAACGAAAGGAACAGAAAGTTCCAAAACGCGTGTACAAACACGAAATTTTAGGAGGACATTTCCAATGAAAAAATTATTCGCATTGATCCTCGCAGGTGCAATGGCCATCTCAATGGTTGCTTGCTCTTCAAAAGGATCGGACAACAGTGGCGACACTGACAGCGAAGGCAAACTCAAAGTTCAGCTTATCGTTTCAAACTTGGGCGACAAATCATTCAACGACTCAGCAGATGCAACTCTCAAAGAAATGCAGTCAGAAGGTTTGATTGACTACACAGTTGTTGAATTCGGCAATGATAACTCAAAGGCTGAACCTACAATGCAGGAAGCTGCAGAAGACGGATACGACATTGTATGCTTCAACAACCTCGGTTTCGGTATTGCAACAGAATGGCTCAGCGCCCACGCTGCAGAATACCCTAACACAACATTCTTTGTTTACGATGAACCTTCACAGGTAGTAGACGCAGATAACGTTTACCTCCTTGCTTACAAGGCAAACGAATCAGACTACCTTGCAGGTATTGTAGCTGCTATGGAATCAAAGACAGGCGTTCTCGGTTTCGTAGGCGGTCAGCAGACATTGGTTATCCGTGACTTCCTTGTTGGCTTTGTTGAAGGCGCAAGATCAGTTAACCCTGACATCCAGGTTAAGGTTTCTTATGTTGGCGTTTACAACGACCCAATCAAGGGCAAAGACATCGGTAATGACCTTATCTTGAACCAGAAAGCAGACGTTATCCACGCTGTAGCAGGTTCTTCAGGCAACGGTGCTTTGGAAGCAGCAGCAGACAACGGTGTTCTTTCAATCGGTGTTGACTCAGACCAGTATGAGACAATGAAGGGCGAACAGCCTACAACAGCAGCTTGCATCATAACTTCTTCTTTGAAAGAAGTTGGTAAGTCACTCAGAACAATGATCGAAAAGAAGATCGACGGTACTCTTGAACACACAGGCGACCGTGAATGGTTCGGTGGCGAATACTGCGGTATTGCCGAAAACGAAAACTATGAAGCTTTGACAACAGAAGAAATCAGAGCTGCAGTTGACAAGGCAAAAGCAGGCCTTGCAGACGGTTCTATCGTTGTTCCGTCAGCTTACGATATGACAGAAGAACAGATTGTTGAATACGAAAAGTAAGCTACTTATTAAAAAACAAACCAAAGGGCAGGCTTGACCTGCCTTTTGCATTTTTGCTTAAATTGTGAAAAATTTATTGTACAAATGAATGAAATTTCAATTTCTTATTTACATTTGTCTCATAATTTAGTAAAATATATGTGAATTTTATTACTACTTAGTGAGGTGAGGAATATGCCAGA
Organism: uncultured Oscillospiraceae bacterium; assembly: GCA_934526065.1. Classification (GTDB taxonomy): domain Bacteria; phylum Bacillota; class Clostridia; order Oscillospirales; family Ruminococcaceae; genus RGIG3102. The sequence goes on from CAKSZX010000001.1 coordinate 260,210, forward strand.
AGAAATTTTGCTTATGGATAAAATAACAAAAGTTTACTCCAACGGTTTTGTTGCAAACAAAGATGTTACATTCTCCATAAATAAAGGCGAAATTCATGCGCTCGTTGGTGAGAACGGCGCCGGCAAAACAACATTGATGAAAGTCCTCTTTGGTATAGAACAGCCTGAAGAAGGCCGTATTCTTATCAAGGGTCAAGAAGTCAAAATAAACAATCCTCTGGACGCCATCGCTCACGGCGTCGGAATGGTGCACCAGCATTTTATGCTTGTTCCGTCTTTGACTGTTGCCGAGAATATTGTTCTTGGTATGGAGCCGAAGAAAAACGGATTGTTTGATATGGAAGAAGCTGTGAAGATCACAGAAGAGGCTTGCAAAAAGTACAACCTTATTGTAAACCCACGCACGGCAGTACGGGATTTGCCCGTAGGCCAAAAGCAGAAAGTTGAAATTTTAAAGGCATTGGTTCGCGGTGCGGAAATTATTATTCTTGACGAACCTACCGCTGTTTTGACACCGCAGGAAACTGCCGAATTGTTTGTGGAACTTAAACACCTGCGTGACCAGGGACACACAATTGTTTTTATCAGCCACAAGTTGAACGAAATCAAGGAATTGTGTGACCGTCTTACGGTTTTGCGCTTGGGCAAGAGCGTTGGTAAGGCCATTGTTGCGGATGTTACCGAACAGGATATTTCCCGTATGATGGTTGGCCGTGACGTTGTTTTGAAGGTTGAGAAAGAACCAGCAAAACCCGGCGCACCGGTTTTGAAAATCAAGGATTTAAACATAGTATCCGAAAACGGCAAGAAGATTGTAGACAATGTTTCTTTCTCTGTTCGCAAGGGCGAAATTTTGGGTATTGCCGGCGTTGAAGGCAACGGCCAGAGCCAGATTTCGGAAGCCATAACAGGCCTTTTGGACTACCGGAGCGGTACTATTACCGTAAACGGTGAAGATGTTAAGGGCAAGTCAATTCGCAAAATCAGAGAGATGGGTGTGTCCCATGTTTCCGAGGACCGTATGACCTACGGTATAGCTGCGGATTCCGGCGTTAAGGACAATGTTATTTCCGACAGATATTATAAGAAAGAATTTAACAAGGGTCTTTTCCTTGACGATAAAAAGATTAACAATTTGGCTGATCAGCTTATTAAGGACTTCCTTATTAAGTGCGATAACAGGGATTCTGCGGTAAGAATGCTCTCCGGCGGTAATATGCAAAAAGTTGTTACAGCCCGTGAGTTCTCCAATAGTCCGCATCTTGTGGTTGCAAACCAGCCTACCCGTGGCGTTGACGTAGGCGCAACGGAATTTATCCGTAAAAAGATAGTTCAGCTTCGTGACGACGGTACAGCGGTATTGCTTATTTCTGCGGACCTTAACGAAGTGCTGGAACTTTCAGACAGCTTGATCGTTATGCACAACGGACATATTGCAGCATATATCCCTGATGCATCAAAAATTACAGATATGGAGCTTGGCGAATATATGCTTGGCGTAAAAGAACAAACTCCTGAAGAGATTGCGAGGGTGGCTTATGACCGGTAAACAAATTGAAAAACGCTTTAATGCTTTTAAAACGGCAGTGGCTATTCTCATTGCTTTGGCTTTGGCATTTATTGTTATAGCACTTATCAGCGATACGCCTGTAAAGGCTATCACAACATTTATAACGGGTCCTTTGCAGAAAAAATCCCGTATAGGTAACGTTTTGGAAATCATGACCCCGTTGCTTTTCACAGGTACGGCTATTTCTATTATGTACCAGGCTAATGTGTTCAATATGGTTGGCGAGGGTGCATTCCTTATTGCCGCAAACCTTACAACACTTTTCTGCACAACTTACACAGGCCTTTCAAAACTTCCTATGGTTTTGTGCTGTTTGTTGGTTGGTATTTTCAGCGGTATTATGGCCGCTATGATTCCTGCTGTTTTGCAGATTAGATTTAAAGCCAATGTTCTTGTTTCATCACTTATGATGAACTACATTTTGCTTAAACTTTCGGATTACATATTCCTTTATCATCTTAAAGACACAGCTTCCGGCTTGCAAGCTTCAAGACCTTTGCCGGAACGGGCAAGACTTACAAACATCATCAGCGGCACCCGTGTTCACTCCGGTTTTATAATCGGCTTGGCGGTATGTATCATAGGCTACTTGTTTATTTACAGAACAAAGTGGGGCTATGCTATCAGAATGGTTGGCGCAAACGAAAGCTTTGCTAAGTACTCAGGTATTTCTGTTGTTTCCGTTGCTTTGGCAACACAGCTTATCGGTGGCGGTATCGCCGGTTTGGGCGGTTCTGCCGAAATTATGGGTATGTATAACAGATTTATATGGTTCGGTTCACAGCCGGGTTACGGCTTTGACGGTGTTCTTGTAGGTGTTCTTGCAGGCAACAACCCGCTTATGGTTCCGTTCTCTGCATTCTTCCTTGCATATTTGAGAGCAGGTGCTGACGTTATGAACCGTGTAACCGATGTTCCTATCGAATTTGTTGATGTAATCCAGGGTATTATCATTATCCTTGTTGCAGCTGAAATGTTTATGGCTAAGTTTAAACATAAGCTTATTGTTGACAATGCCAAGAAACAGTTAGAACAGGAGGAAAAAGCGTAATGTTAAAAGATATTGCAGCAATCGTATTCACACCGGCTTTCGCTTTTTCGGTTCTCCGTATTGCTACACCGGTATTGTTCGCAGCTTTGGGCGGTATTTTCGCCAGCAGAGCAGGCATATTTAATATGGCACTTGAAGGTATGATGCTTATTTCTGCCCTTACAGGTGTTGTTGTATCCGCAAAGGTTAAAATGGGCATACTCGGCGGCCTTAAATTCGGTATGGACGGCTACGCCGAAGTTATCGGTAAGGCAGAGGGCATGGGCGCTCTTGCAGGCTTTTTGGCAGGCGTTTTAGCGGCTGTTTTGGTGGGCTTGTTTATGGCGTTTATGGGTATTAAACTCAAAGCCAATATGTACCTGACAGGCCTTGCATTGAACACAATCGCATCAGGCGGTACAGTATTTGTACTTTATCTTGCCGCAGGGGAAAAGGGCGTTTCATTGTCACTTGCATCAAGCACAATGCCTATTATCAACATTCCGATTATAAAGGATATTCCTGTTATCGGCCAGATTATTTCCGGCCATAACATAATGGTTTATTTGGCTATTATCAGTATTTTTATTGTATATATTCTTATTGATAAAACAGCAATGGGTCTGAGAATCAGAGCCGTAGGTGAAAACCCGAATGCAGCCGAGTCCGTAGGTATTGACGTTCAGAAAGTTCAGTTCCAGGCACTTGCCCTTTCAGGCTTGTTTGCAGGCTTTGGCGGCGTTTCACTGTCAATGGGTTACGTTTCATTCTTCAGCCGTGGTATGACGGCAGGTAGAGGCTTTATGGCTCTCTCAGCTATGAACGTAGGTCGTGCTCAGCCTTTGGGTACAGCCGTTGCCGCTTTGATATTCGGCGTATTTGACTCTGCGTCAAATGCTTTGCAGTCTTTGTCAATCCCGACACAGTTTGCATCGGCACTTCCTTATGTTGCTACTTTGGTTGCTTTGGTTGTTTTTGCAATCCAATCGGAGAGAAAACTTAAAAAGATTAAGAGCCAAGAAAAATAATTTTAAGCCCCCGAAAGGGGGCTTTTATTATGCCCTTTACATACATTATTTGATAGTATATAATCTATGGATAGAGCTTTATGGAGTGTTTTTATTATGAGAAGAAAAGACAGAGAAGTTACGGATAATTATGAAATAAACAAAATTATAAATTCCTGCCAAATTATAAGGCTGGCCTTTGCCGACGGCGTTGCGCCGTACATTGTGCCATTGAATTTTGGCTTTGAAGAAAAGGACGGCAAGAGAACTTTTTATTTTCACGGTGCAAAAGAGGGAAGAAAACTTGATTTGATTAAAAAATTGGGCGTTGCCGGATTTGAGGCCGACAGCGAGACCGAAATTTACGGCGGCCGGGAGGCTTGTACTTATTCCTCAAAATTCAAATCTGTTATAGGCTACGGAAAAGTTAAGGCGGTAGAGGATAAAGCAGAAAAAATCCACGGTTTAAATGCGATAATGGCTCACTATGTGCCGGGAAAATCATTTGAATTTAGTGATGCGAATGTAAACGCCGTTCGGGTGTTTAAATTGGAAGTGCGGGAAATTTCCGCAAAGTTACACAGTTGATACAGGGGTAATATGAATTATATTGTAATGGATTTGGAGTGGAATCAGGCAATTTCACAAAAATTTGTAAAAACAAAACCGGTTTATCTTAGCGGCGAGATAATAGAAATCGGCGCAGTAAAAGTTGACGAAGAATTTAATATAATCGACAGCTATAAGCAGTATGTAAAACCGAATTTTTACAAAAAAATGCATTGGAGCGTTTTAAAGCTGACAAAAATAACTGAAAATGATTTAAAAGACGGTATGGAATTTTATCGGGCAATAGAAAATTTTAAATCCTGGTGCGGGGAAAAGCCTTTGTTTATAACATGGGGGCCGGACGATGTGCCTATGTTCAAAAATAATTTGAGAATGTATGACTGGGATTTTTCCTTCTTAAACAGCTATTGTGACGCACAGCAGATATTTGATAAACAGATTGCACATGAAAACAGGCAGATTTCTCTGTCTGCGGCAATGGAAATGTTAGGGGAAGAAGAACTTGAAGCTCACGACGCCCTACATGACGCATTAAACACCGTTGCCGTGTGCAAACATTTGGATATGGCCGCCGGTATGGCTGAGTATAAACCGCCCTTTGTTATTGACGATTTACCACGGATTGAAAGCGTTGATTTTACGTTCGTTGCCATTGATGACATGAAAAAGTCAAAGAAATTGAAAAAATCCGTTTGTCCTCACTGTGGCCGGCCGGTTGAAATAACCGAGTGGATTTCTGTCGGTAAGGATAAAAAGATTTCCGCACCTGTTTGCCGGAGCGGACATAAACTGTTTATGCGACTTAAAACGAGAAAATTTCAAGATGAAAAAATCACCGTGAATTTACAAGTTTACGATATGACAGATGATTTGCAAAACTATTTTGATGAAAAAAGAGAAAAGTATATGGTGAAACTTGAAAAGTATTTGGCGATGAGGGGAAAACGCACAGAAGAACAGGCTACCGAAAATAATTAAAGCAGGCATAAGCCTGCTTTTTGCATGAACGGCGATTTAAAGATTGCCGGTTTACATTTTGATATAACTTTAATGTAATAAAAACAAACATAAAAATAAAACGCACTCATACCAAGTGCGTTTTATTGGTTGGGCTAACTGGATTCGAACCAGTGGGATGAGGGAGTCAAAGTCCCTTGCCTTACCGCTTGGCTATAGCCCATTATTGAAAAGAGCACCTGCAAGGTGCTCTTTTATGGGGTGGAAGATGGGATTCGAACCCACGGTCTCTGGGACCACAATCCAGCGCTTTAACCAGCTAAGCTACATCCACCACAGATGGTGCGCTGAAAGGGACTCGAACCCCCGACCCACTGCTTAGAAGGCAGTTGCTCTATCCAGCTGAGCTATCAGCGCATTTCCAATTGCCTGATTATGATACCACAGGAACAGGATATTGTCAAGCATTTTTTTGAAATATTTTATTGCAAAAAGCTCATATTTTTACAAATAAAATTTGAAAATAATAAATATATATGATATAATCCAATTAAATAGATATATTATATATTTAAGTCATATAAATACTAAAAATTATGTTATATTTAACTAAGCAGGCTTAACGCAAAAGACAAAAGTGATTTTAAAATCCGCTTTAACGGCAATACCTATTGCACTGACTTTCCCGATTTGTTCATTTGCTTTTGAGCCTGACGAGATTGATGACAATGTTGAACACCGACGGTGAAGAAAGGATAGCCGATGAAAAGTTTTGATGATTTCTTGCAATATGTTCGCTCAATAAAATCGGCTGTGGTTATCGACTGTATAGGCTCACTGTGCGTACTGTTGTTCATTATGTTCATATATAAAACAAACACATATCGGCCTATGTTGCCTGGTATGTCCGTTGTAGGGGTGCAATTTGTATTTTCTGGTTATATGGTTGCATCTAAGTTGAAAGGCTTTTTAAAGGACTTTGAAAAGCAAGGAATAGTCCAATTCAACCGGGGCATAAGTAAGCTTATAAAATATTTTATTGTAAAAGCAGCATTGTTTATATCTTCACTTTTGGCATTTGGCGCAATAAAGATGGCGACATTAAATCCGCTTATAAATTTAATTGTTTTGGCAACTGCATATTTTATCTGTTTTGTGATGAGCCTGTTTGCAATACCTAAATTAAAAGCCTTTATAAAAGAAACAGAAGATTTTGCGTAAAATAACAAGATAAAAATATACATCAATGTGGGCAGGCTGTGTGCCTGCCGATTTTTTGCCTAAAATTCAAACAATTTCCCCTTGACTTTTTCCCTTTTATATAATATAATAGTCGAGCGTTGTAAAGCAATCAAACTTTACAGAAAGGGGAAAATGAATGTCCAAAAATCTTGATATGTCATATCTGCTTGATTTTTACGGCAATGTGCTTACGGAAAAACAGCGTGATATGATGCAACAGTATTTTAACATGGATTTGTCCCTTTCGGAGATAGCCGATAACTTCAACATCACAAGACAAGGGGTCAGAGATGCCGTTAAACGCGGCGAAACCGTATTGACGGAGCTTGAAGAACAAATCGGTTTTGCCGGCAAATACCGTGAAATCATCGAAGATGCGGAAAAAATAAAGTCACTGGCACAGAACATTAACTTTTATAACTCATCTTATGCGGTGAATGGGGATGTGTCAAAGGCGGCTACCGCTATTATGGAGCTGTGCGACAATATTTCCAATTTGTAAGGAGCAGAATTTATGGCATTTGAATCTTTAAGTCAAAAACTTACCACCGCTTTTAAAAAGCTGAGGGGAAAGGGCAAGCTTTCCGAAGAAGATATTAAGCTTGCAATGCGTGAAGTGCGCATTGCCCTTTTAGAGGCCGATGTAAACATTCTTGTTGCAAAGGACTTTGTTAAAACCGTCAGCGAAAGAGCTTTGGGTGCGGAGGTTATGGACAGTCTTACTCCGGCACAGCAGGTTATAAAAATCGTAAACGAAGAACTTACGGCTTTGATGGGCAGCGAAAATTCAAGAATTAAGTTTGCAAATCACGGCCCTACGGTTATTATGATGTGCGGTTTGCAGGGTGCAGGTAAAACAACACACACGGCAAAACTTGCCAAGATGTATCTGAAACAAGGCCACAGACCCTTGGTTGCGGCTTTGGATATTTACCGTCCGGCTGCTATCGAGCAGTTGGAGGTTGTTGCCAAACAGGCCGGTGTTCCGGTTTTCCAAATGGGCAAGACAGACCCGGTAATAGTTGCTAAGAACGCATACAATCACGCCAAGGATTACGGCAATGATATTTTGATTTTGGATACCGCAGGCCGTCTGCATATAGACGAAGAGCTTATGGCGGAACTTACAAACATCAAACAGGCCATTCCCGTAAACGAAACCCTTTTGGTTATCGACGCAATGGCAGGTCAGGATTCGGTAAATGTTGCAAAGCAGTTTAACGAAACTATTGGTCTTGACGGCGTTATAATCACAAAAACCGACGGTGATACAAGGGGCGGTGTTGCCCTCAGTGTTAAAGCCGTTACCGGTAAGCCTATAAAGTTTGTGGGCACAGGCGAAAAGCTTGACGATTTGGAAGCTTTTCACCCGGACAGAATGGCAAGCCGTATTTTGGGCATGGGCGATGTGCTTACTCTCATTGAAAAAGCACAGGATGTGCGGGATCAAAAATCCGCAGAGGAAACCGCCAAAAAGATGATGCAAAACAAGTTCGATATGAACATGATGTTGGATCAGCTGCGGCAGGTTAAAAAAATGGGCGGCATAGGAGCCATGGTTTCCATGTTGCCGGGAGGCGCCTCAATCGGCGAGGACGATGAGGAGAGAGCCGAAAAAGAATTTAAGCGTGTAGAGGCTATCATATTCTCGATGACTCGGAAAGAGAGGGAAAAGCCCTCGATTATCGATCCAAAGAGAAAGAGAAGAATAGCCCGGGGGTCCGGCACTACGGTGCAGGACGTAAACAGATTGCTCCGTCAATTTGAGCAGATGCAAAAAATGATGAAGCAGTTTACCAAAAATCCTAAGGCATTCGGCAGAATGTTAAGGGGCAGATAAAATTTATTAAACTTATTAAACAAACAAATCTCGATTGTATATTAAGCGCAAGGCGCTTTAATATAGATAATTTATTTATGGAGGTAAAAGAGATGGCTGTTAAAATTAGACTTCGTCGTATGGGTGCAAAGAAAGCTCCTTTCTATCGTGTAGTAGTTGCTGATTCAAGATTCCCAAGAGACGGCAGATTTATTGAAGAAATCGGTACTTACGATCCTACAAAGGAACCTTCTGCTTTCACTATTGATGCAGAAAAGGCTAAAAAGTGGATTGCTACAGGTGCACAACCGACAGATACAGTAAAGGCACTTTTGAAGAAAAACAATATCATCTGATTTCGGAGGCTTGCATGGAGCAATTATTGTTGAATATTGCGAGAGGTCTTGTTGAAGATAAAGATGCCGTTAAAGTTGTTGCCGATGAGAAAAACGAAGAGGGTGTAACAGTTTACCACCTTTCCGTAGGCGCCGACGATATGGGCAGAGTTATTGGCAAACAGGGCAGAATTGCAAAGGCTATCCGTACGGTTATGAGAGCCGCCGCGAATAGGGCAGGCGAAAAGGTAGCCGTTGAAATAGACTAAGTTTTAAGGTGTTGCCGTATGTTCACAGATATATTTGTGGATTGTACGGCATTGCCGTAATAATCCGGGTGCTTTCAGGCGAGGGCGCCCGTATTTGATATTGTGATTAACTGAGGTACTGCTATGACATATATCGAAACCGGCGAGGTTATTTCCGTACACGGCTTGCGTGGCGAGGTAAAAGTTTATCCCTGGGCGGATTCACCGGACTTTTTGGAAGAGTTTGACACCTTCTACATTCAAAAAAACAAAATGCATTATCGGCGGTATATTGCCGAAAATGTCAGAGCCGATAAAAATGTTGTCATAATAAAATTCCGGGGAATTGACAATGTGGAAACCGCCAGAAATTTGGTGGGCAAGGTTTTGTATCTTGATAAAGACGAGATTGAACTGCCGGAGGGCTACCACTTTGTTGTAGACTTAATCGGCTGTAAGATCATAAACGATGATACCAACCAGGAAATCGGCACAGTGAAAGATGTTAAAAATCTTGGGGCCAGCGACATATATTATATTGACGGCAATGACGGCAAAGAATATCTGTTTCCGGCTGTGGACGAGTTTATTGTAAGCACCGACACCGATAACAAAATTATTCGTGTAAAAGTCATAGAGGGTATGTTCAGTGAGAATTAACATTGCAACTCTTTTTCCGGAAATGTGTGACGCCGTTATCAATACAAGTATAATCGGCAGAGCAAAAAATGCAGGAAAAGTTGATATAAGGACATTTAATATAAGGGATTACACCCTGGATAAACACAGAAATGTTGACGATACTCCATATGGGGGCGGTCACGGTATGGTAATGCAAACGCAGCCTGTTTATGACTGCTGTAAAGCTATCGACGCCGACAGCGACGAACCTGCCTTTATAGTGTTTACAACTGCCGCCGGTAAGGTTTTTGACCAGCAGACGGCAATAGAACTTTCAAAAAAGAAAAATCTCACTATCGTGTGCGGCCACTATGAGGGCATTGACGAAAGGGTTATAGAAGAACTTGCGGACATGGAAATTTCCATAGGGGACTATGTTCTCACCGGCGGCGAATTGCCGGCACTTGTTATAACCGACGCCGTGTGCCGTATGTTGCCGGGGGTTTTAAAAAGCGAAGAGGGCTTTACCGACGAAAGCCATTTTAACGGCCTTTTGGAACACGCCCAGTACACTCGCCCTTACGAATGGCACGGTATGTGCGTGCCGGATGTGCTTTTATCCGGCCACGAGAAAAATATCAGGGAATACCGCCGAAAGGACTCACTTGAAAGAACTTCGGCAAAACGCCCGGATTTATATAAAAAATTTGTTGAAAACAACAAAGAAGTTGAAAAGTAATCGGCAAATTGAACAAAATTTTTCAAATATTGCCTGTAAAATGATGTTAATTACAGATAAATTGTATTTAATTTGTTGACTAATTACTCATATTGTTATAGAATAAGCTAAACAAAATAAATATATGAGTGATGTCATTACGGCATCAATAATTTGTTTATGAGGAGAATATATAATGTTTTATAAAGATGTTACAGTAGAAAATCAGGTAGGTTTGCATGCTCGTCCGGCAACTTTCTTTATTCAGAAAGCCAACGAATTTAAGTCATCAATTTGGGTAGAGAAAGAAGAGAGAAGAGTTAACGCAAAGAGCTTGTTGGGTGTTCTTTCACTTGGTATTGTAGGCGGTACAACAATTAAGATTATCGCTGACGGTCAGGATGAAGAAGCAGCTGTTGAAGCTCTTGTAAAGCTGGTTAACTCAGGCTTTGCCGACTGATATAAATATATCGCAAACCGCCCGTTAAGTTTAAATTGGGCGGTATTTTTTTGTCCGGGGGAATAAATGACAAAACAGGAACTTTACGAAAAAGCTCAAACCCTGCCGCTGTTGCCGGGGGTATATATAATCCGTGACAAGGATGATACGATTATATACATCGGCAAGGCCAAACGACTTAAAATAAGGGTAAGCCAATATTTTAAAGAGGGAAATGTTCACCTGCCGAAGGTGCGGAAAATGGTGGAACACGCATTTTCTTTTGATGTTATTGTTACAAACAGCGAGGTTGAAGCCCTCACTTTGGAGTGCAGCCAAATAAAACAGCACTCTCCTAAGTACAATATTTTGTTAAAAGACGATAAGGGTTTCAGCTTTATAAAAATATCAAAGGAAGATTATCCCAGAATTACCGCCGAACTGCAAGCAACCGATGACGAGGCCAAGTATTTGGGCCCCTATATGTCCAGCTTTGCGGTAAGGGAAATTGTGGAAACCGCACAGGATATTTTTAAATTGCCTACCTGCAACAGAAAGTTTCCCCAAGATTTCGGCAAAGAGCGACCCTGCCTTAACTTTCATATAAAAAAATGTATGGGTCTTTGCACCGGCAGAATAAGCAAGGAAGATTACAACGAAATTATCGACAATGCCATTCGCTTTATAAAACAGGATACCGATAAAATAATCGACATATTGCAAAAAAATATGGAGGAGGCCGCAGAAAATCTCAATTTTGAAAAAGCGGCTCTTCTCCGTGATCAAATAGCAGCAATAAGAAAATTAAATGCAGGGCAAAATGTTATAAACGAAAATTTACAAAGTCATGACTTTATAGCCGTTGCCGGGGCCGGCAAAAACTGCTGTGTAAGCGTTTTGCGCTTTCGCAAGGGCAAGTTGATGGACAAAAAAGAGCATGTGTTTTTCGGGGAGGAAAACGCCGGTGATGTAAGAGATGAATTTCTTGTTCAATTTTATTCTACCGAAACTCCCCCGAGAAATATAATGCTTGACGAAATGCCCGATGACGGTGATATTGTCACTTATATTCAAGGCAAAAGCAAAAATAAGGTAAATGTCATGTCGGTGCAGCGTGGCGATAATATGAAGATAATAAAAATGGCTTACACCAACGCCGTTGAACGCCTTGCAAGAGACACAGGCAGGCTTGACAGGAATGTTCGTTTTTTGGACGAGCTTGCCAATATATTGGGCCTTAAACAGGCGCCGAAAACCATTGAGAGTTACGATATTTCAAACTGGGGCGACGGCACAAGCGTTGCCGGCATGATTGTCTTTGAGGACGGCAAACCGAAAAAAAGCGGTTACAGAACTTTTAAGATGAAAACCGTGGCAGGCACCGACGACTATGCCTCTATGGCAGAAACCTTGTCACGCCGTGTTGCGGAGTTTGAAAAAGGGGCAGCCGGGCAGTTTGGCATAAAACCCGATGTAATATTCCTGGACGGCGGCAAAGGCCAATTATCGGCTGTTCTCCGTGTCTTACAGGGTACGGCTTTTGAGGACGTGCCGGTGTTCGGTATGGTTAAGGACTCAAAACACCGCACAAGGGCGATGGTAAGCCCACAGGGGGAAATTGCAATCGCCATGCACAAAGGCATATTCAAATTCGTAACGGAAATACAGGATGAAGTCCACCGTTTTTCAATAGAATACCAGCGTAAAATCCGGAAGACAAAATCCTATGCGGTAACTCTTACCAAAATACCCGGTATCGGCCCTAAAAAGGCTGAAAAACTTATGCGAGAGTTTAAAACCGTTGCAAATGTAAGAGAGGCGGAAATGAGCAAATTGGCGGATATTGACGGCATTAGCTATGCCGACGCCAGAAACATATATTTCTATTTTCACAATGAGGGAGAAGAACAAAATTGAAAGTTATAAGCGGTATTGCCCACGGCAAAAATATAGAAACCCTTGAAGGCTTGGAAACACGCCCTACAATAGCAAGGGTAAAAGAGGGAATATTTTCCTCTGTTCAATTTCAAATTCCCGGTGCAAAGGTTCTGGATTTGTTCGCCGGCAGCGGCCAAATGGGTATAGAATGTCTTTCCAGGGGGGCGAGTTCCTGTGTCTTTGTTGACAGCAGTAAAGAGGCTGTCAATGTGGTTACACGCAATGTAAAAAACTGCGGTCTCACGGCAGGCGCAAAAATTGTAAATACCCGTTCGCAGAGTTATATCAATTCCACGGCTGAAAACTTCGACATTGTATTTCTTGATCCCCCATACAATATGGGAATTTTGGATGAAATTATGAAAAAAGTATATGAAATTGTCAATCCCGGTGGTATAATAATCGCTGAAAGCGAACTTGGTTGGAATTTAAAGGAAGAAATTAACGGTCTTATCGAAATAAAGAGGTTTAAGTACGGTAAGGTTGCTGTGACCAAGTTCCAAAAGGAGATTGATTGATGAATATCGCTATCTGTCCGGGCAGCTTTGACCCGGTTACACTGGGACACATAGATATTTTAGAGAGGTCCTCAAAACTGTTTGACAAGGTAATTGCCGTAGTAATGGTAAACCCCACTAAAAACCCCACTTTCTCCACCGAGGAGAGAGTAGCTCTTTTAAAAAAGGTCACAAAGCATATTCCCAATGTGGAAATTGAAAGTTATTACGGCCTCGTTGCCGATTACGCAAGAGAAAAGGGTGCAAAAACCCTTATAAAGGGTTTGCGTGCGGTGTCCGACTTTGAATATGAGTTCCAGCAGGCATTGGCAAATAAAAAACTTAACTCCCAGCTTGAAACCATGTTTATGGTGACAAATCAGGATTATATGTATCTTTCTTCAACAGTAGTAAGGCAAATTGCCAGTTTCGGCGGAGATATATCTCAGTTTGTTCCGGAGCGGATAAAAGACGAAATTGAGGATAGAATATTACCAAAAAAATGAAAGGAAAATAAGATATGGCAGTTACAATAGAAAGCATGCTTGAAAGCCTTGAAGAAGTTTTGGAAGAAGGCGTAAGCGTGCCTCTCAGCGGCGGCAAGAGAATGGTTGATGTGGACGCCGCAAGGGATATAATAGACGATATAAGATTGAGTATGCCAAGCGAAATCGCCCAGGCAAAGGCCATTGTGCGGGACAGAGCACGGATTATAGCCAAGGCCAAAAGAGAGGCCGATGAGATGATTAAAACCGCCGAACAGCGTGCCAGAAGCCTTGTGGCAAGGGAGGAAATTGTTCGCCGGGCAGAGAACAGGGCAAAAATCATAAACAGTGAGGCAACGCAAAAAGCCGTGCGGATGAGAACCACTGTTACAAAATATTGTGACGGCATGCTTGCTCAAACACAGGACTTGATGCAGAAAAATTTCAACGAGATGAAAATTTTAAGAGATAATCTTAAAAAATAATCACACACTTTTTAAAATTTGCGTAGAATATACCACAGGAGGCGATTGTGTTGAAGGTGGTATTGGTTAAAAGTCCGAAATTTTTGCGTGGTATTTTAAAATTGGTATTTAAAATCTAAAATGTCAAAACAGCGCCTTGTGGCGCTGTTTTTAATTTGCCGCAAAACATAAACTTTTCTTCTTATGAATATTATTTACAAGGTGAAAGCCGATAGGAAGGAGAGAATTATATGCAAAATCAATCTGTTGCCGACAGCATAAGCAGAACAGGCAAGCTGTTTGAGTATGGGGTGGAACTGCCTGTGGAACAGGAAATTCTGCTTGCGGATTATGACAGCCCGGTGTTTAAAATAATTAAGTCGAATATAGAATGTACCGTAACCCAAAAATATATTACAGGGGGAAAACTTAATGTGGAGGGCTTTTTTAGAATAAGCGTATTTTACCGGCCGCCACAGTCAAAAAACATAACCGTTGTAAATAAAAGGGTTCCTTTTCAAAAGAGCTTTGATATAGCGGAGGAAGTAAAAGCCCCTTATTTTATAACGGTGTTCGGAGACATTCGGTATGTGAACACCAGAGCCATAAACCCCACAAGAATTGATATAAGGGGCGCTTACGGCCTTACAGCAAGGGTTTACGGCGGTGTAAGCCGGGGAATAGTAACCGCCGTAAACAGCAAAAATGTCTGCCGGGACAGCCGTGAAATAAGTCGGTTTGTTATGTCTGCCCGGGGTACAAGGCAATTTTCGGCAGAGAGCGAAATAAATTCTCCGGGAGATTTTGAAAAGGTTTTAAATATTTCCTCAAATGCCGGCGGAATGACCGTAACCGTTTACAACGACAAAGTAAATATAAAAGGTGAAATAACCGCTGATATAGCCTATACCGTAAAAGACAGCCGGGAGATACAAATCCAAAGCAAGAGCTTTGTGTATAATCAAATTGTGGATGTGCCCGGCGCAAAGGAAAAGGATATTGCCTTTGCGGATTTAGATATTGTAAATGTTGCCATAACCCAAAATTCCGAGACCGAAAAAGTAAGCTGTATAATAACCGCAGCCTTGGATGTTAAATGTTTTGTAAAAAGCCGGGTTATTGCGGTGACAGACGCTTTTTCAAAAAAATATCGGGATATAAAACGGACAAAGGATATTCTGCGGGACGGCAACATAACTGCGGTAAATCGCACGATACAAGTTTTTGTAAGTGACACCGTGCCGTACCCCTGCAAGGTTTTATATTCTTTTGGCTCTGTGGGAAATCCACAGGTTATACAAGAGGGCGACAAGTGCCTGTTAAAATCAAAAGTGACGGTGAATGTATTCCGGACGAACGGTGAAAACGATATGGAATGTTACACAAAAACAGAGGACTGTACCTTGGACATAGGGGAAAAAATAAATCGGAATAACGAATATATTTTAACCTGCCGAGTATCATCTGTTTCCGCAACGGGGACAAGTGACAGCATAAAGGCCGGTGTAAATATTTCGATAAATGGATTTGTGATAAAAAGAGAAAAATATACGGTTATGGAAAAATATTCCGAAAATACGGAAAAGCCCTTGGAGGAAACCGAAAACGCCCTTATCCTTTACTACGGAAAAAAGGGTGAAAAGGTATTTGATATTGCCCGGAGATACAGAGCAGACATAAATTTCATAGTTGAGGAAAACCGGCTTGCGGAAAAAGTTCTCACCGAGGACAAAATGCTTTTTATACCGGCTTTCGGAATGTGAGGTACGCCATGACAAATTTATACGAAAATATAGAAAAACGCACCGGCGGCGATATTTACATAGGAGTTGTAGGCCCTGTAAGAACCGGTAAAAGCACTTTTATAAAAAAATTTATGGAAGCTCTTGTAATACCTAATATTGCCGATGCCGACAAGCGCACAAGAACAATAGACGAACTGCCCCAGTCCGCCGCAGGCCGTACGGTTATGACAACCCAACCGAATTTTATTCCTCGGCAGGGGGTTGACATAGTAATCGGGGATAATCAAAATCTAAAAGTCCGCCTTGTAGACTGCGTTGGATATATGATAAACGGCGCACAGGGGGACACCGAGGAGGGCAAACCCAGAATGGTTAAAACTCCTTGGTTCAAACAGGAAATTCCCTTTGAAAAAGCTGCTCGGATAGGCACCGCAAAGGTAATTCGGGAACATTCCACAATAGGGGTGGTTGTTACCACCGACGGCAGCATAAGCGACATACCCAGGGAAAATTACCTGTCTGCGGAAGAAAAGGTCATAACCCGGTTAAAGGCAATGAATAAGCCATTTGTGACCATTGTAAACAGCACCAATCCGGAGGGCCCCTCTGCCGCAGCCGCCGCAAGGCAGATTTTTACAAAATACAATGTGCCTGTTAAATGCGTAAACTGCCTTGATATGGATAAGAATGTTATTGAGGAAATTTTAACTATCGCCTTGACCCAGTTCCCGGTAAAAGAAATCAGCTTTACAGTGCCTAAATGGCTTGCCATGCAAAGCCGGGACTTTGCCCCAAAGGCGGAAATTATGGAAAGGATAAAAGAAAACTTTTCCGATATTACCAAAATAAGCGAAATAGTGCCGGCGGCGGAAAAATTGCCTGACGGAAAATTTTTAAAAACGGCAAAGTGTAACGGAATCGACTATGGCACAGGCTGTGCCGAGGTAAAGGTTGATATAGACAAAGATTTGTATTATGACACTTTGCGTGATATGACAGGCCGTGATGTAAAGGACGACTGGGCGCTTATGCAGCTTATAGACGAACTTGTTTTTGCCAAGAGAGAGTACGATAAAATCGCCCCGGCACTGCAACAGGTGGAAACAGAGGGCTACGGAATAGTTATGCCCGGCCGGGATAAATTACAGCTTATGGAGCCGGAAATCGTGAAACAGGGCTCTAAGTACGGCATAAAATTGACCGCTGCCGCCCCGAGTTTACATATTTTAAGGGCGAATATTACCACCACCGTTTCACCGATTATCGCCGACGAAACAAACGGCGAGGATATGGTAAATTCAATGATGAAAAATTTTGAAAATAACCCTTTGGAAATATGGCAGAGCAACCTTTTCGGCAATTCCTTGCAGGAGCTTGTAAACCGGGGAATGAACGCCAAACTGCAAAATATCCCACAGCAGGCAAGAGAAAAACTTGCGGAAACCGTGGAAAAGGTGGTAAACGAGGGTTGTCAGGGGCTTATTTGCATAATACTATAGATTTAAGCTAAAATTGCTTTTAAAAGTAAAGTGACGGTTCGTGCAGAACCGCCACTTTTTTATCTGAAATCAAACAATTTTTCAACAGGCACATCCAGTGCCTTGGCAATATCAAAAACCACGTCCAAAGAAACCGCACAATCACAGTTTTCTATTCTCGACATATGCGTTCTGCTGATATTAACCATTTCAGCCAACTGCATTTGCGACAACTTGTTCAGTTTTCTGTAATAGGCAATATTAAGTCCTAGTTTTGTGTATTCTTCATTGTGTGTAAGTTTCATAAATACCAACTCCTTTACAAAATCTTACACAAAATAAAATGTAATATCGACAACTTAAAATATATCATATGT
This sequence comes from uncultured Oscillospiraceae bacterium, assembly GCA_934526065.1. GTDB lineage: Bacteria > Bacillota > Clostridia > Oscillospirales > Ruminococcaceae > RGIG3102. Next base: position 277,750 of record CAKSZX010000001.1, read on the forward strand.
AACATATTATGTTGCAAAAAGTCACATAATATGTTATAATATGCGTACAAAGTCGAATTACGAAAGGAAGATAAAAATGAAAAACAGCGATTTGCCGAAATTGCCTAAGCAATTTCAAATTCATGATGAAAAAGAAATGTTCTCATTATTTTACGTTCTGTCTAAATATTTAAAAGAACATGAAAATATGACGGCACTGCGAAAAAAAGACAATCAACTGCTTATAAACGGTCTTGAAGATGTCAATAAACCGGCAACATATGTAATTTCAAGCGTGTTGGGCGGAACAATTGTTTTTGGAATACCGTTTTTAATAATATTTTATATTGTTACAAATGTTGTACATCTTGGCGATGGAAGAAGTTTGTATTATGTTTATGACACTTTTATAGCGAATATACCGGTTGTAAATCGGTTTTTAACTTGGTTAAGTGATTTTCATGGTGAAAGCATAATTTTATTATTGTTACTCCAGCTTTTTGTGCTTGCGCTATGGTATATCTTAGTTCCATGTATTACGGTTCTTATGCCGGCTATGGCTGTTATTGCATTGTTTCAGCTTAAAAAAATTAAAAAGTCAATTCCTAAATTAAGGGATGAGGTTCGGGAGCTGGACAAGTATATCTCCGAACTTGAAAAAGAGATGGATTTCGCAATAACATTTGTACCGCCGGACTATCGAACAAGCGAGGCTCTTGAATTTTTCTGCAATGATTTTGCAAACGGAAAGGTTACTAATCTAAAAGAGGCAATGAAAGAATACGATTTGTATTGTCACAGGAAATCCGTTGAGGAGACGCAAAAAAAAGCAGCCTCGGAACAAACTCGGCTTTTACAGGAACAGAACGAATTACTTAAAAATCTTAAAATTAGGGTTAAGAGATGGTAATTCGTTTAAAATAATAAAGGAGATAAAAAGTGAAAAAAACAAAATCTATTTTTTCAAAAATATTGACAGTATTGGTAATTTGCGTTGTCATGTTTTCTTTTACCGGTTGCGGAAGTACAAAGGTAAATATGAATGATTACATAACTGTTTCTTTTGAGGGTTATAACGGTTACGCAAAACCGAGACTTACCGTAGATACCGATAGTTTAAATCGGGTTATCAAAGATAAAGCGGATTTTAATAAAAAGCTGATATCTCTTGATAAAGATAATAACTTTTGGGAGTTAATGATTTCCGGGGCTGATTTGTCGGATTTGATAACGGTAAAATTTGCCGAAGATTATCAGAATCTTTCAAACGGCGATGTTGTGAGAGTTGAAATAGGTATGGATGATTTTATCGAGTCCGTTGCAGATTTTGACAAGTTACAAAAAACAATTAAAGTTGATTTTAAACCGCTGGTTTTGGATTATGTTTCACCGGTTTGGAAGAGGCCAAGACAATGGATATAATCGGTCTTTTGAAAGATTATATAGTTTTTACAGGTGCCAATGGTGCAGGCGGTGTCAAGGTCGATATTCCTGCCGACTTTTATGAGGAAATTGACGGATATATTTTTACCCCTACCGATAGCGGCTCATTATCTGTCGTTCGTGATCATAAGGATTGTGGCAATATTAGTCTTACATTTCAAAATGTAAACGGTGAATACGTCAATTCAAATGGTGTGACTGTATCAAATGGAGACGAACTTAAAGTAGGAGTAAGTGACTTCGGTTTTAAATATAACGTTGAACAAGAAGGTTATATAATCCCGGAAAATTATACGGTAACCGTATCGGGCTTAGGGGAGTACATTTCTTCGCCGGATCAGATTACGGAAGAAATAAAGACAGAAGTTGACAATCAAATTTATCGGTATGTGGCCGAAAGAAGAAAACCCATAGATCATTTTCCGAATTTCAAAATAGTTGGTTACAAGTGGGCAACTCTTAAATCAAACGCCGTTTCACATAATTTAGCGGTTGAGAAAAATTTTTTGTGTGTTATGTGCGAAAATGATATGGATTATTCGACTTATAAGATTACGAAATATTTCAGCCCCACAATATTGCTATATGATGACGGAACATACAAGGTGGATGTTGGCACCGCGCACAATCTTGAGTGGTACCCTTTGGATAAATACGATTTAACCGATATAAACTTTTAAGTTATAAAACAAAAATTCCGGCTTTTCAGTCGGAATTTTCTTTTTTGTACTTGGCTATTAAAATTTGCTTTTCCCGGCGGGTAAGTTGCTTTATCCGATACTCTCTTTTCAGCGCCCGGCTTTTGTCCGGGCAGGGCTCACGGTAGGCAAGTTTTACCGGCAAGCGGCTTTTTGTGTATTTTGCTCCCTTGCCGGCGTTATGGGCGGCAAGCCTTTTTTCCGTGTCTGTCGTCCAACCTGTGTAAAGGGTGCCGTCGGCACACTGTAAAATATATACCCAATTCATAAAATCACCTGTTAAATATTACCATAAAACAGGGGCATTTACAAATCAAAATGCCGAAAATAATAAAATTTGTAGGTAAAATATTGATATTTTATTCATAAAGTAATATACTAAAAGTAGAGTTTAAGTATGTTATTTTGAAAAGAGGTGCGCCGATGGCATTTGATATAAAAACTTTTTGTTACATTACTGATGCCTTTGAGAAAAAAGGAAAATTTGAGGCTGATTATCGGCATGGGGGACTGAATATTTTTTATGCGGCAAAGGGCAGCTGCTCTGTTGTCAGCCACGGAAAAATACTCGAAATGGTTCAGGGCGATATTATTTGTTGCGACGGCACCGCAAATTTAAAATGCGAAGCAAAAACCGATGATGTTTACGGCATAAACATAGTCGGCACGGTGGCGGAAAAATACGGCAGAGAAATAGAAACAGCCTTTGTTACCAACAGCCTTTTTTCGCCGTTTTTGCCACAGCAGATTATGCAGGTTGTAAAAGCTTATAAATCATTAAGTGAGATATATCTTGCCAATACCGGCTTTGAAATTATAAATGCTTTAAGCCACGGAGATAAAACTGCGGTAATTGCCAACACATTGATTATTGAGGCGGTACAGCTTATAAAAGAGAGGTACTGTCAGCCATTCGGTGTTGAGGATTTGGCACAGCGGCTTAAAATTTCAAAGAGCCACCTTGTCCGTGAATTTTTCAAATACACAGGCACAACGCCGGGTAAGTATCTTACAACGGTGAGAATTGATGCGGTTAAATATCTGCTTGCCACAACTTCCCTTTCTCTTAATGAGATAGCGGCAAGAACCGGTTTTTCCGGGGATAACTATCTGTGCAAGTCCTTTAAAAGGGCAACGGGGGAAACACCGGTAGCTTATAAACAAAGGGTTATTTCTTCACAGTATTTGCCAAACCAAATGACATTACAGGTTGACCCGGAGATCTATCTTTGATTTTAGTATCATACAGCCGAAAGAGAGCGTTTTGCGCTCTCTTTTTTAATCCGGTTTGAAATAATTGTGAAATATATATTAAAATTACTTGCATTTTAAAAAAATGTTATATAATATAAACATAACAAGTATTCAAATCAGACGAAAGCAGGTGTAATATGAAAAAGACCAAACGAACGGTAATTATTTTATACGCAATATCTGTGGTTGTGTTTTTGGCCTATTGGGGCTTGTATCGGGTGAGCCGCAGGTTAGAAACCTTTGACGGCTTTTACACAAATTATCCTACGCCTATCGGGTGGGCGCCGGAATTTATCCTTTTCACCGCCGTACTGCCTTATTCACTGTTGATGCTTGCCTGTGGCAAAAGCGAAAATAAAAGGGCTTTGCAAGGTGTGTTTGGGGTGTTTATCCTGTTTATGGGGATTATGTTCGGCAAAACATTGCCGCAGGTGTACAGGCACTACAATCATTCGATTATGCTTAAAGACACAAGATACGATGTAACCGACATTGAGCTTGAAGATGTTGATAAGATTAGTCGGGCTAACGGCAATTATATTTTGTACATAGGCAGGCCCTCTTGTTTAAACTGTGATTTTGCCTATGATAAAATATACAAGTCAACCGAGAGAGAAGCCCTTATGGTGTATTACTACGACACATCAAAGGACAGAGAGGATAACAACCGGGAAATGACGGCGGCACTTGATAAATACGGTATAAATTCCGTGCCGGCAGTGATTTTCTTTGTTGACGGCAAGGTTGACAAGTGTATTACAGGGGATGAGGTTGTAAACAATTTTTCCGACATTGTGCACCAATATAAAACCAATGCCACATATTTTACCGATAAGTTGAAGTAAAAAAATTAAAAGGCTTTCGCTTTTAATGGGCGAAAGCCTTTCTTTTTAGCTTATTTCCGTAATTTCCGTACCCGGGTAGTAGTGGGATAAAATCTCTTTGTAATCGCTGCCGTTTTGGGACATTTGGTTTGCTCCGTATTGGCTTAAACCGACGCCGTGGCCATATCCCTTTGTAACTGCGGAAAACTTGCCGTCCTCATAAAAGAACATAACGCAGGTGGACTGTAATTTTAAACAATCTCTAAGCTGATCCGCCGGCACCTTGTCTATGCCTATTGTCACATATTGAGCGTAACCGCTGTCAAAGTATGTTATGTCGCCAAACCAATTTTCCGGGGTTTCTTCGCTTATTTCCAAGTTAGGAAAGTAGGATTTAAGCATTGTATAAAGTTCCGACACGGTAAACTCTTTTATCTTAATATTGTCCTCGCTTAACACATCATAAGGGCTTTCAACGCTTACAAGGTATGGTAAGGCTTTGCCCCACCGGTTTTCGCTGCTTTCGGTTTTGCCCCGGCTCATGGCAAAATAGCTTGTCAGGGCAGGTTGTCCCCCATAGGTTACAACGCTGTTTATAACCCGGTTTGCACAGCGGGTAAATTTTTCGTAATAGTCATAATAACTTGTACCCCAATACCGATTTAAGGTTTCTTTGCTCCGCCAGGTTTGCATATTGCTCTCGTTAAAGGTTATGTAATCGGTTTCTATGCTGCCGGGGTTTTCCTTGCAGTACAAATAGTAGCTGTGGGCGGCTATCATTTGGGCTTTTATGGCGTTTTCTTCGTAGCTTGCAGGCATTTCACAGGCGGCACAGCCGATAAGATAATCCAAAAGGGGGATTTCCGTAACCTTTTCTTTTTCAAGGTCGTATAAAAATACCGTCTGCCGATTTTCCCGACGGTTGTCGGTTTGTCCGCCCTCCGGGGCAGGCTCTTTGCCTTTGCCGTAAATTTTGCTGTATGCAAAAGGCACCGCCAAATTAACTGCAATCAGAAAAATATAAATCGCTAAAAATTTTTTCATATAATCCTCTATGTATTGTAATTTTCCTTTGTTTGTATTAGAATTATATTCAGAGAATAAATTTTTTATTACCAAGGAGTAGATTATGGCTTTCTATGTTATTTTTATGGTTGTTTGCCTTATGTTTTTTGCAGGGCGAATATATGAACTTTTAAATCTTACTGACTTTACCACAGGCTTTTTGTCCGCAAAGGGAATTGTGGCAAATCCGCTTACCGTTGCCCTTATTGTACTTGTGGCGGTTTGCTGTGGGGTTATAATCTTTTCCGGCAAGGGTGCGCCGCAAAAGCGCAAATATGCCACCGGTTTGCCCTGGTTTATATCCGGCATGCTTTTTATAGCCGGGGCGATTTTCAGCATTATGGACACATTTAAGCACGGTGGATTTTTGGGCTTTGATATTGCTATAATAATTGCCTCTGCCGGTGTGCTGTGGCTGGGCATTTTGGATATAAAGGGCAAAAAAAGAGAGAAAATACCATTTTTGCTAACAATGCTTTTGCCTGTGTCGTTTTGCCTTAACAGCGTTATATACGAAGTTTCCACCGTCCACAACAGCCTTTATACCATGAGAGTTTTGTCCTATATGTCCCTTTTGGTATTTTTGCTTATGCTGTTTAAGTCGGTTTATCAGCCGGACAGTAAATCCGACGGCATGCTTTTTTCGGCCGCCCTTGTAAATGTGGCTTTTTCGCTTTTCGGCATAGGTGCTGTTGCAATTTGCTCCCTTGTAAAAAGAAGCATCGACCTGGGGGGCTTAATGTCCGATTTGGGCTTTGTGGTTATGGGCGTTTACTCTTTGACGGTGTCTTTGATTATACTTGCAAAGGCGAAAAATCAAAGCCCTGTTAAAAAGAAGATTGTAGAAGATGAGGACGAAGATTTTGAAGAAGAATTTACCGATGTTTTTGACGAAATAAAAGCGGAGCCGAAAGCCCCTGTATATACACCTAAAAGGGAAATTGAACAGACACGCCGGGTAAATTACACCGCAAAAAGTAAAACCCGCCGGGCGGAACACAGATCTTCCAACGGCAAGGTAATATACAAGGCAAGAAAATAATATACATAAAGTGATAATACTAACAAATAAAACTGTTAGTATTATTATTTTAATTTAAAACAGTGAATATAGCCTAAAATATAATATATAGTTGAAAATATTTTGTTTAATTTATGATTTATTAACAAATGATGGTTGATATTATGTTAATATATAGGTGAAGAAAATTCAATTTCGGAAAAGGGGAGGACGGTTATGAACGAAAACACAAGAAAAACTATAAACGAAGCCATAAGCGCATTTAAGTCAATAAGAAATTATTCCATATTAAACATAGTAGTTTGTGTAATAGGTTTAGAACGGTTTTTTAAACTTGATGTGTACTCATTTGATTACATAAAGACATTCGATTTTTCCCCCGGTAGCATAGTGAGATATGCTCTTGTTCTTTCGATGTTGCGGTCTATTGGCATTGCAAGATTTTCAATGGTGAAAATCAGAACATTAAAGGAGAGCCTTCCGCCACGGGATGACGGTTCGCAATAAAATAACAACAGCCCGGCATGCCGCCGGGCTGTAATTTTGTTTGATTTTAAATTTTATTTGCTTGCCAAGGCATTTACAGCCCGTTTTGCCGCCGCCGCAGCGTCGGCGGTGTAAATGTCCGCACCGATTTCATCGCAGTATTCCTGGGTTATAGGGGCGCCGCCAATCATAATTTTAACTTTATCTCTAATGCCTTTTTCTTTTGCAAGGGCAACAACTTTTTTCATTTCGTCCATTGTGGTGGTAAGCAGGGCGGAACAGCAAATAATATCGCAGTTTTCATTTATGGCGGTATCAACAAATGTTTCGGCGCTTACATCTGTGCCAAGGTCGATAACCGTCAAACCGCTGCCCTCCATCATAATTTTAACAAGGTTCTTGCCTATGTCGTGCATATCGCCTTTTACGGTGCCCATGCAAACTTTGCCGGCGGATTTACTCTCGCCTTTAACAAGCAAAGGCTTTAAAATTTCCGTTGCGGCGGTCATACATCTGGCGGCCATAAGCATCTCCGGCACAAAAACCTTGTTTGCGGAAAAATCGTTGCCAAGGCTTACCATACCGGCAACAAGGCCCTTTTGCAGTATTGTTTGCCGGTCGATATTTTCTTCTATGGCTTGGTTGCACAGCTTTAAAACACGGTTTTTCTGCCCTTTTTTAAGGGCGGCGGCAAGCTGAGTGAGGGTGTCGCCGGTTTCGCTTTCTCCGGCGACGGAGATTTCTTTTTTAACAACTGTCTTTTCCGCTTTAATGCGCCTGTGTTCTTCTTTTCTGAAATTCGGCGCATGGAGAACCCGGTTGTACCTGTCTATTTCATCATCTATAATCGGGTCAACCTGTTTGTAAACCGTGCCGGGCAATCCGTAGGTAATACATGGGATAAAATGACCCATTGGGCAATCCGCCCAAAGAACCTCTTTCATATACCGGCGGATTTCTTCCTCGGCGGCGTCGGCTCTGTCAATGCTTGCGCCCACTCCGCCCATTAAGGTAAGCTTGCCGTCCAGATGTGCCAAAAGCCGTGGAATATTATTTTCCGGCAGAACGCCCTGCCAAATCTGTATGCCTATTTCCGCCATATCGTCAACGATAGGGGCACAGTAAGAGTCCGCATGGTGGGCGGCTATCACCCCTTGCGAGCGAATATAACCGTAAAATTTCCTGTAAGGCTCTTTGAAAAATTCACGCCACATATCCTCTTTCATAAACAAGGCATCCTTTGCACCCCAGTCATCGTGAGAAAGTATTAAATCCGGGTGCAGGTTGTCTATAACAGTCTTTGCGTAGCTCATTCTGTACCGCAAAATGTAGTCGATAAGCCGGTGCATTTCCCGGGGGTGTTCGTAAAGGTTTGTCAAGGTGTCCTCAAAACCCATTAAAAAATGCAGTTGTTCAAATATGCCGGTGCCCATAACAACCGAAACCAATTTGCCCTCTTTGCGTATTTCCTCCCCTTTGGCAAGGCTTTCTTCCCAGCCTGTTTGGCAGTTTGCGGCAATGTCCGGGGCGTGTACCGTCTCTTTCCACTTTGTTATATCTTTCAAGGCCTTGTTTTCGGCTGTGATATGGGGCATTCTGCCCGGGGCGTCCTCCGGGTAAATAAATGTAACCCCGAATTTATCAACGGCAGTGCCGCCTTTTTTCAGCCCTATATCCAAAAATTTACTTACGGGGGTGCCGTAAACAAAGCCCATTGCCTCATATTGTTTAAGCTGTCTTTCCGGCTTGCCGTCTTTTTTTATTGTTTCTCTCAATATTTGTGCAGGTGTCATTTTAAATTCCTCACTTTACCAAAATACAGGCGGTAAAAGTCATTGTTTTTACCCCATAGTTATATTTAAGCCCATTTTTAAGGCATACATCTCCCACAAGCAGACCGTAGGCTTCCATAGACGGGAAAACTTTGCCGGGGAAACGACATGGTTTTGACGGATATGTGCATTTTTTGCATCTTGTACAGCCGCCGGCACCCATAGGCAGAATATCGCCGTAAATGCGCTTGGCTTGCCTTACAAGGGTGTCAAACCTCGATTTGTGTTTTGCCTCACAGCGCCTTATGGTTTCAAGGTCAAATTCATCATCCATTACCTCAACGGTTTGCACAACTATGCCGCCGCTGTAAGCCGCAGCTCTTTTGCTTATGTTTTCAAGGCTGCCTACCGCCGGGGGACAAGCCCAACTTCTGCCGTATTTGACGCACTTATCAGCCGAACACATATCCCTTACTTCCTGCATAAAAACAAGTGTATTTGTATCCAGCGGAGCATAATGTTCAAAGCCTATTTCCCGGGCAAGTTCGTATATTTTTTCGGTAATTGTTCTTCACCGCCTTGACAAGGCGCAACCGCCTCGTGTATATTTAAAACATATTTTAGCTTATTATACGAAAGGCAAAAAATAATGTCAAGAGCGGATATAGTTTACAGAGGAAAAACAATCGTCGTGTCTGCAAAAGAAGGTCGGAGTGTTTTGAAAATTTTGCAAGATCGGGGAATAAATATTCAAGCGCCTTGCGGCGGCAGAGGCACCTGCGGCAAATGTGCCGTTACTGTGGTGCAAAACGGCATGAGGAAAACCGTCTTGGCTTGCCAAACAAAAATTTTTGGTGATTGTACCGTTGAGGTGCCGGATTTTGTCGGCGGTAAAATAGAGGATGAAATATCCGGCAATTTATTATTTCAACCCCAAAAAGGTTACGGTGTGGCCGTTGACATAGGAACAACATCAATTTCTTTGGCGGTGTATAATCTGGAAAACGGCCGGCTTGTAGGTAAAAATTCACGGTGGAACAGGCAAACCGCTTACGGTGGGGATGTTATTACAAGAATTAAATACACCATGGATAACCCTAATGGGCTTGAAAGACTGACAACACTTGTGCAAAAGCAGATTTTTGATATGTCGGCGGAAATTTTGGATAAAAACAAAATTTCACATGATGATGTAACAAGCCTTGTGATAGCCGGTAACACTGTTATGGAACATATTTTTTCCGGGCTTGATCCCCGGTCTATGGCGGCAGCCCCCTATAAGCCGAAAACCCTGTTCCAAACCGGCGAAAACATAACCTATTCGGAATTTAAAAATGCAAAAGTTTTTATTTTTCCCTGTGTGTCCGCCTTTGTGGGCGGCGATATAACAAGCGGTATTTACACTTTGGAAATTGCCGAAAGCCGTGTAAAAACCCTGTTTATAGACATAGGTACAAACGGCGAGATGGCATTGTGGAACGGCGAAAAATTTATATGCTGTTCTACCGCCACAGGCCCCGCTTTTGAAGGAGCCGGTATCGTTTGCGGTATGCCCGGTGTTGACGGCGCAATTTGCAAAGTAAAAATAAATGGGCCAGAGCTTGCCTTTGACACCGTGAACGGGAAGAATGCCGTTGGAATATGCGGTTCCGGCACCGTTGATGTAATCGCCCGGCTGCTGGAAAACGGAGTTATCGACTATGGGGGAAGAATGTTAAACCCCCAAGAAGTTGAAAACCCGGTAAAAAAATATATGGGCGAGGACGAAAATGAAAACGGAATATTCTATCTTACCGAAGATAAAAAAGTGTTCTTCACTCGGGAAGATGTGAGAAAAATTCAACTTGCCAAAGCGGCAGTGGCAGCCGGAATAAAAACAGTTGTAAACAGCGCAAAACTCGGTTATAATGACATAGACAAGGTTATCATATCCGGGGGTTTCGGCAAAAATTTAAGTACCGAAAGCCTTTGCCGAATAGGTATGATACCGGCGGAATTTGCCGATAAAACACAGTACGCCGGCAACACGGCATTAAGCGGAGCGGCAAAAACTTTACTTTATCCCGGTAATAGACCGGAAGTAGGCAAGATAAAAAATATGTGCGAATATATCGAGTTATCCCAAAGTAAAGAATTTACGGAGGATTACATAGAGCAAATGGTATTTGAAAACAGCGAGGTGGATTTATAATGGAATTACATTACCCTTTGATATTGGACGGTTCAACCGGTACTCAACTGCAAAAAAGAGGCTATGACGGCGGCGTTTGTGCCGAGGCATGGTCGATAGATCACCCGGAGGTTGTACAGGATTTTCAAAAGGAATATTTACAGGCCGGCTCACAGGTTTTGTATTCCCCTACATTCGGTGCAAACAGGGTAAAACTTGAAGAAAACGGCATTTTCAACAAAGTGTATGACTTTAACTATAAACTTGCCTCAATAAGCAAAAAAATTGCACAGGACAAAGCCTATGTTGCCGGGGATATTGCCCCAACCGGCAAATTTTTGGCTCCTTTGGGGGACACGCCCTTTGAAGAAATGGTTGAAATATACACCGAACAGGCCAAGGGCTTACAGGACGCCGGTGTTGACTTTTTTATCATCGAAACAATGATGACTGTGCCGGAGGCCAGAGCCGCATTATTGGCTGTAAAAAGCGTAAGCGACAAACCTGTTTTCGTCACATTTTCGGTAGATGAAAAGGGCAATACCCTTACCGGCTCCGACATAGAGGCTGTTTTGGAGATTATGCAGGGCATGGGTGCCGACGCATTCGGCCTTAACTGTTCCGTAGGCCCTAAGGAAATGTTGGAATCTATAAAACGCCTTACAGACTATGCGGAAGTTCCTCTTATCGCAAAGGCAAATGCCGGCCTGCCCAAAGTTGTTGACGGTAAAACCGTGTACGACTGCCCGCCGGAAACCTTTGCCGACTGTGTGCCGGGGCTTGCCCGGGCAGGGGTGCAGATATTCGGCGGTTGTTGCGGCACAATGGCAGAGCATGTAAAGGCCATAGCCGACGCCGTAAAAAATGTAAAACTTGTAAATCCCAACCCGAAATATACCGATTTACTTCCTCTTTGCACTGAAAAGAAGCTGTTTCTGTTGCCGAAAGATGTAAAACCCGGCAAGATTTTGCCATGTGATGAAAATTTGGGCGAGGCTTTGGAGGAAGCGGAAACAGACGATGAAAAGTTGATCACAGTCCAAATACGCAGAGAGGACGAACTTGATAATTTTGCGGATTATCAATATGCAATATATAAGCCCCTTTGTCTTATGTGCGAGGACGAGAGTATTCTTGAACAAGCGTTAAGGCTGTACCAAGGCAGGGCAATGTATGACGGCAATCTGCCGGAAGATTTCTTGCGGAAAATGGCAAAAAAATACGGTTTGATTTATTAAAATCAAAAACGGAGTATTCTATATAAAAAACGAAAAATACAAACCGGCTTGATATGTGAGGATTTTGACGACAACTTTTTTAACCGCAGGGTTGCGGCAAAAAAGCTGTTCAAACGGTACAACAAAACCGAGGACGAGGACACCGAGAAAATAGCCGAGATAATGAATAAGCTCTTTAAAAAAGTAGGCAAAAATGTTTGGATAGAGCCGGATTTTCACTGCGAATCCGGCAAAAATATTGAGATAGAGGATGATGTTTACATAAACTTCGGCTGTATAATTCTCGACTGCGCCCGGTTTACAATCGGCAGAAATACATTGTTGGGGCCAAATATAGGTATTTATCGGGTAAACCACTCTCTTGATCGGGCGGAAAGAATAACCGGCGGCTGTATTGGCAAACCCGTGCATATAGGTAAAAATGTGTGGCTCGGCGGAGATGTTAAAATTTTGGCCGGGGTTACGATCGGAGACGGCAGCGTTATCGGCGCAGGCAGTGTTGTTACAAAAGATATACCCCGGGGCGTAGTCGCCGCAGGCAATCCGTGCAAGGTATTGCGTAAAATAGACGAAAGAGATAAACTCGGGTACTTAAAATAAAATAAAATAAAAAACAAACAGCTATTTATATTCGGCGAGTATAAATAGCTGTTATTAGTTTATTCCGCACTGTTTTTGTAATCCGTGCCCCATTTTTCCATGGCATCCAAAATCGGGCGCATTGATTCACCCAAAGGGGAAAGAGCATACTCTACTTTCGGCGGAACTTGCGGATAGACGGTTCTTGTTATTATACCGTCGTTCTCCATAGAGCGCAAACTGTCGGTTAAAACTTTTTGACTTATTCCCACAAGGTCTTTTTGTAACTCGTTAAAACGCCATGGGCGCTGAAAAAGGTTTCTCATAATCAGCAATTTCCATTTACTGCCTATAAGCTGTACCGTTGTGGCAACCGGGCAAGCAGGCAGTTCTTCTTTTTTAAGCATATTACAATCTCCTTTAATGTAACATCATTTATTACTGTTACATTTGATTTTAATGTATTGACACCGAAAAGTAAATAGAATAATCGTCTGTTACACATAAAGTTCACATGGGTTACTTTTCGGTAACTATATAATAAAAAAGTGCGTACTTGTTTTCGACTGTAAAAAATTTTATAATAAAGTCGTTGAACACAAAAATAAACTTTTAAAGGAGTATCACTATGAAAAAGATATTTGCAATTTTACTTTCCGCACTTGTTTTGGCCGGCGGGTTTACAGCTTGTTCAAACAGCGAGGGCGTTTCATCTTCACAATCCGATACGGCGTCTGTTGCGTCTGAAAATCAAACTTCAAAGCCTGTTGTAACAGCCGGAGAAATAGAAAAAGGCAGTGTTACGGTATATGACTACGGAAATGTTAAATTGCACGCAGTTGCAACGGAGGACGCCTTAGGCGACGAGTATTATATCGTAGAGGGAGAAAATTCCCTTATCGGCATTGAATTGCCCAGCTTTACAGATGATTTGGAAGCTATGAAAAATTATATCGAAAAACTCGATAAACCTGTCGAAGGGTTCTTTATATGCGACCACCCGGCGGGCAAGAGTTATATTGACGGTGTAAAAATCTACGGCACCGACGGCGCTAAAAAATCTATCGAAAGCGGTTCTACATTCGCCACAACAGACGGTTTGTACCAAACTTTCGGCGATGATTTCCACGGCGGAGATGACATGGCCGATATAAATACCGTGGTATCCGGTTCGGTTACAATAGACGGTATTGAGTTTAATCTTATCGACAGGGGCGAAACTTATGACCTTGAAATTCCGTCAATGAATGTTGTTTACACTCATATGCTGGGCAAAACAAGCCATTCTATTCTTCTCAGCGTTGAACGGATGGACAATATGGTTAAAGTGTTAAATGAATATCAAAGTACAGGCTACGATATGATACTTTCCGCCCACAGCACACCGGAAGGTCAGGATGCTGTAACCGAGAAAATAGCCTATGTTGAAAAGACCAAAGAATTGGCTGAGGAAAGCACAACCGCCGATGAATTTATTCGGGCTATGAAAGAGGCATTCCCGGATTACACAGGTGAAAATTATCTTGAAATGAGCGCAAGCGCATTATATGCAGAATAATATGTAAAACGGGCGGGCATTTAAGCCCGCTCGATTTCATAGGTTACAAAAAAGTGCGTACTTGCCATAAAATCACAGCGTGGTAAAATAAAGTAAAAGGCGGTGAAAATTATGACCCAAAGCGAGAGAAGAATATTTCTTATACAAGAACTGTTAAAGGAAAGACACAGCGAGGACATTGAAATCCCAAAAGACAGTACAAACCAAAAAAGACTGCTGAGGGCGCTGTTTAATGTGCGCCCGCCCATACCTGCAAAAGAAGAATTTTTAAAAATACAAAATAGGTATTTGCAGGAGGCAACAAGAGAAAAAGGTATAGCGGATTATAAAAATTTAACCCAGATTGCCAAAGAAATTTACCTTTGGCAAGGGAATATAACGCGGCTTAAATGCGACTGCATAGTAAATGCCGCCAACAGCCGGCTTTTAGGGTGCTTCCACCCAAATCACGGCTGTATAGACAACGCAATACACACATATGCCGGGGTGCAGTTGCGCCTTGTCTGTAACGAAATTATGGAAAAGCAGGGCAAGGAAGAAATGCCCGGCAGGGCCAAAATCACACCGGCGTTTAATCTGCCAAGTAAATATGTAATCCACACGGTGGGGCCTATTGTAAGCGTAAAATTGCAACCTGACGATTGCCGTCTTTTAAAATCGTGCTATAATTCATGCTTAGATGTTGCCCGGGAAAATGGGCTTAAAAGTATAGCTTTTTGTTGTATATCAACAGGGGAATTTCATTTCCCCAATGAAAGGGCGGCAGAAATCGCCGTTGAGACGGTAAAGGAATATAAATTGAAAAATCACAGTGAAATCGAGGTGATATTTAATGTTTTTAAAGACGCAGACAGAGAAATATACGAGAGAATATTATCAAAATATTGAAAAGCTCAAAAATGCATTGGATGACGCCGACTGTATTGTTATAGGCGCAGGGGCGGGGCTTTCGACTTCCCGGGGATATGAATACGGCGGAGAGAGATTTAAAAAATATTTTTCCGATTTTGAGGAAAAGTACGGATTTCACGATATGTACTCCGGCGGTTTTTACCCATATAAAACCCTTGAAGAATACTGGGCTTATTGGAGCAGATATATTTATGTAAACAGGTATGTACCGGCGCCAAACAACCTTTATGAAAAACTTTTAAATTTGGTAAACGGCAAAGATTATTTTGTAATAACCACAAATGTTGACCACTGTTTCCAAAAGGCCGGCTTTGATAAAAAACGCCTCTTTTACACTCAGGGTGACTACGGGCTTTTTCAATGTCCGACCCCCTGTTGCAGAGAGACTTTTGACAATAAGGACGCCATAACAAAGATGTACTTTGAGCAAAAAGATATGAAAATACCGACGGAGTTAATCCCCAAATGTCCCCATTGCGGCAGGCTGCTCACTATGAATTTACGCAGTGACGATAAATTTGTGGAGGACGAGGGCTGGCACAGACGGGCAGAAAGGTATCGGAATTTTTTGAGAACAAGAGAAAATCAAAAAATTCTTTTCTTAGAGTTAGGGGTCGGTTACAATACGCCGGTTATTATAAAGTATCCATTTTGGCAAATGACGGCGAAAAATCCAAGGGCGACATATGCCTGTGTAAACATGGGGGAGGCCCTATGCCCGAAAGAAATAAGGGAGCAATCTCTGAGTATTGACGATGATATATATCGTGTTATCTCACTCCTTGAAAAATAAAAATCCCGAGGGAATTTGCCCTCGGGATAAATTTTTAATTAAAATTCAAGTTTTTGCAGTTCGTACATACCGCATATTAAAATTTCAAGTGCGTCCATAAGTCCGTCTATGGAAAAACCTTCTTCTGCCATATGCTCTGTACCTATGTAATCAGGGTTAGGCACATTGCGTGAAACAATGCCGAAAGCTGCACCGGCAGGAAAAGCCCTCCGGTATGTTCCGCCGCCGATAGTGTACGGTTTTTCATCTTTACCGGTAAGTTCATTGTAAACGCCTAACAGAGCTTGTATTGCCGGGTGTTCCGGACCTGAGCAAAATGGCGGATTGCCGCTTGCACTCGTAATTCTTCCGCCTACCGAACTAAGCTTTTCGCAGAGCTGTTTTTCCATCTTTTCAACCGATGTGCTTGTGGGGAAGCGGATATTTATATTTTGGGTGAACACGCCGTTTTCAAAATCTATAAGACCGCCTATAACCGTAAGGGGGTCAAAAACATCGTCTTTGGCATCAATGCCCAATGTGCTGCCGTCATAATTGTGGTGCATATCCCGGATTAGTTCCATATAGGGCTTTTCATCGGCGGTAAAAAGGTTATTTTCAAGGCCGTAGTCCATAATCATGCCTATGGCGCTTACTTTGCCTTGCGGCCGCATTGCGTGGCCGCCTATGCCGTGAGCCGTAACCGTTACTGTGTCTCCGTTGTCGGCAATTTCAAAGTTTTCTTTTTCGGGGAAATTGCCTGCGGATTTTTTAAATTCTGCCCGGGCAAGATCGGATATTACATTGCTTGCCACTCCGGCTTTAAATTTTACCACATTTCCGTTTTCAATCTTTTTACTTGCAAGGCCGAAAGAGGCAATGCCTTTTTCGCCGCAGCAAACAGGGAAGTCCGCATCCGGAGTAAAAATAAACACCGGCGGTTTTTCTTGTTGTAAGTAGCAGCGCACATCGGAAGAACCTGTTTCCTCATCACTGCCGAAAATCGCTCTCATGGTATAAGGCAAGTCCAGGTTTTGCTCCTTGAAAAATTTCATCATGTAAGATGTCAAAACCGCAGGGCCTTTGTCGTCGCTTACGCCTCGTCCCACAAGGTAACCGTTGATCTCACGAACGGTAAATGGGTCGGCTTTCCAACCGTTGCCCCGTGGCACAACATCAACATGGGCGATAGAAGCAAGGTATTTTTCACTTTTGCCGTCTATTTGTGCATAGCCTGTTCTGTTGTCTAAATTTTTCACCGACAAACCGTTTTTCTTTGAAATTTCAAGAATTTTTTCAAGAGCTTTTTTAGGCCCCCGGCCGTAAGGCGCACCGTCTTCGGGGGTGCCCTGTACGCTGTTTATGCTTACAAGGTCCTTGATGTCGGCTACTATGTCCTCTTTGTTTTTTTGTACGAAATCTTTTACTTTCCGCTTAAATTCACTGTCAATCATATTTGTCCTCCTATGACTGTTATATACTTAAATTATACTTGCATCGTATCTTTTTTACAAGTCAATATGTGTTTTTTATGGGAAAAAATATCGCAGATTTTTTGTGTAATTGTTACAATGCCTATTGCACTTACAATAAAAAATAAACTCCACTGATTTATAAGTTGGCGGTGATTGGACTCCCAAAGCATCATAAACAGCCAAAAGCCCACAAGCCCCAAGTACGGGGCAAGGGTTGTGTTAAATTTTTTCTCTTTGAGCTTTACAATCCCTCCCGCAACCCCAGTGACAATCATAAACAGGTAAAACGAATTTGAAAAATTGTTGTATATGCCGTAGTAAGGCCCGTTTTCCAAAACAAGTTTATACACTGTGTTTACAGGTTCCGAAGGCTCGGCGTACAGGTAACTGTAACGCATATCCCGGTTGCCGGAACCGAATGTGCGGCAGGTTTTTCTGTAAAGTAATTTTAAATATCCGCCAAAACCCATTTCTTTAAGTCGGTTTGCTATCTCCTGTTTATTAAGCTCTATCCTGTTGGCTTTTCCGCCTACGGAACAGGTTATTTCCCATTCGTCAATCCAGCTGTAAGAGCCGTCTTTTTGTAAGCCCATCATCAAAAAGTGGGTTACCGGCATGGCCTCATCGGCACGGCTTTCTTCTATTACGGTGCCGTATTCCCACCGATGAAAACCGGTGTTTACACCGAGAAATACAATGATTGCAATTAAAAATTTTGGCAGTGATTTTTTAAATTTGCCCTTGAAAATACTTTCTGTAAACAGCGCAATAAATATAATTGCTACCGTAGCTTTTATCTGCATACCAAGACCAAGACAAACCCCGGCCAAAACCCGGTACAAAATTGATTTTTTCTTATCTGCGCACTCCAAAGCTCTGTGCATAAATAAAAGAATACAGGGAACGACCCAAACCGAGTAAGTATCCGTATAACTGACGCAGCTTTGAAAATAAACGGGAATATAGCAGGCGGTTATAAACAAAAACATAAGTGCGGTTTTATTGCCGAAAACCTCGTCTGTATAGTAAAAGGCGGCGGCTATCATAATTGTAAACAGAATATGCCCCACAACCATGGAAACAAAGTAGTAATCCGTAACCCCCAAAAGGCTGACAATTTTAAACAAGGCCTGTAAAAGCATAAATTCTCCTACATTGTTTGTATAGTGGTGCAGGTAATTGTTGTAAAGCTGAAAATCTTCACTGTTGCCCTGCCGAGAATATATAACAGCGCCGTTGAAAACTTTTTCGTGGTCATATAGCGGAGAATTCATATTAAAAAGGCTCACAACAAATTGAATGGCAAAAATTAAGATCAAAAATACAATCAAAATCCTTTTGCGGTTTTCAATCAATTTTTCCCGGTGTTTCGAGGATATAAAAATATCGGCTGCCGTTAAAAAAGCCCAACAGAACATTAAAATTATCTGAACTGCCGGGTTGTAATCAAAAGAAAGATTTTTGCCCAGCCGCCGGAACAAAACAAGACAATATATAAGGCAGAACAAAACTAAAACAGCTTTTGAATAAAATTTGTTCGCCTTTGAGTTAATGGCGGAAAAACAGCCGCCGTCCGTATTTTTCATATGTATAGCTCCCAAACTTGCGATAAATTAACATAATTATAGCAATATCACGAAATTTTTTCAATAAATTATGGAAATATTCACATTTCTGTGTTATAATTAAAATTCGAGAATTCAAGAGAAAAGGAATGTATAAATGAAAAAACATCTTAATGTAAACACCGTGCTTATAGGCCTTTTGGTTATAGTTTCCCTTGGTGTGTTCGGTTATCAAAAGTTCTTCAAAAATTCACTTTCCGCCGATAACGGCATTGCCGAAGTTTATGTGGGCAATCAGGTGGTAAAAAGAATACCCCTTAACAAGGATGAAACATACACAATTACACAGGGCTTGCTCACCTGCACCATTGATGTAAAGGACGGCAAGGCGGCGTTTATAAACAGCCAGTGCCCGGATCACCTTTGCGAGGGTTTCGGTTACATAGGCAACGAAAATGATTTTGCCATTTGCGCCCCGGCAAATGTAGGTATGATGATTACATCGCCTGTAAAAAAGTAAATTTACATTGTTAAATAGTTGTTTGATTTGTAAAGCTCCCGGTGGGGGCTTTATTTTTGTCACAAAAGCCAAAACTTTCCCGGCTCGGCTTTGATGTATAAGATGATCGGTGGATGATTACATATCCCCCGGTGAGGGAAATTTCTCGGCGATTTTCTTTATCTTTATAAAAATAAGCTCCTTTTCGGTTCACAATTTTTAAGTTTATTACAGCATTTGCAAAACAATGTGTAAATCAGGCTGTTTTTGCGAAAAAAACATAGAAAAAAATAAATTTATATGTTATCATATACAATGTAACATAAATGATACAAAAGAGGACAAATTTATGTCAAAACTTATTTCGGTGATAGTGCCCTGTTACAATGAGCAGGAAGTCCTTCACCTTTTTTATGAGGAAATTACCCGTGTTGCAGGAGAAATGCCAAATTACAATTTTGAATTTTTGTTTGTAAACGACGGGTCAAAGGACAAAACCCTTGAAATATTAAAGGAATTTGCACAAAAAGACGAGAGGGCAAAGTACATATCTTTTTCCCGCAATTTCGGCAAGGAAGCGGCAATTTATGCCGGTTTGGAAAACTCCAAAGGGGATTATGTATGTATGATGGATGCGGATTTACAGGATCCGCCAGCGCTTTTGCCGGAAATGGTAAAGTATATTGAGGAGGAGGGCTATGACTCCGTTGCCACACGCCGTGTCACAAGAGAGGGCGAGCCGCCGGTTAGGTCTTTCTTTGCCCACAGATTTTATCATTTGATGAATAAAATCTCCAAAACCGAGATAGTTGACGGGGCAAGAGATTATCGCCTTATGACAAGACAGTTTGTAAATTCACTGCTGGATTTAGGCGAATACAACAGATTTTCCAAGGGGCTTTTCGGCTGGGTAGGCTACAAAACCAAGTGGTTGGAATACAAAAATGTGGAGCGTGCCGCCGGGGAAACCAAGTGGTCTTTCTGGAAACTTCTTCTTTACAGCATAGAGGGCATTGTGGCTTTTTCAACCGTGCCTTTGACAATCAGTATCACAGTTGGGCTTTTGTTTTGCCTTATAGCCCTTATCGGTGTTATATTTATAGTGGTCAGAACATTTGCTTTCGGCGATCCGGTTGCCGGCTGGCCGAGTATGGTTTGCATAATACTTATGATAGGCGGTATACAGCTTTTCTGCGTGGGTATTTTGGGAGAATACCTCGCAAAGACATACTTGGAGGTTAAAAACAGACCTTTGTATATATGCAAGGAAACAAATATAGAAAAGTGATTTAAAAGGCAACTCACGATGGTTTATCGGGGTTGCCATAAATAATGGGGTTGAAATATATCACTAAATATTGTATAATCTAATTCAGATAAATACAATATATAGCGTTGGAGGATAAAATGAGATATGCACAAATGCGAAGGTACGACGTTGCAAACGGAGTGGGCATACGCACCACACTGTTTGTAAGCGGTTGCCACTTCCACTGTAAAAACTGTTTTAACAGCGAATATTGGCCTTTTGAATACGGCGAGGAATACACCGACGCCGAAATGCAAAAGTTTATAGATATGGGCAAAGTCGACAATGTGACTGGATATTCGATTTTAGGCGGTGAGCCTATGGATCAACTTTCGGATAATATGTTGCTTAAAACCGTACAGGAAATAAAAAAGCAAACAGGAAAAACAATATGGATGTGGTCTGGCTGGACATACGAGAATATGAACGAAAAACAGCGTGAAATATTAAAATATGTTGATGTGCTTGTGGACGGACAGTTTGTTGACGAAAAGAAAAATCTTAAATTGTTGTTCCGTGGCAGTGAAAACCAAAGAATTATAGATGTGCCTAAAACATTGGCACAGGGCAAAGTAGTGTTATGGGAGCATAAAGAATGAGCAGCGAAAAAATAAAAATTGTGTATCACTCGGATAAGATAGAAAAATTGCGCTATATAGACGGCAAGTCCGACTGGATAGATTTGCGCAGCGCAGAAGATGTTGTTATGAAAAAAGGGGAGTTCCGTTTAATAAATTTGGGCGTTACAATGAGCCTGCCCGACGGATATGAAATGATTATAGCACCCCGTTCTTCAACATTTAAAAACTTCGGTATTTTGCAGACCAACAGCATAGGTGTAATTGATGAAAAGTACGGTAAAAATTCAAGCAAAGATGTGCTTATGTACCCGGCTTTGGCTGTTCGTGATACGGAAATTCATGTAAATGACAGAATTTGCCAGTTCAGAATACAAAAGCACCAACCAAAGATTATTTTTGAAGAAATTCAGCCGGAGGACTTAGACGGCGAAAGCCGTGGCGGTTTCGGGTCTACCGGGGTTAAATAAAATATTTTATAAGTTTATAAAGAAAAACGGAACTTATCAAGATGATAGGTTCCGTTTTATATTTTATAATTTAACTCTTGGAAAAGGGAAAAGAATAATCAGAAAAGTATGGGTTTGTTCGCAAAGTTTTAAAAATCAAAAACAGCGGATTTCTCCGCTGTTTTATTTTATATATTGATTATTTACACAAAATGCTCTTTGCAAATTCTACCTGTTCTTTTGTAGGCATCGGCACGCCTTCAAGGCGGTAGGGGATACCTAATTTTTCGTATTTTGCAATAGCCATTGTGTGGTATGGCAATACCTCCACACGCTCCACAACGCCGGGATTTATTGCGTTTAGGCTGTCTATAAATTCCCTTGTGGCTTTCAAATCTTTCTCGTTGTCGGTACAGCCGGGCAAAAGAACCTGGCGTATCCACATTTTTTTATTTTGGCCTGCAAGGCGCTTTGCACACCGCAAAACATTCTCGTTGCCGTAGCCGGTAAGCTCTTTGTGTTTTGCACTGTCAATCTGCTTTATGTCAAGCAAAACCAAATCGGTAAGCTCCATAAGGCTGTCAAATTTTTTAAGCCATTCTTCATCATCGCAGAATGGGCCGGCAGATGTGTCAATGGTGGTGTTTACACCTTTTTTCTTTGCTATGCGGAAAAGCTCGGTTACAAAGTCCATTTGCATTAAAGCCTCGCCGCCGCTTACGGTTATACCGCCGCCGTTTTTCCAATAACTGCGGTATTTGTACGCACCGTCGAAAACCTCTTGTGCCGTGGCTGTATAAGAGCCCTCTGCCTTGTCGCCCCATGTTTCCGGGTTGTGGCAGTATTTGCAGCGCATGGGGCAGCCCTGTAAGAATACAATGTATCTTACGCCCGGGCCGTCAACTGCGCCAAAGGTTTCTATGCTGTTTATATTGCCTTTAATTTCCATAATTTATTTAATATTCCTTTGCTTTTCAGTGATAAAAAAGCCCCGCCTAAGAGGGCAGGGCTTGAAAGGGGGATAATCCCGGTCTTATCAGAATTTATCGTGGAAAGTTCTGCTTATAACGTCAAGCTGCTGTTCTCTTGTAAGAGAAATAAACTTAACGGCATAGCCTGAAACACGGATTGTGAAGTTTGCATACTCCGGTTTTTCCGGGTGTTCCATAGCGTCAATAAGTTTGTCCTTGCCGAATACGTTTACATTCAAGTGGTGTGCACCCTGGTCAAAGTAGCCGTCCATAACATTTACAAGGTTTGTGGCTCTTTCGTCATCGCTGTGACCCAAAGCGTCCGGGTTCATAGCCTGTGTATTTGAAATACCGTCCAAAGCCCAGTGATACGGAAGCTTTGTAAGTGAGTTCAATGAAGCCAACAGACCGTTCTTTTCAGCGCCGTATGATGGGTTAGCACCAGGTGCAAAAGGAGTCCATGCCCGACGGCCGTCCGGCAATTCGCCTGTGAACTTGCCGTAAACAACATTTGATGTGATTGTAAGAATTGATGTTGTAGCCTCTGAATCACGGTATGTGTGGTGCTTCTTGATATCGTCAAGGAATGTTTTAAGAAGCCATACGCCGATGTCGTCTGCTCTGTCGTCATCGTTGCCGTATCTTGGGAAGTCATCGCTGTCACGCTCAAAACCTACTGCAAGACCCTGCTCGTTGCGCTTTACCTTAACTTTTGTGTACTTGATAGCGCTCAAAGAGTCGATAACATGTGAGAAGCCTGCGATACCTGTTGCAAATGTACGGCGAACATCTGTGTCGATAAGAGCCATCTGTGCTGCTTCATAGTAGTATTTATCGTGCATGTACTGGATAAGGTTAAGTGTATTTACATACAAACCTGCAAGCCAGTCAAGCATAACCTTGTACTTGGCGATAACTTCGTCATAATCAAGGTAATCGGATGTGATAGGTGCGTAGTTCGGGCCAACCTGTTTGCCTGTTCTGATATCAACACCGCCGTTGATAGCGAACAAAAGTGTCTTTGCAAGGTTTGCTCTTGCGCCGAAGAACTGCATTTCCTTACCTGTCTGTGTTGCGGATACGCAGCAGCAGATTGAGTAATCGTCGCCCCAAACCGGTTTCATAACATCGTCGTTCTCATACTGAATTGAAGATGTCTTAACAGAGATCATAGCTGCATATTTCTTAAATGCCTTAGGAAGTTTGCTGCTGTAAAGAACTGTAAGGTTAGGTTCAGGTGAAGGACCCATGTTTTCAAGTGTGTGGAGGAAACGGAAGTCGTTTTTTGTAACCATTGAACGGCCGTCAACGCCCATACCGCCTACTTCAAGTGTTGCCCAAACCGGGTCGCCTGAGAACAATTCATTGTAAGATTTAATTCTGGCAAATTTTACCATACGGAACTTCATAACCATGTGGTCGATAAGTTCCTGTGCCTCAGCTTCTGTCAACTTGCCGCTTTCAAGATCACGCTGAATGTAAATATC
Source organism: uncultured Oscillospiraceae bacterium (assembly GCA_934526065.1). GTDB lineage: Bacteria > Bacillota > Clostridia > Oscillospirales > Ruminococcaceae > RGIG3102. Next base: position 301,854 of record CAKSZX010000001.1, read on the forward strand.
CAAGAATGTTGAAATACGACCTACGGACATAGCGGCACCGTTTTGTGTTTTGATTGCAGCAAGGTAGCCGAAGTAGAGCCACTGTACAGCTTCCTTTGCGTCCTTTGCAGGTGCGGAGATGTCATAGCCATAAATTTCAGCCATTTGCTTAATGCCCTGCAAGGCTCTTATCTGTTCTGCAAGTTCCTCACGACGACGGATAATGTCATCTGTCATTGTGCCGTCACCGCAGTTCAGCTTGTCCTCTTCCTTCCAAGCGATAAGCTGGTCGATACCGTAAAGTGCGATACGACGATAGTCGCCTACAATACGGCCTCTGCCGTATGTATCCGGCAAGCCTGTGATAATATGGCTGCTTCTTGCCGCACGCATTTCAGGTGTGTAGGCATCAAAAACTGCCTGGTTGTGAGTTTTGTGGTAATCATTGAATATTTTGTGAAGCTGAGGGTTTACATGGTAGCCGTACATTTCGCAGGCTTCCTCTGCCATTTTGATGCCGCCGTAAGGCATAAATGCTCTTTTAAGGGGCTTGTCTGTTTGAAGACCTACGATTTTTTCAAGGTCTTTCAAAGATTCGTCTATATATCCCGGGCCGTAAGAGGTAAGGCCGGATACTATCTCGGTTTCCTCGTCCAAAACGCCGCCGTTTTCACGCTCGGCCTTCTGCAATTCCTGCAATCTGCCCCAAAGTTTATCAGTGGCATCTGTGGGGCCTTCAAGGAATTCCTCGTCGCCGTCATATGGTGTGTAGTTGTTCTGAATAAAGTCACGAACATTGCATTCAAGCTTCCAAATACGGCCTTCAAAACCGTTCCATGCATCATTTTTTAACATACAGATTCTCCTTTATATGAAATGATGATAAATAAAATTGCTTGCGTGATTTTCACATTTGTTATTAAAGTTATATTCAACGCAAAATCACGGCAGTATATGTGACACGAAGAAAAGCTCCGGCAATCCGCACACGGTGCAAATATGGTCGGCAGGGCGTTTTATAAACCTACTTAGAAACTATCTTGTGTATTGACTATTCACATATCTTGCGGTTAGATTATAACATCCACACTATATGTATGTCAATGAAAAACAGTGAAAATTTTATCGAATTATGTAATCTGCTTTGAACACCTGTTGTATCAATGAAAAATTCTGTGTAAAACGCACAATGAAAATGTTAGCCAAACAGAACATAAACACGGGATAAATCCTATTTTGTTGTAATTAAAATTATATTATATCTAACTTGTGAAAATGTTACACAAGTCTATTTATTGTCAATGCCTTGACATAGAATTTGCCATGATTTATAATTTAAGAAAACAAAGGAGAAATAAAATGGACGCTTTGAATTACGCAAAAGAAATTAAAGAACAAATAACTGCATGGCGCAGAGACTTGCACAGAATTCCGGAATTGGGTCTTGACCTGCCACAGACAAAAAAATATGTCTGTGAAAAGCTTGACCGGTGGGGCGTGCCTTACACCGAGTACGATGATTGCAGCGGCGTTGTTGCCCTGCTTGGCAAGCCGGGCAAAAAAGTATTGGCGCTTAGAGCCGATATGGACGCTTTGCCCATAAAAGAGGAAACAGGTTTTGAATATTCTTCAACCAACGAAAATATGCACGCCTGCGGCCACGACTGCCACACGGCGATACTTTTGGGAGTGGCAAAGATTTTAAAAGAGCACGAGGACGAGCTGAACGGTCAGGTTAAATTATTCTTCCAGCCCGGTGAAGAAGGCCCCGGCGGCGCACCTGTTATGATTGCCGACGGCTGTATGGAAAATCCTCATGTTGACAGCATCTACGCACTGCATGTAGGTGAAATCCCGGAGGGGGCAAAAGCCGGAGACATCACCCTCCACTACGGTGATATCACCGCTGCCGATGACCAGTTTGATTTGTATGTAATAGGCAAGGGCGGACATGGTGCGGCACCTCATATGTGCGTTGACCCGGTTGTTGTTGCTACGACTATTATAAATACATTTCAAACAATAGTAAGCCGTGAAATGGACCCTACGGAGCCTTGCGTTATCACTGTTGCCACATTGCAGGCAGGCAGAGGAGCCGAAAACATAATCAGCGACACCTGCTATATGAGAGGTACGGTTAGAAATGCCAATATGAAGAACAGAAACTATGTTCTTAAAAGAATGGAAGAGGTTGTAAAGGGCATTTGTATGGCTATGAGAGCCGATTATAAATGGAAGCTGGACTACGGCTACCAGCCTGTTGTAAACGACGATGCAATGACCGATAAACTTATTGCTTCTGCCGGCAAAGTGATAGGGGAGGAAGCTATTCATGTAGGCGGAAAGCAGCAGATGGGCGGCGAGGACGCAGGTTTCTATTACCAGCTTGTACCGGGTTGCTTCTTTAACCTTTGCTGTATTGCACCGGCAAGTGACGGCAAGGTTTATCCTGCTCACAACTGCCACATGACAGTTGACGACAGCGTGCTTTACAAAGGAACTGCGATTTTCGTACAGGCAGCTTTTGATTATTTGAACAACTGATAAAAATAAAATACAAATAAAAGGCGAACCAAAGGGTTCGCTTTTTTGATGTGAAACAGTTATTCAGAAAAGAAAAAAGCCGAGGCTATTGCCCCGACCGATTTGTGGTGCGGATAACAAGACTTGAACTTGCACTGCATTTCTACAACTAGCCCCTCAAGCTAGCGCGTCTGCCTATTCCGCCATATCCGCATATTTATATGTTCCTGTGTGAGAACAAGACATATGATACCACAAGAAATTATTTTTGTCAACTGCAATTTTACAAAACAAAAGATTTTTTGAATTGCTTGTTATCTGTTAAAGCATAGCGGTGAAAATCAACCTGATTTTAAATCTTTTGCCATTGAAAATTTTTAATAAATAAGTAATTTTATATCGTGAAATTTTCGGTGCTTTAAAATTCAAACAAAAATAAAACCGAGGAATTATCCTCGGTTTTACTGTGGTGCGGATAACAAGACTTGAACTTGCACTGCATTTCTACAACTAGCCCCTCAAGCTAGCGCGTCTGCCTATTCCGCCATATCCGCATATTTATTCTGTCTCATGTGAGAACAGAATAAATGATACCACAGAGTTCGTGTTTTGTCAACAATTTTTTTGAAAATTATTCGTTTTCTTCACCGCCGGCGATTTGTACCCGGTTGTCAGAGGTGTAATCAAATGTAGAAACATCTTTTAATTTTCTGTTCATTACATTCATTCTTGTGCCGGATAATGTATTCAGTTCATCTTGTGCCTTAGACATAATTCTCTTTGTTTTTTCCAATGAATCGCTGAATTTTGCAAATTCCGTTTTAACTTCCGCCAAAACTTTCCAAACCTCGGCGCTCTTTTTCTGCACCGCAAGGGTCTTAAAGCCCATTTGCAAGCTGTTAAGCAGGGCGGCCATTGTGGTTGGGCCGGCTATGTTGATTTTTTCCCTTTGCAGTTCCTCGATTAAGCCCATTCTAACAACTTCGGAATACAGCCCTTCGGTAGGCAAAAACATAATGGCAAATTCCGTTGTGTTAGGCACATCTATATATTTTGTGCTTATGTCCTTTGCAAAGCCTTTAATTCTGGTTTTAAGCTCTTTCTGGGCGTCTTTTACGAAATCCCGATTCCGGCTGTCGTATGCGTCAAGCAGCTTTTGATAGGCGTCCAAGGGAAATTTTGCGTCAATAGGCAGGTACACAAAGCCGTTGTCAGACCCAGGCATCTTAACGGCATATTCAACTCTTTCGGTTGAGCCTTTTTTTGTTATTACATTTGTGTCATACTGTTCCGGGCTTAAAATCTGCTCCAAAATGGAACCCAGCTGAACCTCTCCCAAAATACCCCTGGTTTTTACATTGGAAAGAACTCTCTTCAAGTCGTCTACGCCGGCACTTACTTTTTGCATCTCACCGAGAGATTTGTAAACCCGTTCAAGTCTTTCGCTTACCTGCTTAAAGCTCTCGGTAAGTCGGCTTTCAAGGGTCTTTTGCAGCTTTTCGTCAACGGTGGCACGCATTTCGTCCAATTTTTTCTCGTTGTTTTGCTGCAAGTCGGACATTTTCTTTTCCATTGTCCGATTGATTTGCTTCATTTGCTCGTTGTTTTGAGATTGAAAAAAGTTGAACCTTTTATCCATGGAATTTGAAAATTCCGCCACGGTTTTTCTCAAATCCTCAATATTTTTGGCGGTATTTTCACGAAAATCACTAAATCGTCTGTCATCTGCCGCCGCAAGCCTGCTTTGTAAATCCGCCTGTGCGTCGGCATTTTGTTTTAACTGTCTTTGCAAAAAGTCCAAGGTGGAGGCACGGCTTTTTTCGCTGTTGTCGGCAATGTTTTTTTCAAGCTCCTTAAACTCTTTCCGATTGTCATCTTTTTTCATCCTTGTAAGTGTTAAAAGATTTAAAACTATGCTTACTATGCCTAAACCGATGGCGATTATTATAAGTGTTTCTGTACTCATGATCAGTTTGCTCTGTTCTCCTTGTCTCTTGCAAGTTTTTCAATGGCGTCCTTTATCATTTGTATAAAAGGAACTCTGTCCACATCAAGGGAAACCTGAGCATTGGGCTTTTTGTGCAATGTGTTGTTCACATCGGTAACGGTCATACCGTATGTATATCTGCCGTCTATATCAACGGTTACATAGTAATCCTTACATTTAACAAGTTCAGGCTTTAAAATCCAGGCAAGAGTCATGCTGTCGTGCATTGCAAGACCGGGGTTTTTCATTCTTTCACGGTAGTGTTCCGCATAAATGCCGCACATATCGCAGAGAACCTTAGAAATACTGTTGCCGTTTGCCTTGTATTCTTCAAGCTCGTCAAATCCGATGTAGCCGTTCCATGTGGCGTCAAGACAAGCCATTTTGATGGGAACGCCGGATGCAAAAAGAACATAGGCCGATTCCGGGTCCTGCATTATGTTGGCCTCGGAGACAGGGGAGGCGTTGCCTTTTAAGGTGGAACCGCCCATCATAACTATTTCCTTGATTTTAGGCGTAAGTTCCGGGTGGGTCATAATAAGCGTAGCCACATTTGTCATAGGTCCTACCGGCACAAGTGTAACCGGCTGCCGACTTTGGCGTAGCCGATTTGCCATAAATTCAACTGCGGATACAGGTTCTATTTTCTTTTTCGGCTTCGGCAAAGGATTGTCTATATCCCCAAGGCCGTCCTTGCCGTGAACTATGCTTTTTTCCGGCGGATTGTAAAATTTTACCATAGGCTTTCTCCGGCCTTTTGCAACGGGTATATCCTCTCTGCCGATAAATTCAAGAATTTTAAGTGTGTTCTCGGTTGTTACGTCTATCGGTCTGTTGCCGTAGGTGGTGGTTATGCCCAAGACATCAAATTCTTCGCTGCCCCGTGCAAGACAAATTGCGAAAGCGTCGTCAATGCCGGTGTCAACATCCATAATAATTTTAATTTTTTCCATATCTGTCCTCTTAGAATTTTGCTATTGCCTTGCGTATATTGGCAAGGTATTCGTTTTTATCCATACTTATGCACAGGTCAACATTCGGCAGGCGTTTAAGGTGTCCTTTGTAATCAAAGACCGTCTGCCCCTGGTTTGTACTGCTTTGTGTTTCGCATATAACATAGTAGCTGTTTGTTACAAGACTTGTGTCCCGGCTTAACAGCGCCCCGGCGATTGTCGGGTCACAAAGCTCTATCTCTAAATTCTCGTCATCGGCGATGCCTTGACTGAGAGTGAATTTTTTAAAATGGTTATAGAAAGATGTGAGCAACGGCTTTAATCTCGGCGAAATTTCGCACAGAGCTTTAAAGTCGGCGTTCTTTAATTTGTTTTCGGCACAGAAACGCAGATCCGACATTGTAATGGGTATTCCGCTTTCCAATACCACATGGCAGGCGTGGGGATCGCCCCAAACATTAAATTCCGCATACTGTGAGTGGTTGCCGTAATCTCTGGAACCGCCCATCATGTAAATTCTCTTAACGTATTTTGGCAAATCCGGGTATTTCATAAGGGCAAGGGCAATGTTTGTAAGGGGGCCCAGGGCCACCAAGATAAGTTCGCCTTTTTCCTCTTTGGCAATGTTGTAAATAACATCCCATGCGGCTTTCTCCTCCGGCTTTTTAACGGGGGCAGGCAGAATGTGACCGCCAAGGCCGTTGCTTCCGTGTACATCGCTTGCGCCCTTAGCCGGTACAATCATAGGCTTATTTGCTCCCTTTGCTACGGGGCAGTCAAGGTTTAACAGCTCACACAGTTTAAGTGCGTTTTCGGTTGTACCCTCCAAACCTACATTTCCGTGAGTTGTTGTGATAGCTTTGATTTCGACATTGTCTGAGCCGGCAAGGGTGATGATGGCGATGCTGTCATCAATGCCCGGGTCGGTGTCGATTATAATCGGTGTTTTTTTCATAAAATTCCTTTCCTTTTTGTTTTATATTACAAACATTGTAACACATAGCGGCACTTTTGTAAAAGATGTTATTTACATATTTCCGTCATTGTTTTATACTATACTTCATTGAGAGGAATGAAGTTATGGTAGGGAATGTGACCCCTGTTTTGGAAAAATTGAATGATAAAGACAGGAAAACATATCTTTCCGTCTATTGCTCGCTGTGTCATGAACTGAGCCGCAGATACGGCTGTTTCGCTCGATTTCTGTTAAGTTATGACATGGTGTTTTTAGCTTTATTGGAGGACGGTTTAAACGGCCGGCTTTACATAGGCGATGAGAAAAAATGCGTTGCCGGGATTTTGGGGAAGAAGAGAAAAATTTTTTCTTCCGCAGGGGTTAAATATGCCGCCGATGCTTCGGTTATACTGGCCTACTTTAAAATTTTGGACAATTTGAAGGACGAAAAACTTTTAGGTAAACTTAAAAATCTTTTGGTTTTGCCATACATATTTTTTAAATATCAAAAAGTTAGGAAAAATCGTCCGGCTCTTGCAAACAGCATAGAAGAACGGCAAAAAGGCCAAAGGGACGCAGAAACCCGATTTAAAAGCCTTGACGACCGGGCCTTTGCCACGGAAGAAATGACAAAGTCGCTGGTTTTAAAGGGAACTGTCTATGATGATAAAATGTCTCTCGGCCGGTTCGGCTTTTTCTTGGGCAGGTTTATTTATATTCTTGACGCAATAGAAGATTACCGGCAGGACGAGAAAAACGGTTCCTTCAATCCTTTTCTAAAAGGCCGCAACAGCCCCGGGGAGGCTCGGCGGGAGTGTTATATGGCTCTTGGGGAGGCTGTTCACCGGCTTGACAAATTGAAATTTTTGCAAAATAAAGATATAATTTACAATATAATTTGTCTGGGATTGCCCCGGCAGATAAAACATTACGGAGAAACTGAAAATGGATAAATATTATAAAACTTTGGGGTTAAGCCCCGACCGGACGGAGCAGGAAGTCCGCCGGCAGTACAAAAAATTGGAAAAAAATTACAACCCGGATAACTTTGCGGATCCGGGGCAAAAAAAACATGCCCGGCAGGCAATGGAAGAAATAAAGGATGCATATATAAATATACTCAATTCTTACCGGGACAGCGGGTATTCTTCTTACGCATCTTCCGGGCAATATCAACAGCAGACATTTGCCGAAAGCGAATATGCCCGGGAAAACTACGGCAAGAACACCGCCACCCGGCAGGATAAGCAGGAATTTTACGACAGCATAAGAAACCTTATAAAGCGGGGGGAATACCCGAATGCCGTTTCAATGCTTTCGGCTTACGGGGACACGGAAAACGCCCTGTGGAACTTTCTCATGGGTACCGCAAAATATTATAACGGGCAGGTGAGCGAATCTTTGGTTTATTTTAAAAAAGCAAAGAGACTTGACCCCTATAACGCCGAATATCGGGCTGTGGCAGACAGAATGGAGCAGTCGAGAAAGGGCAATATTCACGGCACACCTTGGGGTGAAAAAGGCAGTCGGACAACCGATGTAAACTGCGACGGCATAGGTCCGCTTATTCGGTGCGGCATACTGTCAAGGTGCCTGTAAGGAGTGCGCCGATGAAAAAAACAAACGCAATGAAGATTGCTTTTTGCGGTATAACCGCCGGCTTGTGCACCGCTGTTATGCTTATGGGGTACTTGTTCCCTTTTGCAACATATGTATGCCCGGCAATGGCTGCCCTGTTGCTTTTTCCCATAGCTTATGAGTATGGAGCAAAAACATCTTTTACGGTGTATTTAGCTGTGAGTTTTTTATCCTTTTTCCTTGTGCCGGATTATGAACTTGTGTTTATGTTCGTTATGGTCTTTGGTCTGTTTACGGTTATAAAACTGCCCATGGACAGAAAGTTCAAGAAAAAGACGAATTATCTTCTTAAATTCATATATGTAAACGGCACTTTATTTTTAAGCTACTTTATTTTGCTTGTGATTTTCCCCGTGCAGGCTCTTTTGAGCGAATTTGCCGAGTACAGCGTCGGTTTTGGCGCCTTGCTTGTTGTGATGTTTGACATAACTTTTTTTCTGTACGACAAAGCCATAGAAAAAATGCTTGTGATTTACATTTACAAATTACGACCGAAACTTATTAAAAAATAAAATAATAAAACAAAAATCACCTTGTAAAAATATAATATTACGAGGTGATTTTTTATGGGTTTTAAACAATCGAAAACATTTATGAATTTACAAACCGTCTTTGGGGCAGAGTGCAAAAGCTTTGCCAAATACTCTATGTATGCCGCCAAAGCAAAAGAGGACGGCTTTGAGCAGATAGGGGAAATATTTGCCCAAACCGCAGGCAACGAACTTGAACATGCCAAAATACGGTTTAAACTGATAAACGAAGCCGATGATTTACCTTATACATCGGACAATTTAAAAGAGGCGGAAATCTGCGAAAATTACGAAAATCGGGTTATGTACAAACACTTTGCCGCTGTGGCAAAAGAGGAAGGTTACCGCAAAATAGCCGATCTGCTTGAAAAAATAGGGCGGACAGAGGCCGCCCACGAAAGACGCTTTGCCGCCCTTGCGTTGAATATGGACACGGCAAAAGTATTTTACAAAGATGATAAAAAGATTTGGGTGTGCCGCAACTGCGGATATGAAACCTATGATTGGCAGAGCAGGGAAAAATGCCCGGTGTGCGGGGCAGATCAAGGATTTTCTCAAATAAAGCCGGAAAATTATTGAACATAACAAAAGAATATTTTAATTTTGCCGATACATAATAACTTCGGAACACAATCCGCAAATAAAACAGATAAGGAGTTTGTTGTGAAAGCATTTATAAACGAAGATTTGTGTATCGGTTGCAGTTTGTGCCGGTCGATTTGCCCGGCAATTTTTGTTATGGAGAATGAAAAGGCCAAAGTGCGAATGTGGGATATAGAACCTATTTATCAAGATGATGTTGAAAACGCACGGCAGTCATGCCCCTCCGGCGCAATTATAACCGAGTAAAAGAAAAAGCCACGGCAAATGCCGTGGCTTTTGGCTGGGGTACTAGGATTCGAACCTAGGGAATGCCAGAGTCAGAGTCTGGTGCCTTACCGCTTGGCGATACCCCAATGTTTAACGCCTAAATATGATAACACAGAAATCGAATTTTGTAAAGCATTTTTTTACAAAATTTTGCAGCTGGGCAAAACGAAGACAATCGGCAGCCAAAATTTTGAAAAAAATTATTTTGCAGAAAAGGAAAGATAAAAACAAAGCCACGGCAAGTGCCGTGGCTTTTGGCTGGGGTACTAGGATTCGAACCTAGGGAATGCCAGAGTCAGAGTCTGGTGCCTTACCGCTTGGCGATACCCCAATGCTTAACGCTCAAACATAATAACACACAATCGTGGATTTGTAAAGCACTTTTTTGATTTTTTGAAAAATTATTTCAATTTTTCTGCCCACTCCTTTTCTTTAAAGCCGATAAGCACAAAATCATCACCTACTAAAATCGGCCTTTTCACAAGCATACCGTCACTTGCAAGTAATCGCAATTTCTCCTTATCGGTCATATTCGGCAATTTGTCTTTAAGCCCCATATTCTTGTATATCAATCCGCTTGTGTTGAAAAACTTTTTGATTTCAAGTCCGCCTTTTGCCTGCCAAAGTTTAATTTCTTCTTCGGTTGGATTTTCTTCTTTGATGTGGCGACCGGTGTATTCGATACCGGCGTCGTCAAGAAATTTTTTTGCTTTCAGGCAGGTGGAGCACTTAGGATAGTACACAAACAACATAAAATTATACCTCGTTTCTTTTTCTTATTCAGCCACATAATACCACGGAAAAAGCGTATAGGAAACAACAATTTTTATCAAACGCCAAAAAATCGACATTTTTCTTCTGTTTAAGCCGAAAAAATCACAATTTACTTATTGCAATTATTTTTAAAAGCAGTTATAATAATTAACAAAAGTGGGTAAAAGTGTCCAATAGTGGTTAAAAACCATAAATTCGGTGAGAAAGGGGTTGTTCATATATGCTGATGGGCAGATACGAATATTCCCTTGACGCTAAAAGCAGAGTGAACTTTCCGCCGAAATTCCGTGCCGAAATGGGGGACAACCTGTATGTAACCAAATGGTTTGACGGCTGTCTTGTGGTTTACGGTGAACGGCGGTGGCAGAGTTTAGACGAAAAATTTGCCCGGTTGCCGGTTACAAAATCCCGTGATTTGCGCCGTATCATATACGGCAACGCCACCGAGGTACAGCCGGACAAGCAGGGCAGAATCCTGTTGCCGCGGTATCTCAAAGACCACGCAAAAATCCAAAAGGATATTGTCGTCATAGGGGCAAGGGATTACGCCGAAATTTGGGACAGACAAGCCTACGAAGAATATGAAAAAACAAACGATTTTTCCTCAATAGAGGGAAAACTTGACGATATGGAGTTTTAAATTATGACCGAATTCAGCCACAAATCAATAATGCTGAACCAATGTATAGAGGGCTTAAATATAAAGCCCGACGGTATATATGTTGACGGCACCTGCGGCGGACGGGGACATTCAAAGGAAATTGCCAAAAGGCTTACCACCGGCAGGCTTTACGGCTTTGACCAAGACCCCGATGCGGTTGCTGTGGCAACCGAAAGGCTGCGGGGGTTGCCCGCCACGGTTATACATGAAAACTTCCGCAACGCAAAGGCCGCCTTGCACAAATTGGGTGTTGAAAAAATAGACGGCGTGTTGCTTGACCTTGGGGTTTCCAGTTACCAGCTCGATGCGGCGGAAAGAGGGTTTTCTTACAACAACGACGCATATCTTGATATGCGTATGAGCAAAGAGGGACCCTCGGCGGCGGATTTGGTAAATACCTTGCCGTTGCAGGATTTGACCGATGTTTTGAGAAACTACGGCGAGGAAAAGTTCGCCTACCAAATAGCAAAAAAAATTGTGGCTCGCCGCCGGGATGAGGCAATAACCACAACAAAACAGCTTTCCGACATTGTAAACAGCGCCTATCCTGCGGCGGAGAGAAGAAAGGCCAAAAACCCGTCCCGCAAAACTTTCCAGGCTTTGCGCATTGAAGTAAACGATGAACTGGGTGCTTTGGAGGACGCTTTGGACGAATTTTTTGAAATGCTTAACCCCGGGGGAAGAATGTGCATTATGACATTCCATTCACTTGAAGACCGCATGGTTAAGCAGTATTACAAAAAGCTTGCGGTAAAATGTACTTGTCCGCCGGAATATCCCATATGCGTTTGCGGCGGCAAGGCAAAAGCGGAGATTATAACCCGCAAACCGATAGAGGCCGATCGGCGGGAACAGGAAGAAAACAGGCGTTCCCGTTCGGCAAAACTGAGAATACTTGAAAAACTTTAAGTTTCTATGAATATAACATACAGAGAGGGAGAAAAAAGATGGTAAATCAAAACACGGCTTATGACCTGTCTTTTTACGAGGCAGAAGAGGAAAGACAAATTGCCCGTAAGCAGACAAAAGAGAGCCGTTTGATAAAGGCCGAAAGGCGTTATTCCATAACCAAGAAAATAGCCGATATAGTAAGCGTTGCGCTTGTGGCAGGGCTTTTGATAGCTGTGATTGCCACCAATGCCGCAATTACCGACACAACGGTTAAAATCGCCACTGCAAGAGAGGATATAGTTCAACTTGAAAGCCAACGGGATTATTTAAACTTTACCCTTGAAAGCAGAATGACCCTTGACGAAATTGAAAGTTACGCCGTGAACAACCTGGGAATGGTAAAAATGGACTCCTCCCAAAAGAAGTATGTGGAACTTGAAGATCAAAATGTGATTGTAAAATACGATACAACGGTATCATCTAAGATAAACAAGGCTATTCAGCCGGTTTTGTCATATTTTATGCCGTGATAAAATAATATTTATTGTAAATTAGGCGGAGAGTAAAGAAAATTTTGTATTCTGTACCCTTCGCCTAAAATCGCAAATTAAAAGCATCTGAGAGATTTAAGAAATGAGCAAAAGAATAAAAGGACAGACAAATGTAACAAAAAAGCTGATCGGGCGCTCAAATTTTCTGCTTGTATGCATGGTTATGTTGTTTGTGTTGGTTTCAGTCAACTTATTCAGAATACAAATACTCAATTACGAAAAGTACAAGGCGGAGGCAACTCAGGTACAGTTGAGAGAGACACAGCTCTCGGCTAAAAGAGGTACCGTTTACGATTCAAATATGAAAGTTCTCGCTCAAAGCGTTACGGTTTGGACTATTTTTGTTTCGCCGAAAGAACTTGACGTGAACTTCCCGGAAGAGCAAATCGCCGGCCTTACAAAAGAGCAAATTCAGGAGAAATCCAGAGAATTGGTTGCCGACGGGCTTTCGCAAATTTTGGAGGTTGATAAGGATTCCGTACTTGAAAAACTTAAAAAAACCGACAGCTATTATCAGGTCATAAGGCAAAAGGTAGATAAACCCTTGGCGGATCGGGTATCACGGTTCTGCCAAGAAAATGATATAGACGGTGTAAATATAGCGGAGGATCACAAGAGATATTACCCTTACGGCAACTTTGCATCAACGGTCTTGGGATTTTGCGGTTCCGACAATCAGGGCTTGTCCGGTTTGGAAAGCTATTATGATGAGGAACTCACCGGCACGGTGGGCAGGGTTATCTCTGCCAAAAACGGATTGGGCTACGATATGGGCACCGATTACGAAGTTTTGGCGGAGGCAAAAGACGGTTACAGTCTTGTGACCACCATTGACGAAACTATCCAGCACTACCTTGAAAACCGGTTGCGGACGGGTATAGAAGAAAACGCCGTTTTAAACGGTGCTTGCGGCATTGTAATGAATGTGAAAACCGGGGCAATTTTGGCCTTGGCAAGTTATCCGAACTACGACCCTAATGACCCGTATACCCTTGTTAACACCGATTTGTACAACAGTATAACGGCCATCGAAAACCCGGAAGAACAAAATGCCCGGATGAGCGAGGCAAGGCAAAAACAATGGCGCAACAAGGCGGTAAACGATTTGTATGAACCGGGTTCGGTTTTCAAAATAGTAACCGCCGCCGGCGCTTTGGATTCCGGCGCAGCCTCTCTTACATCAACCTATGTTTGCCGTGGTGCCGTTACGGTTGAGGACAGGGTTATGCGCTGTGCCCAAACAAGCGGCCACGGCACGGAAACATTTGCCCAGGCGCTTATGAATTCCTGTAACCCGGCTTTTATAGCTATAGGTACGGCAATGGGCAAAGATGTTTTTTACGATTATTTCTACTCTTTCGGTCTTGCGGAAAAAACGGGAATAGACCTGCCCGGCGAGACTAACAGTATTTATTACACTGCCGAAACACATACGCCGGTTACTCTGGCAAGTTCGGCTTTCGGTCAGTCAAACAAGATAACACCTATACAGATGATTACAGCCGTTGCAACTGCTGTAAACGGCGGCAATTTGGTTACGCCCCATGTGGTTGAGAAACTTTTGGATTCCGATGGCAACGTGGTAAAAGATTTAACCCCGGCAATACGCCGTCAGGTTATAAGTGAAAGCGTAAGTAAAACAATATGCAGTATTTTGCAGGATAATGTAAATACAGCCGCCGGTCACGGTAAAAGCGCCTATGTGGCAGGGTACAGAGTTGGCGGCAAAAGCGGTACTTCACAAAAACTTGACAACGCCAACGGTTCCGACAGCGAATATATAGCTTCCTTTGTGGGCTTTGCGCCGGCAGATGACCCGGAAATCGCAATTCTGATAATGCTTGACACGCCAACCGGTCAAAACGGTTACTACGGCGGTTACACGGCAGGCCCTATTGTAGGTAAACTCATGGGTCAGGTACTGCCATACTTAGGGGTGGAGCCGGTTTACTCGGCAGGCGAACAGGCCACCATAACCGTAAGATCGGTAACGGGAGAATCGGTTTCTCAGGCAACCGAAACTTTGCAAAGAGCAGGCTTTACGGTAAAAACCGTAGGCAGCGGCTCAAGCGTTGTTTCACAGTTCCCGGTTTACGGAACAAAAATGTCCACAGGCAGCACGGTGATTCTCTACACCGAACAAGGGGAGACAACTATGGTTCCGGTGCCGGATTTGTCCGGCAAGTCGGCACAAAACGCAAGAAGCACCCTCACATCTTCGGGGCTTAATATTGAGGAAACCGGCGCTTACGCCGGCTCAGGCAGCGTTGTGGTAAAATCCCAGTCGCCTCGGGCAGGGGACAAAGTGCCGTTGGGTACCACTGTAACGGTAACTTATGTAGACAACAGTACATTTGAATAAACGGAGGTAAACAATGAATATTCATCGGTTGTTGCAAAATGTAAAATACACAGGAAATCCGGGGGATTTTGATACGGATTTTGTCACGGACGATTCCAGAAAGGTGCGAGCCGGCTGTGTGTTCGTGCGGAGTAAAGGCGGCAGTTTTGACGGCCACACCTTTGCCGAAAAGGCAGTTGAAATCGGCGCAAAATTGATTGTTGCCGAGAGAGATACAGGTGTTAAAAATCAGATTTTGGTGGAAAATTCAAGGCAAGCTTATGCCCTTATGTGCGGAAACTTGTTTGACAATCCGGCAAAAAAATTAAAAATGATAGGCATAACCGGCACAAACGGCAAAACCACCTCTGCTTTTTTGATTAAAGATTTGTTACAGCAAATGGGCAAACAGGTTGGGCTTATGGGCACGGTACAAAATATGATAGGCAGCCAGATAATACCTGCCAAATTCACCACGCCCCAGCCATACGAACTGAACGCTTTGCTTAGCCAAATGTATAAGTCCGGCTGTGAGTATGCGGTTATGGAAACATCAAGCCAGGCATTGGCACAAAATAGGCTCTACGGTATAAAATTTGATGTGGGTGTTTTTACAAATCTGACGCAAGACCACTTGGATTATCACAAGACAATGGAAAACTATTTTGACGCAAAGTGTTTGCTTTTTCAAAACAGTGAAAAAATAGTTGTAAATTATGACGACCCATACGGCAAAAAGGTTGCCGAGAGATTTAAAGACAAAGAAGTTATAACTTTTTCCGACAGAGACAACACTGCGGATTACACTGCCAGAAATATAGAGTATTCTTCAAAAAATGTAAAGTTTTTGATGGTTGCAAAGGGCAGTATAAACAGAGTGGATTTTCCTATGCCCGGTGAATATTCCGTCCACAATGCCATGGGTGCGGCTTTGGCTCTCATTGCCTTGGGCTTTGACGAAACAGATGTATGCACCGCTTTAAATCATGTTCATGGCGTAAAGGGAAGATGCGAAATACTTGTAAAAGAACCTTTTACAGTTATATGCGACTACGCCCACACAGACGACGGACTGAAAAATGTGCTGTCATCTATTCGCCCCTTTGTAAAGGGCAGATTTATAGTTTTGTTCGGCTGTGCGGGAGAAAGAGACAGCGCAAAGCGTATTTTGATGGCTCACGCCGTGGCGGACTATGCGGATTATGTGTTCCTTACCAGCGACAATCCGAGAGGGGAGAATCCGCAGAGCATTATAGACAGTGTTTCCGGTTACTTTGATGAGAAAAAAGTACCTTACACTGCGGAAGTTGACAGAAGAAAAGCTATCAATTCCGCCCTTAATATGTTACAATATAACGATACACTTATATTGTGCGGTAAGGGACACGAGGACTATCAGGTGTTAAACGGCATCACCGTGTACCTTGATGAACACGATATAGTGAAAAAATTTATGGATAATTACAATAAGGAAAATTGATATGGAAGCAATTTTACTTTCACAGCTTGTAAAAGGTTTTGCAAGCCCGGCAAATGACTGCTATATAACCGATGTAGTAACCGATTCACGCAGCCGGGGCAAGGGCAGTTTGTTTCTTGCCATAAAAGGCGAAAGGGTAAACGGACAGAATTTTGCCCGGAAGGCACTGAGCCAAGGTGCGGAATTTGTTATCACGGAAGATTTAATTGCCGATGTGCCTGCCGAAAAACAGCGGGTTGTTGCAAATGTTCTTGACGCAAGCATCAAAATGGGTGCAAATGTCAGGGCAAAATACAATCTTGATGTTATCGGCGTAACCGGCAGCGTGGGCAAGACAACAACAAAAGATTTTATTTATGCGGCAATTTCGCCTTTTGCCCCTACGGTAAAAAGCCTGGGCAATCGGAATAACGAACTGGGTATGCCAAAGACAATCTACACATTTACACAGGCGGATAAATTTCGGGTTTTGGAAATGGGTATGGAAAACTTCGGCGACGTACACAAATTGTCGATGGCCGCAAAACCAAGAGCCGCTGTAATCACAGGTATCGGGGTTTCTCACCTTGAAAGAATGAAAACCCGCGAGAATATTTTTAAAGCAAAAATGGAAATATGCGACGGTATGAGCGATGACGGAATTCTTGTATTAAACGGCGACGACGACTTTTTACCTGCCGCAAGACCGGAAAAGCCTAAAAATATCGTATATTTTGCAATCAAAAATCAAAATGCCGATGTTGTGGCAAAAAATATCCAACAGCAGGGCAGAAGTACCGCATTTGTTATAAGCGATAAAAAATACGGCGATTTTAACTGTGTTATACCTACCGTGGGCAATCACAATGTTATGGACGCAATGTCCGCTTACGCCGTTGCCACAAGGCTTGGCTTTGACCCGGCTCGGGTTTGCAAAAATTTGGGCGGATACCAGGTCTCCGGTTGGCGACAGAATTTTGTGGAAAAAAACGGCGCTTTGATTATAGAGGACTGCTACAATGCCGCCCCGGATTCCATGAAAGCGGCCATAGACACCCTTGTAAGCGTTGCAAAAGGCAGAAAGATTTGCTGTTTCGGCGATATGCTTGAACTTGGAGACGACACTGATAATCTGCACCGTGAAGTAGGGGAGTACGCCAAGGAAAAGTGCGTTGACTGCATGTGGACTTACGGGGAAAAGGCAAGTTTTATCGCAAAAGGCTTCGGCGACGGAGCTGAGAATTTTGCCACAAAACAGGAACTTACCGACTATGTGATTAAAAACCTCAAAGCCGGCGACACTATTGTTTTAAAGCGGAGCCACAGCAGAAAATTTGAAGATATACTTGAACGGATTTATAAATATTGGGAGTAAAAAATGATTAGGATTTCTTTTTTGGTCACAGCGCTGTTGTCATTTGCACTGTCAGCTTTAAGCGGTTTTATATTTATACCTTGGTTAAGAAAGTTAAAATTCGGGCAAACTATTCTTGAAATAGGCCCGAATTGGCACCGGGCAAAGCAAGGCACTCCTACAATGGGCGGTTTTATGTTTTATGCCGGAACTTTTGTAGGTATCTGCGGCGGTTTGTTTATGATTTCAGGTGAGCTTAAAAATTTAATCGGGGCAATGTACACAAACCAGGTTGTCAGCCTTTGCGTAAGCATGCTTACAGCCTTGGGTTTTGGCATTATCGGCTATGTTGACGACCATATAAAAGTTGTAAAAAAACAAAATTTGGGTCTCAGCCCAAAGTATAAAATTTTCGGTCAGGTCTTTGTTACCGCCGCCTTTTTGGCAGGGCAGTATTACATAGGCCATATCACCACGGTAATTCAACTGCCTTTTTTAAAGCCTTTTGACTTGGGTTTGTTCTACTACCCCATAGCCTTTGTGGGCATAATATTTATGGTCAACGCCGTAAATTTAACCGACGGCATCGACGGTTTGTGTTCTTCCGTAACTTTTGTGGTGGCTCTCGGATTTATGATGATTTCCGCCGCTTACGGCTATTACACAAATGCGATTTTCGCCATTGCATTGGCAGGGGCGCTTGTGGGCTTTTTGGTATGGAATTTCCACCCGGCAAAAGTATTTATGGGCGATACCGGCAGTATGTTTTTAGGCGGCGCCGTTGTTGCCATGGCATGGGCGGTAAACAGGCCGGAAATACTGGTGTTTATGGGAATTATTTACACATGCGAAGCTCTCAGTGTTGTTATTCAGGTAACATATTTTAAAATCACTCACGGCAAGAGAATTTTTAAAATGAGTCCTATTCATCACCATTTTGAAATGTGCGGGTGGAGCGAAGTAAAAATTGTTACGATTTTTACCGCTATACGGACAATTTTTGTTGCCGTAGGCTATTTGACATTTTAATTTTTAACGGAGGAAAGTGTTTTGGCGTCAAAGACAAAAACGAAAAAGCGTTTTAAAATAAGACAAATTTTCAACGAAAAAGGCAACGGTTTTGATTTGCCTTTTTTGGGCATTGTCATTATTCTTTTGCGGTTTGGCCTTGTTATGCTTTATTCCGCAAGCTATGTAAAGGCGATTTACAAGTTTGACGACAGCCTCCACTATATAAGAAAACAGGTTCTATATGCAATTTTGGGCTTTGGAGTTATGATTTTTGCCTCAAGGGTAGATTACCATATTTACCGCAGGTTTATACCTGCCCTTATGGCTCTCACCTATGTGCTGTTGCTTGTGGTTCTCACAATGAAAGACTACAACGGCTGTCACAGGTGGATTACAATTCCCGGTGTGGGTACTTTTCAGCCTTCGGAAATCGCAAAGTTTGTGGAAATACTTGTATTTTCTCATCTGATTGAGCGAAACTATGACAGAATGAAAGACCCACGATACGGTATAGTTCCATTTATGCTTGTGATTGTTTCCTTTGTTTCACTTTTGTATTTTGAACCGCATCTTTCCTGTATTGTTATTATCTGTTTTATAGGTGCCACCATGATGTTTGTTGGCGGCAGTGATATAAAGTGGTTCGGCGTCGGATTTTTGGCTTTGCTCGGTGCGGTTATGATAGCCTTTTTGCTGTTTAGGGATCAAATAGGCCGGTACATTTACCCCCGTATAGAGTCCTGGAGACACCCGGAGCTTGACTTGCAAGGTGATGGATACCAAAGTTACCAGGCTTTGCTTGCCATAGGCAGCGGCGGTCTGTTTGGCTTGGGTATAGGTAACTCAAGACAAAAGCATTTACATTTGCCGGAAATGCAAAATGACTTTATATACCCGATTATTTGCGAAGAACTGGGTTTTATCGGCGGTATGCTTGTTATCATTTTGTTTTTGGCACTGCTTTTCAGAGGATTTCAGATTGCGAAAAAAGCCAAGGACAAATTCGGCGCAATGATGGTTATAGGTATAATCACACAAATTTCAATTCAGGCTTTTTTAAATATAGCCGTTGCGACAAACACAATACCTAACACAGGTATCTCGCTGCCGTTCTTTTCCGACGGCGGCACTGCGCTGCTTATGGTACTGGGGGAACTGGGTATTGTTTTATCTGTATCACGACAGGCAAATATGAATGAGGATGACGGAGAATGAAAGTTATAATTGCCGCCGGCGGCACAGCCGGACACATAAACCCGGGCCTTGCCATAGCCCAGTATATAAAATCAAAACACCCGGAGGCGGAGATAATGTTTGTGGGCCGCAAGTCCGGCATGGAATACGGCCTTGTGACAAAGGCAGGTTACGAATTTTGCCACATGGAGGTAACAGGTTTTCAACGCAAGATAACGCCTCAGAATATCGGCAGGAATATCATTACGGTGAAAAATCTTTTGACGGCAGGGGCAAAATCCAAAAAGATTTTAAAGGACTTCAAACCTGATATTGTCATAGGCTGCGGCGGATATGTATCCGGCCCGATAGTTTTGCAGGCGGCAAAAATGGGTATAAAAACCGCTATACACGAACAGAATGCCTTTCCGGGCGTGACAAATAAAATACTTGCAAAAAATGTAGACACGGTATTTTTGGCAACCGAAAAGGCAAAAAAATATCTTGACGAAAAGGCAAATATCATAGTTTGCGGCAATCCGGTGAGAATGGAAATTCAATCTGCCGACAGCCTAAAGGCTAAAAAAGAACTTGGGGTAGAGGGCAAAACCGTCCTCCTGTCTTTCGGCGGCTCTCTCGGCGCCATGATGGTAAACAACCGGATGAAGAGCCTTGTTTTGCACAATAGGGACAGAAAAGATATTGTACACTTTCATGTTGTGGGCAAGTACGACGACGGCGATTTTGTAAAATTTTTGAGTGAAAACGGCATAGAGCAGTCGGAAAATTTAAAGGTGTTTGAGTACCTTTATGACATACCTAAATATATGGCTGCGGCGGATATAATCATAAGTCGCTGCGGCGCATTGACCATTGCGGAAATAGGCTGTATGGGCAAGGCATCAATACTTATTCCGTCGCCGAATGTGGCGGAAAACCACCAGTATTACAACGGCAAAGTGCTGTCGGACATAGGTGCCGGAATTTTGATTGAAGAGAAAAATCTGAACGAAAAATCCATTACCGAGGCATTTGACAGCCTGTACCTAAACCCGGAAAAAATAATCAAAATGGGTCAGCTTGCAAAAACCACATACAGGCGGGATTGTTTGGATATAATCTATAATAATCTTAATCTTGACCCAAAGAACGGGGATTGAAAGTGAAATCCGAGAATAAATCAAAACAAAAGAGCAAAATCAAGAAAGCACAGGATGAAAATGTTCTGCGACCGGAAAAATTTGCCGGTGAAAAAAAGAGCCGAAAAGATATAAGAAAACAAAAAAAACACAATGCCATTGCAACATTTATACTTGTGGCAATACTTATAGGCATATGCGGCTACATATCGGTAAAAGTGTTCTTTATTGTTCAGACTGTGGATGTGGAAGGGTCCGAAAAATACTCTCGGCGGGAGATTGCAAATTTTTGCGCCATACCTTTCGGAGAGAATATATTCAATGTTGATACGGAATATTACCAAAATGCCCTGCCGGAAAATTTTACATACATAGAAACCGCCACGGTGCAGCGCAAGTTACCCAACAAAATAAAAATCACCGTTGTGGATTCTGTACCCACATATTATGAGGAAACTTCCGTAGACGGCGGCACCGCCTACACGGTGTACTCCCAGAGTTTAAAGCCTTTAACCGGCACGGCGCAAAAGCCGGATAACCTTATAGGCATTTGGGTAAATCAAGAGGACGAAAACAGCCTTGGTGTATTTAATTCGGTTGTAGAATTTATAACCGACGGCGGCTATGACAAAGTCACTCAAATAAACACGGTGCAAACGGATAACATCAGCATCGAATATGACGGAAGAATCACCGTAAAACTTGGCACAATGCTAGATATGGCATACAAATTGAAGATGGCGTATTATGTTTTGCATCAGAAAATTCCCGAAGGGGAGAGAGGCGTTATGGACGCCACCGACGGCGGAAATGTTATTTACCGTATGACGGCGTAAAAAAATAAAATAATTATGAAAAAATGTTGAAATAGCGACAAAAATTTGTTATAGTTATTGTATATAATTATTTCGATAATTTATAAGCGTAAATTTAAAATATTTTCTGTTCTGCCCAAGGCGGAACTTTTGGATAAAATTTAGCGGAGGAATTGAAAATGAGTTTTTACTTGGATGAAGAAGTTACAAATGCCACCAATATAAAAGTTGTAGGCGTAGGTGGCGGCGGCGGTAATGCCGTAAACAGAATGGTTGTTTCGGGACTTAAAGATGTTGAGTTTGTCGCCATGAACACCGACGCACAGGCACTTCAATCCTCTAAGGCAACACAAAAAGTTCAGCTTGGTGCAAAGCTCACAAAGGGCAGAGGCGCAGGTGCCGACCCTGAAATAGGCCAGAGAGCCGCAGAAGAAAGTAAGGACGAAATTCTTCGGGCATTAAAGGGCTGCCAGATGGTATTTGTAACCGCAGGTATGGGCGGCGGCACAGGTACAGGTGCTGCGCCGGTTGTTGCGGAAGTTGCAAAAGAACAGGGCATACTCACAGTGGGAATTGTTACAAAGCCTTTTATGTTTGAGGGTAGCCGGAAAATGAAAAAGGCGGAAAAAGGTATTTCCAGCCTTCTCAAAAATGTGGACAGCCTTATTGTTATACCTAACGAAAAGTTGAAGAGCGTTTCCACAGAAAAAATCACATTGCGGAATGCTTTTGAAATTGCCGACAGCGTTTTGAAACAGGGCGTTGAGTCTATTTCGGGTCTTATCAGCGATTCTTCATACATCAACCTTGACTTTGCCGATGTTCGTGCAATTATGAAAGACGCAGGCCGTGCCCATATGGGTATAGGCAGAGCATCCGGCGAAAACCGTGCTCAGGAAGCCGCAAAGATGGCTATTTCAAGCCCGTTGCTTGAAACATCAATCGACGAGGCAATGGGTGTTATCATATTCTTTGTTGTGCCGGCAGATGTAGGTCTTGACGAAGTTGACGAGGCCGCAACCCTTATTACATCCACAGCCAACGAAGAGGCAAACATTATTTGGGGCGCACGGTTTGACCCGAATATGACAGACGAATTTAAAGTTACCGTTGTTGCCACAGGTTTTGAAAATGCAAAGAAAAACAAGAAGGACGACGATTTTTCAAGAGCCGCAAAAGCAGACCTTATAGGGGATAAAAACGGCAACTGGTTTGACGATGAGGATTTTGATGTTATAAATTGGAGCAGCAAAACCACTCACTTAAACGATGACGAAAGCGAAAAATACCTTGAATCAATCAAGGCTGTACTCAGGGGCAATTCCGGAAAATAATTTATCAGTAATAACACCGGGGTGTTTATATGGAAAATGTTTTGTTCAACCAGTCACTTTTTGGTTTTGACAGGGGGCAGGTGCTTAAATATATCGACGATATGTCGGCGCAGATGTCTCGGCAGGCTCGGGAGTATGCAAAAAAACAGACAGACTTGCAGGAAGAAATAGAAAAATTATCCGGGCAGGTTTCACGGATAAGTGATGAGTTTAATATTTCTGCCGAAAATGCCGATAAGCTGAAAAATGACTTACAAATTTTAAAACAGAATAATGACGAATTAAAACGCCAGGTTTCTTTGTACCGTGCAATGGTAACCGAAAGGGACAAGCAGATAGAACTTGTAAAAGGGGATATATCCGCAGCACGGGAGCGACAAAAGGCTTTGGAGGAAGAAAACGCCCGGTGGAAGTCCAAGCAGGACGAAATAGCCGCCTGTATGGTGGAGGCTCAAATGAGGGCTAAGGAGATTATCCAAAGCGCCGATGACGAGGCCGCCAGGCGCAAACGGCAGTTTAACGATAACGCCGCCCGGCTGTTGGACAAGGTTGAAGATTTTAAAGTCGAGATTGCCGATTTAGAGAGGCAACTTAACGATTCTTTTGAAAAGCTCAACGCCGCCATGCGGAATATGGACAAGGCCGGAAATATTATAGAAAACCAGGTAAAAGAATACCAAAGGGGCATAAGAACCATTGATATTGTAAAGCCGGATGATCGGGAAATTGCAGGTGAAAAGCATACCTACGCCGCCGTAAAGCCGGTTAGCAAAGCTGGCAAAAAGACATTGACCGATGCGGTTTTAGACTCCATTTCAAAGCTTTTGGATAGGTAAATGTGATTTAATCACAACATTATATCCCGGGCTCTGTTATAATACGGACAAATGATTACATAATCAGTAAAGGAGATATAATTATGGAAGTAACAATTACAAAAGAAAATTTTGAACAGGTTGTTCTTAAAAGCGACAAGCCGGTTTTGGTAGATTTTTGGGCAACATGGTGCGGTCCTTGCAAAATGCTCAGCCCGATTATCGAAGAAGTTCGGAAAGAGACAGAGGGCAAGGCTGTTGTAGGCAAAATCAATGTTGACGAACAGCAGGAACTTGCAATGCAGTTCGGCGTTATGAGCATTCCTACATTGTTGGTTTTCAAAAATGGCGAGATTGTTAAAAAGCAGATCGGATTTATTCCGAAACAGGCTGTTTTGGGATTGCTTGACCTTTAATAAAAACAAGATTTTACCGGGGGTGTTTGCCTCCGGTTTTTATTTTTATTGATATAAAATTTGCAAAATATCCCATAAACTGATATAATACAAAGGCTTGTATGCAAATAATCACATATTTAATGATTATACTAATAATAGAAATATTAAAATCTCTTTAAATGTCTTTTTTTCGTTGATTATTTACATAAAAAAGTGTAAAATTACATTAAGTATGTATATTTGGCGACGGCCGGTTTTAGCTTATATAATTTGCTTCGCCTTAAACTTAGGAGAATTTATGTCCGATTATTTTCATAAAATTATGTCTAAATATCGTCGTGTGATATTGTTTTTGACAGACTTTGTCATTGTGTGCAGCGCATATCTTTTTACATGGGTGCTTATAAGCGGCCGTGCCGATATGAACGATTATTACAGCCTTATGATTTCAAGCTGTTTTTTGTTTGTATCATGCTATGTTATAGTTTATTTTGCCTCGGGTATGTACAGCAGTCTTTGGCGCTATGCGGAAATTGTGGAATTTTTCCGCTGCGCCTGGTCAAGCCTAATGGCGGTTGCCGCCTTTTTGGTTATTTCCCTGGTGATATATAAGGAGCGCCGTATTCCTATTTCGGTTTATGCTCTGTCGGCGGCCTTTGCCTCATCACTTACAATTTACACCCGTTTAACCTACCGTATGTATCGCAATACAAAGATACAGAAAATGGGTAAAAAGCGCCGCCGTGTTTTACTTGTGGGTGCAGGGGACGCAGCGTCTACTCTTATCCATGAGATAAATAAAAATGCGGAAAAAGAAATGAGCATT
Source organism: uncultured Oscillospiraceae bacterium (assembly GCA_934526065.1). GTDB lineage: Bacteria > Bacillota > Clostridia > Oscillospirales > Ruminococcaceae > RGIG3102. The sequence continues at coordinate 326,831 of CAKSZX010000001.1, forward strand.
ATCCGGGCTGTTGACGATGATAAAAACAAGCAGGGGCGCAGTATTATGGGCGTTGATATTTTGGGTACTACCGATGATATACCAAGCCTTGCAAAACGGTGCCAGGTGGATACAATTCTTATTGCCATACCAACTCTTACTCCGGAAAACAGAAAGAGGATTATGGACATCTGCGTGTCCACTTCTTGCAGAATACAAACCTTGCCGGACATAGTAAAACTGATTGCCGACGGACGGGATTTAACCAGCCGTATCACCGATATTAAGGTTGAAGATTTACTGGGCAGAGAGCCGGTTGTATTGCCGGACGAAGCAGAAAAACTTGTCAAAGATAAAGTTGTGTTTGTAACCGGCGGCGGCGGTTCAATAGGCAGCGAGTTGTGCCGCCAAATTGCCGCCATAGGCCCTAAAAAGCTTGTTATAATAGATATCTACGAAAACTGTGCTTACAGTGTACAGCAGGAATTAAAACGCAAATACGGCACATCTCTTGACATGGAAGTGTGTATTGCGTCTGTGAGAGATTCCAAGAAAATGGATATACTTTTTGACGAATATCGCCCCAATGTTGTTTTCCATGCGGCGGCACACAAACATGTTCCCCTTATGGAGGACGCCCCGGAGGAGGCAGTAAAAAACAATGTTTTCGGCACCTATAACTGTGCCCTTTGCGCAGAAAAATACGGCGTTGAAAAATTTGTGCTCATATCCACCGATAAGGCGGTAAACCCAACCAGCGTAATGGGTACAACAAAGCGCATTTGCGAAATGATAGTGCAAAACATTGGTCAAAATTCCGCCGGAAACACAATTTTTGTTGCGGTGCGTTTCGGCAATGTTTTGGGTTCAAACGGTTCGGTTTTGCCGCTGTTTAAAGAACAACTTGCAGAGGGCGGACCTCTTACCGTAACCCACCCGGATATAGTCAGATATTTTATGACTATACCTGAGGCCGTAAGCCTTGTTTTGGAGGCCGGTTCAATGGGAGAAAAAAGCGGTGAAATCTATGTTTTGGATATGGGCAACCCGGTTAAAATTTTAACCCTTGCGGAAAATCTTATAAAAATGTCCGGCTTTGTGCCTTATAAAGATATAGATATTGTATTTACAGGTTTGCGCCCCGGCGAAAAACTGTACGAGGAACTTTTGCAGGATGAGGAAAGCGTAAGAGAGACAAGTAACAAAAAAATCTTTATCGGTTCACCGTTGAAAATGGATGCAGACAGATTTTTTACGGATTTGTTGGAACTTAAATCCGCCGCTTACGAAAATGACCAAAATAAGGTAATGCACAAATTGAAAGAACTTGTGCCTACATTTAAACATGAAATAAAAGAATAGAGATTAGATTTATGTACGAAAAATATGTCAAAAGAATAATTGATATTGTTTTGTCCTTTGTGGGACTTGTTTTGCTGTCCCCGTTACTTTTGATTATCGCTTTGCTTATAAAGCTGGACTCTAAAGGCCCGGTGCTGTTTAAACAAAAAAGGGTGGCAAAAGGTAAAGCATATTTTTCTATTTTAAAATTCAGAACCATGTATGCGGATGTGCCGAAAGATGTACCCACTCACCTTTTGGCAAACCCGGACAGCAAGATTACAAAAGTCGGCAGGTTTTTAAGAAAATCCAGTCTTGACGAACTGCCACAGATTTGGAATATTCTTGTAGGCGAAATGAGTATAATAGGCCCCAGGCCGGCGCTATGGAACCAATATGACCTTATAGCCGAGCGTGACAAATACGGCGCAAATGATATCAGACCCGGACTTACGGGCCTTGCACAGGTTATGGGCAGGGATGAGCTGCCTATACCGATAAAAGCCGAGTATGACGGCAAATACGCCCGGCATATTACATTTTGGGGCGATATAAAAATATTTTTCAAAACAATAGGTAATGTAATCTCGGCCGATGGCGTTAAAGAGGGTAAACAGTAAAAAACACCTGCAAAATTCTTTGAATTGAATTTTGCAGGTGCTTTTAATTATGCCTTATAATACTTAGTTTTTAGCGCTTGAAGTCTTTTTGTTTTCTGTTGAAGTCTTCTTGTTTTCGTTAGGGCTCTTTTTGTTTTCGGTAGAAGATTTTTTGTTTGATTCCTTTGTCATGGGTATCACTTCCTTTCACAGTTATAGTATAAACAGACCGGAAAATTTTATTCATTGGGCAAAAATTTCCATTTTTGTGCTAAATATCACGGTTTTAACTTTAACCGCACTTGAAAATATCTTTTCTGTATGGTAAAATAATTCAGTTAAGTATATTTTAATTTAATCTTATATATAATAATTTAGGAGTATATTATGTCAGGACATTCAAAGTGGAGCACAATTAAGAGAAAAAAAGGCGCAAACGACGCCGCAAGAGCTAAGGTATTCACAAAACTTTCAAGAGAGATTGCCGTTGCGGTTAAAGAGGGTGGCACAGACCCTAACAACAACAGCAAATTGAGAGACTTGCTTGCAAAGGGCAGAGCCGCAAATGTGCCGCAGGATAACTTGTTGAGAGCCATTAAAAAGGCCGGCGACGATGATAAAACAAACTACGAGGCAAATGTTTATGAAGGTTACGGCAACGGCGGTATTGCTGTTATTGTTGAAACATTGACAGACAACAAAAACCGTACAGCGTCAAATATGCGTCACTACTTCGATAAATTCGGCGGTAATTTAGGTGCCAGCGGCTGTGTTTCATATATGTTTGAAGAAAAGGGTCTTATTGTAATTGACAAGGACGAATACGAAGAATACGACGAAGAAAAGGTTTTGAACGATTGTTTGGAAGCCGGCGCAGACGATGTTTCCTTTGAAGACGATGTAATCGAGGTTACAACTGCCACAGCTAATGTTGGTGAAGTTGCCGACGAACTTGAAAAAATGGGCTACAAAATGAGCCAGCGTGAACCTGCAATGATTCCGAACAACTACACAAGAATTGAAGACGAAGAAACTCTCAGAAAGCTTGCTCTTCTTTTTGACCACCTTGAAGAGGATGATGATGTTCAGAATGTTTGGAACAACCTTGAAAATGAAGAGGATCTCCCTGAACTTTAATAAGTTTATAAAGTAATACGGATCATAACGGGCTTTGCGATTTAACCTTTGCAAAGCCCTTTTAAAAGAGGTATTGTTATGACGGAAAAAAATTGTATTTTCTGCGGCGGCCCTGTTCGTGATGGGCAGGATTGCCCTTGGTGCGGTTTCCACCAGTCGGGAAGCCATGTTCGGGGTACACTGCCTTACGGAGCTAAGCTCAACAACTATGTTATAGCGGATGTTGTTGATATGGACGGCGTAAGCACTTCATATTTGGCTTATGATAAAACCCTGCAACGCCGAGTAATTATAAAAGAGTATCTGCCTGTTTCTATGGTAGGCCCCAGAAACGGCGATAATGTTGAGGTTCAGCCGGACAAAGAGGTTTTATTCAAAAACCTGATGTTGGATTTCAGGGATTTGTATATTTCTTTGGCTAAGATCGAAAGCCCGGCAATTCAGAAAATTTACGATATTTTTAACGCCAACGGCACGGTTTATGCCGTTCTTGAAAATGTAAAAGGGGAAAGCCTTAAAAAGACTATGCTCAAAAGGGCAAGACCATATACATTTAAAGAGGCAAGATGGTTGTTCCGGGATATTTTTCGGCTTTTGGGCAAATTGCGTGAAAATAACCTTGCCCACGGCGGTATAAGCGACGACACTGTTATCATTACACCGGACGGCAACGCAGTTTTAACGGATTTTGCCATTCGGGATTTAAGGGTTAAAAACGACCATGTAATGTACAAGTTGTATGACGGTTTTTCTGCCCCGGAACAGTATAATGTTGAACAATTTTCCGGCTTTTACACGGATATTTATTCCGTTGCCGCACTGTTTTACTATGTTGTAACCGGCAAAAATCTCACACCGAATTCATTTGACGGCCGTGTTCCGGAATTGCCTAAGTGCGCCATAAACGCAATTAAATTTGCCACTAAACCCAACCCGGAGGACAGAATAGACAATATCGAAGATTTTGTCCTTATTTTGGACGACAAAGCGGTTGCAGAATCTGCAAATGAACCTAAAAAAGAAAATCCATTGGCAAATTTGGCGGCAAAATTACCTTCCGGTTTTGACAAAAAATATGTGCCGTACATTATGGTTGCGGCAGTTATACTTATATTTGCAATAGCCATACTTGGGCTTGCAGGTAAAAGCGGCGGACAAAGTTCTTATTCCGGGGACTCATCTTCATATATTATAGATGATGAAAAGTTGAGAGTGCCTGATTTCAAAGGTATGACATACAAGCAAATAAGTGAAAATCAGGAGTATAACGATAACTTCCTTTTCTATGTTTCTTATGAATACAACGCAGATATTCAAGAGGGCTATGTTATATCTTACGAGCCTCAAAAAGATATGGTTGTTGAAAAGGGAACAACAATTTACCTTGTTATAAGCAAGGGCGACAAGTATGCGGTTGTTCCGGACGGCCTTGTCGGCATGGACATAAGCGATGTTAAAAAGATTTTAGACGAACAGGGAATAAAATATAAGGTAACCGAAAAGCCGCAAACAAAAGAATATTCTTACGGCAAGGTTATCGGCACGGATATTTCATCCGGCACAAGGATAAGCACTCTTAAAGACACATTGGTGATTTATGTTGCGGATAACACACCTGTGGCAACCCCAACTCCGACACCGACACCTACTCCAACACCCACACCAACGCCTACACCAACTCCGACACCAACACCGACACCTACTCCCACACCTACACCCCCACCGGATTCATCATCCGAAGTTGTTGACGGCAGCAGTGAAGAGCCGACTGAAAAAACAGATTAAACAAATAGCAAAACAGACCTAAGCTCGGTTTATCGGCTTAGGTCTGTATTTTTGTAAAAGAAGTTTGCTTTTAATTTAATATGTAAAAATAAAAGGCGGAAAAATCCGCCTTTTTGAACATCTAATTATATTAGTTGTTTGTGTAAGGGAGCAAAGCAACATATCTTGCTCTCTTGATAGCTGTTGTCAAATGTCTCTGGTGATAAGCACATGTACCTGTTACTCTTCTTGGCACAATCTTGCCTCTTTCAGTAACGTACTTTCTGAGCTTTGCAACATCTTTGTAATCAATGTATTCTGCCTTTTCGGCACAGAAAGCGCAAACCTTTTTGCGGTTAGGTCTTCTTGCAGGGTGTCCGCCCTTGAATTCTCTATCGTTTCTTTCCATGGTTGGAATTTTCTCCTTTACTTAAATTTTAAAACGGTAAATCTCCGTCATCTGTTGATACTACCGAAAAACCGTCTAAATCCCCTGTTGAAAAGGAATTTGCAGACATTCTGTTTTCGGTCGCTCTCGGAGCAGGCTGTGTGTAACCTTGACTTGTGCCCATGCCCCGTGAGGCGCTGTTTCTGCTTTCTACAAAATAAACATTGTTAGCCACAACTTCAAAAGATGAAAGTTTTTTGCCGGTATCTCTGTCGGTGTACCGGTTTACCTGAATTGCACCGCTGAGACCGATCATATTACCTTTTACAAAATATCTCTGGACAAATTCACCGGTTGTACGCCACGCCACACATCTGATGAGGTCTGACGGATAAAAACCGTTTTCATCCTTTTTTGCGTTAGGTCTCTGAACCGAAATTACAAAAGAACAAACGCTTGTACCCTGTGGGGTCTGACGAAGTTCCGGGTCGGCGATAAGTCTGCCGACTAAACAAACAACATTCATTTTCGTATTCCTTTCAAATTAAAGAGCAATGATCATTGAGCGCAAAACGCCGTCTGTAATTTTACTTACACGGTCAAGCTCTGCAGGGAAAGCAGCTTCACTTTCAAAAGTGAACAAAACATAGTAGCCTTCAGCTTCTTTGTTGATAAGGTAAGCAAGCTTTCTCTTGCCCCATTCGTCAACTGAAGTCAATGTGCCGTTTTCTGAAATAAGTGTTGAAAACTTTTCAACGGTAGCTTTGATGGACTCTTCATCCTGCTTTGTGCTGATAACAAATATAGCTTCGTATTTCTGCATTAGTATTTACCTCCTTATGGACTTTTCGGCCATGCCACTTTGACATGGCAAAGAGCGCTATTTTTAAATAGCAATTTATTATACCAAACCCGGTAAAATAAGTCAAGTATTTTAAAGGCCGTTTTTAAAAAATAAGGCCGCTTTCGGCGACCTTTTTATTATTTTATATTAAGTTAGAAAAGCAAAAATACATAGAAAATATAAATTATCGCATACCGGCAAATAATGGCAATGCCCACCTTGCTTGGGCCGGATTGTTTTATTATTTTTTCGTGGTATTCGTTTTCGTCACGGCTTGTGGCTTTTAATTTATTTAAATCCTTTATAACATTTTTTCTGTAAAGAACATTAGCCTTAAAGCCGATATAAATATTTATCATTATTTCTAAGACGGAAAACAACAGAGCAACCGTTTCAATACCCTTGAAATACAGCGGGGAAGTGGCAGGCAAAGCCCCTATCTGAACTGCGGAAACTATAAGGTTCGGCATACCGAGGAAACCGTTAATCAATGCCGTTATAATAGCCCACTTACCCATTTTGCGGAATATAAACCACAGCGGCCGAAATAAAAACGCTGTGCCGTTAAAAGGTTTGTATTTAGGGTTGCTGTCCATTTTTTTGAATTTATAGATATAGTATCCGGCGTTGAAACCGATATATGCGGCGATGTCTTTTACCGGAACACCGTCAATTTCACCAGCCAACCGACGCTCCACCTGAGCCTTGTAATTTTCATTGTCAAAAGGTGAGCCAAACCGGCCGTTATTCGGATTTGCCGTTGCGTTATCATTTTGTGGCATTTCGCCGCCGGCAAGTTTTGTGCCGCAGTTTTCACAGAACAAGGTGTCCCGGGGCATCTTCCGACCGCAGTTAGGGCAGGTTATATCGGCAACATTCCGTTCATCGTTTACACCGGAGATAAACAAAGGCTTCCACTCAAATCCGGTGCCGTGTTTGTCGGCGTTTACGCAACTGCCGTTTTTTGCCCAGCACCGTCTGTGATAAGGGGTGCCGCAATCCGGGCAGACAACAATATCGTCATTTTCTTTAAAAGTCTCGCCGCACACAGGGCAAGTCTGATTTTTATAGTTAAACATAATACCAAATTACTCCCAAATAATGCATTTTTATAGCATATTTTTTATTATACATAAAAAAATCGCATATGTAAAGAAACAAACACTTTACTATATAAGATTTTTCAGCTATAATATATATAGCAAATAAATGTGAAATATTGGGGTAAATAATGATAATAATTGATGATTATAAAAAAATATTAAATGATACAAGACCGCAGATTGCCGAATTGGCAAAGGGTCTTGGTTATGAAAGGCTTTCAAACGAAATCGAGGAGCTTGAAATGCACACTCACCAGCCTGATTTTTGGCAGAACCGGGAGAGGGCAAATTCCATTATCGCAAAGATAAACGGATTAAAAAAGAAAAAAGACGGCATTGACAAGCTTAATTCCATGCGGGACGATTACGAAACTTTAATCGAAATGTACGAAGAAATGGAAGATGAAGAACTTGAAAAAGAAATCGTTGAAATTTCCGATAAATTTGTACAGGCAGTTGAAAATTTGCGTCTTACCACACTTCTTACAGGCGAGTACGATTCCAAAAACGCAATTATCACTCTCCATGCCGGTGAAGGCGGCACAGAGAGCCAGGACTGGTGTGAAATGCTTTTCAGAATGTACACAAGATATTGCACATCTGTGGGTTACAAAACACAAACCGTTGATTATCTTGAAGGGGACGAGGCAGGTATAAAATCTGTTTCATTTACCGTAGAGGGTGAAAATGCCTACGGCTTTTTAAAGAGCGAACACGGCGTACACCGTCTTGTAAGGGTTTCGCCTTTTGACTCCAAGGGCAGAAGACACACATCTTTCGCCTCCTGCGAAGTTATGCCGGAAATTGAGGATGATATGGAAATCGTTATCAGAGATGAAGATATCAAGATGGATGTTTTCCGTTCTTCCGGTGCCGGCGGTCAGCACATCAACAAAACATCATCTGCCGTAAGACTTACTCACTTGCCTACAGGTATAGTTGTTTCCTGTCAAACTCAGAGAAGCCAGTTACAGAACAGAGAGACCTGTATGAAGATGCTCCGTTCAAAACTTGCGGAAATCAAAGAGAGAGAACACCTTGAAAAAATCGAAGATATCAAGGGCGTGCAGAAAGAAATTGCCTGGGGCAGCCAGATACGCAGCTATGTATTTATGCCTTACACATTGGTTAAAGACCACCGCACAGGATATCAGGATTCAAGGGTTGATTCCGTAATGGACGGCAATATTCAGGGCTTTTTGAACGCATATCTCACCGCACGGAGTAAAGGCACATTGTCCGGCGACAGCGACGAGGATATGTAAAAACAAAATAGACAATAAAAAGGCGGATTTGTGATTTTATCCTTAAAAATCCGCCTTTTTCTATTGAATAATAAAAAATAATGTGATATTATAGCTTTACAATTTAAAAGTCGGCAGGGCCATAGGCTTTCTTGAGCAAAACTCTTGAATCAGGGGAAGGCGGTCAGAATCCGCCGCAACAGCCATTACCGTATGCGCTATGCGTTAAGTCGGGATGCCTGTCTGTCGATACATACGTTATCTGTTGTCTTGGGCAAAAGAAGGCAAAGTACCCACAAGGGGTTATTGCGCCTGTTTGCCTATGCAAGCGGGCTTTTATTTTGCCTATGTGAGTATGTGGTTGTGCCCTGACAGGGTACGGGCGTAAACCGCATAATCACTTTTTAAGCTTTGGGTTTTAAATTAAAATCGACAAGGCAATAAAAATTATACAGGAGATAAGAAAAATGAAAAAATTATTATCATTGGCACTTTCACTTGCTTTGGTGCTCTCTTTTGCTGCTTGTTCAAACAGCGCATCCTCAACACCGGATTCATCTTCCGCTGAGCAGTCATCTGTTTCACAGGCTGTTGAAGGCCTTTGGGCAACCGCCACTTACACGGAAAATGCCGAAGTAGGCGAGGGCGAAAAAACTGTTGAAATGACAGTTACAGCAGAGGACAAGAGTGTTGTTATCACAGTAAAGACAGACGCCGAAACAGTAGGCGATATGCTTCGTGAAACAAGCATTGCCACAGGCAGTGAGAGCGATTACGGCCTTTTTGTTGACACCGTAAACGGCATTAAAGCCGATTGGGATACAGACCACACATACTGGGCTTTTTATGTAGACGGCGAATTTTCAAACGTTGGCGTTGACAGCGTTGATATTCCTACAGACGGCCCACTTAACATTGCTTTTAATCTTGAAAAAGACAATGGTTGATTAAAACAAATATTAAACCGAATATGCACCTTGAAAGACAGACACTTTCGGAGGTGCATATTTTTATAGGCATATATTTTGAAGAAGAAGCCGATGGTCTTATTAAAGAAAAATGAGACAGAGCTTGTTACTGAAATAGCGGCGGTTGTTATTGTTGCGTTGGTTGTGCTTATGAAAAAGAGAAAAGCAGAAAACTAATTAAACGGTAAATACAGCAAAAACAAAGCCGAAATTATCGGCTTTGCTTTTTTGTGTGTAAAAAAGAGCGCAACCGTTTTATGGGGTTGCGCTTTTAATATACTATATTATGTATAACAGCTTTTACGGGCTTATTTTACAACTGCAGTGCAGACAATTTCCAAAAGAAATTCTTCACCGGCAAGTTTTGCCTGAACACAGGCTCTTGTAGGCCGGTTTTCCTTTGAAACCCAAGCGTCGTAAACGCTGTTCATCTCGCCAAACAGCGACATATCAGCAAGGTAAAGGGTCATTGTAAGGATATGTTCTTTATCCGAGCCGTATTTGCTCAAAGTTTCTTCAATTCTCTCCAAAACTTCCGCTGTCTGCTGCTTGATGTCGCCGTCCGGGTTTTTGCAAACAAGGCCGGAAAGGTAGAGAATACCGTTGTTTTCAACAACTCTGGAATATCTTCCGTTTGGTTCGTATCTTTTAATTGACATAATTTTATCTCCTTTTATAATGGGTGTTCCCAAATTTTAACAAAAGTAATCCGGCTCATTATCGTCGATGTTGATGTACTCCGTCTTTGTGCGGCCGATTAAATAGTTTACGGCGGCACCGAAGAACACGGCAAATGTGGCAAGAGCTGCAATAAGCTTGAATAATTTTTTCATAAAAACCTCCGCATCAGTAATTTAGTATAACAAATGTTTCAAAATTGTCTTCCGGCTTGTAATTTTCCCCGGCCGGGGCACCGGCCAAGGCGCAAAAATCGCCGTTTTCAAAGGTTTTGACAAAATTGATTGTTATAACGCTTTTTTCTTCCGGCACTGTGTCAAACAGCTGTTTTATTTTATGCCGACTGATTGTAATCTGTCCGCACCAGTAAAAGCCCTGTTCGTCATTGGCTTTAAAACATTCAAGGTTTATTCCGTCGGCAGATATTTTTTCGCCGTCGGTAAAATAAACATTTTCCAAATTGTCAAAGCCGAAGTTCAAACAAAGTGTTTTGCCAAGTTCCGGGTTTAAGTTGAGATACAGTGATATGTCGGCATTTTTTTCCGGCTCGGCCGTAAAACAATATGTGCAAATTACCAAATCGGCGCCGTGAACATAGCTTTTTAAATAGCAATAAACCATGTGTTCTTCGCACCGAGATTTGTAATTTGTAGCTTTAAATGCGCTTTGCGTATCCCAGGGGATTTGTCCCCGGCTTTTGTAAATAATGTTTTGCAACTGTTTGACCTCTGTCGTTTAATTTCTTTAAAATTATTATACCACATTTTTCACCGTAAAGTACATAGCAATGAGAGAATTTTACAAAAAATAAATATTTTATCGGTAAAAATTTATTTTTTGAGGCTGTAACGGCTAAAACACCTTATTTGCTATTGAAATATTAAAAAATAAATGCTAAAATATGTATTTGAAAAAGTGACCGAAAGGTCTTTTTAAGGAGGATTATATAAGTGGCAGTATTTAAAAAACTTGTTCGCAGTGCAAGCGGCGCAAAAGTGCCTCACAACAAAAACACTGAGAACTGTGAAACTGTTAAAATGCCGGTGCCGAAAAGGGTTTCGGTTGCCATGTCAATGCACATTGGCGCTCCGGCAGTTGCTTGTGTAAAGAAAGGTACAGAAGTTAAGGTTGGCGATGTTATCGGCACAGCCGGCGGCTTTGTTTCCGCCCCGGTACATTCACCGGTTAGCGGCAAAGTTTTTGCTGTTGACGAACTTATGATGCCAAACGGTAATAAAACTCAGGTAGTTGTTATAGACACAGACGGCCGGCAGACCGTAAGTGAAAATGTTAAACCGCCGGTAGTTACTGACTATGCAAGCTTTATCGAAGCAATTAAAGCCAGCGGACTTGTTGGTCTCGGCGGTGCAGGTTTCCCTGCAAGCGTTAAGCTCAGCCCAAAGAATTTGGACGATGTTGATACATTGATTATCAACGGCGCAGAGTGCGAACCTTACATCACGGCAGACTATCGTGAAATGATAGAAAACAGCGCAGATGTTATCGAGGGCGCAAAGGCTGTTAAGCAGTATCTTAACATTGCAAAGGTTGTTATCGCCATTGAGGCAAACAAGCCTGAGGCAATCAAAAAGATGAGCGAGCTTTGCAAAGGTCTTGACGGCTTTGAAGTTAAGACATTGCCAAGCGTTTACCCACAGGGCGCAGAAAAAATTCTTATCGAAAGCGTTACAGGCAAGGAAGTTCCTAAGGGCGGCTTGCCGGCAGATGTAGGCGTTATCGTTATGAATGTTGCCTCTGCAGGTTTTGTAGGCAGATACCTTGCAACAGGTATGCCTTTGATAACAAAGAGAATCACCGTTGACGGCGACGCTGTTGCAAAAGCACAGAATGTTGAAGTTGTAATCGGCACACCTATTAAGGATGTTATTGAATTTTGCGGCGGTTACACAGAAGAAGCCGGCAAAATTTTGTACGGCGGCCCGATGATGGGCACAGCTGTTTCAAGCGACGAAATGCCGATTTTGAAACAGACAAACGCCATTATAGTATTCGGCAGGGAAAAGGCAGTTTTGCCTGCGGCTAACCCATGTATTCGCTGCGGCAGATGTGTTGCCGCTTGCCCGATGGGTCTTGCACCTGTTGAAATCGCCTTGGCTCTTTCAATTAAAGACGCAGACGCAATCAAAGAATTGTATGCCGACCTTTGTATGGAATGCGGCAGCTGCTCTTATGTTTGCCCGGCAAAACGCCCGGTAGCCCAGACTATGAAAGAGGCAAAAGACTTTTTGAGAAAGGCGGCTAAATAAGAATGAAACTTATCGTATCATCATCACCACATATCACAAGCAAAGAGACAACACAGTCAATTATGCTTAAAGTAATCATTGCCACAGTTCCGGTTATGATCGCTTCCGTATTGTTTTTCGGTATCGGCTCTTTGCTCAGAATTGCAACATCTGTTATAGCTTGTGTTGCATTTGAACGGGGATATGAAAAACTTATGAAGAAACCGATTACCGTATCCGATTTGTCGGCTGTTGTAACAGGTGTTCTTCTTGCATTCAACGTTCCTTCAACAATGCCTCTTTGGATGATTGTTGTAGGCGCACTTGTTTCCATTGTTGTTGTAAAACAGCTCTTCGGCGGTATAGGCTTCAACTTTGCAAACCCTGCATTGGTTGGCAGAATTGTTTTGAGCATTTCTTACGCAACAGAAATGACAAACTTTGTGTTCCCTAAGACATTCTCAGGCGATGCAGTTGCATCCGCAACACCTCTTGCGCAGTATGCCGCAGGCACAGTGCCTAACATTACCGATATGTTTATCGGTACAACAGGCGGTGTTTTGGGTGAAACAAGCGCACTTGCAATCCTTATCGGCTTTGTGTTCCTTGTTGCCACAAAGGTTATCAGCCCGGTTGTTCCGGTAACATATGTTGCAACAGTTGCCGTATTTGCGGCAATTTTGGGAGTAAACCCGGTTGTATATGTTTTGGGCGGCGGTTTGCTTTTGGGTGCCGTATTTATGGCAACAGACTACACAACCACACCTTACACAACAAAGGGCAAGCTCATTTATGGCGTATGTCTTGGTCTTATCACGGTTATAATCAGAAAGTTCGGCTCTATGACAGAGGGTGTTTCCTACGCAATTTTGCTTATGAACCTTTTGTTGCCTTATGTAAACCGTGCTTCAAGACAGCATCCGTTGGGCGCTCCTAAAAAAGTTAAGGAGGCAAAATAATGGCTAACAAACAGAAAAACTCAACATGGGATAATATGATTAAACCTGTTGTGGTTCTCTTTACAATATGTCTTGTTGTTTCAGGTCTTTTGGCTGTTACAAACAACATCACTGCTCCTATTATTGCCGAAAATGCTCTTAAAGCAGAACAGGCGGCTCTTTTGGAGCTTCTTCCGGACGCCACAAGCTTCACAGAGGTAGAAGGCGTGGAAATGGAAAATGTAAACAAGGTTTACAGCTCTGACAACAATGTAGGTTATGTTGTTACATCTGCCGCAAAGGGTTACGGCGGAGATATTGAATGGATGACCGCATTTGATGCCGAGGGCACAATCGTAGGCGCAAAGGTTCTTTCACAGAGTGAAACAGCAGGTCTTGGCGCAAAGGTTGAAGAGGATTGGTTCCAGGCTCAATTTAAAGGCCACAATGATGAACTTACACCTGATAACATTGATATGATTTCAGGCGCTACAATTTCCTCAAAGGCCACAATTAAGGCTCTCAACGCCGCAAGAAAAGCATTTAACCAGTACGCCTTGGGCGTTGTTGAGGATGATGTTCCGGCTGTTACCGTTACTGGCAATGATTACTCAACGGTTTCAGAGGGCTTTGGCGGAGATATGACCGTTACCGTAACTATCGAGGATGGCAAAATTACCGCTGTTAATGTTAATGGCGACAGCAACGAAAACACATCACCTGCTGGTGATGCAATCACACCTGTTACAGAACGGATTGTTCGGAACAACTCCGCAGATGTTGATGGTCTTGCTGGGGCAACAATCACATCAGACGGCATTAAGAATGCCGTTAAGACAATTCTTTCCGCTTATGCAGACGGCTCTGCAAAAGTTGAACTTGCAGGCGGTGTAAGAGGCGAAGCAACCGGTTTCGGCGGTGATACATTGGCAGTTGTTGTGTCATTTAATGATGACGGCACAATTAACGAAATCGTTGTAGAAAAAGGCGATATGGAAGACACATCACCGGCAGGTGAGGTTCTCCCTAAATTGATTGAAGAGGCAAAACAGGCTAATTCCGCAGATATTGACGGTGTTGCAGGCGCAACATTTACATCAGACGGATTTAAGCGGGCACTTGCCGCAGCAATCGCAAGCAAATAATCGGAAAGGAAGTTGGAAACTATGGAAAAAAATAATAAATTGCACTTGGTTACCAAAGGCCTTATAAAAGAAAACCCGGTTTTAAGATTGGTACTTGGTACTTGCCCTACACTTGCCGTTACAACACTTGCCGTAAACGGTATCGGTATGGGTCTTGCCGCAACATTTGTTCTTATTTGTTCAAATGCTGCCATTTCTGCACTCAGAAAAATTATTCCGGACAAGGTAAGAATTCCTGCTTACATCACAGTTATCGCAGGTTTTGTTACTATCGTTCAAATGTTTGTTAAAGCTTATGCGCAGGAACTTGACGCCGCTTTGGGCGTTTACCTGCCGCTTATAGTTGTTAACTGTATTATTCTCGGCCGTGCGGAAGCTTTCGCTTCAAAAAATAATGTTATCGACTCCGCACTTGACGGTCTCGGTATGGGTCTCGGCTTTACACTTACACTTACAATCATGGGTTCAATTCGTGAATTCTTGGGCGCAGGCTCACTTTTCGGTATTCAGATTTTGAACTTTGCACCTTTGGGCATTTTGGCTCGTTCACCGGGCGGCTTCTTCGTATTCGGTGTTCTTATGGCTGCGGCAGTTAAACTCGACATTGCCAAGCCGTCAAAACTTGCAGACGGTCAGGCTTGCCCGGGCGGTTGCCTCGGTTGCTCTTACGCTTGTGCGCCTGAGGAAAAGGTTGAAGGAGGTAACGCATAATGATGAGACTTGCAGCTATATTCTTTAGCATGGTTCTTGTTGACAACTACATTTTGGTTAAGTTTTTGGGTATCTGTCCGTTCTTGGGCGTTTCCAAAAAATTGGATTCATCGGTAGGTATGTCAGTTGCCGTTATTTTCGTTATGCTTATGGCAACAGCCGTAACATACCCTATCTACTACAAACTTCTTGTTCCAAACAAGCTTGAATATCTTGAAACAATCAGCTTTATTCTTGTTATCGCCGCTTTGGTACAGCTTGTAGAACTTATTTTGAAAAAATTCTTGCCAGCTCTTCACAGTGCTTTGGGCATTTATCTGCCACTTATCACAACAAACTGTGCTATTTTGGGTGTTACAATGCTTAACATCGACAACGGTTACAACTTTGTTGAAAGCATGATAGGTTCACTTGGCGCCGGCGTAGGTTATTTGATTGCAATGGTGCTGTTTACAGGCGTAAGAAGCACTCTTGAATATGCAAAACCGCCTAAGTCATTTGAGGGTTTGCCAATCACTTTGGTTTCCGCCTCACTTGCCGCTCTTTCATTCAGCGGTTTCGGCGGTCTTATCGAAAGCCTCTTTGGTGCTATTTAAGGAGGGGTTAGGATAATGAATAGTATTGTTACTGCAATTATAATTATAAGCGCAATGGGTATTATCGCCGCATTGATGCTTGTTATCGCCGCCAAAGTTCTCTATGTGCCGGAGGATGAAAGAATCGGTCTTGTTACCGAAGTTCTTCCGGGTGCAAACTGCGGCGCCTGTGGTTTCGCCGGTTGTGCCGACTATGCAAAGGCAGTTGTTGAGGGCAGAGCCCCAACTAACTGTTGCGTTCCGGGCGGTGCAAATGCAGCCGAAGCCGTAAGTAAGGTTATGGGCGTTAAAGCAGGTAAGACAGAGGCTAAAAAAGCCGTTGTTGCCTGCCAGGGCTTTAACTTTAACACAACTAAAAAGTACGAATATCAGGGTATCACATCTTGTGCCGCCGCCGCAAAAATGTTTGCCGGCCCATCTGCATGTGCTTACGGCTGCGTTGGCTTCGGCGACTGTGTTGCCGCTTGCCAGTTTGATGCAATCCACATTGTAAACGGCGTTGCCTTGGTTGATAACAACAAGTGTACAGGTTGTGGTGCTTGTTCAAGAGCCTGCCCGAAACATGTTATCGACATGATACCGGACGATGTAAATCCTGTTGTACTTTGCCACAATGCAGACAAGGGTGCCCTTACCAGAAAGGTTTGCTCAACAGGCTGTATCGGTTGTATGAAGTGTACAAAGGTTTGTCCTACAAACGCTATTTCCGTTGTAAACAACCTTGCAAGAATTGACCAGGAACTTTGTATTGCTTGCGAACAGTGTGCAAACGAATGTCCTGTTAAAGCAATTCATATTCCAAACATCAGATAATCGGTTTTACAAAATAATTTTAACCCTGCCGCAAGGCAGGGTTTTTGTATTTGAAAAGGTTTGTAAATTTTTACTGTTTGTGTTATTATATGTGTAAAATATTATAAGAAATTTAAATGGGGAAAATATGAGCAGAACAAAATTGATATTATTGGGCACCGGCACACCTAACGCCGAACCGTGGGCAAGCGGACCGGCTGTAGCAGTAACGGTGGACGATAAGGCATACCTTGTGGATTTTGGTGCGGGAGTTGTAAGGCAGTGCACAAAGGCGTTTTCAATGGGCATAGAACAGTTAAATCCTCGAAATTTAACAGTGGCTTTCTGCACCCATTTGCATTCCGACCACACCACCGGCCTTGCGGATTTGATTTTCACGCCATGGGTGCTTACAAGAAACGAACCGCTTAAAATTTACGGGCCAAAGGGAATGAAGCACATGGTGGACTGCATCTCGGATGCGTATAAGGTTGATGTTGATTTTAGATTACACGGTGATGAACAGGGAAATGAAAACGGATACAAAACCGATGTTACCGAAATATATAACGGATATGTGTACAAGGACGAGCTTGTGACTGTTGAGGCGTTTACAGCCCTTCACGGAACTCTGGAATGTTACAGTTTTAAATTTACGACGCCGGATAAGGTTATAGTGATTTCCGGTGATACCTGCCCCACACAGCTTATGGTGGATAAGGCAAAGGGGTGTGATATTCTTCTTCATGAAGTTTATTATGACGGCGGTTTGGCCCAAAGGGCAGAGCATTGGCAGAAATACCATTCATCGGTGCATACTTCATCTGTTGCCTTAGGCAAGATGTGCAATGAAATTAAGCCTAAACAGCTTATTACATATCACAGAATATATCACACGATGATTTTTGACAACAGTATAAACATGACAAAACATATTAAGGACAGAGAATATGCAATTTTGGAAGAAATTCGCTCTGTTTATGACGGTGAAGTTCACAACGGACAGGACCTTGATGTTTTTGTATAATAAAATCTCTCGATTTTAAAGTGACCCCAAGGTTTAGAAAAATTAAATATTGAATTGCGTTTGAATGAGTTCGGTATTCTGCCGGGCTCATTCTTTTTAGTTTTAAGTAAATAGGTTAATTGTTGCAGTAACAGATAAATTTCTTTAATTTATCAATGAAAGTGTCAACGCTTTTAAATTTTTCACTGTTTTCTTCCTGTTTTGCCCATAAAAAAAACACCTCCAAAGGCGCCTGGCCTTTGGGGTGCATATCAAAATTCCGGGGAATTTTATTCTAAATATTTGTGTACCGGTGAAAATTCACCGACAACCACATTATGGACGCTGACCGAGGCCGCCTTCCAATGTGATTGTTTCGCCTGTCATGTACTTAAAGTCAGGTGAAGCAAGCTGTACGCAAACACGGCCGATTTCTGTTTCGGCGTCTGCATAGTGACCCATAGGAGGCATCTTAACATTTGCCTTGAATGCGTCAGGATATGCCTGCTGGAACTGTTCAAGTTGTGATGTCCATGCAAGAGGACAAACGATGTTTACATTTACACCGTCTTTGCCCCATTCTGTTGCCGCAACACGGGTAAGACCACGAATACCCTCTTTTGCTGCTGCGTAAGAGCACTGGCCGTAGTTGCCGAAAAGGCCTGCGCCGGATGCAAAGTTAATAACGCTGCCCTTTGTTTCGCAAAGGTACGGGTAGCAAGCTTTCATGTAATAGAATGTTGAGTACAAGCCTGAGAACAAAGCAAGATTGAACTGTTCTGTTGTGTGCTCGGCAAGTGTAACACCGGATGCCGATGCCTGTGCATTATTGATCAAAACATCAATTCTGCCAAATTCATCCATTGTCTGTTTTACAACATTTGCAACAACGGCTTCGTTGTCTGCGCCTGCGTTGATGTCGGCCTGAACTGCCAAAACTTTAATACCGTAAAGTTTTTCAAGTTCTTCTTTGGCGTCTGTCAATTTTTTAACATTACGGCCTGTGATAACCAAATTGGCACCCTCTTTTGCGTAAGCTGTTGCGATGCCGTAACCGATAGAGCCGCATTTGCCGTCTGAAAGAACAGCACGGCCTGCGCCTGTGATAATAACGGTTTTACCTGTAAAATATCCCATTGTAATATCCTCCTCATGGAATAAAATATTTTTTTATTGATAATATTTTAACACAATATTACCCGAAATGCAATACATTTTATACAAAATTTAGTTTATTTTTGCTTCTTTTGTCTGCAAAATGATACAAAATTGTTTAAAAATAAAAAAGAGGCATAAAAGCCTCTTTTCAACAGTGAATTAAGCCTGTGCAAGAGCTTCTTCAATACACAAAGCAAGCTGATCCGGGCAAGATGTTGACTTGAAACCGCATGTGATGCCTTTAAGTCTTTCAATAGCATCTGTTGCCTTCATGCCTTTGCAAAGGGAAATAACACCCTTGATATTGCCGTCGCAACCGCCGACGATTTCAATATCTTTCAAAATGCCGTCTTCAATAACAACTGTTGTCTGTCTTGAACATGTGCCTTTGTTTCTTCTTGTATAAGTCATAATAATCAAACCTCTCTTATATGTTTTGCAGTTCTATATTAACACCAATAACCGACTTTTTTCGGTGATTAAATCACATTTAGTTATATTGAACAATAATTAACATTAAATATTCACAAAGGAAAGTGGGTTTTACATTGACATAACGACAAAAAAATTATACAATATTCAGTAGAAGATTTTCGGAGGATATTAAATGAACAACATTCAGCTTTACATTATAACAGCGCCGATAACAGCTTTTATAACCTGCGCTTTTATTATTATGTTTATGAGTAAAATTAAAATGAAACCGGAGTTGAGAATGACAATCGTCTTTGTGGTTTACGCCATATTTGCATTTGTTATGGGTGCGGGCGGAAACGGTATTTTCAATTTGGATATGTCGGCATTTAACAGCATACAGTATATGTTCCGTCTTATTGCAGGCGTATTTGTGTGCTTTGGCTTGTACTTGTTTTACAGGCGTGGCGACATTGCTGATAAAATGCACGAAAAACAGACTGCCAGAAAAAGTAAGGGTAAGTAAATAATATGGAGTTTCAACTTTTGAAACAGGCAGTCATAGGACCAGAGGTTCCTATGGCTGTTTTTGACAATTTATATTCCGCCAAGGAAAACGACCTCAAAGTTATATTGTATGTGCTAAAAAAAGGCGAGATAAATTTGGCGGACATAACAGGAAGGCTGCAAATTACGGTTGCGGCCGCCCAGTCGGCTTTGCTGTTTTGGCGGGATAAGGGCCTTGTTTTGCCAATAGAATCATCTTTTGACAAGCCGAGAAAGAGACTTTTGACCCGGCGGGAGATTTTGAAAATTTCCGACGATTATCCGGAGGTCGGAATTCTGCTTTCACAGTTGCAGGGAATTTTCGGCGGCCCGCTTAACGAAAAGGTGACGAATACATATATGGATCTTTATCTGCGGAAGGGTATCCCGGTAGAGGTCATATTGGTTTTGACAATGTTTTATGCGCCCCGTTCAAAAGGCCCGTCATATATTGCAAAAATTATTTCAAATTTATATGAGAAAAAAGGCATCAAAAGTTTGGACAAGGCGGAAGAATATCTTAAAATTATGCACGACCGTGAAATCAGATACAGAGAAGTGGCAAGATTTTTCGGGCTTGACGAAGATAAGCTTACAACCAGCGAGAAAACCATTATTGACGGCTGGGGCGAAAAGCTGAATATGTCCAATGAGATGATAAAGCGGGCAAAGGACGCATGCGGCATAAACATCAATATCAGGTACTGTAACGGTATTTTAAAATCTTGGTCACAAAAGGGATACACAAAGCCGGAGGATGTAAAGGAATATTCTCGGCGCCCGGCGGTAAAAGACATACCCGAAGAGGATGATGTTATGCTTAACGGAATGGACATTTTACCTGTTTATGACAAAGGAGAGTAATTATGGCTGAGGGATATTCACAGGTTTTTTCCGATGTGGATTTTAAGCGACTTGAAGTCTTGGCCGACTTTACCGAACAAAGGGACAGAATATTTGAATCTGTGCCGGAAATCAAGGATATAGAAGAGGAGATACGAACCCTCGGCGCGGACAGCGCCCGGGCCATTATAAAAAAGGACGACGGCAAAAAGGCGGAAATAAAAAAGAAAATTGAGGCTTTGAGAAAGAAAGAAAAAGCCCTGCTGAAAGCTGCCGGCTACCCGGAAAACGCCCTTGAACGCAAGTTTTATTGCAATAAGTGCAAAGATACCGGTTTCGTAAACGGCAGGGTTTGCAGCTGTGTAACCGATGAGATTATAAAGCTGAAACAGAACAAATTTACAAAACTTTCTCCGGCTCCTAAGGCGGATTTCGAGAGTTTTGATTTAAGCTATTATCCGAAAGAGCCGCTGCAAGTGGGAAAAAGGAGTATAATACCTTACCAATCTATGGAGGCGGCTTACAATTATTGTAAAGACTATGCGGCTAATTTCACCCCAAACAGCAAAAGTCTTTTGTTGATAGGTTCTTCCGGCTTGGGTAAAACCCATTTGGCATGCTCCATAGCAAAAGAGGTAATGGAAAAGAAATACACCGTTATGTATGCATCGGCACAGGTACTTTTCGGCAAAATCGACCAAGCTCGATATACAGAGGATGATATTCTGACGGATATTTTGGACTGCGATTTGTTTATTTTAGATGATTTGGGGGCAGAAACTCTGTCATCTTATTCTCTGGGAATTATGTACAATATCGTAAATACAAGAATGATACAAAATCGCCCGACGATTTATACAACTAACATTGCATCCCAGAACGAATTGTCCAAGAGATACGGCGAAAAAATTTCTTCCAGAATACTGGGTACATGCGTATTCTTAAATTTCTTCGGCAAAGACATAAGACTTATAAAAAGCAAACGCATATAAAACTAAAAGCGCCCAAAATTTGGGCGCCTAAATTTTATCTGTCTATTCTGTAAATTTTTTTTGCGTTTTCCAGGGAGATTTTTGCCACAAATTCTTCGCTTACATTGCGTAGTTTGGCAATTTCTTTCACAACATTTGCAACATCGTAAGATTCGCATCTGTCGTCCTTTCTCTCAAAAGGCGGTGCGTAAGGACAGTCTGTTTCTATTAGCAGTTTGTCCCAAGGTGTTGCCATAAGGCAGTCGATGTGGGGTTTGTTCCATGCAGGGTAGGTAAGATCGTTGTTAAAGCTGACATACATGCCCCAGTCCATAGCTTCTTTAAGCATTTCTACCGGGCCGCCAAACCTGTGCAAAACGCCTTGTGGTTTGTACTTGCGTAAAATTTCAATACAATCCCGGTGGGCATCACGGTCATGGATAATTACCGGCATATTAAGCTCTTTTGCAAGTTCCAACTGCCGGGTGAAAATTTTCTTTTGCAAATCTTTCGGTTCTTGCCAAAAGTAGTCAAGACCCATTTCTCCTATGGCTACGATTTTCGGGTTTTTGGCAAGTTCTCTTATTTTATCAAGATAATCATCCGGTGTTTCGCAAACCCAATGGGGGTGTATGCCTATGCTGCCGTAGGCAAAATCAAAGTTGTTTACAATGTCAATTACCGTGTCAAAAACCGATACATCACTGCAACAGTTCAGTATATATTTAACATCGGTGTCTCTTAAATGTTCAAGCCTTTCTTTTCTGTCACCGTTGAACATTGCGTCCTCATAGTGAGCGTGGCTGTCAAAAAGTTCCATAATTCCTCCAAAAAATGCAGGCATACTTTATGCCTGCATAGTTTTATTTTTCCTCAATGGTGTAATTGAATTCATATTCCTGCTGCAAAGCCTTTACTTTGTCCTCATTGTCCTCAATAAAGGTCTTTGTATAAACGGATTTACCCTCTGCTTTGTAATCGTCAAGAATTTTTTGCAACTTTTCCCAACATTCGTCCTGCTTTTCGTAATCTTCCGCAAAGGAAATAATAAATTCTCTGTGTTTTGGTATTCTTGCTTTCATTTTGTACCCCTTAATCAATAATATAGCTACATTGTATATTTTTTCGAGGGAAAAGTCAATCGCTTATTGAATAAATTACCAATTTTCGTGATAATCTTCATACAGCGCCATCTCGACAGAATTGCCCTGATCGTCGTTAAAGCCTGCTTTCTTGTTGAAATCATTGCTTATTGTCTGTAAATTAAAGCAAAGGATAAGTTCAAACATTGCCACAAGGGTAAAGAGAAAAATTTTTACAAGATTAAATTGGCGGTATCTGCTTACAATTATTCCGGCAAATACAACCATAAGCCACAGCAAAAACAATGAGCTTATAATTCTTTTTGGTGTCAGTCCGTATGCGGCAATGTACATTGCCATTTTTGCCCCGGCGGTGCAAAGTAACAAAAGGGATAACAGGCACATAACAATCACAGGCCTTTTCAGCCGGCTGCCGTTTCTCTCTTTACCTGTAAAGTGTGCGGCAGCGATTACACAGCCGTTTATGGCGCATACGGCGCAAAGTTGGAAAAATCCGCTTCTTGCATATTGGGCATATGTCATACCGCCGTAGAGTTTGCCTGCAAAGGCGGAAAACAGATACCTAAACTGGGCGGCCATAAATATGGCATACACGATGTTTATCATACAAATGGCGGTTTTAATGGTAAGGTTTGGGATAACCTTAGCCGTTTCGGCGGATTTATCTAATTTTTCTTTTTTTAAACAGTGAATATCGTCCTTATTAAAGCTGTTGTAGTTTAAGGAGAAAATACAGCAGGCCACCGGCAGGGCGGTGAATAAATCAAAAATAAGGTTAAATATATTTAAAGAAAGCCTTGCAAAAATATGGGATAAAATTTTTCTCAATCCCAAAAATGAGGACAAAAAATTTTCGTCCGCCTGAGATAAAAGGGGCAGTATTCCGGCAAGGCATACAAGACCTATCAAAAGCCCTGCCAAAACAGTGATTAAATTGTTTTTTTCTTTAATTTTTCCGGCTGTGATGTTTATGGCTTTTTTAATTACCCGAAAAATTATTTTGAATATACCGAAAAACCGTGAGAAAAACATATAGACTATATTTAAACAATCCCCTACAAAATAATTTGATGTTTCACCTTTGAAGAATCCGTTGCCGAAACTGTATGAAAAATACATGGCAAGCATGGTTTGCAAAAGTAACCAAGGTATATCGGCGTTTTGCATTGGAATAAATGTACACATTAAAAACATTGCAAAAAGCCAAAATATCGTTTCTTTGGCCGGTTTTGCGGCTTTTGCCTTGCCGTAAAGGTCTACGGCGGCAACATACAGGAAAGTGTATAGTGCAAATGCAATTTGCCTTGACTGTAAAATGCCCCAAAAGTAACCTAAATCATGAAACATCAGATTTGTGTACATTTTGCCCAGTATAATGCATACAACGGAAAAACCACAGTCATATTTATCAAGTTCAGCGGTGTTTTTCTTCTTTTCTATTTTATTTACGGTAATTTCGCTCATAATAAAAGTACCTCCTAAAATCAGTCCTCAGGGGAATATTCCAAAATATCCGCCGGCTGGCAGTTCAAAGCTTTACACAAGGCTTCCAGTGTGGAAAATCTGATGGCTTTTGCCTTGTTGTTTTTTAATATTGAAAGATTTGTAGGGGTAATGCCTACTTTTTCGCTTAATTCGCCGGCACTCATCTTTCTTTTGGCCATCATAACATCAATATTTACTATAATACTCATGGCAGTCACCTATATTGTAAAATCGTTGTCGGCTTTAATTGCCACAGCTTGCCGAAAAACATTTTTAACAACCTGCAAAATAAGGCCTACAAATCCGGCAGCGAAAAATAAAATCAAAAACGGCAGGTAGTACAGCCGGCTGGCAAGGCAGATTGCGGCAGCTACAAAGCAGCAAATTGAAATTCTGCCTAAAATACAGGTGTTTTCGTCTGTAAAAACATCACCCATTTGTATATTTGTAAGCAATTTGTAAAGACCGGCAAGTACAACCGCCCGAGGCACACACAAAATATATGTGCTCCGCAAAAAGCAGTGGAGTTTGCCGCCTAAATAGGCAATTCTTAATTCTATAAGCCGAGAAAAAATTTTAGGGGCAAACAGGGCGATAACAATCATTGCAAGAGTGAATACTTTTACGCAGATTATTGAAATTTTTAAGCTTGCATTATGTCTTTCCATGGTTAATCTCCTTTATGTTATGGCTTGATTATAAAACGTTATTTATCAAAAGTCAAGATATTTTTATCGAAAAACGATAAAAATATTTTGAAAAACAATATTGCACTTAAAGTGTTAATACTTTTGCAATAATCCGCAGTTTGTGGTAATATGTAGTATATAAATAAAAAGAGGTACAGTTATATGGACGAAAAGTTACTTTTACAATATGCAAGAATGGCGGTTTTGGCCGGCGTTAATATCCAAAAGGGGCAAACCCTCATAATCAACGCCCCTATTTATGCGGCGGATTTGGTTCGCCTTTGCGCAAAAACGGCTTATGAGGCAGGCGCAAGGGAAGTTGTTGTTCATTACAGTGACGAACAGTTAAGCCGTATAA
The DNA here is from genome assembly GCA_934526065.1 of uncultured Oscillospiraceae bacterium. Classification (GTDB taxonomy): domain Bacteria; phylum Bacillota; class Clostridia; order Oscillospirales; family Ruminococcaceae; genus RGIG3102. Next base: position 351,877 of record CAKSZX010000001.1, read on the forward strand.
AAATGGAGATGACGGATTTGTCTGTTTTATGCGATGTAAAACCCTGGCAGCAAAATTCTTACCTTGAATACATCAAGGCACCGGGAAGCGCCGCTATACTTTCAATCATAGGTTCCGACCCGGAAATCTACAAAGGGCTTGACAGCGACAAAATAAACAAGGCCGGAGTGGCAAGAATGAACGCCATGGCCGAATACCGTGATTACACAATGGCGTCAAGAATACAGTGGTGTATCGTTGCCGTGCCGGGCCGGCGGTGGGCAAAAAAGGTATTTCCGGAATTGCCGACCGATAAAGCCGTTGAAAAATTGTGGGAAACAATTTTTAAGGTGAGCCGTGTTTATGGTGACGCAGTGGAAAACTGGCGTGATTACGCCGAAAAGCGGGCAGTGAGAAGGGATATCATAAACGGATTGGACTTGAAAGAGGTGCATTTTACAAGCTCTAACGGAACGGATTTGCGAGTTGGTCTTGCAGATGAAAGAGTTTGGGGCGGGGTAAGCGAACTCTCCGAAAAGGGCGTTGAGTTTATTCCGAATATGCCCACGGAAGAAATTTTCACAGCGCCCCACAGAGAAAATGTAAACGGTATTGTATATGTTACAAAACCTTATGTTTACAACGGGGATTTAATAGAAGATTTCTGGCTTAAATTTGAAAAGGGCAAAGTTGTGGACTATGACGCAAAAAAAGGAAAGGATTTGCTTGCGGCTCTTATAAATACAGACGAAGGTTCTTGCCGATTGGGCGAAGTTGCCCTTGTACCGGCTTCAAGCCCCATAAACAAAGAAAACCTGCTGTTTTACAACACATTGTTTGACGAAAACGCAGCCTGCCATATCGCCTTGGGTCAGGGTTATCCGGGCACCGTAAAAGGTGGAGAAAAAATGACAACCCGGCAGCTTTTGGAAAAGGGCGTAAACGATTCCGTTGTGCATGAAGATTTGATGATAGGCTATAAAGACACAAACATTATAGGAACAAGGGCAGACGGTACAACCGTTAAAATTTTTGAAAACGGCGAATGGGTGTTTTAACGAAAATATAAATTTTATAAATCCTGTAAATAATCGGTTTTTGCCGTGATAATCCCTTTACAAAAAACATGAAATAATGTATTATTATGTTTATCATTTTATTTAAGAATATTAAAAGGAAAAAGTTATGAGTAAAAATCAGTCAAAAAATAAAAAGCAGGCCGAAGTACAGCGGCCTATGAAGTTTACAAATTTCGGGTTTTGGTTCCCGATTTTGTACGGCGCATTAAATGTTATAATTATGTTTATGGCGATACCGATTATATTCTACGGTGCAGGTGAGCAAAATCAAGAGCTTGCAAGACTTATAGCGCAGATATTTACCGTTCTTTGCGCAATAAGCCCTACGGCCTTTATCCTTTTGATGTACATAGACAGACGACATAAGAAAAAGTACTCCACAGCCCCCAGCTATTATAAAACTTTTCCGGGAATGTTCGGCATTATGGCTGTTTTGATAGAAGTTTTGTACCTTGTTATACGGGCAATGGGTTAAGAGGAAATTTTGATGAAAAAAATTTGGGATATATACAAAAAGCATGAAGAAATAGTTAATTACCTGATAGTCGGGGTACTTACCACAGTTGTAAGCTTTTTCTTCTACTATTTAAGCACAAGAACATTTTTAAACCCGGAAAATCCGGTTCAACTGCAAATTGCAAATCTTATAAAGTGGATAACCGGCGTTTTATTTGCCTATGTTACAAACAAAATATTTGTATTTAAAAGCAAGGAGAAAAATATTCTTAAAGAATTTACCGTGTTTGCATCTTCAAGGGTGATTACACTGTTTCTTGATATGTTTGTTATGGCTGTGTTGGTTACAAAAATGGGAATTAACGATATGATTTCAAATTGCATTTCGCTGGTGCTTGTAACTGTTGCAAACTACTTTTTAAGTAAGATATTTGTTTTTAAAGATAAGAAAAACTAAAAAATTCAACTCCCTGTCTGCAATGACATACAGTCGCAGACGGGGAGTGTTTTTATATTTTTATAAATTTTTCGGTGTAGTCTTTTCTTGCCTCGCCGATAATTTTAAAAAATGCGGTTTGGCAGTCTGTTGCTCGGCTTTCAAGCAAAACGGTTTTGCGGCAATCATCATTTTTTTCGGCAAGTATTTTAATTGAGTGAGAAACCGGCAAGGCGGAATTTTCACTTATCCGGCTCATCAAGTGTTCCTTGCCTTTTCGCATGCCAAGAATTCTTAAATATGGCAGTGAAATCGGCAAATCTTTTGCGCTTAAAAGTGCGGCAAGTATAATTCTGTTAAACCTTGCTCTTGTGTAGCGTTTGGTCGGCAGATTGTCATAGATTTGTGCCAATGAGCAACTTTTTATAACGGCATTTTCCAATGCGCCGGCAATTTCTTCGTTGCAGTCCGGCAAGGATACAAAATCGGCTTTTGTCATTTGGCGCAAACGGAATATCACAGCTTTTTCGTAACTTTGGTCGTCCGGTAAAAAGTAACTGCCCCTGTCAATATTTTTGCGGAAAATATCAAGAGTTTTTTCGGGGATATATCTTTCGGCGGCATCAAATCTGTAATTTGCTACAGCGGTTCTGATACCGCTTGCGGAGGAATATTTTTGATTTAATGTTTTATCATTGTAATTTGCCCCCTGTCGCCCAATGACCTCAAATTTCGGATTCCAGTTTAGCTTTATACAGGCCTTGGCATATTCTATTGCCAAAATATCATTTGAGGCAGATAAAATGCTTTTATTGTAATCAAATTCGTCAATAATTGCTTTTTCCCTTGCCCGTGGGTAAGGCATACCGGCAGACAGGTTGGATTTAAGCCTTTCTTCACACAAAGGGGATAGGAGATATTCCCCTATGTTTTTTATTATCTTTTCATCGCCGCATTCACTGCCGAAAGAAACCGCTTCAACCCCTATATTTTTTAAAGCGGTTATACCGGCGGTTGCAAAGCCTTCGGCGCTCATGGAAGAAAAGGGGTACGGTATCTCACAGACCAAATCCACGCCGGCGGCAAGGGCGGCTTTTGCTCTTTCAAATTTAGTAAAAAGTGCAAATTCACCGCGTTGGGTACAGCTGCCGCTCATGGCAACGGCTATGTTTTCATATCCTTTTGACCTTAAAATTTCCGTTTGATACAGATGACCGGTGTGAAAAGGGTTGTATTCCGCAATAATACCGACACTTTTATACATAAAATTCTCCTTTTTCCTTGAAAATTCAACAATATTATTATATAATAAAAAAGCAATTTTAACAATTAGATTATTTGGAGGATAAACACAATGAAGATTTTGGTTCTTAACTGTGGTTCAAGCTCATTGAAATATCAGGTTATTGATATGGACAATGAAGAAGTTTTGGCAAAAGGTCTTGTTGAGAGAATCGGTTTTACAGGTTCTGTTCTCACACACAAGGCTAACGATAAAAAGCTTGTTATAGAAGAAGATATGCCTAAGCATACAGACGCTATCAAGCATGTTATGGCGGCACTTGTTGACCCTGAATACGGCGTGTTGAAAGATACAAGCGAAATTGCAGCCGTAGGTCACCGTGTTCTCCACGGCGGTAAGGTTTACAGCCAGTCAATCGTAGTTGACGAAGAAGTTAAAAAGGTTATTCGTGAATGTTTCGACCTTGGCCCTCTTCACAACCCTGCAAACCTTATGGGTATCGAAGCTTGCGAAGAAGCAATGCCGGGTACACCTAATGTAGCTGTTTGGGATACAGGTTTCGGTATGGCTATGGACGAAAAGGCATACCTCTACGCTATTCCTTATGAATACTATGATAAGTACAGCATCCGCAGATACGGCTTCCACGGCACAAGCCATATGTTCGTATCAGGCGAGGCTATCAAGTTCGGCGGCCTTGACAAAGAAAAGGCAAAAGTTATCGTTTGCCACCTTGGTAACGGTGCATCTGTTTCCGCATCTATCGGCGGCAAGTGCGTAGATACTTCCATGGGTCTTACACCGCTTGAAGGCCTTATCATGGGTACTCGTTCAGGTGATGTTGACGCAGCAGTTGTACAGACAATCTGCAACAAGGAACATATTGATGTAAACGAATGTCTTAACATTCTTAACAAGAAGTCAGGTATCTTGGGTATGTCAGGCGTTTCAAATGACTTCCGTGATGTTGAAACCGCAGCAGACAACGGCGACCACAGATCACAGGTTGCTTTGCAGGCTTTCTATTACAGAGTTGCAAAGTACATCGGCGCTTACACAGCAGCTATGAACGGCGTTGACGCAATCGCATTTACAGCAGGCGTAGGCGAAAACAGTGCTACAACTCGTAAGGCTGTTTGTGACTACCTTGGCTACCTTGGTGTCACTATTGATGACGCAGAAAACGCAAAACGCGGCGAAAACACAGTTATCTCAACAGCTGATTCAAAGGTTAAAGTTATGGTTATTCCTACAAACGAGGAATTGGCTATTGCAAGAGAAACAAAAAGACTTGTTGGTTAATCGTTTATAAAAATGTTATAATTTTGCGGTGGAATTTCACAATTCTACCGCATTTTTTATACATTTTGTTGCTATACTATCTACGATAATAAAAAGGAAGGAATATTTTATGAAAAAGATATTATCAATTATAACAGTGGCGGTTTTGGCCTTTGGCGTTTTCGCCGCTTGCTCATCTAAGGGCAACTCACAGACAGCGCTCACAAGCGAACAGCTTGCGGAGGTTGTTAACAACAGTGGCAGCGAAATGACCGAGTACAATCCCGCCGTCGCTTTTGACAGCAAAAGCGAGGACCTTGACGCATTTATGGAACGGCAAGAATGGGACAAGGCAAACTTTGAACGGGGCGCTGTTTCGTTTTCCATTATGAATGTACAGGCATATACAATTGCCGTTGTTAAGCCTGCCGAGGGTCAGACCGAAACAGTTAAACAGTACTTTGCCGATTACAAGGCTCGCACTGAAAAGGACTTTGAAAGATATCTTGAAGATCAGTACGAGATTGCAAAAGCAGCCGTTATTGACGAAAAAGACGGATATGTTATTTTTGTAATGGACGAAGATGCAGACAGCATTGCAGAGACAATCAAGTCTAAGATTTAAGTCCTATTCGGTTAAAATCAATATATCAAAACAAGCCTCCTCCATTCTTCATTTGGAAGAGGCTTATTTTTATAGAATACACATAGGTTTGCGATGGGCTGTTGTTACTCCACTGCATCAAAGGCTTGATCAAGATCGTGAATAATATCGTCGATATGTTCCGTACCGATTGAAAGTCTGATTGTACCGGGGCCGATTTCCTGTTCTTTAAGCTCTGCCGGGCTAAGCTGCGAGTGAGTTGTTGTGGCCGGGTGAATAACCAAAGATTTTACATCCGCAACATTTGCAAGGTTGGAGAATATTTTAAGGTTGTCTATAAACTTTTTGGCTTCGGACTCGCCGCCCTTGATTTCAAATGTGAAAATAGAGCCTGCGCCGTTAGGGAAGTACTTATTATAGAGATCTTTGTATCTTGGGTCAATACTCGGGTGGTTTACCTTTGCAACCTTTGGATGATTTGAAAGGTATTCCACGACCTTTTTGGCGTTTTCCACATGGCGTTCAACTCTCAACGAAAGAGTTTCAAGTCCCTGCAAAAGCAAGAAAGCGTTGAACGGCGAAATTGTGGCACCTGTGTCACGGAGTATAACCGCACGGATGTATGTTACAAAGGCCGTGTTGCCTGCGGCCTCTGTGAAGCTGATGCCGTGGTAACTTGGGTTTGGTTCGGAAATCTGTGGGAATTTGCCGGAGGCTTTCCAGTCAAATTTTCCGCTTTCAATTATTACGCCGCCTAATGTTGTGCCGTGTCCGCCTATAAACTTGGTTGCAGAGTGAACTACAATATCCGCACCGTATTCAAAGGGTCTCAAAAGATATGGTGTTGCGAATGTTGAGTCGATAACAAGGGGAATATTGTGGCTGTGGGCTATCCGTGCAACCTTTTCAATATCTATAAGGTTTGAGTTTGGATTGCCCAAAGATTCTATAAACACCGCCTTTGTGTTTTCATCAATGGCCTTTTCAAAATTTGAAACATCATTAGGGTCAACAAATGTTGTGGATACACCGTACTGTCTGAATGTGTGTTCAAGATAGTTGTATGTGCCGCCGTAAATTGTCTTTGCGGCTACGATGTTGTCACCTGAAATTGCAAGAGCCTGGAATGTGTAAGCCAAGGCTGCCGCACCGGATGCTGTGGCAAGTGCTGCCGTACCGCCTTCAAGGGCGGCCATTCTTTTTTCAAACACATCCTCTGTTGAGTTTGTAAGTCTGCCGTAAATATTGCCTGCGTCGGAAAGATTAAATCTTGCCCGTGCATGGTCGCAATTTTTAAACACATAAGATGTGGTCATATAAATCGGAACAGCTCTTGCGTCTGTTGCCGGATCCGGCTCCTCCTGTCCTACATGAAGTTGTAAAGTTTCAAAATGATATTTGTAATCTGACATAGCAGTAAATTCCTTTCAAATGAAAATATGATTTATTAAAATTAAAAATAAAACTTGCGAATTAACAACACCGGCTACACATTCGCAAACTGCGGATGTTTGAATGGGTTAATTGCGGATAAATAAAATTCATACTTCCACCTCCACAACCTATCAGTGTGATAGGTTTAATTGATTGACAACAATATACGCCACAAAACATAGTTTGTCAATGTGTTTTTAAAACATTGTAAACTCTCACATAGAGGGGCATATTTTCCACAGTCTGTTGTACAGTTTTAACAGAGATTTTCTTTTTGAAAAATATCATTTTTACAGGTTTTAAATATCGGGTGTATTGTCGCTAAAATTTAATATTTTTTAACAATAAAAAAGCTGTGCCGCAAAAGCGACACAGCCGAAATTTTATTTATCAGTGAAATTCCCTCTTGCTGTAATTCATATAGTACAAAATAAGCACAAATGATGACAGCGCCCATGTGATCGGGTAGCTTAATGCTACTGTTTGAATTGTACAGAAGTGAGGAACAACCGTCCAAATCCAAACCAATCTCATAATGCAAACGGTAAATACCGTGATAATCATAGGCATAAGACCCTCGCCTGAACCCTTTACAGCACCTGACAAAACTTCTGTAAATGAGTAAAGAGCATAGAACGGAGCATAAATTCTGAGTACGCTCATACCTATATCTATAACTTCCGTGTTCTGTGTAAACAGCTTTATAAATACAGGGCAGAATACATACAGCAAAGCAGAGAAGAACGCCACAACCGAAGCGGTGAGCACAAGACCGATTTTAACACTTTTGCGAACACGATCTTTTTTGCCGGCACCGTAGTTTTGACCGACAAATGTTATAACAGATGTGCCGAAAGCTGTTAATATCATCCATATAATAGCTTCAACTTTACTAATCGCCGACCATGCCCGGGTTGTATTGGCGCCGAAACTGTTTACCGCCGAGGATATAACCAAATTAGACATTGAATAAAGAACAGACTGACCGCCGGCAGGCAAACCGATTTCAACAATTCTTGAAAGGTTGTTTTTATCAAATTTTATTTCTTTTACATTTACTTTGTATATATCGCTTGTTTTTGTAAGGGCTTTCATAATAAGGGCGGCGCTTATAATTTGGGAAATAATCGTTGCAACCGCAACACCGACAACCCCCATTTGCAAACCTACAACAAAAGCTAAGTCCAAAATAATATTTATAATACAGGTAATTATCAAATAATTCTGCGGTCTTTTTGAATCTCCCACCGCACGCAATATACCGGAGCCCACATTGTATATCATTGACGGAATCATACCTAAGAAGTAAATTTTGAGATACGAATCCGACATATCCAAAATTTCCGGCCGAATATTTATCTTAATAAGGGCAAAACGGGAAATGGCCACACCTATAATTGTCATTATAAGGCCGCCCCAAATCCGCAGAGCCATTGATGTATGAGTGGCTTTTTTTATGCCGTTTTTATCGGATGCGCCGTAATATTGAGAGATTACAACAGTAGCACCGGAGGCAAGGCCGACAAAAAAACCTACAAGCAGATTTACGATATGGCTTGTGCCGCCAACCGCCCGCAAAGCGTCGCTGCTCACATAGTTGCCGACAACCACGCTGTCAACAGTATTATATAACTGCTGAAAAAACGAGCCTATCATTATAGGAAAAAAGAACGAAAGCAACCGCTGTGTGATGTTGCCATTTGTAATTTTGTTTTCTGTCATATACAATTTCCTTTCTCATAGAAAATTTGACACAGCGCCATTGTGACGAAAATTCTTGTCGCCGGCGCTGCTTAAAATTCAAATAAAATTATTGAGTTCAATTGACGATATTAACACATTTTTATCACTTTGTAAATGCACAAAACAACGATTTTATATATGCTTTTAAATTATAAACTGTGCAAGTTTACAGAGGGCGAATCAAGTGATTTTGATAAATTTAAAACATACTTATAACCGGCAAAATCAGCTGATTTTAGGGGATTTTTAAAAGAATTCCGCAGGTGTGAAATTTGTTTGATTTTGGTATTGACACACGTAGCATCAAATGATATCATTTAGTTGACAAGTCAACTAAGCGTGGGAGGTATGAATATGAAAAATACCCAATTAAATAACAGCGGAAGGAGTACCGATAAAATCGGATATTACTTCTTGATCGGTACCAAAGAGCTGCTGGTTATCACCGTCCGGGGTATCATATACAATGTAGGTCTTTTGGCCGGTCCTATTTACGAGGGCAAGCTTGCTCAATGCCTTGCCGACATATTTACAGGCAGTAAAGTCTTTAAAGATATGGTTGCTCTTGTTTTGAGATACATAGGCGTAATAGCTTTTGTACAGGGGGCAAGATGTATAAAAAGGCTTTATGTGCGTAAATTTGCAAACAAAGTAAATCTTTCAATGCGTAAAAATGTATATTCAAATATTGTAACTAAGTCTAAGAGAGATTACGAAAACGAAAGTGCCGGCAGTGTTATGACAAAAGCCGTAGGCGATGTTGATGCCTGTTCCGAGGGCATACGCAAATTTACTACCGAAATTTTCGACACCGGCGTTGCAATAGCAGGCTATGTGGCTTTATTGTTGCGATACGATGTTAAACTGGCTTTGCTGTGCCTTATCTTTCCGCCTATTTCATATATAATAGCGGAAAGAATGAAGGGCGTTGTGCAAAAGACAAATGCCGAAAGCAAGGAGAGTGCAGGTAAACTAAATCGGCGGACTCTTGAAAGGGTTACAAACGCCATGAGTTACAGAATTTTGGGCATTGAAAAGAACCAAAACAAAAATTATGAAGACTATTTGACGGATTACGAGAAAAAAGCCGTGAAAGCCAATATATGGGTTTCTGCAATGCCGCCTTTGTACAAAATAATTTCAACTCTCGGCGTTGTTTTCATTATGTATTTCGGCGCACAGAATGTTTCAAATAACTTTTGGAATATTGCCACATTTACGGCATTCTTGTCTTGCTATCTTAAATTGGCTGAAAAATCTTCAAAGGCTGCAAAACTTTTTAATGCGGTACATAAGGCACAGGTTTCGTGGGTGAGAATAAAGCCGTATCTCAATAAAAAGAATTACGATGTACAGGATAATATACCGACAGCAAAGGATATTGAGGTTGTAAATCTCGGTTTTGTGGGAGATGACGGCACAGAAATATTTAAAAATATTTCTTTCAATGCACATCCGGGACAGATAATAGGTATTACCGGCCCGGTCGCCGGCGGCAAGAGCTTATTGGGCAAAGCTTTTTTACAGGAAAACAAATATCTCGGCTCTATTAAGTTTGGCGGAGAGGAACTTTCCCGGATGTCGCCGAATAATGTAAACGAGATTACATCCTACTTGGGACACAACCCGGAACTTTTAAGTGATAGCGTAAAAAATAATGTGCTTATGGGCGACGACAAAGATATAAACCGCTATCTTAAATGTTGCGAAATTTATGACGAGGTTATGTCAATGCCGGATGGGGTAGATACCCATATAGGCAGTGGCGGAGTTATGCTGTCCGGCGGCCAGCAGCAGAGAATAGCTCTTGCCAGAACACTTGCACATAAAAAAGCCGTTATGGTTTTGGACGACCCGTTTTCCGCCCTTGATAAGACAACGGAACAGCAGGTGTTCAGAAATATCAAAGAAATTCAGGGGGACAGCATAATCTTCTTAATTTCTCACAGATTGTACCTTTTCCCGGAATTGGACAGCATTATATGGTTGGATAACAAAACCGGCTATCAAAGCACCCATGAAAAACTTATGAGAGAAAATCCGCGGTATCGCCGACTGTTCTTAACCGAAACGAAAGGAGACGACGAAAATGAATAATACAATGAATAAAAGGGTTTTCTCCATTATTTTTGATACGGCAAAGTCGTATATACTTATAAGTTTAGGTATTGTACTTTGCGTTGTAGGCTCTGTTGTGATCGGGCTTATACCGCCTCTTGTTTTGGAAAGGATAGTCAATGGGCTTACAGAGGGAAATCCCGTTGAGTTTAAATTGATATTTTCATATATCCTGTTTGTGGCTGTCACAGGTGTTTTTGAATCTGCAAGAGAAAGTTTACTGACGGTTTTCGGCCAGAAAATAACCCATGCCATAAGAACGGATATGAGTCTTAAACTTTCAAACCTTGAAAGTGACGCTTTTGTAAAACAGGAACCGGGTGCGGTAGTATCCCGTCTTGTAAACGATGTTGATACTGTGGAAAGCTTATTCACTTCCGGCATTATAAGCATGGTCGCCGATGTTTTCAGGACAATAAGTATTTTTGCCGTAATATTTGTAAAAAGTAAAGGTCTTGCTTATGTTTTATTAGTTGCTTTACCTCTTATCTATATCTTTACACGCAAGGTGCAAAAGCGGATGTTAAAGGCGCAAATAGATAACAGAATTGCCATAGCAAAGGTTACAAACCATGTGCCGGAAACTATAAAAAATATCAGAACGGTACATAATTTGGGCAAAGAGGGCTATATGACCGAAAAGTATGACCGATATATAGACGAAAGTTATCGTGCGGTAGACAGAACAAATTTCTACGACTCTGTTTATTCGCCTGTTATTCTTATTACAAACGCTGTTATAGTGGGATTGGTATATCTTTTTTCGGCCAGTGGCAATGTGGAAATCTTGAAGCTTTTTGGTATGAATGTGGGTACTTCTGTTGCTTTGGTTGCATATATTACACAAATTTTCGGACCTATCGAAAATATAGGTATGGAAATACAGACTATTCAATCTGCATTTGCAGGTGTTGAAAGAATTGACGATTTCTTTAATCAAAAAGAAAGAATACAGCCTACTAAAACTGAGTTTGATTACAGTATGCCTGCCGTTAAGTTTGAAAATGTCGACTTTGCCTACGAGGACGGTAAAAATATACTTACCGATCTTCATTTTACAATCAATAAGGGTGAAACAATTACTCTTACAGGCAGAACAGGCGCAGGTAAATCCACAATATTTAAGTTGCTTACAGGCCTTTACCGGCCTAATAAGGGAAATGTTTATATTTTCGGCGTTAAGGCCGGGGATATTGCCGATGATGTAAGAAGAAAAACTTTTGGTTATGTTGAACAGAATTTTAAGCCTGTTATGGGATCCGTAGCACAGCAGATTAAAATGAGCGATGAAGGCATAACAGATGAAGAAGTTATAAAAGCGGCGCAAACTGTCGGCTTGCACGATGTTATAATGTCCTTTGAAAATGGCTATGATACAATTTGTACCCCTAATTTATTCTCTCAGGGACAGTGGCAGCTTTTGTCCATTGCCAGAGCAATAGCCGCTGACCCGCAGATATTGCTTTTGGATGAGATAACTGCTAATTTGGATGCTAAGATAGAAGAAGAATTTTTGCGTACACTGCAAAGAGCATCTCGGAACAGAACGGTTATATCGATTTCCCATAGAATGTTCCGGCACATAGGCGGAAGTGTATTTAATCTTGACGAATATAAGGCTTTAAACGAATAAAATAGGTAAAAATGCGAAAAATCGGCTAAAATAAGTGAATTTTGGCCGATTTTTGCGCTTTTTTTTAAAGAAAACACGATTTTTTAATTTTTTTCAAAAAAATTGCTTGACAATCTATGGTGAATGAGCTATAATAACTAAGCTGTCAGCGAGAGAGGCTGACGCAGGACCTTGAAAATTGAACAATAGTAAGAACAAAA
>CAKSZX010000002.1 GCA_934526065.1 uncultured Oscillospiraceae bacterium
GGACTTAAGTGTCAGGTATTGAAAAAAGAACACCGTTCTGTAAAATAAGAATGAGGCTACCAACCGCATTCAAACAGAACGGAGGACATTAGATGGAAAATAAACGACCTAATGACACATACAGTTTAGCACACACAAGTTGGAAGTGTCAATATCACATAGTGTTTGCGCCAAAATACAGAAGAAAAGCAATATATGGGAAGCTGAAGGCAGAGATAGGAGCCATATTAAGAGAACTGTGTGAGCGCAAACACGTAAATATAATAGAAGCGCACGCAATGCCTGATCACATCCATATGCTTGTAGAAATACCGCCAAACCAAAGAGTAAGCGATTTTATGGGGTACTTAAAAGGAAAGAGTACGATGATAATATTTGAGAGGTTTTCAAATTTAAAGTACAAATATGGAAACAGGCACTTCTGGTGCAGAGGGTATTATGTGAGCACCGTTGGAGGGAACAAAGAAGGGATAGCCAGATATATTCGAGAACAAGAACACGAAGATATAATAAATGACCAGATATCGATAAAAGAATATATCGACCCATTCAAGCAATAAAAAATAAAAGATGAATGCAATAGGTAGCTTCAGCGATATGGTAACCCCTTTAGGGGTTGCTGGTGAAGTGCCCTTTTAGGGCTAAAGTAAAACCACCGGCTCAGCCGGTGGTTATTATTGCTTTGGCGATATGGACAGCTTGACTGTTAATCAAGATGGAGTTGGTGAACGGAGCGAAGTGGAGTGAAAGCCGGAAAAAGAAAACTGTACGGTGTACAGTTTTCCCGGCGTGGCCGCTTGCGGCGAGTCCAACTGTGGGAGCCAGAGAGAGCAGATGATGAAAGTCATCTGCTTTTTTGTTGTTTTAAAGATAATATATACAGCTTGGCTGTTAATCAAGATGGAGCCTGTGAACGGACGGAAATTATTCAATCTCTCAGTCAGCTACCGCTGACAGCTCTCTTTACCAAAGAGAGCCTTGCTATTCGTTTGATTTAAAATGTTGATTTGCAATTAAACAAGTGTATCAAAGAGAGCCGGCTTTGCGGTTTGTTTGGGCTGTTGATTTATAGAGGAAAAACAGTTTAAATAATTTGAAATGAGGCGACCAATGGTCGCCCCTACGGTGTATCCGTGATTTATTTTTGTCGGTTACAAGTAAATGTATTTTTGAATTAGCATAGTAGGGGCGTTCATTGAACGCCTATGCAAACCTACGGTATGTACATTGACAACTATCTGTCGCTCGTAAAACTCGTGACATCTCCCTTAACAGGGAGAACAAGTTTTGCTGTTTGTTGAAGTTGTGATTTATAGCGAAAAATCGTTTTTGACAACCCTCCTGTCGGCTTTGCCGACACCCTCCATTGCTCAGGGAGGGCAAGTTTTACTATCTGTTCGGTTTGTTATTTATAGCGGAAAACAAAATGGAAGCATTTGCTTATTCAATCTCTCAATCAGCTACGCTGACAGCTCTCTTTACCAAAGAGAGCCTTGCTGTTCGTTTTGAAATGAGGCGACCAATGGTCGCCCCTACGGTGTATCCGTGATTTATTTTTGCCTGTTACAAGTAAATGTATTTGTAAATTAGCATCGTAGGGGCGTTCATTGAACGCCTATGCAAACCACGGGTTTGCACATTGACAACCCTCTGTCACTCGTAAAACTTGTGACATCTCCCTTAACAGGGAGAACAAGTTTTGCGGTTAGTTGAAGTTGTGATTTATAGCGAAAAACCGTTTTTGACAACCCCCGGTGTTCGCTAAACGCTCACACCACCCTCCCTTGCTCAAGGAGGGCAGGTTTGTGGTTTGTTTGATATGATATTTTGTAACAGGTAGAGGATTGAATTCTACTTTTAAGTAAATATTTTTATTCTAATTAAAGAAAGGAGCGCCTAAGTTACGGCGCCCCTCTCTTTGATAAAAAGTATTATATATCAGAATGTAATTAAATAATATCATATTTGATTTGTATCGTCAATAGTTATACTTGTCGAAAATTTTGTTTTAAGAAATTTTATTTTGAAAATAAAATGATTTTAAATTGTCGGTATTCTGTTGTTATTGCAATTTTACATTACAACATGTCGAAAATAATATTTTTTATTAAAATTATATTGACATTTTATATATTATGTGATAATATGCAAGTACATTCTTAAATAAAAAGCATTTTCATCAAAGAGGAGAGCGCTATGGCTAAAGCGCTCTTTTCTTTTTTATTGGATTTAAAGAAAATTTTGCAAAGTGGCATTATTAAAAAATAAAGGTTCTAAAGTAAGGAAAACTAAGGGACTATAAAAATGTTATCTATCTGCACAAGTGACAATTGCAATAACTATATAATTATGGTAGTATGATATAGTAATAAATAAATTTTTTAAAATATATTGGAGATTTTATGAAATATTTAAAAATTATTTCGTTGACCATTGTGTTATTCATGTTTGGGTGCAGTGCGAAAAAATCTGATTTGGATTTGCTCACAATTCCTAAAAAGGACTATGAGTTTAAAAACGTTGAAACCCACTACTGGCTTTTACCGGGTGATGACGAAGATGTGCGGTTGCCAGACTATATGGGTAATGCTTTAACTAATTATAATTGTAAATTTATATTGCCGGATAAATTCGGATATCGGCTTATGGGAACCGGAGATTTTGATATACACCCGGATTGTTATTCAGATCTTAATGGATCCATACAAATAAATATAAAGAATGCAATATTAAAGGAGGATAATGACCCTGAATCATACCGTTACCATATGATACAGGAACTTTTTGAGGGCAAACCTGAAAAATACGAAAAGGAATTGATTGGCATTATGCAAGTTTTTGACTCTTCTGTTGAGGTTATATCTGAAAAAACCGAGTATTACGAGGGTCGTAATGGCAGCATTATTACTGCTACAAATGTAGTGACCAGACGAACCGCTACCTTTACTAATGAGAAAAATATTTTTAATCAAACTTTTTACAGAAAAAGTAACATACCGGATATAGTAGTTAAAGTTTCTTGGTATGACGATAAGATAAAAGAAATTACAGACCCTAATATCTATAATTATCCATTGCAAATTCTTAATTCCCTTATAATTACCGAAAGGTCATAAATTATGAATATGAAAAATAGTAAGTTTATAAAAATAACAGTATTATTTTTGCTTTGCGTCTGCCTATTTTGCAGCTGTGGCAAGAATATTGATAAAATCAACAGTGAAGCGGAAGCGGCGGATATAAGTCAATCAAGTTCTGAAAGTCGGTCAAGTGCTCAAAGCAGCAAGTCAACCGAAATAATATCAAGTTCTTCTGCATCGAAAGCAAAAGAAAATTATATTGATAATTTAGAATATATTTATGTTAATGAAAGATTTTTTTCAACTATTGATCAAAACGGTTCACTGTGTGTTACAAAATTTGATGCTCGGGACAAATCGGACTTAGAATATCCGAAATTTGCGGATAAAAATTACAGTGAAAAGGTTGATAAAATATCAAATGCCATAGAGAGTTGCCCTCCTAAAACAATTATTTATGCAAAGGATTACTATACACCTGATTCAACCGGTTATGATAAATTATCAGATAATGATATAATATTGTCATCTAATATAAATTACAATCCTCTTATATCAAAAGTTACATATAAACATTATTATAGTAATGAATGCCAAGTAAAACCGGAATGGGAAACACGGTTTAAAAATGATATTAAGAAGATGCTTTTAGAAAACAGAACATCAATAGAATACAACGGAGACAGCAATGATTACAGCAATTTTGATGTAAATACCGTGCCGATAATTGTAACCGATGTATGGTCATTTTCAGAAGATGAAAATGAAATAGAAATTGTTAAAGCGCAAAATATTTTTGATGATAGCAATTACATTGGACGGATAGACAGTGTAGCATCGTTGCCGGATGAGCAATATTTTTTAGCATACACATTGATTGGGATATTTATAAATGGAAATCGTGTCGAAAATGATGAATTTAATTCATTAGGCAATTATTGCTTTGTAATGCAAAAATTAAATAGCAGTTTATGTCTATACGGCGAAGCCGAAGATGATAAAGACGAAGTTGATGGAATGTATTGTTATTATGCTTTTCAAAAAAATAAAAATGGAAATATAGGTGTATACGCTGTTTCACGACCGGGTATTCAAAGTTACGATTTATTAAATGTTAATGCAACTAATACTTATATGTTTGCAGATGTAAATAATGACGGAAAGGGTGAGGTGGTTGTGCTACATCGTTCGTTACCAACCTTTTTTCCGCCATATATTAGTGCCTATAATATACAGTTTTGTGACAATAAGTTTGAATTGGTAAAAACTACTGACATTTATAATTTGCTGATTGCCGATATAGATTGGGATGAATATGAAAAATAGTAAATTTATAAAAATAACAGTATTATTTTTGCTTTGCGTCTGCCTATTTTGCAGTTGCAGCAAGAATATTGATAAAATCAACAGTGAAGCGGAAGCGGCGGGTATAAGTCAATCAAGTTCTGAAAGTCAATCGGGCAGTTCCGGACAAACAAGCAGTAAAACACAGCGGTCGTCAAAAAGTAATTTGAAAAACGATAGTTCGGAATCTGATCCGGATAAATGTATCGAGGTCACATGTGTTGATACATCGTATTCCAAAAGTATATTTTCGCAAGATAAGCTATTTGCACGTAACAGTATGGGTTACCAAAGCGGATATAGTAATTATTTCGTGACATCCTTAGTTATTGATAACCACCAAGAATTATTTGGATATACTCAAGATGATAAGGTATCATTTTCGGAAACATGTGATGAAATTTTAAACAATCAAAGGCTTTATATCACCTATGTATCGGAATACTATGATAAAGAATCTACCGGATATGAAAATATTCCACAATACGGAATTCTTTTTATGAGCACAAAAGATTACAATCCGATATTATCCAAGGTGACATATATTGATTATGATGTTTCTGATAAATTGCCAAAAGAATGTTGGAAAGCAAATTTTGAAAAAAAAATAACAGAAGAATATAATTTTCGTCGGTACATCGGTCGATACAGCGCAACAATAAACTATAGTAATTGCGGCGGAGTCGATAATCGTGCAGCACCTGTAATAATTCGTGAAAGTTGGTCTTTTAGCTATGATGGGCATAATTACGATATTGTAAGGGCATGTAATTTATATTGTGTCGATGATGAGGTAGATCTTATTTATAAAGATGAAGAATATGAAAAATCAGATTTTGAAAAAAATGGAGGGTTGCTCTATAAAATAACACTGATTTTTATTGATGATACATTATTGAATACGGGTAGGGTATTGGATTCCGGTATACAGAGTATATCTAAAGAAGAATTTTCGTTCCCGGAAGATTATGATTCTGCTTTGGCGGGATACAGCGTATATCAATATGATAAGGAAGGAAATGTAAAGCTATATCCTTTGTACCTTTTGGTAGATTATAGTTATAGGGATTTTAGAAAATGGTCGACGTTTTTATTCGCCGATATAGACGGAGACGGAAAAGGGGAAATTATTGAGTATGATGCGTATGATAGATTTTTCTATTACGCACGAGGATATACATTAGGCGGTTCGAATTTTGTTTGGGATAAATTCCCTTATCCTATAAAAAAACCAATACCAAAGGAAATTTTAAAACATACATCATAATATGTATTTGTAGCTTCTTAACATTAAAAATCCCCTATGGCAGTTTCTTATAATCCTGCCATAGGGGACATCTGTTTGTTTTTTGTTTGGTACAATTTATTTAATGAAATTTAACTTTTATTTCTGTAATAAGCAAGGGTATAGTCTGCAAAGCTGTATTTACAGAGTGCTGTTAAAGTCTTTTATAATGGAATTCCATGTGTCACGACCTACAATTCCGTCGGCTTTTAATTTGGCATACCCTTGGTAATAGCCCACATTATTTTTTGTGTTTCTGCCAAAAACGCCGTCAACGGTTAACTTTTGCCGGCCGTGAGGTTGTTTTTCGTTTATTCTGTTTAAAAAGCCCTGAACTATTTTAACATTGTCATTTTGTGAGCCTTCTCGTATAAGAGCGCCGCCGTATTCGGTGGAAACCTTTGTGTTTTCACCCTTCATGACAGAGGTATAAACGTCAATTATTTTATCCCAGGTAAGCCTGCCTACGGCACCGTCAACGGCAAGGCCGAATATCCTTTGAAATACCCTTACCCGTGCGCTCATATTCCGGCCGAAAATACCGTCCTCTTTTTGCTGATTTATTGCAGGGTAGACCTGCCCGATAACATTTAATTTTTCCTGTATATTGCTTACCCGGTAACCTACTGTTCCCGGGCGCAAAACATAACCGGGGTAGTCATCGCTTGCGGCTTCCGGCAGGGCGGCATAATCCCCAACAATGCTATCCCAAGTTATCGGCCCTATTTTTCCGTCAATTTTCAGTTGTTTTGCAGCCTGGTATTCGTTTACCGCAAGGGCGGTGTTTTTACCGTATATGCCGTCGACTTTAAGGGCGGTAATTCCTTTGTAAGTGTATTTGCCTATGGCATTTAAGTAACTTTGCATGATTGACACATCGCTGCCTCTGCTGCCCACGGTCAATACATAGCCGGGATATTCCGGCGAAGGTGCCAAAATGCTGTTTGTACTGTTTTCTTTCATATAAAATCCTCCCTGAATTATTCTATTCCAACAGGTAAAATATGTGAAAAACCTAACACTGCCGGATTGATTTTCCGCAAACAGCGTTAGGTTTTATTTTTATATTCGATTTTATATTATTTTGAAATTCAGATGTTTACAGGTGTGCCGTCAATATATCTGCCGACTATATTTCTGTCGTCGCCTATGTAGCAAAATCTTTCAACTTTTTGTTCGGGAGTAAGGGGAAAACCTTTATCCTCTATGTTATCTATCACTATGGCGTTGAAATTCCGGCCTTTTTCAAAGTGACCCATATTGCCGAACACACTGCCGCCTGCCCTTGTGGCACAGTAAAAAGCAGTGGCAAAATTTATTGTTTTTGCCGGGTTCGGTTCGTAAAAGTTCTTCATTTTTGAAAGTTGAACCGCCCTTGCAATCTGTTTGTAAATTGCCGGGTGATGTCCGCCGCCTATGTCGCTGCCAAGGGCAATATTATTGTTTGCAAGTATTTGTTTTAAAGGCATTATTCCTGCAATAACATTTGTGGTGGCATCCGGGCAGTGTACAGCGGTGCAGTTGTAGTTTTTCATAATTTCCATGTCAGACCGGGTAGGGAAGATAACATGGGCAAAAATATTCGGGCCATTGTCCAAAAGCCCCGCTTTGCGGTAAATATCGCTGTCGCTTTCGCAGTCGGGGAACAATCTCATGGCCTCACCGGCTTCCCATATTGATTCCACAACATGAGTTTGAACGCCAACTCCGTATTTTTTACCTAACTTGCCAAGACCTGTCATAAGCTCCGGTGAACAGGTAGGGGCAAAACGAGGGGTGATTATGGTTTTAACCATTTTTCCGCCTGTGTGCCGCCGCAAAAATTCCTCTGTGGTTTTTAAGGATTCTGCGGTGCTTTCCCACAGGTAATCCGGGCTGTTGGCGTCCATATTTACTTTGCCCACATATCCGTATATACCGTATTTTTCAAGTTTCTCAAACAAAATATCGGTTGATTTATTGTGAATTGTTGTAAATGCGGAAAGCCGGAATGTACCGTTTAAAAGCATATCCTTTACAAAGGCGTCATACACCTTTTCGGCATATTCTTTATCCTTAAATTTGGCCTCCTGTGGGAATGTGTAATCATTAAGCCAATCCCGCAAAAGGCAGTCCATGCCAAGGCCTCTTTCGGTGTATTGGCTGGCGTGTACATGTAAGTCGGAAAAAGATGGGATAATAACGCCTTTTCCGTAGTCGCTTATAGGCAAATTTCTGTATTGCTCCGGTAATTCTTCAAATATTTCGTCAACAAGGCCGTCTTTAACAACAATGTAACTGTCTTTATAACTTACAAGGGTGTCCTTGTCTTTTGAATACAGCACATCTCCGTGAAAAATTTGTACAGACATAATTATTCCTCCTATATAATGTCAAATTTTGCGGCGCACACAGCCCATTCTATTGACGAACCGTTTACGGGTATAAACTTTTTTGTTCCGCTGTGAGCTTCGTAAAGGGCTTCTATATCCCCGTACATACATTGGCTTTTAAGATATATCTTTTTGCCCAGTTCATTATGCAGCTTGTCCAAAACGGCCTCGTGGCTTTTTAACATTCCGCCTGCGCCAAGGGCAAGCACAATTATTTTTTCGCAGTCCCCTGAGGCCAAAAGCAGTGAATCTGTCAAAGCGGGAGTGATGTAAATAAGAGCCACAGAATGGTTTTCTCTGTTTCTCGCCGGCTGTGCAGCGGGCTTTGCGATAGGCGCTGTCAAATATTTTTCATCGGAACTTACAAATGCGTCTTTTCTTTCGGTGTCTATTTTAACTGCGGTTTTTGCAGGTATCAATTTGTCTGCAAAGGCTATACAAACGCCCCAGTAGCCTTGTAATGCAGTTTTAATTGCAAGGTTAAGGTTATCATCGGCATCGGTGTCGGGGGTGTCCAGTGGGTACTGTGCCCCGGTTATGATAATTGACTTATCAAAATTTTTCAAAGCACATTCAAGGTATGCGGCTGTGTAACTCATACTGTCGGTGCCGTGGGTTATTACAAATGAATCGTATCTATCCCTGTTTTCCCATATAATATCGGCAATTTCATCACGCTGCCGGTCAGTCATAATTGATGAGTCTATAAGCTCACAATCCAAAACCGTTATATCCGCCTCCGGGTGTTTGGAGTATTTTAAAATATCATTGCCTGTCATGGTAGGGGTAAGACCGTTTTCTCCCATGGTGCATGCCAGGGTGCCGCCGGTTGTGATAAGCAAAATTTTGTTCATAAAATTGTAAGTCCTTTCAGCAATGTCTTATAAATACAGTATAACAAAATTATCGGTTAATGTAAATTCAATATTTGAATATAATTTATTTTATGGTATGATTATATAAAAGAGCAGGTGATGTTTATGGATATTTTAAAACAAGATGTCAGATACCTAAAAGGCGTTGGAGAAAAAAGGCGGCGGCAGTTGTACAAGCTTGATGTGCACACCGTTGAAGACTTGTTGTATCTATTGCCCAGAAGATACACCGACTATTCCGACCCATATCAAATTGCTTACGCCCCTTATGACGAACCGGCTGCGGTGCTTGCAACGGTTCTTGAAATAGGCAACGGTATAAGGGTGAGAGGCGGCAGAGTGATTTACAGAGTTTTGTGCCGGGACGAAACCGCACGCCTTACCATAACATTTTTTAACAGCGAATACACCGTTAAACAGTTGCACCCCGGGGAAGATTACATCTTCTACGGCAAGGCCGAGGGCAGTATGACAAACAGACAGATGTCCTCGCCTATATTCATAAAAGCGGATGCGCCGGTAAAAAAACGACCGGTTTATCCTCTTACTGCCGGACTTAGTCAAAAAATGGTTTCCAAATACATTGCCACCGCACTTGAAAATGCAGGTAGAATAGAGGATTTTGTCCCCACCGATTTTTTGCAAAAGTACAATCTGACGGATTTAAATACGGCTCTTCATCAAATACATTTTCCCACAAGTTCAAAAGGGCTTGAAAGGGCGGCGGAAAGACTGACATTTGATGAACTTTTGATTTTGCAGATAGGTTTAAATCTGCTTACTGCCAAAGGAAAAGTAAAGGCAGGCTGCCCGGTTAAAACCGTGAATATAGACGACTTTTTATATAGCCTGCCATACACCCCCACAAGGGCGCAGTTTAATGCAATAAAAGATATTCTTTTGGATTTTAAAAGCGGTTATGCCATGAACCGACTGGTACAGGGGGATGTTGGCAGCGGCAAAACCCTTGTTGCTGTGGCAGTTATGTACTGCATGGCTAAAAACGGTTACCAAAGTTGTATGATGGCACCGACGGAAATTTTGGCAAACCAGCACTATGAAAACATAAGTAAAATGCTGGAAAATTTCGGGGTTTGTGTGGCGTTGCTGACGGCTTCCACAAAAGCGGCGGAAAAGAGAAAAATATTATCGGATTTGGCAGAGGGTAAAATACAAATTCTCATAGGTACCCATGCGCTTTTAAGCGACAAAGTGATTTTTAAAAATTTGGCTCTTGCCGTAACCGATGAGCAGCATCGCTTCGGAGTAAACCAGCGCAATTTGGCAGGGCAAAAGGGAATTAACCCTCACATACTTGTTATGAGCGCCACCCCGATACCCCGCACCCTGGCGATGATTATTTACGCCAATATGCAAATAAGCGTAATTGACGAAATGCCAAAGGGCAGAAAGCCGGTGCAAACCCTCTTGGTAGGTACCGATAAAAGGCGGCGTATGTTCGGTTTTATAGATAAGCACATAAAATCCGGTTATCAGTGCTATATCGTTTTGCCTGCAATAGAAGAAAATGAAAATATGAGCGAATTGCAGAGCGTTGAAAAGTATTGTAATGAGGTGATTATCCCTCTCTTGCCGGATGCCCGAGTGGCTATGCTCCACGGCAAAATGAAAGCTGCGGAAAAGGATAGAATTATGTCCGCTTTTTCAAAAGGAGAGATAGATCTGCTTTGTTCTACCACCGTTGTGGAAGTGGGTGTTGATGTGCCAAATGCAGTGCTTATGATAGTAGAAAATGCCGAAAGATACGGCTTGTCGGCTTTACATCAGTTAAGAGGCCGTGTCGGCAGAGGCAGTGTGCAAAGTTATTGTATTTTGGTAAGTGACAACAGAAATCCTCCTGTGCAGGAAAGACTGAGGTTTATGGTAAGCCATAATTCCGGCTTTGATGTGGCTCAATTCGATTTACAACACCGTGGCCCGGGGGACTTTTTCGGCTCAAGGCAGCATGGCTTGCCGGCTATGAAAACCGCCAACTTAACCGCCGATGTAAAATTGTTAGACAGGACAAAGGCGGCGGCAGAGGAAATTTTATCTCAAAGCCCGGATTTAAAACTGTACCCCGGTGTAAAACAAAAATGCGCCAAGTTGTTTGAAAGCCTTACATTATAGAAAATAGTGTCTATGTATAAAGTACAAATCAAATTTTGCGTGTCTGTGCAAAACACAATCGCATTTTTTACAAAAACAAATGTGTAATTTCTCACATATTCAAACTCTTTGAGCATTGAATAAAATGTTTTATGCACTTATAATATATATCAATATTTAGTATTATTATTTTCAAGAGGTGAATTTTTATGAACAGAAAACCAATCGTAGCAATTCCGCCGGAACCTGTTACAACTGAAACTATAAAAGCTCTCACAGACAAGGAAATTTATATGGAAAGGTCTGTTGATACAAACCAAAAGTACATCAGCCAATACGGCGGTATTCCTTTTGTAACGCAGGTTGCCGAAACGCAAGAACAGGCCGAAGAAATTATGGAAATTTGCGACGGTTTATTTTTGACCGGCGGTGATGATGTAAATCCGGCATTGTACGGCGAAGAAAAACTTGAATGTTGCGGTCGGTTCAACGAAAGGCGTGACAAAAGTGATATGCTGTTTTTAAAAGCCGCCCTCAAACTGGGCAAACCGATTTTGGCAATATGCCGTGGCAGCCAAATAGTAAATGTTTACTACGGCGGTACTTTGTATCAGGATATAAAAACACAATTTAAAACAGATATAACCCACCAGGATTTTAAAAGAGAACACTTTAATGCCTATGGAGTTGACAATTCCGCCCACAGGATAAAAATTCAAAAGGGTTCGCCCTTGTATATGATAGTGGGTGACGATGAAACAGGCATAAACAGCTTGCATCATCAAGGTGTTAAAGATTTAGGCAAAAACCTTGTTGTACAGGCCTCGGCTCCCGACGGCATGGTGGAAAGTTTCTATCTTGACAGCGACGAACAATATTTAAGAGCCTACCAGTGGCACCCGGAATTTCAGGACGACAACCTTGTTAAAGATGCCATAGTAACCGACTTTTTATCCGAGTGCTTAATAAACAGAGAAAATAAACTTTAATTTGCCGGACACGGATATAAAACATTCGGATTATGCCCAGGAGCACTTCTCCGACTTTTACGAAAGCCACAGCGCCCATATTGTAAATACGGATATATACAAAAATGCCTCCCGCTTTGGGAGGCATTTTTGCTTTGGGATTTATGGATTATGAAAAAAGTTTATCATTTGTCGCTTTTGCTTTTTATAGCTGCCTGTGCTGCCGCAAGTCTTGCAATAGGCACACGGTAAGGTGAGCAGGAAACATAGTCCAAACCGGCGTTTTGGAAGAACTGAATTGAAACAGGGTCACCGCCGTGTTCGCCGCAAACCCCTAACTTGATGTCAGGTCTTGCCTGTTTAGCCCATGAACAAGCCATTTTTATAAGTTTACCTACGCCCATTTGGTCAAGTTTTGTGGTTGGGTCAAATTCAAATATTCTGTTCTTAAAGTAGTCGTCAAGAATTTGGCTTGCATCATCTCTTGAAAGGCCGTATGTAGTCTGTGTCAAGTCGTTTGTGCCAAAGCTGAAGAACTCGGCAGATTTTGAAATAGTGTCGGTCATTAAAGCGGCTCTCGGAATTTCAATCATAGCGCCTACTTTGTATTTAAGGGTAACGCCCCTTTCCCGGAATACCTGCTGTGCAGTTGTGTCCACAATGTTTTTAACGAATGCAAGCTCTGCCTCGTCGCAAACAAGAGGTATCATAATCTCCGGTTCAACATATGTACCGTCCTTCATAACCTGAATGGCGGCCTGCATAACGGCTCTTGTCTGCATTTGTGCAATTTCCGGATAGGAGATAGCCAAACGGCAGCCACGGTGGCCAAGCATCGGGTTTGTTTCTTTCAATCTGTCAACAGCGGCTTTAAGTTCGGTAAAGGAAATACCCATTTCATAAGCTGTTACCGCCGTTTCGTCATCATCATGGGGCAAGAATTCGTGAAGAGGCGGGTCCAAAAATCTTATTGTAACCGGCAAGCCTGCCATTTCACGGTACATGCCCTCAAAGTCGCTTTGCTGCATAGGAAGAATTTTTTCCAATGCCCGAACTCTCTCGGATGTGGATTTTGCCAAAATCATCTGGCGCATTGCCAGAATTCTGTCTTTTTCAAAGAACATATGTTCCGTTCTGCAAAGACCGATACCCTCTGCACCGAAAAGTCTTGCCTGTCTTGCGTCTTTCGGATTGTCGGCGTTTGTTCTCACTCCAAGGGTGCGCACCTCATCTGCCCAACCCATAAATTTGGCAAAGTCACCGCTGAGTGTTGCATCTATTGTAGGCAACTGCTCCTTGTAAACATTTCCTGTGGAACCGTCAACGGAAATAAATTCACCCTCTGTTACCTTAACGTCGTTAAAGTAAGCAACCTTGTTGTCCCGGTCAACTTTAAGGCCACGACAGCCGGAAACACAACATCTGCCCATGCCTCTTGCAACAACGGCGGCGTGGCTTGTCATACCGCCTCTGGCAGTTAAAATACCTCTTGCAACGGCCATGCCCTCAATATCCTCAGGGCTTGTTTCGGCTCTTACAAGGATAACCGGCTCGGCTCTCTTTTCTGCGGCCTCTTTGGCGTCTTCGGCGTTAAAGTAAACTCTGCCGCAGGCAGCCCCAGGTGATGCCGGCAAGCCCTTTGCTATTACAACCGCATCTTTCAATGCGTTAGGTTCAAACTGCGGGTGAAGCAAGCTGTCAAGCCGGTTCGGCTCAACTTTCAAAAGAGCCTCTTCTTTTGAGCAAAGTCCCTGTTCGTACAGGTCAACGGCAATTTTTATGGCCGCCTGTGCGGTGCGCTTGCCGTTTCTTGTCTGTAACATATACAATTTGCCTTTTTCAATGGTAAATTCCATATCCTGCATATCGGAGTTGTGTCTTTCCAATTTTTCGGCTATTTCTATGATTTTCCGGTAGGCGTCAGGCATAATTTCACCTAACTCTCTTATTGATTTAGGGGTTCTTATACCTGCAACAACATCTTCGCCCTGAGCATTCATCAAAAATTCGCCGTACAGTTTCTTTTCGCCTGTGGCCGGGTTTCTTGTAAATGCAACGCCTGTGCCGCTGTCATTGCCCATATTGCCAAATACCATCATCTGCACCGTTACAGCCGTGCCCCATGATGAGGGGATATCGTTCATACGGCGGTAGTAAATGGCTCTTGGGTTTTCCCATGAGGAGAAAACAGCCTGAACCGCTGCCAAAAGCTGTGTTTTTGAATCGGCAGGGAAGTCGCTGCCGGTTTCTCTCTTATATATATCTTTGTATCCAGCGATTATTTTTCTCAAATCCCGGCAATTAAGCTGGTGGTCATATTCAACCATTGCTTCGGATTTTACATTGTCAAGTACATTGTCAAAATATGATTTCTGTATACCCATAACAACATCGGAGAACATTTGAATAAATCTTCTGTATGCGTCAAGGGCAAATCTCTCGTTGTTTGTAAGCTCGGCCAAACCTGCCACAACTTCATCGTTTAAACCCAAGTTCAAAACTGTGTCCATCATACCCGGCATAGAAGCTCTTGCGCCGCTGCGGACAGAGCAGAGAAGAGGGTTTTTCGGGTCGCCGAATTTTTTCCCTGTTGTTTCTTCCAATTTTGAGAGGTAATCGAAAATCTGAGTTTTAATTTCCTCGGATATTTCTTTTCCGTTTTTGTAGTAGTCGGTGCAGGCCTCTGTTGTAATTGTAAAGCCCTGTGGAACCGGCATACCCAAATTCGTCATCTCGGCAAGGTTTGCGCCTTTTCCGCCTAAAAGTTCACGCATAGAGCCGTTGCCCTCGCTAAAAAGATAAACATATTTGTAAGACATAAAAACCTCCAATAAAGTTGTGGCAATATTTTGGCAGACTGTATAACTGCCGCAATTTTTTCAATATCGCCGTAAATCAACTAAAACTTACAACTAACATTATAACAGACAAAAATTAAATTTCAATA
This sequence comes from uncultured Oscillospiraceae bacterium, assembly GCA_934526065.1. Taxonomy (GTDB): domain Bacteria; phylum Bacillota; class Clostridia; order Oscillospirales; family Ruminococcaceae; genus RGIG3102. Next base: position 14,981 of record CAKSZX010000002.1, read on the forward strand.
CAACAATATTACAAAATTGTGAATTAAATGTACATAGCACGATTTTCGTTAAATTTGACGAAACGCACTTTAAATCAATGTGAATATAGCATAAATTTTAAGATAAATTTTTATCTGTTTTTGACAAGTGTTATAAATTGCTAAATTTTTCACATATAAAATGTTAAAAGTTATTGACTTTTTGCTCATAGACATGGATAATTATCTTAGAAAAACAAGGAGAAACAAACTAATGAGTTATAAAATTCACATATATTTCGGAGACGGCAAAGGCAAAACCTCCGCTGCCACAGGTTTGGCGGTAAGGTATGCCGGCAAAGGCGGAAAAGTGATTTTTGCACAATTTCTTAAAGACGGAACAAGCGGTGAGGTGTCTGTACTTAAAAAAATTAAGGGAATAGAATATCGACGGGTAGAAAAAGCCTTCGGTTTTACATGGGCAATGTCCGAAAACGAGAAGAAAATTGCCGCAGATGAATATAAAAATCTTTTTGACAGCGTCTTGCGCACCTGCGCCGGCGGCGAATTGATTGTTTTAGACGAAATTTTGGATTTAATCCGGGTGGGATTCATAGACGAGAGCTATGTCATAAATAAAATTTTATCTCTTGAGGGAAAACGGGAAATCCTCCTCACCGGCCACAGCCTAAGCGAAAAAACAGCGGAAATCGCCGATTACATCACGGAGATGAAAAAGATAAAACACCCTTTTGACAGGGGGCTCTCTGCAAGGCCGGGTATAGAATATTGAATTTTTCCTTTCTCAAGGAAATTTACAATAACAAAAAAGAAATTTTTTTAAAAAGGTACTTGAAAAATAATTATAATTTGGTATAATAAAACCAATAGCAATGATAATAAACCAGTAAGAAAAAGTTGTTTATCGCTAAGAGAGCCTGCGGCCGGTGAGATGCAGGTGCGGTAAGTTTTTCCGAATTCCTTATTTAGCTGACCGATGAAGGCTGTTGCTGTGTAGTCGGCTCCGGTGCATCCGTTAAGTGCAGGGTATTAAAAAGCTGTACACCGCAGACGATACCCGAGGAGGTCATTCCCGTGAGGGGATGATAAATAGAGGTGGTAACACGGGAATTTTCTCGTCCTCTGATTTAGAAAATCAGGGGACGATTTTTTATTTGTCCTCTGGACTTACAAAACGGAAAGGGGATAGTTAAAAAACAAATGGCGGCAGTTCTTCGGTAGGAAGCGGACAAATTCTTAAAGTACTTATTGAATTTTATTTTGGAAAAATACTTCGTAAAAAGCGAGCTTGGAAACCTCGGCTTTAAAAAGTCTTCTTTTGGACTTGAAAATAATTGATACTATGAATATTAAAATCGCCTGAGCCGAAAAGTTCAGGCGCATTTTATTTAATCAAATCACTTGATTTATACGTGATTATAGTGTACCATTTTATAGCAGAGATGTTAAATAAACCGCAATGGCCGTATAAAATAATTTAATCGGGAGAATTATGAAAAAATATCGCAAAATATATATTGAAATCACAAATAAATGTAACCTAAACTGTTCTTTTTGCCCCAAAACAAAAAGAGCCGGCAGAGCAATGTCGGCAGAAGAATTTGCCGCAGTTGCAAATGCGGTTAGGGATAGGGGGGTAAATTATTATCTTCACCTTATGGGGGAGCCTACTTCTCACCCGGAGTTTGAAAAAATATTGAAAATTTGCCGTGAAAACAAAATGCCTGTAAATATTACCACCAATGGCACTTTGCTCGATAAAACAGGCGATACAATGCTTGAAAACAATGTGCGTATGGTGTCGGTTTCTATGCACAGTTTTGAAGCCAACAGCTTAAATAAAGATATGGCCGCATACCTTGGAAAAATAACCGACTTTTGTAAAAAGGCCCGGAAAACCGACACAATAACCGAATTGCGCCTTTGGAATTTTGACAGGGAGAGCATTTACGATAAAAATCGGCTAAACGGACAAATTCTTTGTTTCTTGCAGGAAAATTTAAAATTGGATTTTGATTTGCCGCAAGCAGTGGCTAAAACATTAGAGGAAAAAGAAAATTCCAACCAAAGAAAATTCAATATCAAATTGACCGAAAATGTGTTTTTGGGTATGGCTGAACATTTTATGTGGCCGGATATAAACAGAAAAGAAAAAAATGACTGCGGTTTTTGCTACGGCCTCCGCAATCAAGTGGCTATTTTGGCAAACGGGGATGTGGTTCCCTGTTGTCTTGACAGCGACGGAAATATGGTTCTCGGCAATATTTTCACTCAAAATTTTGACGATATTATAAAAGGGCAAAGGGCTTTGGCAATTTACAACGGATTTTCAAACCGCAAGGCGGTAGAACCTTTGTGTCAAACATGCGGTTATATGCAAATGCACCTTAAAAAACCTGCCGTTAAGTAAATTATCACAATTTTTAGGGTAATGTTAAATTATCGTTCACAATTTGTTTTTGATTTATTCTTTATTATATGGTATAATATAACGGTTGATTAAAGAGTTATTACTTTATAAGGAGATTATATAGATGTCTGAAAAAAACAATCTTAACCCACGGGAAGACTTTGAAAAAGATTTCAACGAAGAAATTGAAAAAGAAAATAGTGTTTACCGTGCAAATAAAAAGTCCGTAAAAAGGACGAGAAACAGAAGAATTATAACAGGCGGAATATTTTGTGTTCTTGCTTTCGTAGGTGTTATGACAATTTTTACGGGAGTTGTAAAAGCAGGTGTTAAACTGTTTGACAAATCCTCCGAAATGCAGAAGTATGAAAATATGCTTTCTACTTTGGTTATATATGACCCGTTGCCTTTCGAATCCGTTGAAGAGGCCGACCAAAATGTTATATTGTCAAGCACATTGTGGGCTGCCGTAATGAACGAGGATATGTCCGTTTATGAAAAAGACGAGTACGACAGAACATTGCTTCCTGCCGCAGTAGTTGACAAATATTACACAGCGCTTTTCGGCCCGGATCACAAGCTTGAACATCAAACATTTACCGACCAGGATATGGAATTTGAATATAACAGCGAAAAGCGGGCTTACGCAATACCTGTTACATCTTACCCGTCCGGCTATTCACCGAAAGTGGTTAAAATCCATACAAAATCCGGTGTAAAAACCGTTACCGTTGCTTATCTCTCTCCAAGCACATCTTGGGATGACACATCAGACAGAAGCATAGCTAAGTATGTTGATTATATCTTTACAAAGAACGACAGTGACAAAGAATATTATCTCACAGCGGTAAGAGAAAGCAGTATAAAGGTTGAAATAGCCGATTCTTCATCATCTTCTTCATCATCTTCTTCAAGTTCACGGCAATAAAACAAAATAAATGCGCCGACACACAGTGCCGGCGTTTTTGTTTATTCAATCTTAAACAATCTTTTTGCGTTTTGGTTTGTTATGCCGATGATCTCATCTTTCGTAAACCCGAGTTCATCTGCCATTTTTTGCGCTGTGAAATGCAAAAGGGAGGAATCGCATCTTTTGCCTCTGTTAGGCTCCGGTGCCATATATGGGCAGTCTGTTTCTATAAGAAGTTTATCAAGAGGCACTACTTTCATGCTTTCAATGGCACGGCGGGCGTTTTTAAAGGTTATAACCCCTGTAAAACCGATGTAAAAGCCCATTTTGATAAGTTGCTTACAACTTTCCCGGCTGCCGGAATAACAGTGAATAACGCCGTTTTTCAAGGGGTGAGCAGTAAGTATATCAATGGTATCTGCCATTGCATCCCTTGTGTGAATAATCATCGGCAAATCAAGCTCGTTGGCAAGGTCTATCTGCCCAATAAAGGCATGCTTTTGAATATCTTTTTCCGTGGCGTCCTCATAGTGGTAGTCCAAACCGCATTCGCCGATTGCTTTTACCTTTGAATCTGCCGCCAGTTTTTTAAGTATTTCAAGGCTGTCCGGCTTTAATATTTCCTCTGCGTTTTCCGGGTGAATACCCACCGCACAGTACATAAAATCTTCTTTTTTTGCCTGTTCCAAAGCCTTTTGAGAGGACTGTATATCATACCCCACATTCATTACATTGCCTACGCCGCTTTCTTTAAGCAGATTGAGCACACTGTCATAATCTGCCCGAAAAGCATCGTCGTTGTAGTGGCTGTGGCTGTCAAAAATTTTATTCATAAACTTCTCCTAAAAGAAATGCTCTGCTTAAAAACAGAGCATTTTTGTTTGTGTTATTTATCTTATTTTGCTGCCCGGTTCAACACCGTCATCAATAAATATAACCTTTGCGGAACCGTCCCGATTATCGGTTGCCAAAATCATGCCTTCGCTCATGATACCTGCCATCTTTCTCGGTGCAAGGTTGTCAATGATTATAACCTTTTTGCCTATAATGTCTTTCGGTTCGTACCATTCGTGAATGCCGGAGAGAATTGTTCTCTCTTTCTTGCCGTCAAAAACCGTATTCTTCAAAAGCTTTTTCGAGTTGGAAAGCGCTTCGGAATTTACAATTTTACCTACAATAAGATTTACCTTTGCAAAGTCGTCTATTGAAATTTCTTCAGTTTTTTCTTCGGCTTTTTCTGCTTTTTTAGCCTCGGCTTTCCGTTTTGCCTCTCTCCGGGCTTTCTTTTCTTCTTCCTCTTTGGCTATTGCCGCAAGCTCTTTTGCTGCGTCAATACGAGGGAAGATCACATCGCCTTTGTGCACGGTAACTTCCTTTTTGTAACCGAATTCTTTAAGGCTGTCATAAGTAAGTTCCTCTGCCGTGTAACCAAGCTGTGCGGCAATCTTAGGTGATGTGTTCGGCAAATATGCCTGCAACAATGTTGTTACAAATCTCAAAGACTCAACAAGAACATACAAAACCGTTGCAAGTCTTGTTTTGTTTGCCTCGTCCTTTGCCAAAACCCAAGGAGCTGTTTCGTCAATATACTTATTGGCTCGCTGAACAATAGCAAAAATCTCCGCAAGAGCTTGAGGAATACTCAAATCGTCCATGTACTTATCTGTCTTAGCTGTAAGACCGTTGCACATATCAATAAGGTTTTTATCAATATCTTCATACTGTCTTTCGGCAGGGAGAGTGCCGCCAAAGTATTTTTCAATCATGGCAACGGTTCTTGAAACAAGGTTGCCCAAATCGTTTGCCAAATCGGCGTTTGTTCTTGCAATAAGAGCCTCATGTGTGTAAACGCCGTCATTTCCGAAAGGAACTTCACGGAGCAAGAAATATCTCACTGCGTCAACGCCGTATTTTTCACATAAAACAACAGGGTCAACAACGTTGCCTACGCTCTTTGACATCTTACCGCCGTTTAAAAGCAACCAGCCGTGGCCGAAAACTCTCTTAGGCAACGGCAAATCCAAGGCCATGAGCATTGCAGGCCAAATAATTGTGTGGAAACGCAAAATTTCTTTACCTACCATATGCAGATCGGCCGGCCAATACTTATCAAAGTCATGATATTCATCATTTTCATAGCCCAAAGCTGTGATATAGTTAGAAAGGGCGTCAACCCATACATAAACCGTGTGATCCGGGTCAAATGTAACCGGAATACCCCATTTAACGGTAGTTCTTGAAACACACAAATCCTGCAAACCCTGGTTGATAAAGCTTATCATTTCATTCTTTCTTGCCTCAGGCTGAATGAAATCCGGGTGTTCTTCATAATGTTTTAAAAGTCTGTCGGCATATTTGCCAAGCTTAAAGAAATATGCGTCCTCTTTTGCTTTGTAAACTTCTCTGCCGCAGTCAGGGCATTTGCCGTCAACAAGCTGGCTTTCTGTCCAGAAAGTTTCACAAGGCTTGCAGTACATACCCTCGTAGAAACCCTTGTAAATTTCACCCTTGTCATAAAGAGTTTTAAATATCTTCTGTACGGACTTTACATGATATTCGTCTGTTGTTCTTATATATCTGTCATAGCTTACATCAAGCAATTTCCAAAGGCTTTTTACATTGGCAACAATTTCGTCAACATACTGCTTAGGTGTTTTGCCTGCGGCAGCGGCCTTGTCCTGAATTTTCTGGCCGTGTTCATCTGTACCGGTAAGGTACATTACGTCATAACCCTGCAATCTCTTATATCTGGCAATGGCGTCGCAAGCTACGGTTGTGTAGCTGTGGCCGATGTGAAGATTGTCAGACGGATAGTAGATAGGGGTGGTAATATAATATGTTTTCTTTTTCTCCATTTTAAAACCTCTCTTATTAAATTAAGTCTAAATTTTATTTCCGACAATAAACTACTTATTATAATATCAAAATACATCTGTATTTTCAATACTTACTTGTGATTTTTGGCGTTCTTTATTTTTCTTCTCACCTCAAGAGCCATGTCTACGGCCTTTTCATAAATCGGGTCGAATACTATTTTAAATTCACCTGCGGTCTCAATAACCCGGCCGGAAAAATTGGACTTAAATTCCAAAATTCTGTAAAGTTCCTCGCCGTCCTCAGGTCTCGGTGCAACGCCTTGCATATCGTAAGTGTGGCAACCGCCTTCGGTAGCCCATTTCATAAGTTCATACTGCAAGCCGTAAGTAGGGCGCAGATTTCTCATTTCGGCAGTAGAACAGCCGTAAACATGGCTTGTTGTGCCTGCGTACTGTACCGCAACGCCGCCGCAAAGGGGCTTATCTTCGTAATAAGCCATGTAAAGTCGGCAGTTATCCCCAAAGGCGTTAAGCATTTTTGCAAAGTAATTTTTCGGCCTTATGCTAAAATGCTGTCTTATGCCGGTTTCAGAGTATATTTTGTAAAAATCTTCAAGTCCTTCAAGACCGCAGTTTTTATAAACAACCCCTTTTTTGTAAGGGTAGCGCATTTTATAGCGGGTGTCTCTGTCCATTTTCAGCATAAGCTCATCCATTGACATTCCCTTTATATAGTTCAGCATATAATTGTATCTGGGCTGAATTGTATCGTGAAAAGCTGCGTGTTCGTGTATTGTAAGTCCGCAGCTTTTGAAAAATTCTATGGTCTTTTCATCGTCAACCATAACCAATGGGTCTGCAATAAAAACATATGCGTTGTGCTTTTTGCCAACCTGTTTAACGCCGTCAATCAAATCCAAAAGGGTTTCTCTGTCGGTGTAATCGCAAACAGGGCCTCTGCAAGCGTACATCATTGATTTTATACCTATTTTGCGTATCAGAATAAAGATGCCGCCCTTTATGTTTCCTTTATCATCTCTGGAAACAACAACTTCGTTTTCCCACTCGTCCTTTACAAGACCCCACTGAACCGACTGCTGAAAAGCTCCGTGTGGGTGATGAGAGACGAAATCCTCGTATTCACCGTATTTATCTTTACTTAAAATTTCCATAACTAACCACCTAAATGTAATATTCGGTATAAGATAGTATATCATAATTCTGTGAAAAATAACAGGTATTTTTAACAATAAATTGACATTTGACCGAATATTTGATACATTAAATAATAGCACTTGTAACACAGGTTACAAAATTCGGAGGAAATATGAAATATATAAAGAAATTTTTTGCTTTGATACTTGCATTTGCAATGGTTTTGTCATTTGCGGCTTGTTCGGCAAAATCTAACATTGACACAAGTACCGACCTTGGCCGGGCTGTAAATTCAGCGTCGGACTACCTTTACAAAACCGTTAAAAAGACGGCTAAATATGGCGACGAAGAGGCAATTATCGGCCTTTTGAGAAGCGGATATATCGACTATTGGGACGATTTATCCGAAGACTACAAAATGCACATGAACGATTTTATCCGCAAAAACGGAAGCATTATCGGCTTAAAGGGCGATAATTATTATGACGCTTACCCTAATGTTATTTTCGCATATACGGCTTGCGGAATTTACGCAAACAAAACATCCAATGCGGATCTTACAAGCGGTATCAGCAACGACAACTTTGTTATGAAGGGCGGATATTTGAACAAAATAAACTGCCTTGCGGCTGTTGAGTGCGGCGGCACCGGGTTTTACCCAATGTATGCCGACGGTGACTTAACAAGAGAAGATTTAGTTGAATTTGTTCTCTCTTTGCAAAACGAAGACGGCAGTTTTTCATATAAAGGTATGGAAGAAACCGTTACACAGGTTACATCACGGGCAGTTGTGGCTCTCTCTCTTACAGAGCAAAGCCGGCAGGTAAAAGCAGCTGTTAAATCCGGTGTTGAATATCTTGAAAACACCGTTAAAACAACCGATGATTTAAAAGATTTGTCAAAGGCAATTATTGCCCTTAATACAGCCGGTGTTGACGCAACCGATGTAAATGGCAACGATTTGGTTAAAGCACTTATTCTTCGCCAAAACAGCGACGGCTCTTTTGCACAGAGCACAAAGGACGAGGGCAACAAGGACGATACCGCAACGGCACTTTTGGCTCTTGCAAGCCGGTACAGATTTGAAAAAGGCGAAACATCTCTTTACAATATGAGCGATGTTGTAGGCGGTACTCATAACAAACTCAGCCCCCTTTGGTCGACTTATGTTGACACAATGAAGGTCGCCTTTGTCATTATCTTTACGTTCCTTGTAATTCTGTTTATTGTTTCAAGATTTAGAATTGCAAAATGGAAGAAAGAAGGCATATACGATTACGAAAAGGGCAGAATGATGTCTGACGAAGATATTGCCAAGGTAAGAGCACGGCAGGCTGACAGACGGTTGCAGGAAGAAAAGGAAAACAACGGTGAAAACACCGAAAATTCCTCTGAAAACTCTGACCGGGTCAATGCAGAAGAAACCGAAAAGTCTGAAATCCCATGGGAAACCGCAAACGAACAGATTGAAGAAGCCGATAAGGGCGAAGAAAAATAAAAATCTGAAATAACAAAACCGAGGTTTGCTTTATTGTAAACCTCGGAATTTTTTATGTGTTTATTTTAAATATTTATGACCTGCTCATCGGTCGAGCATCGGGGATTTGTTTGATATAATACAACTTAAAGTTGTAAAAGTACTTTTATTTTCCGAAAATTTATGTTAATATATAGGTGAGATAAAATGTCAAGGGGGCAGAATATATGGAAGAGAAACGCAGTTATATAGCTATTGATTTAAAATCATTTTATGCTTCGGTAGAGTGCATGGACCGCAAACTCAACCCCCTTACAACAAATCTTGTGGTTGCGGATAAAAGCAGAACCGAAAAAACAATCTGCCTTGCAGTGTCACCGGCGCTAAAAAAATATGGCATACCCGGCAGACCGAGGCTTTTTGAAGTGGTTCGGCGTGTAAATCAGGTGAATAGCGAAAGAATTTTAAAGGCCAAGGGAAGAAAATTTGTAAAAAATTCCACTGACGAAAACGAACTGAAATCATCTTGCGATTATCGGGTTGACTATATTATCGCACCGCCGAGAATGGCAAGATATATTGAGGTCAGCACCCGGATATACGCAATATACTTAAAGTATGTTTCCCATGAGGATATGCACATTTATTCCGTTGACGAGGTGTTTATCGACGCCACAAATTATCTTGCCACATATAAAATGACTGCGGAACAGCTTGCTATGACAATGATTAAAGATGTGCTGGAAACCACGGGGATAACCGCAACTGCGGGCATAGGCACAAATTTATATCTTGCAAAGGTGGCAATGGATATTGTTGCAAAACATATCGAACCGGATGAAAACGGCGTGCGAATTGCCAAACTTGACGAAATGAGTTATCGCAAATTGCTTTGGGACCACCGACCGATGACGGATTTTTGGCGTGTGGGCAGGGGCTATGCCAAAAGATTGGAAGCCGCCGAACTGTACACCATGGGGGACATTGCAAGGTGTTCTTTGGGCGGTGACAGGGATTATTACAACCGGGATTTGCTGTACAAAATGTTCGGTGTAAATGCGGAACTTTTAATCGACCATGCATGGGGTTACGAACCTTGTAAAATTTCCGATATAAAGTCCTACAAGCCGGAAAACAACAGTCTTGGGGCGGGGCAGGTTCTTAAAGAGCCGTACTCCTTTGACAGGGGACGAATAGTGATAAGAGAAATGGCCGACGCACTTTCCTTGGAACTTTTGGACAAAGGCCTTGTCACCGACCAACTTGTTTTAACTGTCGGTTATGATATAGAAAATTTGACCGATTTAAACCGAAAATCCGCTTACAAAGGGGACATAACCGTTGACAGATACGGCAGGCAGGTGCCAAAGCCCGCCCACGGAACGGAAAATTTAAAGTCAAAAACATCTTCGGCTCGCCTTATCACCCGGGGAATGTTAAATTTATATGACAGAATTGCGGATAAAAATTTGCTCATTAGGCGTATAACAATTTCCGCAACCAAGGTTATAAGCGAAAAACAGGCAGAAGAAAAACAAAAATATCGGCAAATGGATTTATTTACCGATTATTCCGACTTGAAAAAGAAAGAAGAGGAAGAAAACGCCCGCCTTGACCGTGAAAGACGACTTGGACAGGCAATGCTTTCTATAAAGAAAAGGTACGGTAAAAATGCAATTTTAAAGGGTACAAGCCTTGAAGAAGGGGCCACCGCCATGGAGAGAAACGGGCAAATAGGAGGACACAGAGCGTAGGTATGAACAATGAAAACAGCCATAAATATGACGATATTATAAATCTGCCATATATAAAGTCAAAAAAAAAACCATGGCTGACCATGGCTGAAAGGGGAGCACAGTTTTCGCCCTTTGCGGCTCTAACCGGGTTTGAGGACGCAATAGACGAAACGGCAAAAATTGTTGAAGAAGAAGTAATTTCAAAAGAATAAAATTATTATAATTATTCTAAAACAATTTCAAAGTGTATAAAATTTATAAAAAATAAAAACGCCGTAAAAATACGGCGTTTTTTGTGGTCGGGATGACAAGATTCGAACTTGCGACCTCTGCGTCCCGAACGCAGCACTCTACCAAACTGAGCCACATCCCGACGACCATTAAATTATACAACAGAACATTATTTATGTCAAGGAAAAGTTTCAAAAATTTATCGGTCAAAGGAAATTTCCAAATTGCAATATGAAATGTGACAGAATTAAACATCTCAAAAGGGGAGTGATGACCAAAGATTTTTCAGGAAGATTGTCTATCCAATCTACCATATTCAATTTTTAAAAGTCAAGAAGAACGTGTAAATGATATTTAAAGACTAAAACCATGATATAAAGTAAAATTATAGAATATAAAATAAAAATCCGCTATAAATAGCGGATTTTTGGCGGAGATTGAGGGATTTGAACCCTCGCGACGGTTACCCGCCCTACGCCCTTAGCAGGGGCGCCTCTTCGACCTCTTGAGTAAATCTCCAAGTCCGAAGTTTTGTACTTCTGTTCGATTGCCAGATTATAATAACATATTATTCCCGATTTGTCAAGGACAATATTTGTATGGGAACAATATGGAAAGAGAAATTAAAAAGAGATGGAAAACCATCTCTTTGGCGGAGAGGGTGGGATTCGAACCCACGGTTCTTGCGAATCACCAGTTTTCAAGACTGGCTCCTTAAACCACTCGGACACCTCTCCGTGTCTAAATGACAGCTTGAATATAATATCACAGCTTATAGATTTTGTCAATAAAAAATTTAAAATAATTTCTGTATTGCTTCTGTGTTGTAAATAGATGTGACCCAATTTAGATAAAAATAAATCAAAGTTAGGTATAATGTTTGATGATGCCATATCTCGTATGGTATATCATTTGCAATAGAACTATCAGCGTCTAACGGTTTAGCCGTATCTCTGCCATTAGTGCCTTGTGCTTTTTTAGTCATAGAGGCTCGCTGTGGTTCTATTTTATTTTTATCAAATTAAAAAGGTATCCACAAAGCCAAGTTGCCTTGTGGATACCTTTTTGGTGGAGGCGACGGGAGTTGAACCCGTGTCCGAAAAATTATCCGTAACAGTATCTACGAGTGTAGTTTATCATTAACATTCCCTTTGCAATGAACCGACAAACAGGTTAGTGCATCGGTAGCTTCATAAAACCGTGACAAGCCTCAAAGCTTTGGCATGTTCACGTTCTCTATCTGCATGACACCTTGACCCCGGCCGATAGAAAACCGGGCAAGATGGTTGCTTTTAATTAAGCAGCTACTAATTCGTTACGATTAGCGTTTATTTTTTTGGAACTTTTAAAGCGGTGTCCCACCGCTACTCGCTGCTCTCACTTCAAATTCCCCGTCGAAATCCAATACGCCCCCATATTCAATTTTAAATAAAATTATCTGCGGCTTTGTGTTTTCAGCGCACGGTCAATATCACGTTTGGCGTTCTTTTTAGCGTCGGCCTCACGCTTATCGTACAACTTTTTACCCTTACACAAACCCAGTTCTACTTTAACATACTGGTTTTTGTAGTATAGTGAAAGAGGAACAAGGGTCAAACCATCCTGCTGTATTTTGCTTGAAAGTTTGACTATCTCTTTTTTGTGCAACAAAAGCCTTCTTACCCTGAAAGGGTCTTTGTTGAAAATATTGCCTTTTTCATAAGGGCTGATGTGCATACCGTAAATATACACCTGGCCGTTTTGAATATCCGCCCAAGCCTCTTTTAAATTCACCGAACCGGTGCGGATAGATTTTATTTCAGTGCCGTAAAGTTCAATACCGGCCTCATAGGTTTCAAGAACAAAATATTCATGTCTTGCCTGTCTGTTGACAGAAATTGTCTCGCCCATATATCCGCCTCCTTATCGTGATTATTATATAATACATCATAATCAAATTATTGTCAAGTTTTGCGGCATGGGCTGAAATTCAATTAAATTAAAATCACGACCTTTTCGGTCGTGATTTTTTTCACATTTCAAAATCCTCTAATTTTTCATAATTTCCGGCAACAAGAATTGTTGTTGTAACATCTTCCTCATCGGTAAAAGAGGTCAAAACCATATATCTTTCCCCGGACATGGAGATTATTTCGCTTTTTGTGTGAAATTCGCTGTGAATACCTTTTACGGTGACGACTGAGTTTCCGCCGAAGTTACCCACATCGGTTACGGTATATTTGTTCATATTCTTTCCTTTAAAAACTCCGTCATAAGTTCGGCGCAGGTTTTTAAATCCTCACCCGTAAAGCCGTGACCTAACGCCGGCAAGACCGTAAGATCACAGTGGTCATATATCTCCATTGCTTTATAAGAGTTGTCAATAGGCACAACATTATCCCCATCGCCGTGAACAATATAAACATCGCCTTTGTAATCGCCGATAGTACCCCACATATCTATTGTTTTTGCGTCTATAAAATACTTTTTGCCAACAGTCATAATAAAGTGATATTCACTCTCCGGGATTAAATCATCATCCGGGTACAATGCCCTGAATTTTTCCGGCAACATAAAGCCGGGGTACACAAGCATAAGCCCCTTTATTTTATCTTTCAATTCAGCCGCTTCAAGGGCGGCAACTGCACCGCCTTGGGAACCGCCGAGCAAGAATACCTTGTCTTTATCCACATAATCAAGTTTTATAAGCCGGTTATAAACCCGGTGAAGATCGGACACCTCGGTCAGCAGAGACATTTCCAAAGTTGAGCCCTCGCTCCTTGATTTTTCGCCGCCTCCTCTGAAATCAAATACATAAACACAGGCACCCCGGGCGGCAAATTGCCTGCCGAATTCATCGTGATAGTCACAGTTGGCGTTAAAACCGTGGGCACAAATAACCAAAGGATATTTATCTTTTTTAACGGTCGGCATATACATTCTGCCGTATATTTTTTGTCCGTTGTTTTCGCAAAACAACTCTTTTACGGAATAGTTCATTATTATTCTCCTTTTTTTAATTATTTTACCACAAATTTAAAAAAATAAAAGGTTATTGGGAAAGATTGCAGAATAGCATCTTTTTGTGTGTTACAATATTAAATCCGTAAGCGATGATTGTGTACCTAATTTAAAATTGCCCGATACCAAAGTAAAAAGATTTTTATCGGATAAATAAAAGATGTGCGGTTGATCTTTGACCGCACATCTTTTGATTTTTACATTAAATTTTAGTTTTTGTAAAATTCTATCATTTTGTCCAACATATCCGTGAACATCTTTTTGTCACTCCAAACAAGAACATCAACATTGGGCTCCTGTTTTGAAATGCCGTTGAAATCAACTATGGTTTGACCGGCGCAAACAGTTCCTTTGGTCTCTACCTGGACGAAGCATTTCCGGGTTTTGCCTAAATTGCCGTCTATAAGATATGCCATTGTAATGGCGTCGTTTATAACTTGGATACAATCTTCCGGGCCGCCGGCAATTCTTCTCTTTACAAAATGCTTAAATATATGGCTGAACAAGTCTTCTATTTTGCTGCCCTTTACTTTTTCAAGATAACCGTTTAATTCGTCTATGGTAATACCGCAAAAATCGTTGCCGTCAAGGCCGCACATTGTAACCGGCACTCCGGATTTGAACACAATATCCGCAGCCTCCGGGTCAATCCAAACATTAAATTCGGCGTACCGGTTCATATTTCCGGTGCCGCCTGTGCCGGCCATACAGACAATTCTCTTTATAAGAGGCTTAATTTCAGGGTATCTTAAAAAAGTGATTGCGATATTTGTAAGGGGGCCAAGGGTTACTATTTCAAGCTCTCCGCCGGCTTTTTCCGCCTCCTCTTTGATAATATCCCAAGCGTAGCCGTCAAAACCTTTTTGAGGTGTAGGCACCCGGTAACCGCCCATGCCGCCTGTGCCGTGAATATCTCCGGCATCTTTATTTTCAATAAAAAGCGGTGTGTGTGCGCCGTTTCCCACCTTGCAGTCCATATCTAAATATTCCCTTAAAAACAGGGCGTTACGGCTTGTAAGAGCATACTGAACATTGCCCGTAACCGGTGTTATGGCCTTAATATCAAGGCTTGGATCGGCGTTTGCAAGCATAATTGCTATCGTGTCGTCAACACCCGGGTCGGTGTCTATTATAATAGGTCTTTTAATCATAATATTTCCTCCTCAATCGGCCTTGCAAGCATTTACAAGCAGTTCTATAAATTTTTCACGGTCAATATCAAGACCAACTTCGCCGTTATCCAAACTTCTGTCACGGTCGGGGCGGAAGTCACAAGCTGTGCAGGCATATGTATATTTGCCGTCAATATCAACTAAAATTCTGCATTTTTTAGTTGTGATAATCTCCGGATGGGTGAGATACGCCACTGCCACCGCATCGTTAATGGCACAACCTTTAAATCTTGGGTTTCTTGTGTATCTTTCAAAATAATACTGTAAAGCATCGGCACAGAAATTACTTACATCGTTGTCCAGCGCTCTTATTTTGTCAATGTCAGCCTGTGTTGCGTAAGCCTTATTTGTTATGTCCAAACCGCACAAAACTATGGGCAACCCGGATTCTATTACAACTTTTGCAGCCTCCGGGTCAATAAAGATGTTGAACTCTGCACTTGGGGTCATATTTCCGGTGAAAGCACCGCCGCCCATCATAACTATTTTTTCTATCTTTTCTTTTAAATGGGGGTATGCCAAAAGCAATAAAGCAACATTGGTCAAAGGGCCTGTGGGAACAAGGGTTACTTTTTCCCGGCTTTCTTCTATTGCTCTGTGCATAAATGTAATAGCATCTTCGGGTTTAACGGCGTTTTTAGCTTTCGGCAGTACAACATTGCCAAGACCGTTGTCACCATGTGTTCCCTCGGAAGTCCTCGCCTCTTTTACAAGTGGGCGGCTTGCGCCTTTGTAAACAGGAATATCTTCCTTTTTAAGTAAGGCCAAAACATCAATGGTGTTTTGGGTGGTATGCCGTATAGTGTTGTTGCCCCGAACCGTGGTAATGCCCAAAATTTCAAGCTCCGGGCTGTTTGCGGCCAAGATAATGGCAACGGCGTCGTCAATGCCGGTGTCAACGTCCATAATTACCGGTATTTTTTTCATTTTTATCCTCCTGTCGATTTCAAATGATATTAGCCTAATCATAACATAGATTTATGGCAAAATAAATACTTTTTTTAATAAAAAATTGTGTATTAAGATAATTAACAAAAATCAAATTATATGCTAAAATATCAAGCGGAAGTTGAAAAGGGAGAAATATCAACTTAAAAGAGGAATTTATTTTGGATTTAACACTTACATTTATTTTGGACTTAATCGGTGCCATAACGTTTGCCTTTTCCGGTGCTTATGTTGCCATAAACTTTGACATGGATTGGCTGGGCATTGTTATTATGGCATGCACAACTGCTTGCGGCGGCGGCCTTACAAGGGATATTATTCTTGGTAATATTCCTGCAAATATGTTTAAAGACCCAACTGATGTAACGGTTGCCATGATTGTGGCTTTTATAACCATTGCTTTTTACAAACCGCTTATGAAGTCAAAGTTTAAAGAGCATATTATGTTTGTAATAAACACTCTTGACGCTATGGGTTTGGCAATATTTGTGGTTGTAGGCTGCAATGTGGCTATTGCATGCGGCCACAAGGAAAATATGTTTATCATTTGTTTCTGCGGCGTTTTGTCAGCCGTAGGCGGCGGTATGTGGCGTGATGTAATGGTAAACCGTGTACCTATGATTTTTTCAAAAGAAATTTATGCCACAGCTGCATTGCCAGGTGCGATTATTTACTATTTGAGCATAGATATATTGGGCGAAGCCGTGGCTACGGCAATAACATTGATTATTGTGTTCGGTATAAGAATGTGGGCAATTATTAACAAAAAGAATTTGCCTTATGTGGAAAAGGTAAAAGAATAAAACAAAATCGCAAATTTCCAAAGCCGATTATATATTGGCTTTGGGAATTTTTTTTGATGGTAAATGATGAAGTTACCCCACTAATAAAAACCGTAGGAATGCTGTGTTTCAAAAAATTGTACCACAAAGAAAATTTAAACACCTAATCCGAGAAAAAAACGCAAATAGAAATTTTGTTAAAAGTAAGACACCGAAGTCACATATAGACAAACAATAGGGCACTTCTCGTTCTACATTTTGCAATTCAGCGAGAAAAATATTTTTTAAAATTTTTAAAAAACTATTGACAAATTAAAATGAACAGCGTATACTTTCAAACATAAACGGTGTTCACTTTGAATTTAATCCCGTTTATATTTATTCGGAGGTAACATTATGAACCATCTTGCAACTTCAAAGGAAGATATATTGGCAGCCAGCCGAGAGCTGATTAAAGAGAACGGATGGGCAGCCGTAAGCATAAGGTCTGTGGCCTCTAAATGTTCTGTTTCGGCAGGGACAATTTACAATTACTACGGCTCAAAGGCAGATTTGCTGGGGGATACAATAGAAAGCGTTTGGCATGAAATTTTCGCCCATCCCAAGGACGAGCGGGTTTTTCACGATGTTACAAGCTGCGTAACCTGGATTTATGAACGGTTGGAGCTGGGAAATAAAAAGTATCCGGGATTTTTCACACTGCACTCATTGGGTTTTGTGCAGAACGAAAAAAACGACGGCAAAGAAAGAATGATGCGCACATGGGGGCATATCCTCAACGGATTGTGTGATGTGCTGGAAGCAGACCCAAAAATCCGCCCTGGCGTATTTGACGAGCGGTTCACGGAAAAACAGTTTGCGAACATATTGTTCTCGCTTGTTTTGGTGGCGGTTATCCGTCAAAATTATGACGCCTCATCTGTGCTGATGCTTTTAAATAAAACAATATATTAAAATTTATCCCACAATAATTTGTGGGAAAATTTTAGGGGCAAAATGAACAATGTTCATATACGATTTATCTTAAAGCATTTGGCATCTGTGCCGGGGAAAATAACAGCCCCCGGGAAAAATCGTTTGATATTATGCAAAAAGCATAATTCAATATATAACATTTAAGTGCTTTTAAAAAAGAAAGGAAAATTTATTATGCAGGCAATTGTAGAAACTTTATTTGATACCGTTTACCTGTGTTCGGTAATCACAATCGGAATTTTGATGATTAAAAACAGCAAAGGCAACCGTCAGTTTACTATGTTCGGTATTATGGCTGTTCTTCTGGGCAGCGGTGACTCATTCCATTTAGTTCCCCGTGCATTGGCTCTTTGCACAACAGGCCTTGAAAACTTCACGGTGGCTCTGGGCTTGGGCAAGTGGATTACATCGGTTACAATGACTATTTTCTATGTGGTGCTTTATCACATTTGGAGAGAGCGTTACCACATCAGCGGTCACAAGGGTACAACCATTGCGATTTACGGCCTTGCCGCTGTGAGAATTGCTCTTTGCATGATGCCTCAAAACCGGTGGCTCAGCGCCGACGCTCCTCTTTCATGGGGTATCTACCGCAACATTCCATTTGCGATTATCGGCTTGATTATCATTGTATTGTTCTATCAAAGCGCAAAGGAAAACAAAGATAAATCCTTTCGTTGGATGTGGTTGACAATCCTGTTGAGCTTCGGTTTCTATATCCCGGTTGTACTTTGGGCTGACACGGTACCTATGATCGGTATGTTGATGATTCCAAAAACATGCGCTTATGTTTGGACGGTTTTGATTGGCTATAACGCTATGAAGAAAGAAGTCGCTTAACAGCTTTCAAAAATAAATTTATGTAAGATAAAGGCTCTTGAATATCCCGTGATTTATCGGGAATTTAAGAACCTTTTTTAAAATACAAGTTTACAAAATTAAATGTGTTTGATATAATTTCTGTAATAGGAGGGTAGAATATGGTTGAAGAATTAAGAACTATGGTCGGAACAGACGAGACTGTTCTTTATGAGGGCAAACCGAATTTATCATGTTTTATATTTGAAAGCATTTTTAATCCGCTGTTGCCGGTGGCTATTGTTTGGGCGTTGTTTGATTTTAATTTTTTAAAAAATGCCATGGGAGACATGGGCTATGTGCTTTTGCCGTTTATGCTTTTGCACTTGATGCCGGTTTGGATTTATCTGGCAGGCGCTGTATTCTCTTTGAGAAAATACAGAAATACATATTACATTGTAACCGATCACCGGGTGTATGTGTCCGGCGGCATTTTTACAATGAATTTGGAAACCAAGACTTTTGCCGAGTTATCACATATAAATCTCCACAGAGGTATTTTTGACCAGTTTTTCAATGTGGGAGATGTTCAGCTTACAACAAATCAATTTACAAATAAGGGTACGCCGGCAGTTATAGCTTTAAACAGCATTTCGGACTATGCAAATGTATATCGGCTTGTAAAAAAACTTCAAAGGGATATATATGCAGACACCATGTATCCAAACGATTTACGCCCGGAGGAAAACCACGGTTACAGAACAAAATATCGTGGATAAGATATGCCGTCGGCGGTGTAAAATGTGTATAAAATAAGATATTTTTAATTTTAGAATAAAGATGTGCCAAGAATTTTGACACATCTTTTAAATTGCCCAAATCCCTTTGTTGGCTTAAACTTTATAAATTTTTATAATATGGCAACAGTAAAATTTGCCGCAGAAAACAGGTTTTGATGCTTGAATTATAGCGACAGTAAGTATATTTGTGCACAATAACAATTTTAAACAGTGCTTTTATTAAAATTTATACACTGACAATGTAAAAATATTAGTCAATGCTATTGCAATTTAAAAATCAAAGGTTTATAATTTAGACAAATTAAAAGCAAAGGAGATAAAAATGAAAACATACATCTTTGACCATTACTTTGAGTATGCCGAGCTTACATCAATGCTTACCGACCTTTCACAGCGGTACCCGGGGCTTATCAAAGTGTCATCAATATGTACCACACCAGACAATCACGAAGTTTGGGCGGCGGAAATTACCAATTACGCAACCGGCGATGTTCTTTCAAAACCTGCCTATTATGTTGACGGCAATCATCACGCCGGCGAGGTGACAGGCTCTATGGCTGCTATCCACCTTATTTACACCCTTGTTACAAAATACGGCGAGAACGAAAAAATAAAGGCTTTGCTGGATGCAAATTCGGTTTATGTTATTCCTCGTATCAGCCCGGACGGCGCCGAATTGTATCTTACAACGTCGGAAAAAATGCGCAGTGTAAACAGACCATACCCATGTGAAAAACCTGCACCGGGGCTTCACCCTAAGGATATGGACGGGGACGGCGTTATCCGCATTATGCGTATAGAAAGCCCTAACGGCATTTGGAAAGAGAGCAAGAGAGACCCGAGAATTATGACAAAGCGTGAGCCTTCGGATTTCGGCGGCAAATACTACAACTGCTACCCTGAGGGCTACATTGTGGATTATGACGGTATTCATATTCAAATGGCTCCGAATAAATGGGGCTTGGACTTTAACCGTAACTATCCACTTGGCTGGTTCCCGGATGTAAGACAGCCGGGTGCAGGCAAATATCCTCTTTCCAACCCGGAAAATAAAGCGGTTGCGGATTTTGTTATCGGTCATCCGAATATCTGTTGCGGCGTAACATTCCACACAAGCGGCGGTTGCTATATTTATCCGCCGGGAACAAAGCCGGAAGCCCAGGCAGACAGCCGTGATATGAGAATGTTCAAGGAAATCGGCGCAATGGCCACAGAGGAAACAAGCTACGAATGTTTTAACATTTTCGACGCTTTCCTTACAGACACGGTAAATTATTCTTCCGGTGCTTTTGACGACTGGATGTATCAGTCACAGGGTATTCCCACATACACGGCAGAACTTTGGGATTTGGCTATCAGAGCAGGTGTGCCGAATGTTTATCCCCGTACAAAACCGCTTACCCCGAAAGAACAGGAAGATCAGGAATATCTTTGCTACAAGTGGATTGATGAAAATGTTCCGGAAGTTAAATCCGGCAAACCTATAAAGGAGTGGACTGAATTTGACCATCCGCAGCTTGGCAAGGTGGAAATCGGCTCTATCGACTTTAAATACACATGGCAAAATTGCCCTCCGGGATACTTGGAACGGGAAGTTGAAAAGAACACGGCTTTCTGCTTGCGTATGGCTATGACATTGCCTAAATTGACAATAGACAGTCTTAAAGCCGAAAAAGAAGCAGAAGATATTTACAAGATTACGGCAGTTGTTTCTAATATCGGTTATTTGCCTACATTTGTTTGCAACGAGGCAAAGTCTTTGAAAGTTGACAAACCGTTGACGGCGGACATTGCCTTTGAGGGCAAAGTTGTAATGGGCAATAAAACCGAGAACATAGGCCATATTGAGGGCTTTTCCGGTGTTAATGCGGCTTATGTGCAGGGCGGTGTGAACACATTTAAGCACGATCCTTTTACAAAGCAAATCGAATGGGTTGTCAAGGCAAAATCCGGCACCGATTTAACCCTTACAGTCAAAGGCGTTAAAGCCGGCAGTGTCACAAAAACAATTACACTTTAATTTGAATACTTTTACAAAAACGAATGCCCCGGCAGTTTAAACTGCCGGGGCATTTTATCGTAATTGCTTAGTTATTATTTAATATTTATAAATTGAGAGTTGAAGAAATTTGCAAGAATTTCGCTTCTTTCTTCGTTCCATACTCCGATGTCGTGTTCTGCACCTACAACTCTGTAAAAATAAACCTGTTTTTTGTGCTTTTGCATTGCTTTTACAAATTCCGTGCTTTGGCTAAAGGGAACAATGCTGTCCTGATCTCCGTGAACTACCAATACAGGGGGAATGTCTAAATCGTCTGATATATGGTTTATGGGGCTTGCATTTATGGACGCAGTAAAAATATCTTTATCTTCATAAGGGAAAAGGTTGGCCGTTAAAAAGCCCTCGGCATATTCGGCGGTCATACCGTAGTCCTTGGCAAGAGATATTAAGTCGGTTACGCCGTAAAAGTCTGCAACTGCGGCCACGGAGCTGTCTTCTTCCGGGTATAAAACGCCGTTATAACTGTCTTTTTCTATCACCGACATAAGGGCAATGTGTCCGCCGGAAGAATCGCCGAAAAGTCCGATTTTGCTTTTGTCAACGCCGTATTTGTCCGCCTCTTTTTTCATAAATCTTATGGCGGTTTTAGTATCTTCAACCATATTGGCGTAATTGCCCTCACGGTATTCTATTTGCGCCACAACAAAGCCTTTTTGTGCAATTTGGCACAACTTAGGTATGTTTTTGTACAATTTTTGCTTTTGCCAGGATGAACCCTTTACATACAATATGCAGGGATATTTGCGGCCATCATATTCCGGTTTTATTATCTGCAATGTTAAACTTCTGCCTTCGTGGCAGGCGTACACTATGTCCGGCAGATAATTGCAGGAGTATTCTCCCTTGGCAGGAGTGGCGGCAAATGTTGTCATCATGCCTTTTAAATCTTCCTGTGGCAAATTGAAACCCATAATTTATACCTCATTTCTTGTTTTGCGCCGCAATTTACCGTTACAGCGCTTGTTTTCGCAATCGTTGTATAAATCATATCATAAAATTTCGGCTAAATGATGTATTATTTGTTAAAATTAAGATAAATTATACTTTTTAGTCAATCTGTCTAATTTTTTTAGAGTGGGTTTTCCGAGAATAAGAAGAAAAATAAATGTGGCGATGCCGCCGGTTATATTCACAGGCAGACCGGCCAAAAGAGTGGCATAAAGAGAGACTTTATTCCCCATGCTGAAACCGAAAATACCGCTTAAATCGAGAATGGGCCCTGTTGCAAACACATAAAACAAAAATCCGTAGATTGACATTACAACAGGCTGTTGAAATTTTTTTCTGCGGTAAAAAATTAAACCGGCAAAATATCCGATAAGGCCGAAAGCTAACATTTGCCAAACTGTCCAAGGCCCTTGACCAAACATAAAATTGGATACAAGCATTATCATTGCACCGCACAAAAAGCCGGCTTGCGCCCCAAGGCCGGCACCGCACAAAATTGCTACGGCGGCCACAGGTTTAAAGAAGGGGACAGGTGCAAAAACCCGCCTTCCGGCCACGCCTATGGCACACATGACCGCTATTATTGCCATTTTTAGGCTGTTGGGTTTTGAATTTTCAAACCCGGACAGAACAGCGCCGATGCACAAAACACAAAATATAAATGCGGCTATATAATATCTTCTGGCACCGAAAATTTTTGAATAAAAGAATGTCAAGGGAACAGTGAGAATTATTAGAATATTTACAAACTTTTTTCTGTACATAATTTTATAATTTCCTCCGGGGTAACCGCACCGGGCAAAATGCCCTTTGCCATTCGTGCCCGTGATGTTGTGTAAAAGTTGTTGTCTGCAAAAAAGTTTTTCGGTTCTTCTTTTACAACTACTCCGCCGTTGAAAAACATGGCTGTTAAATCCCGAAATTCGGCGCAAAATTCAAGGTCATGGCTTACCAAAATTACTGTCTTACCTTGGCAAACAAGAGATTTTAATATATTGCCGAATTGTTTTTTAAAAATCGGATCCATGCCCTTTGTCACTTCGTCCAGTAAAAGCAGGTCACCGTTTTTCAGCAGTATTTTTGCAAGGGCAACACACTGCCCTTGGCCGGCGGAAAGGTCATATGGGTTTTGTTCAAACAGGTTTTCTATGTTACATAAAGTCGATACAGATTGAATTTTTTTCTTGTCGCTGCACATTTCCGAAAGTTCTTCGTAAACTGTATCTTTGCCGAAAAGCAATTCCGCATTTTGCGGAAGATATAACGGATTTACATTGTCGGTGCGTATTTTACCGCTGTAAATTTTGTTTATACCGGCAATGGCTTTTAAAAAAGTGCTTTTACCGCTGCCGTTACCGCCGATTACGGCACAAATTTTACCTTTTTCCAGCGAAAAATTACAGTCTTTTAAAATATCCTCTCCGTTTTTGGAATACCTAAAATATGCGTTTTTAACCGTTACGGCGTATTCGTTTTTATCACGGCGTTTTATCGACGCTTTGTGGTCGGCGGTTTGCCTTTCCGATTTGTAAGGCATAATTAAATTTCTGCCCTCTTTTACGGTCAGCAAGCATTTTTCGCTCCTTAATTTGCGGCTGACCCTTGTAGGCGACGGCAAAAAGTACTCAAACTCTTTTTTTATATTTTTTAAAATTTCTCGTGTTTCTCCAATGACGACAATTTCACCGTTATCCATAAATACGGTTCTGTCGGCCTTTTCAAAAATATTTTCGGTGCGGTGCTCCGCAATAATAACCGTTGTGCCAAGCTCGCTGTTTATGCGCCAAAGACTGTTTAAAAAATCTGCGGCGGCTATTGGGTCAAGGGCGCTTGTGGGCTCGTCCAAGATTAAGACCTCCGGCTGCATTGTCATAACCGATGCCAAATTTAAAAGCTGTTTTTGTCCGCCGGACAGTTGGGCGGTTGTTTTGTCAAACCAGCGGTCAATACCCAAAAAATTCGCAGTTTCCGCCACTCGGCGCCTTATGGTTTCCGGTGGCAAACCTAAATTTTCGCAGCCAAAGGCAAGCTCGTGCCAAA
The DNA here is from genome assembly GCA_934526065.1 of uncultured Oscillospiraceae bacterium. Lineage (GTDB taxonomy): Bacteria > Bacillota > Clostridia > Oscillospirales > Ruminococcaceae > RGIG3102. The sequence continues at coordinate 39,220 of CAKSZX010000002.1, forward strand.
CTTTATCGGTTACAATTTGCCGGTCCGGTTTTTGCATCACATAGCCTATTTTTGCACTTTGCCGGCGTGGAGAAAGACTGTTTATGTCTTTCCCTGCGAAAAGTATTTCTCCGCTTTTTTCTCCGTAAGGAGCTTGACAGGGCTTAAGCAGGCTTAAAAGAGTGGTTTTACCGCAGCCGCTTTTGCCGCAGATGATAAGAACTTCTCCCGATTTTACTTGTAAATTTATGTTTTTTAAGGCGTATTTATCGGTTTCCGGGTAAGAAAAATTTAAATTTTTGATATTGAATATTTCCATTGTATCTCCTTGATTATTGCGGTTAAAATCGGCAGAGCCAAAAGAGCGATTTCACAAGTTAAACCGGCAATCTCTTTACTTGTTATTTGCGGTAAGATAAGTTTAGGGATAATCTCGATATTTACAAGCCGGTTTTGCCGTAAAAACAAAAGGGCAAAAAATAAAAGGGAAGAAACAAACAAAAAGGCAGTATCCCAAAACTTAAAGGTATAATTTGTGTATCTTGTTGCTTTGCCGGTGCCGAAAGCCCTGTTTTTCATTGAGAAAGAAAGATTTATCCGGTGTTCAAATCCGTAAGAAAGGGCTATGTTTATACATTCAAGGGCAAATTTTATCCCTCTTTGCGTTGATAAGTTTTGCCTCGCTTCTTTTATCTCTGTTATTTTTCTCTGTAAAAAAGGGATAAGACCTATCGTCATGGTTAAAAGAGCGCACAAATTCGGAAATCTGCCGCCGAAAATATACATAAACTTGTCGCTTGTTATAATCCGCCCAAGGCAGGTAAACCGATTTACCACGCTTACAAATATGCAGGCTAAAACAAAGCCGTATATAAGCCGTTGGGCAGTATATTTTCTGCCGAAAAGGGTAAAAAGAACTGTCTCGCCGCCTGTGGAAAATATCGGATTTACAAAAGTGAGGGCCAATCCCATAAAAACATTAAATTTTACTGTTTTTAAAATCTTGTCTTTCCGCAGGCAAAGCCCCATAAGAAAAGAGAAAATGACATGTACGGGGCATAGCACAGGGTTTATACAGCTCATAAATATAAAGATTATGTAGCAAAAATATATTAAAACAACCGTGGGGTTTAATTTTTCAAAATCTGTCATAAAACTCTCCTTGAATTAAGTTTAAGTATAGCATTTGCCGAGAATTTTAACAAGGGTATGAAAAAGTAACCGTAAAATATCATTGTTGAAATATTATACTCAAACAATGTATTTAAATTTAAATAAAATTTTTGATTAAAATGTATGGTGATTGTATTATTATACTTTTTAAAATGAATAAATCATTCAAATGCTAAAATTAAAAATTATTTTATCTCATATATATGTTTTATTAAACAAAAACAACGCTGATACATCTGCAATTTACTGTAAAATTTTTCATAATAACAAAATGAACACTAACCAAACCGGTTTGATTGTCGGATTTTACAAATATTTTAAAATAAATATTTATACATTGACAACGAATAATTATTGATGTATAATACCGTCATACAAAACAAGAACAGTTGAATATAAATTCAACAAAATATAAGAGAGGTAAAGAAAAATGAAAAAAATATATGCATTTGTTTTAGCAATTCTGGCGGCAATTTCAATGTCTGCCTGTTCATCAAAAGCGCCTGCACAGGATACGTCACTTGATGATGTTCTGTCAAAAGGTGAAATCACGGTGGCTATCAGCCCGGACTTTGCACCGAGTGAGTTTAAAGACCCGAACACCGGCGAAATTTTAGGTTCTGATGTTTATGTGGCTCAATATGTGGCGGATTATTTAAGTAAAAAGTATGATAAAGAAGTTAAACTTAAAATAGAGGAAATGGATTTTAAAACTTGTCAGGCTGCCGTACAGGCCGGCACAGTTGATTTTTCGGTAAACGGTTTCTCCGCAACAGAAGATCGTAAGGAAAATTTTTACACAACAAGTCACTACGGCAAAACACGGTCAAGCTCAACAAGTTACCAGGGACTTTTGATTAACGAAAAAGACGTTGACAAATTTACAACGGCCGAAAGCTTTGATGGCGCTAAAATTGCCGTTCAGCTTTCATCTTTGCAGGATAATTTGATTTCGGCACAGTTGCCAAACGGCGACACCGTACCCGGTTCTATCGAAAAAGAGTATGTGACAACCATAACACAAGGCGCTTTATACCTTGCAGACGGCAAAGTTGACGCCCTTGCCACAACAAGTGAAACAGGTGCGTTGCTTATGCAAAATTATACGGGACTTGTAATGGCTCCTTTTAAGCTGGACTATTCGTCTGAAGGCACTGTTGCCCTTGTAAATAAAAAACACATCGCCCTGGGAGATGCTATATCCGAGGCCATTGACGATATGGTTGCAAATGTTGACTGGGAGCAAATTCGCCAGGAGTACACAGACAAAGCGGCAGAACTTGGTGTAAATAACGGTTGATATGCCGCAATTTATGAAACATTAAATAAAATGTCGAAAGACCGGTGCTTTTGCATCGGTTTTTTGAGTGTAAGATATTGTTGCGCTTGCAAATTTATACCGATAAATATTTTTGAATTTAAGAAAAACTGCATAATTTTTATGTTTTTATGCAAAAATTTATGAATATTCAAATAGCATATCACCGAAATTTTGCAAAAATGTAATCATAGCAAGTACAATTCTGTAAAAACTATCCTTTTAATCTCTGTATGGAGTAAATCTAATTCAAAATTCAACAAAAAACAGGGTTAGAGTACAGCAATATTGTGCAAGTAAACAAATATTATCAAGTACATAAATATACATTGACAACGAATAAAAATTAGTGTACAATACCACCGTACGAAATTAATAAAGCCGAATTTACATTCGACAAAATATAAGCGAGGAAGATTATGAAAAAGATTATTGCGTTTTTGCTCACCGCTTTAATGGCAACATCAATGGTTGCCTGCGGTTCAAAACAGACGGTAGATACATCACTTGATGATGTAATAAATAAAGGTGAGATCACAGTAGCCATCAGCCCTGACTTTGCACCGAATGAATTTAAAGACCCTAATACAGGCGAAATTATGGGTTCCGACATTTATGTTGCACAGTATGTTGCAGACTATCTCAGCAAAAAGTATGACAAAGAAATCAACCTCAAAATCGAAGAGATGGATTTAAAAACATGTCAGGCTGCGGTTCAGGCAGGTTCTGTTGACTTTTCACTTAACGGCTACTCAGCAACAGATGACAGAAAAGAAAATTTCTATATCACAGGTTTCTACGGCAAAACAGAAACAAGTGACTCAAGCTACCAGGGTTTTTTGATTAACGAAAAAGATCTTGACAAATTCACAACAGCCGAAAGCTTTGACGGCGCAAAGATTGCCGTGCAGCTTTCATCATTGCAGGATAACTTGATTTCCGCACAGTTGCCAAACAGCGATACAGTACCCGGCTCTATCGAAAAGGAATATGTTACAAAGATAACAGACGGTGCTCTTTACTTGGCAGACGGCAGAGTTGACGCCCTTGCCACAACAAGCGAAACAGGCACATTGCTTATGAAGAACTATCCGGGTCTTGTAATGGCCAAGTTTAGATTAGATTATTCATCAGAAGGCCAGGTTGCTCTTGTAAACAAGAAAGATGTTACTTTGGGCGACGCTGTTTCAGAGGCTATCGCAGATATGGTTGCCAACACCGATTGGCCGCAGGTTCGCCAGGAGTACACAGATAAAGCCGCTGAGTTGGGCGTGACAAACGAATAATTTTAAAGAAATATAAAGCAGTTAAAAATTCGGTACTCGGCAAGTATCTGCCGAGCACCTAATCTTTACGGAGGTATTAAATTGACTTTAAGTGAAATTTTTCAAAATGTTGTAAAGTTGCTTGTAAAATATAAATCCGCTTATATTTCCGGCATACTTATGACTATCAAACTATCGGTTGTAACAGTTTTCTTCGGTATGATAATCGGCTCGCTTATAGCGTTGCTTAAATTAAGTGAATTTCATATCGGCAAGATAAAACCATTAAATATATTGGCTACAATATATGTTGAAGTTGTCCGTGGCACACCTTTGCTTTTGCAGTTGTACTTCTTTGTTTTCCTTCTTCCGAAGGCATTTCCCGCATTTGATCTTGACAAGTATGCCTGTGTTCTGATAGGCTTGGTATTGAACAGTGCCGGTTATGTTGCAGAGATTATCCGTGCCGGTATCGCCGCAGTTGACCCGGGACAGACAGAGGCCGCCCGTTGCTTGGGTCTTAATACAAGACAGACAATGTGGAAAGTTGTGGCTCCTCAGGCAATTAAAAATATTTTGCCTGCCCTTGGTAACGAACTTGTTTCAATGATAAAGGAAACATCCCTTGCGGCTACATTCTTTATCGGTGAAATTACAACACAGGCCAATCTTGTTGGCGGCGCAACATTCTTGCAGATTGAATCCCTTATAATCAGCGGTTCTTTCTACTTGGTATTGACATTGGGTCTTTCTAAGATTGTAAGCATTTATGAAAAGAGGTTAAGAGTAAGTGATTAAGGTTGAAAATTTACATAAATCATTCGGTGATTTGGAAGTTTTAAAAGGCGTAAGCGAACACATAAAAAAAGGCGAGGTTATTTCCATAATCGGGCCATCCGGCGGCGGTAAGAGTACATTTTTGCGCTGCTTGAATATGCTTGAAAAACCGGATTCCGGCAAGATTATTTTTGAGGGCGTTGATATTACAAACGAAAAAACTGATATAAACATTCACCGTCAGAAAATGGGTATGGTTTTCCAGCACTTTAATGTTTTTCCGCATCTTACGGTTAAGGAAAATATCACACTTGCACCTGTAATGCTTAAAAAGAAAACAAAGGAAGAAGCAAGTGAAATGGCCGATAAACTTCTTGAAAGAGTAGGCCTTTTGGACAAGGCAAACGAATACCCCCGTCGTCTTTCCGGCGGTCAGAAACAGCGTCTTGCCATTGTTCGTGCCCTTGCAATGGAGCCTGATGTAATGCTTTTTGACGAACCTACATCTGCTCTTGACCCTGAAATGGTAGGCGAGGTTTTGGAAGTTATCAAACAGCTTGCAGAAGAGGGTATGACTATCGTAACAGTTACTCACGAAATGGGCTTTGCCCGTGAAGTAAGCGACAGGGTGTTATTTTTTGACGGCGGTGTAATTGCCGAAGAGGGAACACCGGAGCAGGTTTTTGATAATCCGCAGAATCCAAGAACAAAGGAATTTTTAAGTAAAGTTCTTTAATAACAAATTACAAATAAGCTCCCGGCACAGTCGGGAGCTTATTTATGTTTTACTTATATTAAAATACCGTTGCAGTGGTCTATTTCGTGCTGTATTATCTGGGCAGTAAAGTCTTTAAAAGTGCCTATCTTATGCACTAAAACAGGGTTGCCGCTTTTATAAGACAGCTCATAATAATCAACTTTTATATACTTGTATCTTGTACATGGACGGGGAAGTCCCAAAAGGGAAAGACAGCCCTCTTTTGTTTGGTAAGGCGTCTTTTTTAGGGTTATAACCGGGTTAAACATTATCTGAAAATCCTTGCCGTCGTCAAATATTATAATGTTTTTCTGTACGCCTATCATATTTGCCGCCATGCCCACACAGTCATCTTTGTGGGCGGTTATGGTATCCAGTAAATCCCGGGCAACGGATATATCGTCAATTCCGGCGTCGGTAGATTTAACAGCCAAAAATTCCGGGTCATGTATAAGTTCTTTTATCATTATTTGCTTACCTCGCATACTATCGTTTTACAATCAATATTTTATCAAATTTTAAATACAGATACAAGAAAAAGCGGACAAATCGTCCGTTTTTCTTTTTTCTTATTTCTGCCATTTAATCTTTCCTTTTATAATAAAAATTATTATGTATCAACAGGGAAGAAAAAAACGCCCGATGCCGTAAAAAGCATCGAGCGTTGTGTAAAATTATTTAATTATAAGCTGCTGACCGTCACTGTCAACGGTATAAACCGTGCCGGCTTTCGGGTTATCACGGATAATCCGTTTGGCAAGAAGGGTTTCAACATTGGCCTGTATAAATCTCTTAAGGGGTCTTGCACCGTAAACTTCATCGTAGCCGTTGTCGATAATAAACTGTTTAGCGCTGTCTGTAATAACAACATCAAGCTGTTTTTCCTCCAAACGAGCTTTAAGGTTTTTAATAAGCAGGTCAACAACGCTGCCGATTTCGCTCTTGCTCAACGGTTTGTAGAACACAATCTCATCAAGTCTGTTCAAAAATTCAGGTCTGAATGATGACTTCAACAGATTATTTACTTTGTCCTTAGCTTCTTGGGTTATCTCGCCGTTTTCAATGCCGTCAAGAATGTACTGTGAACCCAAGTTGGATGTAAGAATTATAATCGTGTTCTTAAAGTCAACTGTTCTGCCCTGGCTGTCGGTAATTCTGCCGTCGTCCAATACCTGTAACAAGATGTTGAACACATCCGGGTGGGCTTTTTCAATTTCATCAAAGAGGACAACAGAATAAGGCTTTCTTCTTACTGCCTCTGTAAGCTGACCGCCCTCCTCGTAACCTACATATCCCGGAGGCGCACCGATCAAACGGCTAACGGAGAATTTCTCCATGTATTCGGACATATCAATCCTGATTATGTTCTTCTCATCGTCAAACAAACATTCTGCAAGGCTCTTGGCAAGCTCTGTTTTACCTACACCGGTAGGACCTAAGAACAGGAATGAACCGATAGGTCTCTTTTCGTCCCGTATGCCGGCCCTTGAACGGAGTATGGCTTCGCTTACTTTTGTTACAGCCTCGTCTTGACCGATAACTCTCTTATGAAGAATGCTTTCAAGGTTAAGAAGTTTTTCTCTTTCGCCCTCAACAAGCTTTGAAACCGGGATACCAGTCCAACGGGAGATTATTCTTGCTATTTCTTCGTCGGTTACCGCATCGTGAAGCAGTGAAGAATCCTTTGCCTCATCGGCAATTTTTTCTTGTTCCGCAAGTTGTTTCTGCAACTCAGGCAATTTGCCGTATTTCAGCTCGGCGGCCTTGTTAAGGTCATATTCTCGCTCGGCTTTTTCCATATCGGCATTTACATGCTCGATTTCCTCACGGAGTTTTTGAACCTTGTTAATGGAATTCTTCTCATTTTCCCAACGGGCTTTCATTTCCTTATACTTGTCACGCATTTCGGCAAGTTCTTTTTGCAAAGCTTCAAGTCTGTCCTTTGAAAGATTATCGGTTTCGTGTTTCAAAGCCGCCTCTTCAATTTCAAGCTGCATAATTTTTCTTTGCAAATCGTCCATTTCCGCAGGGGAGGAGTCAAGCTCTGTTTTTATCAAAGCACAGGCCTCATCAACCAGGTCTATGGCTTTATCCGGCAAAAATCTGTCGGTGATATATCTGTTAGACAAAACTGCGGCGGCAATTAAGGCGTTATCGTGGATTTTAACCCCGTGGTAAACCTCGTATCTCTCCTTGATACCTCTCAAAATCGAGATTGTATCTTCAACTGTCGGCTCGTCAACCTGTACAGGCTGAAAACGTCTTTCAAGAGCCGGGTCTTTTTCAATGTACTTCCTGTACTCGTCAAGAGTTGTGGCACCTATACAGTGCAGCTCACCTCTGGCAAGCATAGGTTTAAGCAGGTTGCCTGCGTCCATTGCACCGTCGGTTTTACCTGCGCCTACAATGGTGTGCAGCTCATCAATGAACAAGATTATTTCGCCCTCGCTCTTTTTAACCTCTGCCAAAACGCTCTTTAATCTCTCTTCAAATTCGCCTCTGTATTTGGCACCGGCAACAAGAGAACCCATATCAAGGCTGAATATTCTGCGGTCTTTAAGGTTAGCCGGCACATCGCCTTTTACAATACGCTGTGCAAGACCCTCGGCAATGGCTGTTTTACCTACGCCCGGTTCACCGATTAAAACAGGGTTGTTCTTTGTTTTCCTTGAAAGAATACGGATAACATTTCTTATCTCGCTGTCCCTGCCGATAACAGGATCAAGCTTTTGTGCCTTTGCAAGTGCAACCAAGTCCTGACCGTATTTTGAAAGAACATCATAGGTGCTTTCCGGGTTATCCGATGTAACCCTTGTGTTACCCCTGACCTCCTGCAAAACCTTTAAAAATTTGTCCTCGGTTATATTAAATATCCTAAACAGTTCTTTTACATTGCCTGTGGCGGTGTGAAGAATACCCAGTGTAAGGTGTTCAACCGATACATATTCGTCACCCATTTGTGCGGCGGTCTGTTCGGCATCGTTTAAGGCTCTGTCGGTTTCGGAAGAAATATATATCTTATCTGCCTCTCTCTGTCCCGAAACTTTCGGCAAAGCGGCAATTTTTCTTTTCAAATCATCGCAGAAGTTATTTACATCAATACCCATTTTTGTAAACAACTGTCCGTTAAGGCTGTCCTGCCCCGTAAGCAGTGACAACAAAAGATGCTCCGGCTGTAAAGTCTGATTTGAATAGCTTACAGCAACGCTTTGCGCATTCTGTAAAACTTCAGCCGATTTTTGTGTGAGCTTATTTGTATTCATAAAAATCACTCCTTATAAATTGACTATATCTTTCGTAATATTGGCAACATACAGCTTTTCTGTATTTCGCTTTGCAAGAGTAGGAGAGGTGGCGTAATCCTCAAAATATGTTTTCATACACCTGTCCATTAAGTCGGCGTACTTTGCAATCAGCTTTCCGTACTCCCGGTAGCCTGTGTGAGGAATTTTCCTCAAAAGCCTTGTGTATCTGCCGTCAGAAATGTCAAATTCCTGCCGATAAACGCCGTTGTGCTTTACTTCGCTTGCCGCCCAAGCATTGAAAAAGTCATTTAAAATATTTATCAAGGTCACATTTTGACTTCTCATTGTGACTTTCATCTGCCCCCGATAATCACCGTTTTCAAAAAGCTCAACAGTGTACTTAATTGTGGGCTTGTACTTGTACTTTAAAGCGGAGCGCATATTTATAAGCGAGCCGGAACCCAAAGGCTGAACCGCAAGGGACGAGTTTCTTTGAATAAATTCGTCAATATACTTAAAAACATCGTTTACCATGGTTTCCGCCGTAGGTACGCTTACATGCCGTGCAAGTATTCTGTTTATCATATTTGAACGGCTTGTTCCTTGCCGGTTGCTCAATATATCTATTTGATTTATGATTTCGTCGTCAAGAACAATGCTGTAAACTGACTTGCTCATCTTTTTCTCATCTCCTTCTTACGGTTAAAATTGTACACCAAGTTATATAATTTGTCAATCGAATTATATAAAATGTCAAACATTTTTCACAAATAAAAACCAATCCTCAAAAAGGGGATTGGTTGAGAGTATAAGTAAGAAGCTAATGAATAAATTGTATTTTAAAAGCGGTAACTAAATGGGTTACAGCTGATAAAATAAACAGTTCGTAAGATTTAAAATAATAGGCAACACCTGCAAAAATTACAAAAGTAAGCAATATTAAGGAAAGCTTTGTGCTTTTGCTCCGTTCGGTGCTTGCTGTTATAATCGGAGCAGTCATACCCACATAAAGTATGAGTCCATGTAGTTTGCCTGTACAAAGCGCAACAGTTCCAAAGGCAATAACTATTGCAATAAAGTGATTGTTTTTAAGTTTGTCCTTTAACATAAAGCAGCCTCCGATTATATAAATAGGTTTAAAAAGATTTTACTTATATATATTATATAATAATATTCAATCATAGTCAATAATATTTGATAATGATTGACAAAAATAAAAGAAAAACAACTCCTGAATAATCAAGAGCTGTCTTTCTTTCAGTATATTTTGAGGTTTTAGTAATATGCAATATATAAAATAGGCTTTAATTTATTGACGAAAATCAATAAGAAAAGATAACCGATATTATTTTGCAAATTTAACTTTACCGCCGATAACCGTCATACGGCAGTCCATAACAGACTGAATATCTTCGATAGGGTTGCCGCCGTAAACGGTAAAGTTGGCTTTTTTACCTGTTTCGATTGTGCCGTGTGTATCGGAAACGCCGCAAAGATCGGCAGAATTGATAGTACCTGTCTTGATAGCGTCCCAGTTTGACATACCGGCCTGTGTCATCAAAATCATTTCGTAAGCTGTCATGTCATGCTCGTTAAACGGTGTGCCTGCGTCTGTGCCAAGGGCAATCTTAACGCCTGCTTTATAAGCGTTTCTGAATGTTTCCTTGTGGGCTTCAAATGCGCCTTTAACTTTTCTTATAACAAAGTCGGAAACCTTGTCAGGGTTTACATAAATCCAGTACATAGCCGCAAGGGTAGGTACATAAACTGTGCCGTGTTCTTTCATCCAGTCAAAGCACCAGTCATCCATATAGAAACCGTGTTCGATAGAATCTATGCCTGCTCTCAAAGCATTTTTAATGCCCACCATGCCCTGTGCGTGGGTAGCTGTTTTTGCGTTTACCTTGTGGGCTTCTTCAATGGCGGCTCTCATTTCCTCCTCTGTAAGTTGAGGTGAACCGGGCTCAACACCTTTTGTCATAACGCCGCCGGTAGCCATAATTTTAATCCAATCTGCACCGGCACGAAGCTGCTCACGGGCGGCTTTTCTTACATCGTCAACGCCGTCTGCCTCACGGCCGCTTGTCCAACCGTGGCCGCCTGTCATACAAATAACCTTGCCGGAAACAACCATTTCAGGGCCGTCGATTTTACCGGAATTGATAGCGTCTCTCAAATCAATATCAATGTATTCCGCACCGCCTACATCTCTTACATATGTAACGCCGGAGCGAAGGTACTTTTTGCAGTTTTCGATGCCGCCGATTGTAGCTTCTGCAATTTTCTTTCTGCCGTCCTGGGCTGTTTCAACTGAAAGAACCGTGTGAACATGGCAGTTGAAAAGACCCGGAGAAACATAATTTCCGCCGAAATCTATAACTTCGGCACCATCCGGGCAGGCGATGTTTTCGCCGATTTCCTTGATAACACCGTCCTCAACGATAATGGAACCTTTGATTATTTTTTCATTTACAACATCCATGATGTTGCCGTTTGTAAAATACTGAACACTCATTTTTAATATCCTCATTCTTAAAAGTTTTGAACCTGTTCGGTTAACTTGATTTAGATTTTAACAGATGTTGACCGAAAAATCAAAAAATGTAAAATCAATTTAAATGTGACATATTTATAAAAAGGTTTATTATAAGTTGACAAATCTGCCAAACTGTGGTATTTTAAAATCAGAAAATAAAATTTTGATGTCTTATCAATTAAATGTCAATTTATAGTAAACAAAAAAGCGAGGTGTCAATTATGGAGGGCATCAATGAATTTGTAGGCGGCAGAATACGCACTATAAGAAAAGGCAAAAAAATGAGCATTCAACAGCTTGCGGATGCTATTCACAAAAGCAAAGCATGCGTTTCAAAGTACGAAAAAGGGGAGATAACCGTTGACATTCCCACGTTATTTGAAATTGCCTCGGCATTGGAGGTTTTGCCTGAAAGGCTTATTAACTACGAAGTAAAGCCAAAAATAGAAGTGGGCAGTGCTCTTGGGGGAACAAGTTCTTTCTTTAAAGCAAATAGGTTGTATTTCTATTATCGTGACGGCAGATTTTCGGATATTAAAGAGGGTGTAATAAATATCCGCAACGAAAACGGCGGCAGTGTTTGCCCGGCGGACTTTACAATTACAATTACAACCGAAAACGGTTATTCTACGGAAATTTACTACACCGGTACGGTTACTTACAGCGATATGCTTATAAGGTTTTCTCTGCAAAATCAATACAATGCTCTCGAAGAAGACCTTTTGTATATTTTTAATCCTCTGGAATATCGCAACGGCACAAACGGTTTGATATGCGGTATATCCTCAACCGACTTAGTGCCTTGCGCTTTTAAGTGCATAGTCAGTCTTACGCCTATGCGGCATGATGATGTACTTAAAGAAAGGCTTACTTTTACAAAAAAAGAGCTGCAACAGCTTAAAAAAATGAATATGCTTACAATTACAAATCAGTTCTGATACGGAGGTACAGGAAATGAATCACGACGAAATTTATGAGTTTCTGGCTACACAGCACCGGGATTTTTGGCAAAATCTCTCCGATGAAGAAAAGGAGTATGTGGCCTCAACATCCGGCAGTGTAAGTTACAAAGCGGGACAGAACATTCACAGCTCGGGCAACAGGTGCGCCGGTGTTTTGTTTATCGAAAAAGGTTATCTGCGAATTTATATAATGAGTGAGGACGGCAAGGAAGTAACCCTTTACCGCTTAGGCGATGGGGAAGTTTGCATTATGTCAGCTTCTTGTGTTATGGACGATATAACATTTGATGTTTATATTGACGCAGAGGCTGATACAGAGGCATTGCTCTTACCTACATCAACATTTTCTAAATTGAGAAAAAACAACATATATGTAGAAAACTATTCCAATAAAATGAAGGCTATGCGCTTTTCCGACGCTATGTGGACAATGCAACAGATATTGTTTTTCAGTTTTGATAAAAGACTTGCTATATTCTTGTATGACGAACTTGTAAAACACGGTCCTATTATCAGATATTCCCACATGGATATTGCAAAATATTTAGGCAGTGCCAGAGAGGTTGTTTCAAGAATGTTAAAGTATTTTGAAACAGAGGGCATAGTAAAGGTTTCTCGCAAGGAGATAGAAATTATCGACAAAAAGAAACTTATGGAACACATATAAATTAAATATTAAAGCCTATGCAAGACTAAACTGCCTTGCATAGGCTTTTGTTTGGCTTTAAATCAATCAAAGTTCGATTTTTTCAAAATCCGAAAGTTCAAGAAGCGACAGCCGGTCGTCCTCTATTTTTTCAAGGCCCGCAAGCCTGTTTGCTTGGTTTACAAGGGCCTTTTCAAAAAAGTTTCTCACATCTCTTGCATTGGCGTAATTTTCCGGTTTGTTTTCACATCTTTTTGTGAAAAATTCACCGGCGTATTTTTTTGCCTCAGGGCTTATTGTCATGCCGTTTTTGCCGGCTCGCATTTCCAAAATGGCAAGCAATTCTTCCGGTGTGTAGTCGTTAAAGTAGATGTATTTATTAAAACGGGATTTAAGCCCCGGATTAGACTGTAAAAATTCTTCCATAGGCTCGGTGTAACCGGCAACAATGACAATTAAATCGTCACGGTTGTCCTCCATGTATTTAAGCAGAGTGTCAACGGCCTCAAAACCATAGTCCGTGGCGCTTCTGTTTACGGTAAGTGAATAAGCCTCGTCGATGAAAAGCACGCCTCCCTTGGCTTTTTCCACAACTTCCCGAACTTTCAAAGCCGTCTGTCCCACATAGCCGCCTACAAGGCCGGAGCGATCAACTTCCGTCAAATGTCCTTTTGACAACAACCCCATTGATTTATATATTTTTGCAAGCAATCTTGCTATTGTGGTTTTGCCTGTGCCGGGATTGCCGTAAAACACCATGTGAAGGCTCATGGCCGGGGTAGACATTCCCCTCTCTTGTCTGATTTTGCGTATTTTAACAAGATTTATAAGGCTGTTTACATCTTCTTTAACTTGTTCAAGACCCACAAGTTCATTTAATTCCGCCAAAAGTTCTTCGGTGGTTTTTTCCGGCTCTTCTTTTTTCTTATTCTCGGTTTTTTCGGCCTTTGATTTGTCAACAACAGGGAAATTGCCGCCGAAACCTTCGCCTCTTGGGGTGTTGTTAGGCAGACTTACCTTTTTGGAGCCATTTTTATAATCGCTCAATGTCAAATTAACATCGTCAACATACCGACCGTTTGCAAAATTATTCAAATTTTCGCAGTAAAGATTAAGATTAAATACCTCGCCGTCGGTTATGCCGTCACACTTTAAAAATTCCGTGCCTAAAAAGCGATACAAGTTTATTAAAGTTTGGCATGTTTTCGGGTCTTTTGACGCTTTGACAAATGCCTTAAAAGTGTACGGCACTTGATTTGCGTAATTTGTGCCGTAAATTCTGTTGGCAATGGCGTATTCACGCATTTCTTTTATATTGTAGTCAAAGCCTAAATATTCTTTTATAAAATCGGATTCCCCGGCGGTTATTTTTCCGTCATAAAAACTTAAATTTAAAAGAAAATGAAAAAGTTCTCCTCTGAAAATTTCCCTTGCGGCAGCGGTGTTGCTCTTATCCCACCGGTCGCTTTTCTCTAAGGCGTCACACATTTTGTATGCGGCCTCAACAGCGGATTTTAATTTTGAGTTTGTCATAGCATTTGCCTCGCATTTTATGTTATAAGTAAATTTTAAACTATCTAAAAAGAACTGTCAATATTATAATACAATTCTTTACAATACATTGGCAATGTGGTAAAATGTAGGCAGTAAAATTAAAACAATTCTAAAAGGAGATACATATATGAAGTTGGTTGTTGCGTCCGATATTCATGGCTCTGCGTTTTATTGCCGTAAATTTTTGGACTGTTATAAGAAAGAAAATGCCGATAAACTGATTTTGTTGGGTGATATTTTATACCACGGCCCGAGAAATGACCTGCCGGAGGAATACGCCCCTAAAAAAGTTATTGAAATGCTCAATGACATTAAAGATGAAATCCTTTGCGTAAGGGGCAACTGCGATACGGAAGTTGATCAGATGGTTTTAAAGTTCCCTATACTTGCGGATTATGCCTTTTTGTACTGGCGTGATAAAATGGTTTTCATCACCCATGGTCACAATTTCAATTTGAAAAATTTGCCTATGTTAAAAAAGGGGGATATTCTTTTACACGGCCATACACATATACCCGCTTGTGAAAAAACCGACCTTTGCACATACATAAATCCGGGTTCGGTTTCCATTCCTAAGGAAAACAGCGCACACAGCTATATTGTTATAACAGATGATGAAATCATTTTTAAAGACCTTGACGGCAACGCATATAAAAAGGTTTCTTATGATGAGTTATAAGTTTTAAAATATATAATTTTGTTGCAAAATAAAAAATAGCGGCACCGAGAATTCCAAATTTTCGGTGCCGCTATTAAATATAAATTTAAGTTTATAATGTTACGCCGTATTCGGTTATCAAATAATCATGTACTTTGTAAATAATTATTCCGGCTATTAGCGAGTAAGCAAATGCCACAAAAATTGCCGTAGGTTCGCCCAAACTGCCAATGATATGGAAAGGCGCATAAAGCGTGAACCACTTTGCCCACTTTACATTCAAATAATATAGTAGGGTAGGGAATTCAAGCAATAACAGCGAGAACATAACAGCCGAAAGATAGGTTTCGGTTTTTTGAGATACAGCCAAAACTGCCGCCGAC
Organism: uncultured Oscillospiraceae bacterium; assembly: GCA_934526065.1. Classification (GTDB taxonomy): domain Bacteria; phylum Bacillota; class Clostridia; order Oscillospirales; family Ruminococcaceae; genus RGIG3102. Next base: position 54,473 of record CAKSZX010000002.1, read on the forward strand.
AGTGTAAATGTCACCGCAAATCTTGCCAGGATCATCAAAACCATCACTCCGACAATGGGTACGAATACAGGTAAATTTTTAAGTTTTTCAAGGCTCAATGCCGGTACAAATAAGCCCACAAAGCCATACCCGGTGCCTATTTGCCAAAATCTGGGCAAAATTCCGGCTGCGGTTACAACAATATCCCAATAAAAAGCGGTTTTTATCTTTGATTTGGCTGTGTATTCCATTCCCAACGGGGTGGCCTTTATAACTTTGTTCATTCCGGTTGATTTTTCAATGTTAAACATACCGGCAAACAGCAGGGTAATAACCAAAACCGTTATCATATAGTCCTTCAAATCTAAAATATCTTCAAAATCAAAAAACTTGTTGTATCCGGTTTCGTAGATAAGCTGCGCCCCGGGGGTGCGTTTAAGGTCGCTTACTTTGGATAGAACCTTCCGGAAAACATCATACTCTATCTTTAAACCATAGTCTGCGTAGGCTATCATATCATACTCTTGGCTGTTTATAAAACCGGTTTGCAATAGCTTATTAGCTTTATAAATATCAGAGAATTTTTTTGATTGCTCTATTAAATAATCTCTTGCCTGTTCATCATATGGCCCGGTAATTTCTTTCATATACTTGGCGTAAAACATTTCCTCGGCGGTAATATAATTTTCCGCTGTATATGCTGTATAAATTTGAAAGCCGAAAAACAACCGAAACACAAAAGCTCCGCCGTTCATAACAAGCATTTTGTAATTTTCCTGTCTGAAAACCGTTGTGGGTTTTGCCTTAGGTTTGAACGGAAGCTTCAATTTTCTTGTTCCTGATTTGGACTGCCTGCTAAGCTCGAAAGAAAGCAAGAAAAGCACCAAGAAGAAAACCATAAATATAACCGATGCGATTATTTCCACCAAAAACAGCCTTACAGGCTTATCAAACCAATAAATATTTCGATAACCGCCTAAAATTTCGTTAGTTTGCAAAAAACTTATTAAATTTGCATATTTTACGGCGTTATATTTGCTTGTTGCGCTTATGGCATTGCGTATAAGCAGGTTTGCAAAGGGCATTGCCAAGGATAGGGCATAACCGGTAAACACATTTTTTGTGATAAACATTGCAAATAATATCCAAGAACCGCATATAAATGCCGCCACCCATTTGGTGAAGATAAATATAAGCAAATATTGTGCAACATTTATTTTCATTGTGCTGCGCATAAGGTACGGTACGGACTGTATTGTTCGTGTTAAATTGCCCAATCCGAATGTAAAATTACAGTACATTAAATTTACAATATACAGCAGTGTAACAGTTATAAAAAGAGCAACTGCCATGGCACCGGCCTTTGCGGCGGCCGTGTTAATTTTGCCCTTTGCCGTTGTGCGTATAAGGTATAACATACCGTTGTCTTTTTCATCTCGTACGATAAAAGACGCAAGCAAAATCATTGCAAAAATCAGTACAACGTCGCTGTATTTAAAGTTTATCGCAGTTACAAGCCCTTTTTGAGGGCTGTAATCTATATCAATGCCGGACATATCACGGTAGGCCTTTGCGGTGGCCTGTATATTTAAAATATCATAACCGCCGTCCTTGTTAAAAATAGAAATTTGCGATAACCTGTCCGCTTTATTTTGAATATCCGTCAAAAAATCTTCATACCCGGCGGCCATTTCCGCCTCGGAGGCGCAGTCCTTTAAAAAGTAGTATTCCGTGTACATACTGTCGGCGTATTTTACATAATTGCCGGAGGCATAAATATCACGGTATTTCAAAAACACATCTTTGTATTCGCCGTTTACCGCATCACGAAATCCCTTTGAATTTTTACCGTAACTTTTTACAAGTCCGTCAATTTTTAAAATGCCGGAAATCCTGTCAAATTCGTTTTGTATGTATTCGGCACGGTCGGCGGCAGGTACATTCGCAAGTTCCGCCGTAAGTTTGCGGTAGGCAGACGGCGGCGGTGTTTTGCTGTTTGGCTGTGTGTAAAACCAAAGAAGAAAAATATTGACACATAATAATAATGTAATATATATAATAAATTCTTTTTTACCGAAGATTTTTTTAAGTTCGTAGAGAAAAAGTCTCAATGCTTGCCCTCCTCTCCGAAAATATTAAGATACACCTGTTCCAAGTTTTCCCCGGGGGCGTACTTGTCAATAAGGTAGGGAACAGACCCTTTATCCTGTAAATGACCCTCTTTTAAAAGCAAAATTTCGTCTGCCACCGTTTCCACATCGCTTACAACATGGGTTGCGGTAATAACAATGGCATTTTCCGAAAGCTCTTTCATATATCCTCTTAAACGGACACGCTCTTTCGGGTCAAGGCCGGCGGTAGGTTCGTCAAAAATTATCAATTTCGGCTTGCCCAATGTGGCCCCCGCCGCCAAAAGTCTTTGTTTCATACCGCCGGAATACTCGTCAAGTCTTTTGTCTAACCGGTCGGTTAAATTTACACGCCGGGCAACACGCTCAACTTCACCCCGGGCTTCCTGCTTTTTTATCTGTTTAAGGGCGCACATATAAAGCAAAAATTGCCTGCCGGTAAAAGAATTGTACAAAGTTTGTTGCTGTGGCATAAATCCCAAAATTTTGCGGTATTTTTTTCCAAGCCTTGTGATTGAAATATCGTTCCACTTTACACTGCCGCCGCTTTGCTTTAAAGACCCGGTGATAATATTTATCAGGGTACTTTTTCCGGCTCCGTTTGGCCCCAATAAACCATAAAGCCCCGGAGACAACGAAAAACTTACCTTGTCCAGGGCTTTATTTGCGCTTGTTTTTTTATTAAATAAATTAACTGACTTTGAATAGTATTTTTTAGTCAGTTCGTTAACTGTAAGAATAGAAGAATTCATAAAATTTCCTCCGATTATAAATGTTTGATATTATTTAATCTCTAAATGTTCCCAATAATAGTCTAATCCTTTTAAAAATCGTGCGGTTTCCTTGTTTAATAAACTGTCCTCCCCTGTAAGAACAGCCATAACTACCGATGATATTATTGCTGCGGTTATAGATGACACAGATTTTAATTCTTCGTGACTTTTTATAGATAGGACGCTGTTTATTTTTTCTTTTGTAAAATCTCTTACTACGTAGGAAATATCTTTTTCTCCGGATTTATTTTTGGCAACTTTTTTTATAATAATATTATTACAAATACATCTCACAAATTTGTTTGAGTCCACAAGATAGGTTACATGGCTTATCGTTTTAGCGTTTTTATATTCTGTTTCCACTATATACTTTAAAAGGTCTTGTTTATTTTTAAAGTTTTTATAAAAAACTTTGCGGCTTGGTTCATTTACAACCTCGAAACACAATGATTTTACGTCAATTTCATTGTACGGTACATTGTCCAACATTCGGTCAAAAGCCTCAATAAAATCACTTTTATTATATTTGCGCTGTTGCATTTCAAAACTCCTTTTTCGTATAAATACATTATAATGTATTATTTAAGTATATTATAGTAGCTTATTGATGTTATGTCAATGCTATGTCAGTTTAAGGTTACATTTTTATAATTTGTTACCCGGTAACACACATTAAAAATGTTACCGAGTTACAAATTGATTGAGTGTCCCCTTGAAATGCACCTGTATTGTATGATATTATAAAGGCAAGAGAATTGCAATTCGTAACAACAATAACGGCCGTTAATTTATGTTAATTTAAACGATAAGGAGGAACTTAGATGAACAAGTTCACTAAAAAACTATTGGCGATAACCCTTTGTGCCGCAATGGCGGTTGGTACGGCACTGTCAACAAGTGCCATCGGTGTACAACCTCGGTACACTATGGATTAATTTTCTATCTGGATATTGTTCACAGAAATAGACATGGAAGGCCCGGTTATGAATGTTTACACTTGGAGTACAACGGAAAATAAGAACGGTAACAAGGTTACAACATATCATGAGGCAACTTATGAAGACCCTGCACAGATGTTTTCTGTTATGCGCAGTAGAAACGGAAATGTACCTAAGATGTATTCATACTTGGGATATAATAAGGACACAGCTACGGGATATACATTAAACTGTGACCGCACAAGCAGAGTTGATGACGGTTATTACTGCACAATGTGGATTGATGAACTTAGTAATAATCCGGATTCTGAAATTGATATAAAAACACAAAACTTTGATTTGCACCGTTATCGTGTATATCTTACTCAAAAGGGACTATTCTTAAATGACAGCGGTACGGCAGATGGAGCACAGCTTAAATGGACGACAAGTACAAGTTCTATTTGGATAAGCGGAAATTGATTTGAAAAGTGAGAGGCAATCGAAAGGTTGCCTTTCTTAACATATAAGGGAGTAATTATGAAAAGAATAATATATATTTTTTTAATAGCATTATGCTGCATTTTATCGGGTTGCACATCGAAAGCAAATCAATTAGACAGTAATACAGATACTCCGAATTCAGAAATCGGTGTATTGAACGATTATATGTGTATTGGCAAGAGTAATGAAAACGGTATGTATTATAGAAAAGTAGGAGCAAACGGTGTACAGAATATTAAATATGTGGATTTTAAAACACATACGGATATATTTTTTTGCAACCGTGCCGAGTGCACCCACAGTGACGAAACATGTACATCTTATTTATCCCCATACGCAGGAACTGCTTCACTTACACCTTATGGTGACAAACTTTATGTTATATATTACGGAGGGTATGGAAGTTATTATTATGACAGATACGGCGACGAGGCCTTGGCAAGAATAGAAGTGATGGACTTAAACGGTGAAAACAGACGAGTGGTGCGAAGATTTAAACCGTCGGAAAGTTTTACCGGTCATTGTGCTTTCGGCGAAAACGAAATATATATGATTATGGAAACAGTCGAAGAAAATAACGGCAAAACAGTGAACAAAACTTATTTGAAATGCTATGATATTGAAACAGGGGACGAAATTTTATCCGATGAATTAGATTTGATTGGGCCTAAAATTGTGGCGCGGAACGGCGAAAAACGAGAATTATATATAGAATACTGGGACTGGAAACCTGAAATGGAATCCCTGTCACAAGCCGGAACGGTAGTATTAAAATATAATCTTGATACAAAAGAATTGGAAACTGTTTTTGCAACCCCCAGCAGATGCCCAAGAATGTATAACGGTGATTGTGCCTATGTGGTAAATGCAAACGAAAAAACACTTACCAAATACGATTTGACAACAGGGGAAAGCACTTTACTCTGTGAAGATTTACGGCCAAATCACGGAGTTGGCGGTATAATAACCGCAACAAATGACGGCGTTCTGTTCTATTACAATGAAGATGAGATCGGAGAAAATATAGTACAGGACTTTTTCAGTTTTGAATATAACAAACCTATGAATATCCATATACCTACAACATCATTTACTCAGTACGGCGATATTGAAACGAACGGCGCACCGTCAATCGCCGCCGAAACCGATGACGAGTATTTAATAGTTGTAAATGAGTTTTTGGACACAGCAAGCTATTACGATACACAGGGTAATCTTGTTGGAATGCCGGGTAAACAGTATAGAATGGCTTTTATATCAAAAGAAAATTATATGAACAGCGTGCCGGAATACACTTATGTTGATGAAATGAAGTGATTATTAAGATCTTACAATTTTGCCTACGGTACAATAGTTATAAATGAAACTCTGTTTAAATTCGGGAGGTCATATGAAAAAATTATTTTTATGTTTTATATGTGTTGTTTGTTTGCTGTCCGTAGGTTGTGTCAATAAAAAAGGTACAAGTAATTCAAATAATGATGTGTTAAATGACGATAACAGCGTAACCTACACGGACACATTGACAAATCAAAATATGATTTACAGGGATACAAGCATTTATGATGATACAGGAATATACTTTTTAAGTCAAAACTACGACGGCTCACACAGTATAAAATTTCTTGACCCTGTAAGTATGACATGTTCATATCTATGTTCTCAGCTTGGGTGCAACCACAACAGTGAAGAATGTACAAGCTATGTTGAACCTTTTAACGGTTGCGCTTTTCTCGCAAAAGTTAATGAAAGTATTGTTGTTATAAATATGGGCAATAATGATACAATCCCCCCAAGTGTAAGAAGAATGTCTTTGTCCGGCAGTGACGGAAAACAAGTTGTAGAATTTGGCATGGAACAAAGACTTATGACAGGTATTAACCCAGTTCTTATTAACGGAGAAAAATCCATATATTGCGAATTGGAAACCACACAAACCGAGGGAAACGGTGAAGTTGGCACTAAAAAAGAACTAATCGGCATAAATACAGAAACCGGGGAGGTTAGAAAAATTTTAACATTTCAACCGGGGCAAATTTTAGACGGTGCTATAAACAATAAATTTATAATTACAGAATATACAACAGGGCAAATAAAAATATATCTTGCTACCCAAGACGGTAATTTAGGCGATCCGATTTATACTTTTAAGGGTAAAGGATACTTTTTAGAGAATGATGAACAGATGTATATTTGGAGTTACAGCGACCAAAAGTTATATAAACTATCCGAGGACGGTCAAGTTACAGAGTATATGGATATTCCATTTGGCGGCAATAATTCGTATATTCGCCGGATTTATGACGATATGGTTATAGTTGATGATGGTGTGTTTAACAACGATAAAAATGATTGGGATAAGATAAAATATTGTATAGATTTAATAACCAAAGAAATAAGAAAAAACACCATGGAAATTGATAATGACGGCAAAATCCTTGCTCCATTTATTTACGGCATAAACAGAGATTATGTTGTTACAATAGTGGGTTACACTTATGAAGAGGAGACCGGCTTTGACCAAGACGGCAATATTTTTACATACACCGTTGACACGCCTGTATTGGGTAAATTTACATTTGACGACTTTTTCAGCGACCGCATGGTTTATCAAACATTTGAAAATATTTAAAATATAAAAATCGCCCTGTAAGCATGGAAATTTTTGCTTACAGGGCTTTTTGTATGACACTTAAATCGTTTTAATAATTATTTTAAAGACCGGTATAATTCTTCTTTTGTCATTATATCCGCATGGCCGCCGATACAATTTTCAAAATCTAAATTATCAAGAAAAGCTAAATATTCCCGAACAACTTCTTTGTCATAAGGAATAGCCGAAACTTCTTTCATAAAATCTTCTTCATGTTCTATATCAAAATGCCAAGGTTTACCGTATAAATCTTTTCCGTTGCTGTCGCCTAAAAATACAAATTTCTCTTTCGGTATATAGCAGATAACCCGGTCATCGGAATGGGGGCCTTTGGCGTGCATCAAAATACATTCTATGCCCCCAAGGTCGATTTTCATTGTGTCGGTAAATTCAATATCCGCCGGCACAACCTTGATTTGACTTCTGTCGGGGTATTCTCGCTTTATCATTTCATTGCAAAAAACAATGTCCTCTTTTGTTTCAACACGCTTTGCCATTGAAGCGTCATCCCATTTCCAAAGCCGAACTTCTCTCAATTTTTCATTTGTTTTTCCGCCGGCAACAGTCGGCACATTCCAAGCGTGTAAACCGAAAGAGTGATCCCAGTGCCAGTGGGATATTGCCACAATATCCGGCTGTTTAAGCCCTTGTTTTTCTAAATCGTCACGGAGAAGATTTGCATTTGCCCGTGAATTGCCGGATTCAAACAAGAGAGCGTATTTTTCGCCTTTTATGTATCCCACATTGGGTCTGTCGGTGTAGCCGTCCGCCGGCTGAATATAAATATTGTCCGAAAATTTTTTGAACATAACTGCCTCCATTTTAAAACAGAATATCACAAACTAATTATAGCATTTATTTTTTAAAATTAAAATAAGATTATTTAAAATTTTACTGCCAATAATTAAGCAGGGCGGTGATTTTATAAAAGAGAAAAATTTAATGATTATTATGTGCGCCTTTGTGGCCTTTGCTTTTGTTATAGAGCTTAAAATGGTGGGTATTGTCTGCGGTGATTACGGCACTTTGGCACAGCGGCAAGATATAAAAACCGTTGATGTGTCCGCAGGCAGGGCAAGTATAACCGATTGTGATTTTAACAAATTAACCGATACAGAAAATCAAACCTTTGCCCTTATAACCGGTGAAACCGATATAAATAAAATAATAGAAAATATCCAACCGGCGGACAGGGAAAAATTTCTAAAAAGTATAGAAAATACCCAAAATGTTCTTGTAAGCCTTGATAAACCCACCGACCGGCGGAAAATTTATGTTACAACAAAAAGATATTCCGCAAATAATGTTGCGCAAAATCTTATAGGATATACCGACCGGGACGGCAACGGCGTTGCAGGTATAGAAAAGGCGTTAAACACTCTTTTAAAGGATAAAGGGCAACAATTTTCCATAGAATTTAATGTTGACGGCAACGGAGAAATTTACGGTGATGTGGAAACCGTGCTTTCTCACAAAGAAGATGTTTTGTCCTTAACAATAGAAAAGGGCATACAGCGTATGGCCGAAGCGGTTGCAAAAGAAAATATAAAAAACGGCAGTATAGTGATACTTGAAACTCAAACCGGCAAAATAAAAGCAATGGTTTCCGCCCCGTGCTATGACGCCACAAATATAGAAAATTATCTCAGTTCCGATAATTCGCCGATGGTAAATAAAGCTCTGTCCGCCTATCGGCCGGGTAGCGTTATAAAACCTCTTTGGGCGGCAATTTTACTGGAAAACGGTTTTGACAGCCGGGCAATTTACGACTGTAAAGGCTATACCGAAATAAACGGACATATTTATCACTGCGCCAACAATCTGCCCCATGGTGAGGTGAATATGGAGCAGGCTTTAACGGTTTCGTGTAACTGTTATTTTATTGACGCTTTTATTGAAAACAAAGCCGAGGGATTTAAAAATGCCGCTTGTCTTGCAAACTTCGGTAAAAATTTGGAACTGTGCCAAGAATATTGCACGTCAGCCGGGGATTTCCCGTCATGGTCGGAAATAAAAAACTCCGGAGTGCTGGCACAAACATGTTTCGGTCAAGGGGGATTTTCCGTAACCCCTGTGCATATCGCCGCATATATGAATATGATAGCCAATGGCGGTGTGTATGTTCGGCCGCAAATCGCCATGGGTGTTTATGATAAAAACACCCAAAAACAAAAAACAAATCTTTACAGCCGGTATTCAAAAAGAATAATTTCGGCCGATACGGCAAAAAAAGTGACGGAAATGCTTAAAGCCGTCAACGAAAACGGCGCAAGAGGCAGAGCAAAGCCGAATAATTTAACGGGGGCAGGCAAGACGGGAACTGCTCAAACAGGTAAGAGAAATAATGCCGGAGAAGAAATATACACATCTTGGTACTGCGGCTTTTACCCGCGGGACAACCCCAAGTACACGGTGTGCATATGTATTTATGACGGAGGAGAGAGCAGTGTAAGTGCCGCACCGATTTTTAAAACAATATGCGATAATCTATACTATATGAAATTATTTGAAGAAAATGCCGATTAACAGTTGACAAATCGCAAGAAAATAAGTAAAATATCCTTGTATAGTGAAACGGCTATAAAAGGGAATACAAATATTTGTCTTTTCAAAGAGAGAAACCGGCAGGTGCAAGGTTTTAAAGGCAGTATTGAAAGCCACCCTTTTGCCGACAGCGAAATAAGCTGTCCGCAGTGCGGCGTTAACGCATTTTCAAGTGATACGGCTGTGCCGTATAATTTGGGTGGTACCACGGTTAGTAAATCGTCCCATAAGCAATATTTGCTTATGGGATTTTTTGTTTCACAATTTTTGTTAAACTATTTAGAGGTGATTATTTTATGAAATGGACTTCCGTAAATGATTTGAGAGAAAAGTTTCTCTCATTCTATCGGGACAGAGACCACACAAGACTTGGCTCTTTTTCTCTTGTTCCCCAGGACGATAACAGCTTACTTTTGATTAACTCAGGTATGGCTCCGCTGAAAAAATACTTTTTGGGTCAGGCAAAAATGCCTAACAACCGTGCAACAACCTGCCAAAAATGTATAAGAACACCTGATATTGAAAGAGTAGGTATCACGGCTCGCCATGGCACATTCTTTGAAATGCTGGGCGACTTCTCATTCGGCGATTACTTCAAAGAGGACGCAACAAAATGGGCTTGGGAATTTTTGACACAGGTTCTTGAAATTCCTACCGATCTTTTGTATGTAACGGTTTTTGAAGACGATGACGAGGCATGGGACATTTGGGAACACCACAGAGGCGTTGACCCGTCACACATCCGCCGTTTGGGCAGAGATGATAACTTCTGGGAGATAGGTTCAGGTCCTTGTGGCCCTTGTTCCGAAATTTACTTTGACCGTGGCGAAAAATACGGCTGCGGCAAACCGGATTGTGGCCCGGGCTGTGACTGTGACAGATATATTGAAATCTGGAACCTTGTTTTCACACAGTTTATTTCCGACGGCAAAGGTCACTACGAAAAAATGCTCCACGGTAACATTGATACAGGTATGGGTCTTGAAAGACTTGCTTGCATCATGCAGGGTGTTGACAACATGTTTGAAATCGACAGCATTGCCAATGTTATCAAAGAGGTTGAAAAGATTGCCGATTATAAGTACAAGACAGATGATAAAAAGGATATTTCCGTTCGTGTTATCACCGACCATGTAAGAAGTACCGTATTTATGATTTCCGACGGTGTTCTTCCGAGTAACGAGGGCAGAGGTTATGTTCTCCGCCGTCTTTTGAGAAGAGCCGCACGTCACGGCAGAATGATAGGCATTAAGGGTATGTTCCTTTCAGAGCTTGCGGATACGGTTATCAACGAGAGCATGGACGCTTACCCTGAGTTGAACGAAAACAGAGATTACATCAAAAAGGTTATCCTCACAGAAGAAGAGAGATTTTCAAAGACAATCGACCTTGGTATTTCAAGACTTTCAACTCTTATAGATAATATCGAAAAGACAGCCACAGAGGCAAAGGACAGAGTTCTCTCAGGTTTTGAGGCCTTTAAACTTAACGATACATTCGGCTTCCCATTTGATCTTACTAAGGAAATTTTGGAAGAACATAATATTGAAGTTGATGAAGAAGGTTTCCGTCGGAAGTTGAAAGAACAGGCCGACAGAGCAAGAGAGGCACGCAAAAAGAACCACAATATAAGCTGGGCCGACGATTTGTTTAAGACATTGACAGTTGAATCAACAGATTTCGTTGGTTATGAATCACTTGTAAGCGATTCAAAGATTCTTGCAATCGCCTATGAGGACGAGTTTGTAGACGCCGTTTCTGTGGACGAAGAGCCTAAGGAAGATATTTTGGTTGTTTTGGATAAAACACCTTTCTATGCAGAGGCAGGCGGCCAGGTTGCAGATGACGGTAAAATTGTTGTAAACGGCGCAACTTTGGTTGTTACAGGTGTTAAAAAGACAGGTAAGGGCTTGTATGTTCACACATGCACACTTGAAAATGGCATTATAAAAGTAGGTGACAGCGCAACTTGCGCAGTTGATGCAAAGACAAGAAAACTCACACAGGCAAACCACTCATCCGCACACCTTTTGCAGGCGGCATTGAGAGAAGTTTTGGGTACTCATGTTCACCAGGCAGGTCAGCTTGTTGACAGCGCAAGAGTAAGATTTGACTTTACACATTTCAGCGCCATGACAGCGGAAGAAATCGAAAAAGTTGAATATATCGTAAATTCCGTAATCATGCAGGCTATCCCTGTTACAACACAGATTATGAGTCTTGAAGAGGCAAAGAACTCAGGCGCTATTGCATTGTTTGGCGAAAAATACGGCAGTGAAGTAAGAGTTGTAAAAATGGGTGATGCTTCAACAGAACTTTGCGGCGGTACTCATGTAAGCAACACCGCAAACATCGGTTTGTTCAAGATTGTTTCCGAATCAAGTGTTGCCGCAGGCGTAAGAAGAATTGAGGCAGTTTCAAGCCTTGGTGTTTTGGAACTTTTGAAAGAGAAAGAGCAGCTTATCGCCGATGCCTCAAAGGCTTTGAAACTCAACAACGAATCCGAGCTTGCAGTTAAAGCCGCACAACAGGTTGACGAATACAAGGCATTGCAGAAAGAAAACGAAGAGCTTAAAAACGAAATTGCCATGGGCAAGATTGACCGGCTTGAAAAGAATGCCGTTGAGATAAACGGTTTTAAAGTATATGCCGCTAAACTTGAAAAAACACCGGCAGACGCTCTCCGTCGGATTTGCACAACAATAAAAGAAAAAGACGAAAAGAACATTGCGGTTATTTGCGGTGAAAACGACGGTAAAGTTTCAATCGCCGTAAGCTGCGGTAAAGAAGCAGTTGCACGGGGCATCAAGGCCGGTGCGGTTGCAAAGGCTGTGGCTGCCGTAACAGGCGGTTCAGGCGGCGGTAAACCTGATTTTGCTATGGCAGGCGCAAAGGACATCACTCTTGTTGACGAGGCTGTAAAACAGGCTCCGGAAATTATCAAGAATATGTTTTGATTTGACTTTTAAAGGCAACACGGCACGATTTTATAAATTGTGCCGTAACCTTTAAAATTTAATTCGTTTTATAAATTTAAAATTTTGAAAGGAGATACCTAAATGGACGATTGCATTTTTTGTAAAATCATCAAGGGCGAAATTCCCTCAACGGTTGTCTATGAAACCGATGATTTAATTGCCATTAAGGACATTGACCCACAGGCACCTTTTCATGTTATCATTTTCCCAAAGGCTCACATCGAAAGCCCGGCACGGATAACGGATGATAACTACGAAATTGCAGGCAAAATGGTTCTTGCGGCAGCTAAAATCGCAAAGCAAGAACACCTTGACGACGGTTACAGAATTGTAGCCAACTGCGGCGTTGTAGGCGGCCAAACTGTTCAGCATTTCCATATGCACATGCTTGCAAAGCGCAATATGGGTTGGCCTCCGGGCTAAAATAAGTTGAAAAGGACTTTAGCAATAATTGCCTTTTCGGCTTTGATGGGGTTGTATATTGCAATTACGATGCCAAGGTCGGCTTTATACACGACTTTGGCATCTTTTGCTGTATTCGTCTTTTTTCATAAAATCACCGTTGACAGATATACAAAGCAACTACTCTTATCTTTTGTAAGCGTTTGTACGGCTTTGGCATATTTGTCCGCTTATAACGGTTTTATCGAAAATAGGGTTGAAAAGTTTGGGGCGGAAGATAACGCTTCCATTGTGGGCCGTGTGGAAACTGTAAGCAGAACTGCCGCCGTACCCTGTTTTACGGTAAGCATAAATGAGAAAAACGGTGAAAAATTTAAAAACTTCAAAGTCAATATTTACATTGACGAAGAATTTGAAAGCGGAGACTATATAACTGCCACAGGGAATTTTACAAAATTTTCTCCAAAGACAAATAAAAGTTATTATTATTCAAAAGGCATTTACGGATATTTTAAAGCCGATAGCATACGGCTTGCCGACAATTTAGGCGGCAGGTCTTGTTTGCTGTTCGCCGATTTAAAAAATATACTGGAAGAAAGCCGGCAAAAACTATACACCGGCCGTTATCTGCAAATTGTAAAGGCCATAGGCCTTGGCGAAAAAGAAGAACTTGGCGGTGACATAAAACAATCTTTTAAGGTAAGCGGCATAGCCCACGCATTAGTGGTTTCGGGTTTACACATAGGCATTATTTCCCGGGCAATGGGTCTTTTAATGTCCTTTTTGCCCGTAAGAAAAAAGATTAAAAATGTTATCTTATGCTTGTTTATTTTTATCTTTATGGGTATTATCGGTTTTACACCGTCGGTAATAAGGGCAGGGGTGCTTACGATTTCCTATCTTTTAGGCAGAAATCTACTTCTTGAAACAGATAACTACACGGTTTTAGCTGTTGTAATAGGCGTTACATTATTTTTCAATCCATACTCGGCGATAAATGCAAGTTTGCTTTTATCATACAGCGCCTATTTCGGGGTTGTTACCGCAGCGGATATTGCAAATCAAAAGGGATTCGGTAAAGTATCAACGGCATTGATAATTTCCGCATTTGCAGCGATTTTTACAAGCCCGTTTATGGCGGTATTAGGAATGGAAACAAGCCTTTTGGCACCGATTTTTAATTTGCTGCTGTCGCCGGTTATCACCCTTGTCTGCGTTCTTTCGTTTTTTACCGTTATAATCGGGAAAATCCCTATAATAGATGTTATTTCAAGATTTACGGCAGTTAAAATCAATAAATTGTTTATAGATTTGCTGTTGTTTGCCACAAATTTTATAGAAAAGCATTTTTCTTTTGCATTCGTTGACATTTCTACGGATAAGATAAGATTTTTGATTTTTTCCTGTGCCGTGATAACCGCTGTAATTCTTTTACAGTTTAAAAAATCGTCTGAGAGAAAAATTTACATATTTATGGTTACATTACTGTGTTTTGTATGTTATAATTTAAAAGACGCAAACACGGTAACGATTACAGCGTTTGATTCCGGCAGAGAAACATCATTTATATTACAGTCAAATAAAGAAAAATATCTTATTTTAAGCGAAAATATTAAGGATACAAAATTGTCCGGGATTTTGCAAAATCAAAAAATTTCTTATTTTGACGGTGTTATTTATTGCGTGCCCAAAGAGGCCGATACGGCAAATACCGCAAATCTTTCGGATAGAGTGTATATTTTGGAAGATGAAGAATTGAATTTTGGCTTTTTCACACTTGCGGGGCGCAGTACAAAGGTTAGGAAGGACTATCTTGTAAATATCTCCGGGGTCACATTTGCTTTCGGTCACGGTGACGGCTACAGCCAAACCGAAAATACCGATTTTTATTTCTTCGGCTCGGAGGCTACCGACGATATTTTGGCGGATAACATTTACTTCTTTTACCCTGTGCTTAAAAATCAGTCAGATGCGGTAAAAAATAGCGGCGCTTATGAATTGTACGGTAATTTGACGGTAAAAATAAATATAAAAAACGGTAAGTATAGAATTGTGGAGGATATTACAAACTTTGGCAGCGGGATATAAAATAACCGACAAAAACCTAAAAAATGTCTGGTTTGTTTTGGCAAAGGATGACTTTGTCTGTGATGAAAACAGAAGAATTATCGAAAAAATTTGTGAAAAAAACGGAATAGATCAAGAGGGTATGACATATATCGAGGCGGAAAAAGCCGACTGGCAGGATATAGGCGACATACTTTCCACACCGAGTTTTTTCGGAGAAAGGCTTGTGATTGTCTCCGGCACCCTTACAAATTTAAAAGATGATGACATAAAAAATATAACCGATATTGTGAAAAATACCGATTATAATCACCTGGCATTGATTTTTTCTTATGACGACGATAAAAAGATAAAGGCGAAAAAATATGAAAGTCTGTTTGAGGCGGCTAAAAGTAACGGCATCTTCTGCTTTGTGCCTGAAATCGACCGGCGTTATATGGAGGAAACCGTAATAGCCCGCTGTAAAGCAAACAACACAGCAATTTCAAAAGAAATAGCAAGAAAAATTACGGATAATATCGGCAAGGATATGGGGCTTTTGATAAATGAAACGGACAAGTACTGCGCCGCATCAAATTACACGGAAGTCACCCGGGAAATCGTGGACAGAGTAGGGGTTAAAACCGTAGAAGCCTCTGTTTTTGATATGATAGATCTGATTTGCCGCAAGCGCCCGGAAAAAGCGATTGAAAAATTAAATAATTTGTTTTATCTGCGCACTGATGAAATTGCAATCCTCGGCGCACTGGCAACAAGTTTTGCGGATATGCACCGCTGTAAACTTGCACAGGCAAAGGGGATAAGCTATACCGGGGTGGGCAAGGACTTTGAAAAAAACGCCAAGCCCTACCGCTATCAAAAAGCTATGAGCAACAGCCGGCATTTTTCCGAAAAAGCCCTTGAAGAAATTTTAAAGATGCTTATGGAAACCGACATTGCCCTTAAAAATTCGGCTGCCGACAAAAAGCAACTTATGTACGTGCTGACGGTACAAATAATAGCGAAAGGAAACAGATGATGAAAAAAATTCATGTTTCTCAAATCGTTGTTGTAGAGGGCAAGTACGACGCCATAAAACTTGACGGCATTATTGACGGGATTATAATTCCCGTAAACGGTTTTTCTGTTTACAAAGACAGTGAAAAGAAAGAGCTTTTAAAAACCTTGGGAAGGGAAAACGGTATAATTTTAATAACCGATTCCGATTATGCAGGCTTTAAAATAAGAAATTATCTGCAAAATGTCTGCTGTGACAGTCAAATAACAAATGTGTATGTGCCACGGATACAGGGCAAGGAGAGCCGAAAGGACAAGCCCTCAAAAGAAGGGCTTTTGGGCGTAGAGGGGATAGACCGGGAAATTATATTAAAATGTCTTAAAGACGCCGGTGTATCCGCCGGAGAAACTGTTCGTAAGTCGAATATGACATATGCGGATTTATATGAACTGGGGCTGTCCGGCGGTGAAAATTCCGCCAAAATAAGGGAAAAACTTATGAAAAATCTTAATATTCCCAACAGGCTTTCCAAAAAGGCAATGTTGGAAGTGTTAAACCGAATGACAACCAAGGAAAAAATAATACATATTTTGAATAATCAGGAGGACGAAAAATGAAAGAATACTTAAAAAATGCCTCAAAAGAGATGAAAAACATTCACTCTTTGATAGGAGCCTCTCTTTTGGGAGCGCTAAATCCCATTATCGGTATGCTTACAATACATATAAATCAGTTTTTACAAATAGGTTTTTCGTCACTTACCCATGCGGTAACCGGCTATTTGTACGGGCCTGTTTTGGCAATGTTTGCCGGTGGCATATTGGATATATTAAAATGGATAATTAAGCCCGATGGCCGGTTTTTTATCGGTTTTACAATAAACGAAATGTTGGACGGCCTTATTTTCGGTTTTGCACTTTACAAAAAGCCCGTAACGCTGAAAAGAGTTATAATTACAAGAGTGATAATAACATTTTTGATAAATCTTACTTTGACCCCATTGTGGCTCTCAATAATGTATGGCAAAGCTTATAAAGTTATGGTGCCTTTGCGAATTTTCAAAAATTTGGCAATGATACCTATTGATGTTATAATTCTCTACACATTGCTTAAATTCCGGGAGAAAAATATAAAGCCGAATTTACAAAATAAAAAGTGAAAAAATAACCTCTTACAAGACATTTGCCTTGTAAGAGGTGTTTTTATCCCAAATTTTTCCTGTCCTGGTCGCCGTCGGCCTTAAACATAGTAAAGCCCTGCCGGTCTGTTGTAAAGAAATAATAATCTATATTTTTTTGCAAAAGGGGATTGAGATAATTCGGTATAATGTTTTCATCACCGTGTCTTTTCACAAATCCTGCGTCCTCACCTTTTACCCCAAAGCTGTACATATCACAGTACTCCCGTCCGCATTCCGCAATTAAATCGTCTATAAATCCGTTTAACAGAACAAAGTCCTCCGGTTTTCCTATGTAATCAACCAAACGCAAAACCTTGCCCTCGTCGCTTTCGTTCACTCTAAACACAACAAGGCAGGGAACAGAACCGCCATCGTGCACACCGTAAACATCATATTTATAGTGTGGGTAGTTAAAATAGCGCTTGTTTATATACCAATAATCTTTCTGCGGTTTTAGGCCATGGGGGATTTCAAATACCGCTTTTACCCGGTTTATATCGGCAAACTTTTCAAGCCAAACATCGGGCTTTTTTTTGCACCGGGGAATTATTTTATTATTTACAACCGCCATTTTGTAGTTAGCTAAGTCGGCAAGTCGATAGTAGTGGTCTAATTTATCCGGGTGGTAGCCCAAAAATGTATAAAAGACCATAGTGTTTTTGCGTATGTTATTACATGCCATAACATTTGCGCCGGTCAGCTCTTTCATCGCTCCCATAAGCTGTAAGCCTACACCGTTTGCGCCTTTTTTCCGGCACCAAATGGAAATCCAAATGTCGCTTTTTTCTCCTTCACTGCATTTGATATAGCCGCAAACCGCCAAAACTTCGCCGTTTTCCTGCCAAACATAAAAGTTTGTCATATCACCGTCAACATAATAGTAATTAAACAGCTCACGATTGTTTACAAGTGGATGAACGCTGCCCCAATTTTCGTTTAAGAAATTTACCACAAGTTCTTTTTCGTAAAGGGGAACTCTTTTTATATTATTCAATAATGCTGCCTCCTGTAATCGGCAAATTAACTCCCGTTATAAATCTTGCTTCTTCGCTTAACAAAAATGCCATTGCGGGCACTACATCATCGGGTTTTGCGTTCCTTTTCATAGGGTGGGCGGCTGCTGCGGCCTCAACAATAATATGGCTTGTTTCGCTTAAAAATTTTGTTTCAATCATACTTGGGCTTACGCTGTTTACGGTTATGCCGTTTGAAACATAGTCCGCCGCAAGGCTTTTCATAAGGCCTACAATGCCGTTTTTTGCAATAACATAAGCCGCCGTATTTTTAGGCGGGTTTGCCAAAACATAGCTTGTTGCCATAAATAAAACCCTGCCGAATTTTGCCTTTGCCATTTTGGGCAAAATAACCTTGCAGATTTTAACGGCACTTAAAATTTGCACATTTACATCGGCTAAAAAGCGCTCTTCATCAAAGTTTTTGAATTTTGTGTTTACAACCCTTAAAGCCGGCAAATGAACAAAGTGGGTTGGGATAACGCCGCTTTCGTCAAGCCGGGTTACAAATCTTTCTGTGTCCTCTGGGGTTGAAAGGTCAACGGAATAATAGTCAAAATCAATGTGATTTTCTCTGCAAAATCCCTCGATTTTTTCACTGCCGCCAAAACCCCGAAGAATAAATCTGTCACCGTTTTTGGCAACGGTTTTTATAAGTTCAAGACCTATGTCGCTGGTGGCTCCTGTTATTAAATATGTGTACATTACCGGCGTACCCCCAGTTGAATATTTGCCTTGCAAACCTTTTTGCCGTCTTGGTTTGTGATTGTACCCTTTACGGTTACAACCTTAAATGTGTCATTTATTTCGGCTATTTTACCGCTTACTTTTAATATGTCCCCCGGATACACAGGGCTTGAAAACTTTGTTTCCACACTGTGCAAAAGGCAGTGTTCCCCGGGCAGATAAACCCCGGCAAGGGTAGAAAACATACTGCCAAACAGCATACCGTGGCACACCCTTGTTTTAAAGCCGTGTTCCTTGGCGTAGTCGGCGTTTACATGAATAGGGCTTACATCCCCGGTTATATCAATAAATTTATCCATCATTTCTTCGGTTATTGTAACCGTAAATTCTTCGCTCATACCGACGGAAAGATCGGCAAATTTGTAACTGTTCATTTTAACCTCGCAGTGTAAATTTTATATTAAAAGTATAGCATTTAATTTAAAAAAGTGCAACAAAAAGGGCGGGTAAACCGCCCTTAAAAGTTATTAACCGATAAGTTTTGCAACCAAATCAACCATTTGGCCTACATTTTCAAGCTTGCTTACTTCCGCAAGAGGAATTTTGATACCGAATTCGTTTTCCATTGCAACAAGAAGATTGATTTGTTCAAGGCTGTCCCAGTCTTCAATATCCCGTGCGGTTGTGTTATCGTTGATTTCAATATCTTCGTCATCAAAAATATCTCTGAAAATAACTGTCAATTTTTCATAAATAGCATCTCTTGTCATTGTTAAACCTCTTTCATATCAATAACTTTATTTTTGTTTTCATAATTCCGGGTAACATCAAAAGTATACAACTTTTTCTCCGGAGAATCAAGCACGCATTTTAAGCCGATTTCCTCATACTGATTTTTAACCAATGCATTTTTTGCAGTGGGCAGGTAAGCGGCCTCAATGGTTTTAATACCGCGTTTTTTACACTGCTCAACAAGATAATCGAATACCCGCAGTTCCAAATCACGCTTTAAAACACGGCAGGACATAACCCAAAGGTCAATGTTGGCAACATCCCCGTTTACCGAGGCAATCATACAGGTGGTTATGCCGTTGTCGCCGAATTTGTCAATCAATTTAGCATAGCAGGAAATATATTTATCCTTATTGTTGATTACTTCATCAACCTCAGAGGTGGTATATCTTCTTGTTGTAAAGTTAAACTGATTGGATTTATTGATAAGCTGTGTGATTCTCTCTATATGAGCCATGGAGAAACTGCCGATTTCACCTGTCATTTCAAGGCTTTTAAGATATGAGGCATAGTCGGCAAATTCTGCCATTGCAGCCCGTGCTTTTGCTCTTGTTTTGTACTGCTCGTTGCGCTTTTTGTCATCATCGGTAAATGTGGTTATTTCAAAATAGCCGGCACGATCAATAGCTTTGATGTATTCCTCCGGGCTTTTTACATCAGGCACCCGAATTTTAGGTAACTGCTGTTTTACGATTTCTCTTTCCGCAGGGTTGTCATCTATAAATACAAAGGCATCCTCGCCGATGTTCATATCCTTTATAATAGAGCTTATATTTACGCTCTTAGGGTTCCAGTTTGCCTTAAAGTAGAGGAAGTCCTCGTAATTTAAAGGTGCTTCGGTTCTCTTTGTAAAGCCCTGTTTTGCAATGTCTTCTTCGTTTTTGGACGAAACATTTAAAACAATGCCCAAGCTGCGCAAATTTTTAAGATAGCTTTGGAATTCGGTATAGCTCATTCCCGCAGGCTGTTCGTTGCCTATGGCAATGCCTTCAACACCGTCGTCGCCTATAATGCCGCCCCAAAGGGTGTTATCCAAATCGAGTATAACGCTCTTTTTGTTCTTGCCCAGTGTGGATTTAATAATCTTTGCGATTGAAAATGCCAAATCCGGGATTTTGTCAACGGCGCAGGCGTATTTATAAAGATACCAGTTTTCAAGGCTGAACCAGTTGTCAAGGCCTATAAGTCCGGACAGATAATTTATATCGTTGAGGTACAAATTTTGCTTTCCGGCTATGTAGTCCCGTATTTTTATGTTTAGCTTTGTGACAAAATTTACAACACCTTGTGGCACAACTGCGTCTTTGGAGCCGAACATACGATAAAATGGCATTTCAAAGTTGTTTACGATAACAACAGCGCCAAAACTTAAAGCCTTTTCACAAACTGCCCGGTAGCGGTTAAACTCATTTTCCAGCTTTTGCTTTACATCTTCATCGGAATCTTCAGGGGTAGGCAAGTCTTTGATATTTTTTATTGAAGTGTGAATGTAAATATAATCGGGGGCAAAATTTTTCAATGTGCCGTCATCAAACATCAACTCTTCAAAATACCTATTGTATCCGCCGATTAAAAATTCCGGCTTGATGTCATAGTCAAGTAAGAACAGTTCAAGTATATTTTTTATTTCTCCGATTGTGGAACCACTTAAAATTGCAATTTTTTTATCAATGAACTTTTCTTTTTGCAAAAGTTCTTTTTTTATGCTTTTCTTTTTTTGCAATATGTAAGCATTGTCAAAAGGATAACTTAATACAGACATATTTTAATCTCCTTATATTCATTAGTCATAGTATAGCACATATGCGAATTTTGGGCAACCGATAAAGTTTTAAATATTCTTTAATAAACTGTAAAAAATAATGGCAAAAGGCAAATTTTACCCTTTGCAACCCTTTTGTCATTATTTTATTGTTGAAATTTAATAAATTTAAAAGTATAATAGTACTTGATAAAAATTACAGACCCAGGTCTTCCAGGGTTTTTCGCAAATCGTAATCATCTTGGATGGATATACCTTTTCTCAGTAATTCTATATCGTTTTCCGGCAAGAGGTGTACATATATATCGTAAACTTCTGTCGGTTCCCGGCAGCCTTGTGTGTAAACGGCAACTTTGCCGCCGTATTCCTTTACGGTGTACATGGGCTTTGTATCGGTATTGGCGTATTCGGCGCTTTCAATCGTCATAAGATATATACCGGCACAAATCGCCGCAGAGCATAAAACAAGCCAAAGGGAAATCAGTATTTTTTTCATATACAGGCACCTCACTGCTTTTAGTCTTGCCGAATATGATAAATAAATACAACAAATTTAAAAAAATAAGGCAACAGGCCGCAAGTCGGCGTTGCCCGGGGCAACATTGCGCAATACTTATACCGTACAGTGTAAATCTTGTTGCAATGCCGTAAATAAAGATAAGGAGTGATGATTATTAAAACATATAATGGGTCATCAAAAACCGCTGTCGACAAAAAGACCGGCACAAACGGCACAAAGCCTGCCGGTAGCAAAAAGACATCAAAACTCACACGGAAAAAAGTTCTTACGGCAATAGGCTATCTTTTGTGTGCCGGCGTTATGGTGGGCAGCGTGCTTATGGTTGTGGTTTGTATGTACCTTGTTAACGTTACAAAAAATGACGAGGACATGCTCAACCTTACAAATTTAAAGCTCAGCTTCACCAGCGTTATTTATTACCAAGATCAGGACACAGGGGAGTATAAGGAATATCAGCGCCTCGACGATGTTGAAAACCGTATTTGGGTAAATCTTGACGATATGCCGGATAATATCAAGAATGCTTTTATAGCGGTAGAGGACAGAAATTTCTATAATCACCACGGTGTAAACTTTTTAAGAACTTTTGCCGCAATGATTAACGAGTACACGCCGCTTAAAGTGTTTGGCAGCAAGCAGGGCGCATCGACCATTACCCAACAGCTTGTAAAAAACCTTACAAACGATAAATCGGGCAGTGGCGTAAGCGGCGCTATGCGTAAGGCAAGAGAAATTTTCCGTGCTTATATACTTGAAAAACAGTATTCCAAGGACGAAATCTTGGAGGCTTACCTTAACACAATAGGCCTTGGCAACAATAACTGGGCCGGCGTACAAGTTGCCGCAAATAACTATTTCGGCAAAGATGTAAAGGATTTAACTTTGGCGGAATGTGCTTCAATAGCGGTAATCACAAAAAATCCGTCCCAATACAATCCGATAGACAACCCTGACGCAAACATTGAGAGAAGAAATTATGCTCTTCAAAGTATGCTTGATCGGGGTATGATAAGTGAGGAGGATTACAACCGGGCGGTGGCCGAGGAATTGCACCTTGACCAGAGTATTCACGAAAGCAGTACCGTTTACAGTTACTTTACGGATATGGTAATCGACCGGGTTGTCTCCGACCTTATGACAGAATACGATATGACCCGCAGTGAGGCGACTTATTATCTGTACAACAGCGGCTTGAAGATTTATTCAACGGTAAATCCTACGGTTCAGTCCGCAATGGAAGATGTAATGTCCAATAAGGATGGCATATATCCCACAACTGTGAACACGAAAACAAATAAGGACGGCACCACAACGGAACAGACCCCACAGGCCGCTATGATAAGCCTTGACTACAACGGCGGTATTGTTGCTGTTGTAGGCGGTTTAGGCGAAAAGACAGAGAGCCGTGTGCTCAATCGTGCCGTTGACTCCGTAAGACAGACAGGTTCTACCATGAAACCTATCGGCGCTTATGCTTTGGCTATCGAGTATCAGTATCTCAACTATTCATCGGGCTTATATGACGATTATGTATTTATGATGCCGGACGAGGATCACCCCGGTCAGCTTAAAGAATGGCCGAGAAACTATGTAGGCGCAGGTATTTACTCACAGGTTGCAGTTCCTCTTGTGCACGCTGTTAAGCGTTCTCTTAACACCTGTGCGGTAAGAGCCTTGAAGATGGTAGGCGTTGATGCCTCCTATGACTTCCTTGTAAATTCACTGCATATCACATCACTTACTGAGGATGATAAGGACTACGGACCGCTTGCTTTGGGCTCCATGACCCACGGCATTTCACCACTTGAAATGGCTGCGGCCTACGCTATCTTCGGCAACGGCGGCAAGTACACTACACCTCACTGCTATACAACGGTGGAAGATTCTTCCGGAGAGATTATTCTTGAAAAGAAGGTAAACAGTGTACAAGCAATTTCTTCACAGACTGCTTATATTATGAACCGTGTTATGACACAGGTTTTGAACAGTGCCGACGGCAGAGGTACAGGTCAAGGACTTGCCACAAACCGTATGGAATCACTGGGTAAGACAGGTACGACATCAGATGATAAGGACCACTGGTTTATAGGCTTAACGCCGTATTATGTAACAGCCTCATGGCTTGGATATGATGACCCTGCTACATTGACGGTAAGACATTATGCCACACACCCACCGACGGTTGCATGGCGCAAGGTTATGAACGTATCTCAACGGGATCTTGAATATAAGAGCTTTGATGTGCCGAACGGTATTGTTGTACAAGATTTCTGCGTCGACACAGGTATGTTGGCAAATGCCAACTGCCCGACAAGGGAAAAAGGCTACTATACAGAAGACAATATGCCTGATGTATGTCAGTCCCACTGATAAAAATTAAGACAAAAGGCACTCTGAAAAGAGTGCCTTTTAGTTTAAATCAGTTAAAATTCGTATAAGACATACAAAATCCCCCGGGTTTAAAATCCGGGGGATAAATTTTGCTTGTGATATTAACTATCAGAGTTTAAGGTGATCCAAACATCTGTCGCCAACAACCTGGGCTTTTAAAATATTTGTAGAGCCGGAAACTCCAACCGGTACGCCTGCTGTAACAACAACCAAATCGCCGTTATTCAATAATTTTTCTCTTTGAGCAGTTGCAATGGAAACTTCAATAAGTTCATCTGTGTTCTGTACAGAACTCATAAGCAGAGGGTGGACACCCCAAGACAACGCAAGCTGTCTGTAAGATTTTTCCGTATCTGTGCAACCGATAATCGGCAGGCTCGGTCTGTATTTTGAAACATTTCTTGCTGTTCCGCCTGTTTTGGTAACGGTTACGATTGCCTTTGCGTCTATATCCATTGCAACGGAACAAGCTGCGTGAGAAATAGATTCGGTGATTGAAAGATTGTGGTCATAATTTCTGTTGCGAAGTTCTTCATTGTAGTCTATTGTGTTCTCTGTCTTTTCCGCAATGGCGGCCATTGTCTTGACTGCCTCAACAGGGTATTTGCCTGCGGCTGTTTCGCCTGAAAGCATAATTGCCGATGTGCCGTCATAAATAGAATTGGCAATGTCTGTAACTTCGGCTCTTGTGGGGCGCGGGTTCTGGGTCATAGATTCAAGCATCTGTGTAGCGGTAATAGCCGGCTTGCCGGAATTATAGCACTTTCTTATAAGGTCTTTTTGTATTTTCGGAATTTCGGTAAAGTCAATTTCAACGCCCATGTCGCCTCTGGCAACCATAACCGCATCAACAACTTCCAAAATTTCGTCAATTTTTTCAACGCCCTCGGCATTTTCCAATTTGGCAATAATGCGCATTGAGTGACAGTTGTATTGATCGAGAATTTTCCTTACTTCAAGCACGTCTTCCTTACATCTTGTAAATGAAAGGGCTATAAAGTCAAAATCATTTTCAATGCCGAAGATAATATCCTCTCTGTCCTTGTCGCTTACAAAGGGCAGGGAAAGTTTAACTTCCGGCAGATTTATTGACTTGTTGTTTGAAAGTTTACCGTTATTCTGTACGGTTAGGTGAACTTCATTGCCGTCAATTTCGTCAACAATCATTTCAATAGTGCCGTCAGAGAACAAAACTCTTGTGCCGACATTAACATCTTTCGGGAAATCTGCATACTTAACTGTGCATTTTTCTTGATTGCCCATTATTTCATCGGTTGTAAGGGTAAATTTATCTCCCTCTTTAAGGGTGATACTGCCGTTTTCAAAAAGGCCTATTCTTACTTCCGGTCCCTTTGTGTCAAGCATTGTGGCAATAGGTAAACCAAGTTCGGCCCTCATTCTTTTAACAAGTTTAAGCCTGTCAAGATGGTCTTCGTGGGTACCGTGTGAAAAATTAAATCTGGCAACATTCATGCCGGCCAGCATAAGCTCTCTCATTACCTGAGGATCGTCCGTTGAAGGCCCTAATGTACATACGATTTTGGTCTTTCTCATAATAATTCCCTCTTTCAAATACTTAAAATGTAGATTTCGTTGTAACTAAGAATATATTTCTTAATTATTATTATAATTATTGAGAAAAATTTATCAATGTATAATAGTTGCAAAAAATTTTAAATATGTATTTTTAATGCAATATGTGCAATCAAAGGTAAATTATGTCCAAAAATACTGTAAAAAATTGTTTTATTTTAATGCTATGCAAAACGGGATAAATAGATTATAATAATACTACATCAAATTAAAAAGGAGATTATTATGAGCAAAAGAGTGTTTTTAATCGTTCTTGACAGCTTTGGAATAGGTGCAGAGCCGGACGCCGATTTGTTCGGTGATGTGGGCACAAATACTTTGGGCACAATTTCAAAACAAAAAGAATTTATAACCCCAAATTTGCAAAAGTTGGGTTTGTTCAATATTGACGGTGTGGAAGTAGGCGAAAAACGGACAGCGCCTACCGCAGCTTACGCAAGATTGCAGGAGCGCAGCATGGGTAAGGATACAACTATCGGCCACTGGGAAATTGCCGGTATCGTAAGCCCGGAACCGCTGCCTACATTCCCGGATGGCTTCCCGGAAGAAATCATAAAAGAATTTGAAGAAAAGACAGGTCACAAGGTACTTTGCAACAAGCCATATTCCGGCACGCAGGTACTTGTTGATTACGGCGAACAGGCAATGGCAGAGGACGCTCTCATTGTTTACACAAGTGCAGACAGCGTTTTCCAAGTTGCCGCAAACGAGGCCATTGTTCCCGTTCCGGAACTTTACAGATATTGCGAAATTGCAAGAGAGATGCTTAAAGGCAAGTACGGCGTAGGCCGTGTAATCGCAAGACCTTTTATCGGCGACAAAGCGGATAACTTTAAGAGAACATCAAACCGCCACGATTTAAGCCTTAAACCGCCGCGCAAGACAATGATGGATATTTTGAAGGACGCCGGCAAAGATGTAATTGCGGTAGGTAAGATTTTTGATATTTTTGACGGAGAAGGCGTAACGGAAAAAATCAAAACCACAGGCAACACAAACGGCATAGCTTTTACAAAGGCTTTGCAGACAAGAGATTTTAACGGCTTGGCTTTTGTAAACCTTGTTGATTTTGATATGCTTTACGGCCACCGCCGTGACCCTGTGGGCTATGCAAAGCGGACAAGCGAATTTGATGAATTTTTAAGCGAATTTATCCCCGGTATGCGTGACGGAGATCTTTTAATCGTAACCGCAGACCACGGCTGTGACCCCGGTTATACAAAGACTACCGACCACACAAGAGAGTATGTTCCTTTTATCGCAGTGGGCAACGAAATTAAACCTGTTGACCTTGGCACAAAGCAGGGCTTTGGCACAATAGCCGCCACAATTTGCGAAGCTTTGGGTGTTGAACAGACATCTCTTGACGGCACAAGCGTATGGCAGACAATTAAAAAGTAATTCCAAATTACACATAAGCAAATTCCGCACCGCCGGTGCGGTTTTTGTTTGCTCTTTTTGATTTTGTATGCTATTATAAATGGCAAAGAGAGGTAGAGAATATGAAATATGCTATTTTTGATTTGGACGGCACCGTTGTGGACTCCATGAAATATTGGAGAAATTTTGGAAGGTATTATCTTATTGAAAAAGGTTACGATCCTGGGGAAAATGAGCTTGAACGAATAGAAAGCGTAAATTGGGCAAAGGGTATATGCGATTACTTTTATGAGCATTATCATTTTATTTTAACACCTGGGGAGCTTTACACCTGGGGTATGGATTTTATGAAAAGAAAGTATAGCAATGATATAAAATTCAAACCCGGTGCAGTGGAGTTACTGGAAAAACTGCATAATTCCGGAGTTAAAATGTGCATATGTTCTTCCACCGATTACCGGCTTATGGAACCTGCCTTAGAAAGGCTTGATATAGCAAAATATTTCGATTTTACCGTACATTGCAGGGAATACGGAAAAGAAAAAGACGACCCGGAAATTTTTCTGTACTGCATGGAAAGGCTTGGAGCAAAAAATCCGGAGGAAGTAGCGGTTTTTGAGGACGCCTATTATTCACGGAGCACCGCAAAATCAGCCGGGTTTTATGTTGTGGGTATGTTTGACGAAACAGAAAAAAACCAAGATAAAATGCAGGCAATTTCCGACCAATATGTAACGGACTACTCACAGCTTGATTTTTCAAAGCTGCCGGGGTGATTTGCGGCAATAAATAAGGTGTAATTGACACTTTATTTATTGCCGTTTTTGTTATATAATATTAAACAGGAGAATTTTTATGTATTGGGGTGATACAATGGCTTATAATTGTCTGCTTATTGACTTTGACGAAACTTTGATTTCCTTTGCCGAAAGCGAAAAACAGTGTATAGCGAAAGTTTACAATAAATACGGAATACCCGTAACCGAAGAAAATCTCAACTTTTACCATGAATTAAACGAAAAATATTGGCGAGATTACGAAAACGGCAAAATCAAAAAAGGTACTTTGGAAAAGGCCAGATTCCAAAAGGTAATAGAAAAATTCGGCGTGAAAAATGTTTCCGGCGATACAATGAACAAAGACTACGAACACTATCTTAAATTCAGCGCTGTGGTAATGGACGGCGCTTTGGAGTTCTTGCAGGATGTGGAAGATTATGTAACCATAGCCATTGTTACAAACGGCACCGAGGACACTCAAAACAGCAGGTTGAAAATCAGCAAAATAATGGACTATGCCGACGATGTTTTCACATCCGAAAGAACCGGTTCTAACAAGCCGGATAAAAAGATATTTTTAACCGCCCTTAAAACTTTGGGAATAGAAAACAACAAAAAAGTTTTGGTTGTTGGGGATAATTTAAACTCGGATATAAAGGGCGGCAGAAATGCAGGTCTTGACACCTGTTGGGTGAATTTTAAAAATCAGGAAAATAATACAAATATCAAACCTACATATACCGCCGCAGACTTTGAAGAACTGAAACGAATTGTATTAGGCGAAAAGTACAATATGATATTTGAAAAAAAGAAAAAAATATAAAATTTTAAAGCCGGAGGTTTTTATGCTTAAAGCCGACACACTTTTTTACAACGGTAAAATTTACAACACCGTATTTAAACAGTTTATAGAAGGATATTTTTCTGTAAAAGAAGATAAGTTTTTACACATAGGCCGGGGAGATGTTCCCGACGATTTAGAGTATGAAAACAAAATTGATTTAGGCGGCAAGTGGGTAATACCGGGCCTTGTGGACTGCCATATGCACATAGAAAGCAGCATGATAGCCCCGAAACAGTTTGCAAAGCTCATGGTTTCAAACGGCGTTACTACCGTTGTAAGCGAACCCCATGAGATAGCAAATGTAAAGGGCATTGACGGTGTAAAAGCCATGATAGATGCCGCAGACGGCGCAGTTATGGACATTTTCTACGCAATACCAAGCTCTGTACCGTCCACAAGTCGGGAATTTGAAACCGCCGGGGCAGAAATAGACCTTGAACGGGTTAAACAGCTTGCGGAAAACCCGAAGGTGGTTTGCCTGGGCGAAGTTATGAACACTAACGGCGTGCTTTACAATCCCGATGACAAGGCTCTGTCTTTTGTAAAATACTTACAGGAGCATAAACCGAATATGCCCTTAGAGGGCCATGTGCCGGCAATAAAGGGCACCCGGCTCAATCAATATGTGTACAGCGGTATAGATTCCGACCACACCGATCATAATTTGGAAGAATTTATGCACCGTATGCTGAACGGGGTTTTTTATCAAATTCAACTTATAACCGCTTATCCGGAAATTGCAAAGGCCATAGACGAATTTAATTTGTACGAGAATGTTGCGATAGTAACGGACGATACTACACCTGCCAACCTTGTTAATTACGGCCATTTGAACCGTGTGGTTATGAAGATGGTAGAACTGGGGCTGTCTTTTGAAAGTGCGTTATATTGCGCTACCGAAACACCGGCAAAGCGTATGCATTTTTATGACAGAGGCAGAATTATGCCGGGCAAATTGGCGGATTTCTGCATTTTGGATAACACCAATGAGATAAAACCTGTGCAAACTTATAAAAACGGTGTTCTTGTATATGAAAAAGGCCGTGAAATTCAGTTTGAAAAAGAAAAGGCTTTTCCTCGGGATTTTTACAGCACTATGAAAAATCCGCCTGTAACCGAGGCAACTTTTGATATAAAGGCAGAGGGAGAAAAAGTAACCGTAAATGGGCTACAAACAGTGCCGGACACATTCAGGACAAGTCTTTTTGCCAAAACTTTGCCAGTGGAAAATGGTATTGTGGCAGTGCCGGAGGACATTTGTAAGCTGTTTGTGATTGAAAGACACGGCAAAAACGGCAATATTAAGGGTACGATAGCAGGCGGCAGCTGTAAAATCGACGGCGCCGTTGCCACAAGTTACTCTCACGACCATCACAATATCACTGTTTTGGGCAATAACAATCGTGATATGGCTTTGGCGGCAAATACCGTTGTAAAAAACGGCGGCGGGTATGCTGTTGTAAAAGGCGGCAAGGTGCTGGCTCAATGCACCCTTGAAGTCTGCGGTTTGATAAGCGAGGCCAATCCCTTTGATGTGGCAAAGGACGCCGAAAGCGTGGAAGCCGCCATGAGAAACATAGGTTATCGACACAAAGACCCGATGATGAGCCTTTCTACCCTTTGCCTGCCGGTGTCAATGGAAATTAAACTGACGGACAAAGGTCTTATAGATGTTAAAAATTCAAAATTTATAGATATATTGGAAAAAGTAAAATGAAAGAACAAAAAACAATAGTTGAAAAATTATTAGATCAAAAGAAAATAGAACACAAAAGCTATTCTTATGACAACAGCCAGGCTTTTGACGGCGTTACCGTTGCCGAAATGATAGGCAAGCCGGCAGATTGCGTTTTTAAAACCCTTGTCTGTGTGGGCAACAAGGGCAACTGCGTATTTGTTGTGCCGGTGGCCAAAGAGCTTGACTTAAAAAAGGCCGCAAAGGCCAGCGGACAAAAATATGTGGAGATGATAAAGCAAAAGGAGCTTTTGCCTCTCACCGGATATGTTCACGGCGGTTGCAGCCCCATAGGCATGAAAAAGCGTTTTCCTACTTATATTGACGAAAGTTGTAATAACTTTGACAGCATAGTATTTTCCGCAGGCAGAATAGGCAGGCAGGTAGAGCTGTCAATAGCTGATTTAACACGGCTTACCGGGGCACAAATCGCACCCCTTACAAAGGAGGAAGAATGTTAATAACCCTTGAAAATGTGGGCAAAAGTTACGGCACCGATATTATACTGCAAAATATAAATGCCGTTGTAAACAGCGGCGACAGAATAGGTATAATAGGCGAAAACGGCCGGGGTAAAACCACACTTTTAAATATACTGATGCAGGTTACCGATAATTATGACGGCAATGTTATTATAAACGATAACGCCACAATCGGTTACTTAAAGCAGATGGACGGCTTAAACTTAAATAACACCGTCTACGAAGAAATGCAATCGGTTTACAAACCTGTCTATGACGCCATAGGGCAGTGTGCCGAAATAGAAAAGCAGCTTGCGATAACTCCCAATGATGAAGAACTTTTGGAAAAACACCATAATTTGCAAAATCTTATCTATTCAAAAGACGGCTACAACACCGATTTTATGATTAAAAAAATGCTTAACGGCATGTCATTTGCCGAAGACGAGTACGGCAAATTTGTGAGAGTTCTGTCCGGCGGTGAGAGAACAAGGTTAAACCTTGCAAAACTTTTGCTTGAAAACCCGGATATTTTAATTCTCGACGAGCCTACTAACCACCTTGATTTTGACACCCTCACATGGCTTGAAGACTATCTTTTAAGCTATAAAGGCGCTATTATAGCCGTCAGCCACGACAGATTTTTCCTTGATAAAGTGGCAAAAAAAATATGGGAGATAGAGGACACATATTTAACCGAGTACCGTGGCAATTACACGGCTTTTGACCTGCAAAAACAGGAAAAATTAAAGTTACAGCAAAAACAGTACGAGGCAGATATGGAAAAGGCCGCAAAGTTGCAGGATTATGTTGACCGCAATCTTGTCCGTGCTTCAACTACCAAAATGGCTCAATCACGCCGCAAACAACTTGAAAAAATGGAGATTAGCGAAAAGCCGAAAGCTCCCCGTGTACCTTTGAATTTTACCTTTGATTTTGACATTAAACCCTATGATGAGATTTTAACCGTAGAGGATTTGACGGTAACTGCCGGCGGCAAAACCTTAATTCGGGATTTGAATTTAAATATCCACCGTGGGGACAGATTGATAATAGCCGGGGCCAACGGCACGGGAAAAACTACTCTTATAAACACCATAACAGGTAAAATTCCCCCTGCAAATGGCAAAATAAAACTTGGCCAAGGGGCGGTGCCTGCGGTTTTTGACCAGCACATAACAGTGGGCAATTCAACGGTTATAGACTCTGTTTGGGCGCTGAGACCGAAGTGGACCCAGCTTGAAGTTAGAAACTATTTGGCAAGGTTCGGTTACAGGGGGGAAGATGTGTTTAAAGATTGTCCGTCCCTCTCCGGCGGTGAAAGAGCAAGACTGCGTTTTTGCGAAATGAGCCTTGACAGGGCGAATATTCTGTTTTTGGACGAGCCTACAAACCACTTGGATATCTATATGCGCCGGGCCATAACAACGGCTTTGGCAAAATATGAGGGTACAATAATCACCGTAACCCACGACAGATACCTTATGCAGCAGCTTGCCTGCCCCATAATGAATATTGAGGACGGCAGGGGTGTGTTCTATTCGTCATTTGATGATTTTATGGCAAAGCATAAATCCGAGGGCTTTACGGGTAAGGCAAAGGCCAAAACCGAGAAAAAGACGGAGAACAACCCTGTTATAAATCAAAAAGAGGCAAGGCGTATAGCGGCTCGGGAAAGATTGCGTGTCCGTGAGTGCGAAGCTGCCATTGACCGCTTACAGGCAGAGATAGACGGCTACAACGCCGATATGCAAAACCCGGACATTACAACTGACCCAGGAAAAATGCAAGAACTGTGGGAAAAAATGGACAGCGCAAACAAAAAAATGGACGAGTTGTTTGAAGAATGGACGATTTTAAGCGAGAAATTGGAGGGCAAGAGTAATGAGTAAAAATTTTTTGGCAAAAAAATATCAGGCAGAGCCTGAGGAAGATATTTTCGGCTCCGGCGGCGTAACATGGGACGATGTTATTTACTTAAATATCGGTGACCCGGATATTCTCACTCCTAAGGTGGCGTTACAGGCCGCTTTTGAAGACGCCTATAACGGTTACACAAAATACACCGATACAAGGGGCTATCCTGAACTCCGTGACGAAATCCGCAAATTTTATAAATCAAGATATGATATGGACATAAAAGATGAGGAAATCTGCGTTACCGTTTCAGGTCAAATGGCAATGTGGACAGCTTTGCAGGCCACAGTTGACGCCGGCGACGAGGTAATCATAATAGAACCTTACTTTTCGCCATATAAAGTTTCGGTTGAAATGGCCGGCGGCGTGCCTGTGTTCGTTCCCACATATATGGAGGAAGATTTCCAAATTAACATAGACAGACTTGAAAAGGCGGTTACATCAAAAACAAAGGGGATAATCATCAACACCCCAAGCAATCCAAGCGGTGTTTCATATTCAAACGAAACTCTTAAAGCGCTGGCAAATTTTGCCATTAAGTATGATTTGCTTGTTTATGCAGATGATATATATACCTCTTTTGATTATGTAAAACCTTTTGTGCCTATTGCTTCTTTGCCGGGTATGTTTGAGAGAACAATCACCGTAAACAGCGCATCTAAAAACTTTATTATGACAGGTATGCGCATCGGCAATATAGTTGCACCGGAATATATCATAGCCGCCGTTAAACTCATATGCGAAAGCACAACATACTCTGCTCCGGCTATCTCACAGCGTGCCGTAATTCACGCTTTCAGACATTTTGAAGAATTCGAGGCTGATATAGTAAAGACATTTAAGGAAAGAGCTGATTACGCCTACGAAAGACTTTCAAAAATGCCGTTTATAGATGTTTTGCCTGTCAGCGGAACATTCTATATATACCCGTCTGTTAAAAAAAGTGGTTTGACAGGGGCACAGTTTGCTGATAAACTCTTTAAGGAATGCCATGTAAAGGTCATTCCGGGGATTGCTTTTGGCGATAGCGGCACATATCATTTCAGAATTTCCTGCACCGTAAGCATGGAGGACTTGAAAGAGGCATTTGACAGAATGGAAAAGATGACATTCTGATTGATAGAATTTAAAAATTGATTTGAGGATAAAATGATAAGAAAAATAATAAAAATAGACGAAGAAAAGTGTACAGGTTGCGGCCTTTGTGCCGAGGCCTGTCACGAGGGCGCCATCGGTATGGTAAACGGCAAGGCCAAGTTGCTCCGTGACGATTACTGTGACGGCATGGGAGACTGCTTGCCGGCATGCCCGGCAGACGCTATCTCATTTGAAAACAGAGAGGCTCTTGCATACAATGAAATTGCAGTTCTGGCAAACAAGCAAAAGGAAAAAGAAATACCTGAATTCGGTTATTCACAGCCGAAGCCTTTTGGCGGCTGCCCGGGCACAGCGGTAAAGGAATTTGCCCCTAAAAAGGAACAGCCGATGTTTACTCGGGGAAATTCCGCAATAGAAAGTCAAATTACAAACTGGCCGGTGCAGATTAAGCTTGTACCTGTAAAAAGCCCGTATTTTGACGGCGCAAATCTGCTTATTGCCGCCGATTGTACGGCTTTTTCCTACGGTAATTTCCACAATGAATTCTTAAAAAATCACAAAGCGGTTATCGGTTGTCCGAAACTTGACCGGGTGGATTATTCCGAAAAACTCACCCAAATTATCGCTTTAAATGATATTAAAAGCGTAAAAATAGTAAAAATGGAGGTTCCCTGCTGTAACGGTTTGCTTAATGCCGCCAAAAAAGCCTTGCAGGATAGCGGTAAGTTTATTCCTTGGCAAATTGTTACGATTTCAACCGACGGAAAAATTTTAGATTGATATGAAAACTTTTAGCGAAAAACTTGCAGGTGCAGTCATCGGTCTTGTTCGAGGTTGTGACGGCAATATGGATTTGGTTACTGCCGATACCGAGAAGATTATCACAGAGGGAATTATAACCGCCTTTTACGGCAGTGACGAAGAAATTTCTTCTTACATTAAAAAGGTACAGGATGAAAAGTACAGAATAGTGCCGGATTGCGCTGTGTGCAAAAATCCCTGCGGCAGAACTTTTGATTACAACTTTAAAGATCTGTCATTGGATGGGGAAGATGTGGCTTGTTTGAAAATGCTGCTTTTAAATTCCGTTGTGGGTTATTTGATGATTTTAAAAGAAAAGGCCGGAAACAGCGGGATAGAAAAATCTGATTTTGCCCCAATTTACGGCGCATTGTATGCCGTAGGCGGCAAAGATTGGTCTGCGGATTTAATTCTCCGCCCGTTTTTTCGGGTAGGGGAAAAGGCATTTGAGGTTGTATCTGCGGAAGAAAAATTCAAAACCTGTGCAAAGGTTTTGTTAACGGATTTTGATTTAAAAAAAGAATTTTTCGATACCGAAAAGGTTAAAAATGCAACCGATGCAGCCGGGGCAATGCTTATGCCCGCAATATATGCTTTGGAAAATAAAACAAATATTTCAAGCAGTCCTGTAAAATACGATATTTGCCCGGGAAACCCGTTGGCGGCAATATTATTTTCAGCGTTGGCAAGCGTTGAGGCAGGGAATATAACCCTTTGCGGCAAAAGCGGTTTTACGGATAATGTAAAAAAATATTTTGCCGAAAATTACGGCGTAAAATTCAGATAAAAGAAAAAGGGGTTTGCTTTAAAAGCAAACCTCTTTTTGATTATTTATACCCATAGTGCTTTTTTACGGCTTCAAAGGTCTCGTCGCTTATAACATGTTCTATCTTACAAGCGTCCTCTTCGGCAATTTTGGGGTCAACTCCCAGTTTTTCAAATACAGCAGTTAATACATTGTGTCTTTCATAGATTGCTTTTGCGTGTTCCTCGCCCTTATCGGTAAAGCTTATAAAGCCGTCCTCGTCAACGGTTATATAATCGTTTGCCTTTAAAATTCCCAAAGCACGGCTTACGCTGGGTTTTGAATACCCGGTGTGGTTGGCCACATCAATGGCACGCACCTGAGGCATACCGCCTGTTTTTAACACAAGTATAGCTTCCAGATACATTTCACCGGATTCTTGAATTTTCATCTGTCAGCCTCCTTTAATATTTATTATTTATGTTTACATTTTAGCACATATTTCAATATTTTTCAATACATACCGTTTGGGTGAATATTAAATAAAAACCGCCGAATTTCGGCGGTTTTCACAGAAAGTTACTATAACTTAATTAAAAGCCTTATCAATGGCCGTATCAATGCTTGCGTAATCGGATTCTATATCGTCAACACTTTCGGAATTGCCGGAAATTACAAACACAACATAGTTGCCTTTTACGACAACTCTGCCGTTTTCTGCCTGTGCGGAAAGAAGTTCGTCATAGTTCCGCTGTTCACCGACGATTGTAGCTTTTCTCCGTTCAAATGCGGATTTAACCTCGTCTGCGTGTCCGTCTGTGGCCTGTACAACCGCAACAATGCCTATACCCGGTGTAATTGTGCAGTATTTGCCGGCATATGCGGCATAACTTTCACTGTCAATGCCAAGCCATGCAAGGTAATCTTCGTCAATATCGCCTGCATTTGCAACAGGTGCGGCTTTTTCAATTTCTTCGGCAACGGCGGCAACATCATAAGCTGCTGAGTTGCTTGCATCATCGGAAGATGAATCTGTATCCTTTTTGCTGCAAGCGGCAAATACAGACAAAACAAGGCAAGATGCCAAAATCAATGAAATAACTTTTTTCATTATAAATTCTCCTTTAAGTTTGTTAATAATACTTAATAAAAATCAAACTGTGGCTATATTATACCACAGTTTGATTTATATTTGTACCGAAAAATAAACTTTTTTGCAAAATTATTTTGTGGCGTCGGCTGTTACATCGCCTACAACGGCAACATCGGTGTCACCGTCAACCGCGTTCTTCATAGCGGCAACAACTAATGTTTTAAAATTGTTAGTGGAAATTGTGGCGCCGGCAACCGTGTCAACACTGTCGGCAGAACCGCTTTGAAGAAATTGATTTATCAAATCCTTATCGTATTTTGCCGGGTAGGTGCCGTTAAAGCTTTCCATTTCGGTTTTGTAGCCTTCGTCCCGGCTTTTAAGTTTTGTTCCGTCCTCGTTTTCGGCATCATAAACAACTTCATAAAGCTGACCTTCCGAAACCGTAACCTCAACAAAATCTTTCCAGCCGAACTCGTCATAATCGGAAAATTCGGCTCTGTATGTGCCGTCCTGTAACTTAATCTTACCGGATGTCAGGTCTGCGCTTGAACAGCCTGCCATGGAAAGTGCCGTCACTGCGGAAAGCACAAATGCAATAATTTTTTTCATTAAATTCAGTCCTTTATACCTAAAAATTATGTAATCCTACAAACTTTCCTAAATATCATAACATATAAAGATTGCATTTGTCAAATTCACAGGTAAAATGTAACTGAAATGTTACAGTGTGTTCACTAAATGTTTTAAAAAATTTCACAAACATAGAAACAAATACCTGTTTATATGATTATTGTCAATGATTTAACCCTCTTTCATTGACTTAAATCGTCTGTTGTGATATTGTATAAATTGCCGGTTTATTCGGTACCATTACATTGATAAGAGGATTTTAACTTTGAATAAGACTAAAAAAATAACAACCATAGCGCTTTTGTTTGCCCTTGCAATGGTTTTGTCCGTTGTGGAGGCTTCAATAATGCCTATTTTCGCCCTGCCGCCGGGGGTAAAACTGGGGCTTTCTAATATAGTTGTAATGTATTGTATGGTGTATATGGGCTACGCCTGCGCCGCCGAACTTACAATTTTAAAAGGTTTGTTTGCATTTTTTACAAGGGGAGCCACAGCCGGATTTTTGGCTGCAATGGGCGGCTTCTTTTCAATAACCATAATGTTTATATTGTCAAAAATATTTAAAGATAAGATAAATTATTACACCTTGTCTATATTCGGCGCTCTTTTCCACAACATCGGCCAGCTTGTGGGCACAACATTTATTTTCGGCACTAAATTTGTAATGTATTATTTCCCGGTTTTGTCAATTTCCGCCATAATTATGGGCTGTATAACCGGCGCAACACTGACCGTTGTTATACCTGCCTTAAAAAGATTCAGATAAAATTTGAAATATTTGTTAAAACACTTGAAATAATTTGAATATTGGTTTATACTTGTTAGCAGTCATAGATAATGACTGCTAATGTTATTATCACATATTTTATTTGATATAAAGGAGATGTTTTAATATGAACATTAAACCATTATTTGATAAGGTAGTTCTTAAAGCCGCCGAAAAAGAGACAACAACAAAAGGCGGACTTATTCTTTCTTCTGCCGCACAGGAAAAACCGGATATGTTTGAGGTTGTGGCTGTGGGCGCAGGCGCATATAAAGACGGCGTTCTTGTACCTATGAGCGTTAAAGTAGGCGACAATGTATTGCTTAGCAAGTATTCCGGCAGTCAGGTAAAACTTGACGGCGTTGAATACACTATTGTAGTCCAGGAAGAAATATTGGCTGTTGTTGAATAAAAGGGGGATAATCTATTATGTCAAAGAAAATTATTTACGGTCAGCAGGCAAGAGAAAGTTTGCAGAAAGGTATTGATACCCTTGCAAATACTGTAAAAATCACACTTGGCCCTAAGGGCAGAAATGTAGTTTTGGACAGAAAGTTCGGCTCACCGCTTGTTACAAACGACGGCGTTACAATAGCAAAGGAAATCGAGCTTAAAGACAGCTTTGAAAATATGGGCGCACAGATGCTTCGTGAAGTTGCCACAAAGACAAATGACGCCGCAGGCGACGGTACAACAACCGCTACCGTTTTGGCACAGAGCCTTGTTAAAGAGGGTATGAAGAACGTTGCCGCCGGTGCAAATCCTATGGATATTAAGCGTGGTATGGCTAAGGCACGGGATGTTGCGGTTAAAGCCATTGTAAACAACAGCCAGGCTGTAAACGGCAGTGAAGATATAGAAAGGGTTGCCACAGTTTCCGCACAGGACAGTTATGTTGGCAAACTTATTGCCGATACAATGGAAAAGGTAGGCAAGGACGGCGTAATCACTATTGAAGAATCCAAGACAGCTGAAACCTATTCCGAAGTTGTTGAGGGTATGCAGTTTGAAAGAGGCTACATCACCCCTTACATGGTAACCGACAGTGAAAAGATGGAGGCTGTTATCGACGACGCTCTCTTGCTCATCACAGATAAGAAGATTTCAAATATTCAGGAAATTCTTCCGCTTTTGGAAGAAATCGTAAAGGCAGGCAAAAAGCTTGTTATTATTGCCGACGATGTTGAGGGCGAGGCACTTTCAACCCTTATCGTAAACAAGATAAGAGGTACATTTACTTGTGTTGCTGTTAAGGCACCGGGCTTTGGCGACAGAAGAAAGGAAATGTTGCAGGATATTGCCATATTGACAGACGGCGTTGTTGTCAGTGAAGAACTTGGTTATGACCTTAAAGAAACAACAATGGAAATGCTTGGCCGTGCAAGACAGGTTAAGGTTACAAAGGAAACCACAACTATTGTTGACGGCGCAGGTGATAAAGAAGAAATCAAGAACAGAATTGCACGGATTAAAGCTCAGATTGAAACCACAACATCTGAATTTGACCGTGAAAAATTGCAGGAAAGACTTGCAAAGCTTGCAGGCGGCGTAGCCGTTTTGAAGGTCGGTGCGGCAACGGAAGTTGAAATGAAAGACAAGAAGCTCCGTATCGAGGACGCTCTCTCCGCAACTAAGGCAGCAGTTGAAGAAGGCATTGTTGCAGGCGGCGGCACAGCCCTTATCAATGCAATTCCTCGGGTTAAAGAATTCAGCGAAACACTTACAGGCGACGAGAGAACAGGCGCTAAAATTCTCCTTCGTGCCTTGGAGGAGCCGGTAAGACAGATTGCGTTTAACGCAGGTCTTGAAGGCAGTGTGATCATAGATAAGATTATGTCCGCAAACACCGTGAACTACGGTTTCGACGCACAGAACGAAGTTTACGGCGATATGCTCAAAGCCGGCATTGTTGACCCGACAAAGGTAACACGTTCCGCATTGCAGAACGCACGGAGCGTTGCATCAATGGTTCTTACAACAGAATCTCTTGTAAGTGACGAAGAAGAACCTGCCGCAGCCGCACCTGCACGGGGCATGAACGGTATGGATTACTAATCCGTTAATATTTCAAATTTTTAATTGACAAAAGACCGGGGTTTAAATACCTCGGTCTTTTTTTGTAGTTGTCTGTGGCAAAATTTGCCTGTACCGCATATTCTAAACTCAGAAAGGGCAGGTGATTTTACTTATGGTCGATATTTTAATGATAATTTTAACCGGGTTTGCCGTTTTGGGAGTTTGGTTTGTGTGCGATTTGGCGATAAAAACCGCAAGGGGTATAAAAAGCCCCCAAACTGTAACTTTTATAAAGTACAGCGAAAGCGATCGGGCATACTATAAAATTTTAGCCCTGCAAACAGAAACATTTAACAACAAGATAGTCCTTATAGGGGACGGAGATGAAAACATATACTCAGGCCTTGAAAAAATTAAAAAATGTGAAATATCCGATTTTATTGAAAATCACATATTTACATAAAAGTTATCTTATCATATAATAAGTAATGACAAATGACAGACGGAGCAAATAATGAACCAAACAGAAAAAATCGAGGGTACAATTCAATACATCACATTCACAAGTCCGGACACCGGATTTACAGTGCTTGAACTTGAAACAGCCGATGACGAAATAACGGTAGTAGGCGAAATGGTTGGCGTTGCTCCCGGACAACAAATGGTAGCAGAGGGCACATTTACAAACCACCCCTCTTTCGGCAGGCAGTTTAAGGCGCAAAGTTACGAAATCACCCTGCCGGAAGACTTATCCGCAATACTTATGTATCTTTCCAGCGGTGCGGTAAAGGGCATAGGTCCGGTAACTGCCAAAAAGATTGTAAAGGCTTTTAAAGAAGATACTTTCGAAGTTTTGGAAAGCGACCCGGTTCGTCTGAGTCAGGTAAACGGAATATCATATAAACAAGCTCTTGCAATACAAGAGGAATTTTTGCGTATATACGGCATACAGGACGCTATTGTTCACCTTGCTCACTATGGATTGACAGCCCGGCAAGCTATATCACTTTACGGCACTTACGGGGCAAATACCGTTGAAATTATGCACAGCGACCCATACATCATATGCAATGCCCCCACGATGCTTCCGTTCGAGCAGGCAGATGACATTGCCAATAAAATGATGTTTGAGTATGATAATTCCCGGCGCATTGCCGGGGGCATTATGTATGTGCTTAATCACAACAGCCAAAAGGGACATACCTGCGTGCCTTTTGATAAACTTGTGGAAACGGTTTCTGCCTTTATTACCGTTGAGCCGGAAAAAATTGAAAGCGGAATAAGGCAGGAGTGCGAAAAAGGCAATCTTTTTACCGAGATTATAGATGACCGTGAGTTTGTCTATCTGTCAAATCTTTATGTGGCGGAGATTGTATCGGCGCAAAAACTGTCTCTTTTAACACGGGAAAAACCCGAAGAAAAAAATATTGACGAGATAATCAACAAGGTTGAAAAAATGCTCGGCATCGAGTATGCCCAAAATCAAAAAAAGGCTTTGGAAAAAGTGGCAAACAACAAGGTTTGCATAATTACAGGGGGCCCGGGTACAGGTAAAACCAC
The DNA here is from genome assembly GCA_934526065.1 of uncultured Oscillospiraceae bacterium. Lineage (GTDB taxonomy): Bacteria > Bacillota > Clostridia > Oscillospirales > Ruminococcaceae > RGIG3102. The sequence continues at coordinate 96,179 of CAKSZX010000002.1, forward strand.
CCTTGTTAAAGGTATTATTTCAATGTTTGAAATGCAGGCGCAAACGGTAAGTTTGTGCGCTCCTACCGGCAGAGCCGCCAAAAGGTTGACGGAACTTTCCGGCAAAGAGGCAAAAACAATACATCGTCTGTTGGAAGTTGTGCCGGGTTCAAAAAACGAATTGAAATTTCAGCATGGGCCGGAAAATCCCATTAACTGCGAAGTTTTGATAGTTGACGAATTTTCGATGGTGGATATACTTCTTTTCAGCCGGCTTATAAGCGCAGTAAAAGAAGAGTGCAGGGTGATATTTGTAGGCGACTATAACCAGTTGCCGGCGGTAGGTCCGGGAAATATATTGAAAGATATGCTTGACTCCGGTTTGATACCGGCAGTAGAACTTACCGATATTTTCAGGCAGGCACGGGAAAGCGACATTGTTCTCAATGCCCACGCCATAAACAGGGGGGAAATGCCAAAGATTTCCGGAAAAACAGGGGATTATTTCTTTATTCCCGGCGGCGACAACATCAATGATCTTGTAAGCGGCTTGGCGGCTCAAAGGTTGCCTAAGGCGTACGGAGTAAATCCATTTGAAGATATACAGATTCTGACTCCATCAAGAAAACGCAACGGTGGTACAGGCAACATAAACCGGGTTATGCAAGGAGTGCTGAACCCTCCGGCAGAGGACAAGCCCCAAATTGTCTTTAACGGAATAACATTCCGCTTAGGGGATAAAGTTATGCAGGTTAGAAACAACTACGATTTGGAGTACACCAGGGACAACGGCGAAACGGATATGGGTGTTTTTAACGGAGATATAGGTAAAATTGTTTCCGTTGACAAGCGCAATAAAGTTTTAAAGATAAAATTTGATGATAAAACTTATGCCTATACGGCGGAATTTTTTAACCAAATCGAACACGCATGGGCGATTACCGTTCACAAAAGCCAAGGCAGTGAATTTAACACCGTTATACTATGCCTTAATGACACCCCAAAGGAACTGCAATATCGCAATTTGTTATACACAGCCTTTACAAGAGCAAAAAAATTGCTTGTTGTGGTGGGTAAGTACGAAATTTTGGAACGGATGGTAAAAAATGACAGAAAGCATTTGAGATATTCGGGAATAAAACACTTTTTACAGGAATACAATGGATAGATTAAAACAACTTATATTTCCGCAAAAGTGCAAGTGTTGCTTTAAATTGGCCCAGGCCGACAATCTGTGCCGGCGGTGCAGGGCGGAACTTGCAAAAGAAAAACGAGAAAATCTTACCGTTGAAACAAAATTTGAATTTGTGGATAAAACCTACGCTTCGTATCGCTATAAAAGCGCCCGGCGCAAGGGAATACAAAACGCAAAATTCAGGCGGCCGGCGTCTTTCCTCAATTCGTTTTTAACGGATATTTCCCGGGATATTGAGAAGATTTTAGGTGAAAATAACTTTGATACGGTTATTTCGTCTCCGGCACACAAGTCGAAATTTTATAAAACGGAATACGACCTGCCGGAACAAATGGCAAAGAGAATATCTGAAAAATTTTCATTGAATAATCGGCGGCCTGTTGTTAAAATAAAAAAGACAAAAACTCAGCACAGCTTAAAGCTGGAAGAGAGAAAAGCTAATTTGATAGACGCATTTGAAGTGCGTCTTGACATAAAAGACAAAAGCATATTGCTCATAGACGATGTAATTTCCACAGGGCAGACGGTGTCTGTTATTGCCAAAGAATTAAAATTGTCAGGTGCTAAAACCGTTGTGGTTTGGGCTTATGCTTACAACGACGGAAAGGAAAAATAAAAATGGCAAACACAAATGAAATCGGAATAGACCTTGGTACAACCAAGGTTATGATATACAAAAATGACGAGGGCATTATTTTAAACGAACCAAGCGTTGTGGCCTATGACGCCAACAGCGGCGATCCTATCGCATTCGGTGAAAATGCCTTTTTGATGGTAGGTAAAACACATAAAAATATCGTGGCGGAATTTCCGCTTAAAAACGGCGTTATCTCAAACTACACCCTCACCAAGGAAATGGTAAAATATTTCCTTGATAAATCATACAACTCAAAGGTTGTTAAGCCAAAGGTTTGTATCTGTATTCCAAGTGCCGTTACCGGTATTGAAGAAAAGGCCGTTGTAGATGCGGCGGTTTCCTGTGGCGCAAGACAGATATTTTTGATAGAAGAACCTATTGCCGCAGCTTTGGGTGCAGGCATAGATATTTTAAAGGCCAACGGAAACATTATTGTGGACATTGGGGGCGGCACAACGGATATTGCGGTTATTTCAATGGGCGGTATCGTTTGCTCAAAGTCAATTAAAATTGCCGGCAACACTTTTGACGCCGAAATTTCAAAGGCTCTTAAAAACAAATACGGTTTTATGGCAGGTCAAAGAACAGTACAAACCTTAAAGCACGAAGTTGCAAATTGTATGCCTACTCCGGAAGAAAATGTTGTTTATACGGTTAAGGGTCTCAATTTACAAAAAGGTTTGCCGGGTAAAATCGAAATTTCCACAGAGGATATTTACCCGATTATCGAACCTCTTATCGAAGAAATTTTGTCCAGCGTTAAGCGGGTTTTGGAGGTAACTCCGCCGGAACTTTCAGGCGATATTTACGAAAACGGCGTGCTTTTGACAGGTGCAGGCTCAAAGATTAAAAATCTTGACAAGTATATGCAAAAGTACCTTAACATAAATGTAAAGCTGGCTCCGGAAAGTGAAAAATGCGTTGCCATAGGTACAGGTATGTCACTGGCTTTGGAGGGACAGTTGGAATCCGGTTTCAGAGATGTAACGCCGGGGCTTTCAAAATAAAAACATTAAGGCGGCTTTGCCGCCTTTACATTTTGTGATATGGATTACACAGTTAAAAAATCAAAAAGAAAAACTTATTCAATATCGGTAGGCCGTGACGGCACAGTGGATATTAAAGCTCCGCTGAAACGGAGTAAAACCGATATAGAAAAAATACTTGAAAAATATTCCCCGTGGATTGAAAAAAACATAGCCAAACAGTCGGAAAAAGCAAAGCAGGGCAGAAAACTGACAGAGGAAGAAATTGCCGACTTAAAGTCAAAAGCAAAAATTGTTTTAGCCGAAAAAACACGGTACTACAAGAAAATCATAGGGGTAGAGCCAACCGGTGTAAAAATCACAAGCGCCACAACTCGCTGGGGTTCCTGCAGCGGAACAAATTCAATTTGTTATTCTTACAGGGTAATGCTTTTAAGCAATAGGGCACAGGACTATATTGTGGTACATGAATTGTGCCACATTTTACAGAAAAACCATTCGCCGAAATTCTATCGGGAAGTAGCAAAAATTTTGCCGGATTACAAGGACAGAATTAAAGAGATAAAAAATTTTTCAAATTTTGATTTGTACGGCTAAAAATAAATATTTTATTAAAAACATTGTTTAAAATGCCGATATATGATAGAATAAATTGAATAATTACGGAGCGTGAACAGATGGAAAATTCACAATATTGTCAACTGAGAAAACAGTATATTGAACAGCAGTTCTGCCGCCTAAACCATATGCAAAGACAGGCGGTTTACTGTATTAACGGTGCTTTACTTATTTTGGCAGGGGCAGGCAGCGGCAAAACAAGCGTGCTTATAAACCGTATTTCAAATATGGTGCGTTTTGGAGACAGCTATAACAGCGATTGGTTTCCAACGGTTGACAGCGAATATATTACGGCACTTGAAAATGCCGTTGAAAATAAAGAAAAACTTGATTTTGAAACGGAAAAGGAAATTTCCACAGGTGCGATTAAGCCTTGGAATATTCTTGCAATAACATTTACAAATAAAGCGGCGGCGGAATTAAGACAGAGATTGTCCGACTCTCTGGGCGATACAGCCCTTGATGTAACCGCCAGCACATTCCACTCTCTCTGTATGCGTATTTTGCGCCGTGAGGGAGAAATTCTCGGCTACGGCAAGGCTTTTACCGTTTACGATACGGACGACCAAAAGCGTGTTATGAAAGAGATCATAAAAGATTTTGGCATTGACGAAAAGTTTGTTCGGATAAAAACAATAATGAACAAAATTTCCGGCTACAAGGACAAGCTGATTTCCCCGGCAGAGGCTGAAAAACACGCCAACAACACCTTGGAGGGGATAGTTGTAAAGTGCTACGGCGAGTACCAACGCAGGCTTAAAGAGGCCAATGCAATGGACTTTGACGACTTGATTTACAATGCGGTATATCTTTTTAAAAGGTTCCCGGATGTGCTGGATCACTATCAAAACAGATATAGGTACATAATGGTAGACGAATATCAAGATACCTCCACTGCCCAGTTTGAACTTATAGATTTGCTCAGCAAAAAATATGGCAATATCTGTGTCGTAGGCGATGACGACCAAAGTATTTACCGTTTCCGTGGTGCCACAATAGAAAATATCCTTAATTTTGAAGAAAATTTCCCCGGTGCCGTAACCATAAGGCTTGAACAAAACTACCGATCTACCGCCAATATTTTGAACGCCGCAAACAGCGTTATAGAAAATAATCAGGGCAGAAAAGGCAAAACCCTTTGGACAGCCCAAAAAGGCGGCGACAAGGTAAAAGTCTTTACACTTGATCGAGAATTTGACGAAGCGCAAAACATTGTAAGTATAATAGCCGAAAATGTTAAAAACGGTGCTAAACTCTCCGATCATGCCGTGCTGTACAGAATGAATATGCAGTCCTCGGCAGTTGAAAATGCTCTGGCTCGCAATGGTATACCCTATAAGGTTATAGGCGGCCACAGGTTCTATGACAGAGCTGAAATCAAAGATATAATGGCGTATATCAATATCGTCATAAACCCGTCGGACAATTTAAGATTAAAAAGAATAATCAATGTACCGGCGAGAAAGATCGGTGCCGCAACCGTAAATGCGCTAAGCGAGCTATCTGCAGAAAACGGTTTGAGCATGATAGAAGTGCTGTACAATCTGCAGGCTTACCCGCAGCTTTTAAGGGCGTCTAAGTCATTGACAGCCTTTTTGGAAATATACAAAAAGCTGGTAAAGGTATATCGAGAAGAGCCTATGGAAAATTTTGTTCCTCAACTTATAAAAATAACAGGCTATGAAGATATGCTTGCCGCAATGGGGCCGGAGGGCGAGACAAAACTGCAAAATATCGGTCAGCTTATTTCTAACATTCAGGTTTATAAAGATATGAACGAGGGCGCAACCCTTGAAATGTTTATGGAGGAAGTAAGCCTTATAAGCGATATAGACAACTATGACGAAAACGCCGACAATGTGACCTTAATGACAATTCACTCGGCAAAGGGTTTGGAATTCCCCTATGTGTTCCTTATAGGTGTAGAGGAAGGCATATTCCCCGGTGATATGTCAAAGTACAACCCGGATGATTTGGAAGAAGAACGCCGCCTTTGCTATGTGGGCATAACAAGAGCAAAAAAAGAGCTGTATATCTCCCATGTTAAAGAGAGAATGGTGTTCGGCCAGACAAAGAGACCGCAGCCATCAAGATTTATTGAAGAAATGGACTCGGATGTTTGCGATTTTGAGGATAAAACCACAAAAATTGCAGCCGTGATGCCCAAAAGCGTGGCTACCGTCGGCAGGAACAACTATTACGGACAAAATTCTTCCCTTTTTTCACAGCAAAAAACACAGGTTAAAAAAACGACCACAGAGAAAAAGGAATATTTCCCCGGCGACAGGGTAAGTCACAAATTGTTTGGTCCTGGCACAGTGGTAAAGGTTACCCCTATGGCCGGCGATGCCTTGCTTGAAATTGACTTTGACAGCATAGGCACAAAAAAGATAATGGCAAACTTTACACCTCTTGTAAAGTTGTAAAAAGAGGATATTATGGGAAAACTTATTGTTATAGAGGGACTTGACGGTTCCGGCAAAGCCACACAGTCAGAGCTCCTTTGCAAATATTTGGAAAGTATCGGTAAAAAGGTAAAAAAAGTCAGCTTTCCTGTTTATGAAAGCGATTCTTCCGCTTTGGTAAAAATGTATCTGGCAGGGCAGTTCGGCTCTCGCCCGGGAGATGTAAACGCATATGCGGCGTCGGCATTTTATGCGGTGGACAGATTTCGGAGCTATAAATCCGACTGGGAAAAACTGTATAAAGAAGGCTATATCATAGTTGCGGACAGATACACAACATCAAACGGCGTACATCAGTGTTCAAAACTTCCGAAAGAGGAGTGGAACGATTTTATGGATTGGCTGTACGATTTTGAATACCGCAAAATGGGTATACCTGCACCGGATGGGGTTATATATTTGAATATGTCACCGGAGGTTTCGCAAAAATTGTTGTCTGTAAGATACGCCGGCGACGAGAGCAAAAAAGATATTCACGAAAAAGATACGGAATATCTGAAAAAATCGCAGTCGGCGGCAAGATTCTGCTCCGAACACGACAAATGGAATGTGATAAACTGCGATGACGGTGAAAAACCTTTTACCATAGAAGAAATACAGGAAAAAATAATTAAAAAAGTAATGGAGATTATATAAATGAATTTCAGAGAAATTACACCGGCAGATTTTGATATTGTTTCACCTATATTCCAAAACAGCGGCATGGAAAACTGGGAGCACTGTTTTCCGACGGTTTTGGTTTGGTCTTACAGATACAACATCAAAATTGCCATAGAAGAAAGCACGGTATTTTTGCGATTTACAGAAGAAAATTGCAATCACTACATTTATCCGGCAGGAAAACTCGATGAAAAGAAAAGTATAGAAATGATACTTGCCGATGCCAAAGAACAGGGAAAAAAAGCTTTTATTTACGGTATGAACGAGGATAAAATGAACTTTTTAAAGGAAAATTTCCCCGGAATATTCGAAATAAACGAGGATAGAGATGATGAGGATTACATTTATCTTTCAGAGGATTTGATAAATCTTACAGGCAAAAAATATCAAAAAAAGAGAAATCATATTTCAAAATTTAAAAGAGATTATCCCGACTACAAATATATCTCAATGTCAGGTGAAAATTTGCACAGGGCTAAGGAATTTGAAAAACGGTGGAGCCTGGAATACGCAGACGAAGACAACCCGGATTTGGCAGCCGAGGCAAAGGGAATAGCACGGCTTTTGGACAACTTTGAAAAAATGAACCTTATGGGAGCCATGATAGAAGTTGACGGAAAAATTGCGGCAATGTCTATCGCTGCAAAAATAAGCGATGATATGGTAGATGTAATAGTGGAGAAAGCACGGCATTCAACCGACAGCGCCTACGCTATGATTAACAGGGAATTTGCGGCGGATAAATTTGCCGATTACAAATATATAAACAGGGAAGACGATATGGGCCTTGAAGGCTTGCGCAAAGCAAAAATGAGCTACTTCCCTTGTGAAATACAAAAAAAATATACTGCTTGTGAAATTTGAGGTGAGCTAAATTATGATTATTCAAAAACTGCTTGACAGCGACATAAGCCGGGCAAAAAAGTTGTGGAACGACAATTTTGACGACGGAACAAAGGGCTTTTGTGATTTTGCCTTTTCCATTTGCGGAAACGATAATATTTATATCGTAAAAGAGGACGAAAAGCCGGTTTCTATGCTTATGGCCGTTGCCCGGTTGGAATACAACGGCAAAAAAGGTTTTTATCTTTATTCTGCTTGTACCGACAGCCGGTACAGGGGCAGGGGATTTATGCACAGCCTTGTAAAATACGCCCTGGAAGACAAGGCAAAGCAAGGTTATGAGTTTTGCGTAACAAAGCCGGCAACAGAAAGTCTTTTTGAATTTTATAAGGAAATGGGCTTTAAAAATATCACAAAATTGCGCAAATGTACCATAGATGTAAAGAGAAATCTGTGGCGGACAGCCGAATTTGACATTGTGACCGTATCTCGTTTCCCGATGCTGAGAAGTAAGTTTTATGATGGGAAAATTCTTACCTACACAAAGAAGGATTGGGAAAAATACGCCGAATACCTTTATACTTACGGCGGTTCAACGGCAGAAAATGAGGACGGCTATTGCATTTATTACATCGAAAACGAAAAGATAATCGTAAAGGAGCTTTTGTGTGAAAATCCCCTTTCGGCAACAAGGCTTTTACAGGCAATAAGAGAAAAAACAGGCTGTGAACAGGCGGTTGTATATCTTCCGGAAAATTCAAACATCTTCTTCGGGGAGGGTGCGGCAGAAAATGCCTTTGCCGTTTACGGCCTTGACGATGATGTTTACATCAATTTGATGTTGGAATAACAAAAAAAGGAGAAAAATTATGAAAAAATTACTTACCGTCCTTTTGGCTGCTATTGTACTGGCTTTCGGCGTGACATTTATGTCCTATAACAGCGATGTAAAGGGTTCTTCAAAAGAGGGCACAGAGATAACCGTAGATATTCCCGAGGGTACATATGCCTCAAAAGTTGGGGAAATACTGCGGGAAAACGGCGTTATAAAAAACAAACTTTTCTTTAAATTTTACATCAAAACTCATCCTGCGGACAACTTACAGTACGGCCAGTTTAACCTTAATACAAGTATGTCTTACGATGAGATAATTCAAACTCTCAGCAGTATTTCCGCAAGGAGAGAAACCGTTACCGTAACTTTCCCGGAGGGCTTTTCTCTCATGCAGATTGCCCAGAGAATGGAAAACAACGGCCTTTGCACCGCCGATGAATTTATTGATGTGGCAAATAACGGAGATTTCAGTCAATTTGAATTTTGGAGCAAAATAAAAGAACACGAGAACAAGTTTATGAAAGCTGAGGGCTACCTGTACCCGGATACATACGAATTTTATAAGGACGACAGTGTCTATAATATGGTTTGCAAATTCTATGAAAATTTTGAGGAAAGAATTTCCGCAGTTGATAACGCTTACCGGCGTATGGACGAAATAGGCATGTCACTTGACGAAGTTGTAACATTGGCGTCCTTCGTACAGGAGGAGGCCGGCCACGAAGAAGATCAGCCTGCTGTCGCCGCCTGTTTGAGAAACCGCCTGTTGCCGGGTTCCCCTTACCCAAGACTTGAATGTAATGTTTGCAGTTACATAAACGAGCCGGGTAACTATGTTTATGATTACATTGTGGAATACTACGGCGGAGTAGAGAATGTGCCTCGGGGCATGATGAAAGCCTATAACACTTATGATGTTATCGGCTTGCCGCCGGGACCAATTTCAAATCCGGGTATAACAGCCATAAAGGCTGTTCTTTGGCCTGACGAAAACTATGACGGTTACTACTTCTTTGTAACCGACGCAAAGGGCGTTTACCGCTATGCAAAAACATATCGGGAACACATTGCAAATTGCGAAATTGCAAGTAAAGTCAAATAAAAATCAATAAAACAAAGGAAAAACAAATGAATAAACCTGAACTTTTGTCACCTGCCGGTGATATGGAAAGATTAAAATATGCTTTTAAATACGGTGCAGATGCCGTGTATTTGGGGGCTGAAGAATACGGCATGCGTGCCGCACCTAAAAACTTTTCTTTGGAACAGCTTAAAGAGGCCGTGGATTACGCAAACAGCATAGGCAAGAGAATTTATCTCACCCTTAACACGGTACCTACAAACGAAGAAGTTGTAAAAATGCCGGAATTTATAAAAAAAGTTGCCCGGACAGGTGTACACGCCTTTATCGTTGCGGATATGGGCGTTATGGAAATGGCAAAAGAATATGCCCCTAATGTGGAGATTCATATGTCAACTCAAACAGGCATAATGAACTATGTAACTGCTAACGCCCTTTACAAAATGGGGGCAAAGCGTGTGGTTTTGGCAAGAGAATGTTCTTTTGAAGATATTATAACTATAAGAAAAAACACTCCGCCGGATTTGGAAATCGAATGTTTTGTACACGGCGCTATGTGTATGTCCTTTTCGGGCAGATGCCTTTTGTCCCACTACCTGACGGGAAGAGACGCCAACAGAGGCGAGTGTGCACAGCCTTGCCGTTGGGAATGGCAGCTCAGCGAAAAGACAAGACCCGGCCAGTACTATGATATTGCCGAAAATTCTTACGGCAGTACATACATTATGAACGCCAATGACCTTTGTATGGCTCAGTATGTGGATATGCTTTGCAAGGCGGGAATTTCAAGCCTAAAAATCGAGGGCAGGGCAAAGAGCTTTTACTATGTGGCTTCTACAACCGCTGCATACAGAAAGGCCTTGGATTCTTACTTTGCCCATCCGGACAACTGGGTGTGTCCAAACGAAGTTACGGAAGAACTTACAAAAACAAGCCACAGAAGGTATTCCACAGGCTTTTACTTTGGCCCGGAGCACGCCATTCAGTCAACTGACACATCAAATTATGTTCGTGAATACGAGCTTTTGGCAGTTGTGGAAGATTGCAAAGACGGCGAAATTTACTGTTCTCAGAGAGGCAAATTTGAACTTGGCGCAGAGATTGAAATTTTACAGCCGAACGGCGAAAATCTTAAATTCACTCCTAAGTACATAATAGATGAAGATGGTAATAGTATAACATCTACTCCTCATGCAAAAATGAAGTACAAAATAGACTGTCCACATGAAGTTGAGCCAATGTCTATCCTTAGAAAACCTCTTTGATTTTATATTCAGATGCCCGATTTTTTCGGGCATTTTTTAATTGGGAATAAACTACGGCTAAGATTAAAATTACAAAATTTACCGTTAAAACTTTCGCCGATAAATTTTTAACAGATTGAAAAATTAAAAATATTTCCGTCACCCGGCAAAGAAAAACAAGGAAAAAGTATATTTTGTCCGGTATGTGTATATTGGAATTTTCCCATTTTTCTTTCAACACAAATGGCATATTTATTGCGGAAAGCAAAATCAAAATTGTTGATATGCTATTGGTAATCACTGTCATATTGACAATCCGTGAGACGGACAGACCAAAAGCCGGGGGAATAAATCCGAAGAAAAATATCACACCCACCGTAAAATACCGAATGCCGTTGCGGTTTTTAAATGACAGGAATTTTGGTAAATATCCCTTTTCCGCCGCCGCTTTTATCGGCACTGCCGAAGAAGCTATGCCGGAGTTCATCGTTGTTATAATGGCTGTCAAAGGTGAGCAAATCAAAAATACTCTGTATGGCACAGGTGTAAAAATTTGTTTTGCAACGGTCAATAAATTGTTGTATTCGCCGATGTTCATTAAACGGCAGGCGGCAAAACCTACCGTCGTATATATAACCCCCACTGCAGTATTGGTTAAAAACATTGACAAGGGTATGTTTTTCTTTGGATTTTCAGTTTGCCGAAAAAAACTTAAAAGAGATGAAACGCCCTCGCAGGAGTAACTAAGCAACACCACAGCGGTAAAAAATCCCTCTGTACCGTTTAATAAAAATTCACTTTTGCCATAGTTTAAGGGGTGTTTAAAGCATAACGTTGAAAAAATCAAAAATGAACACAGCATAATCGGCGTCACCAAGTTTTGAATTTTGCTTATTTTGTTCACACCGGTCAAATTTAAAACACAAAGCCGTAACCATATAGCACCGGCGGCAAACATCCCATTTACACCGGGAAAAATAAAGCCTATATACTCTTTTAATGCGGCCACCGCAATGGCTTTTGAGAACAGCGCCAAAAGAGAAGAAACCGCCATTAGTCCGCCGTATTTTTCACCGGCGCAAAGGGTTATCATTTCTTGTTTTCCTCCTGTGGTTTCTACACAGGAGGAGAAAAATATATACGGTGTTAAACGCAGATAGGACAGCAAACAAGCAATTAAAAACGCCAATCCCATAGAGTAACCCGTTGCATTAAAAGCGGCGCCTATTGTGCTTACTATGCCTGCACCGATCACATAGCCGACACCTAAAAATAAAAGTCCCGGCAGTTTTAATTTGCTTTCCATATTTTGTATCGGCGGTGTTTATAAAATCGGGAAAAATCCGCCGCCCTCCTCATATTTTGCTAATATATGTATATTAAAAATCAAAAAAATAATGCCCCGCAGGGCATTACTTTTTAATAAATTTTAGCGGAATAAGCTATGCTTTTTCATCGCAATTTTTGTGTGTGCCGCAACAAACCTTGTCAAACTTATCGCAAAATGTAAGGGTGTTGTCGCTGTACGGAATAAGCCCCTCTATCCAAACATTTTCGGTTTTCCAAAGATTATCTATAATGTTGCCGAAAATTTTTGCATAGTATCTTGTGCAGCCGCCACATTCATCTTTTACAATGTTGCAGTTAAGCCGTACAGACATACAAGAACCGTCAATTTCCGCAAGAGCTGTTTTTAAATCCTCAACCGCCCGACCTGTTGACACGTCGTAAAATGCGCACAGCATTTCGTCTACAACCTCTATAGGTATGGCAATGTATGTAGGCGGGCAGTTAGGCAGCCGAGAAAGTGCCCTTACAACAATCTGTCCGCTTACTCTTATTCTCACTCCGGGCCGCTTGCCTGTGCAGTTTATCGGTTCTTCTTTTGAATGTGTAACTCTAAAACTTGCATAGCTTGTGTCTATTTCCCCGGCGCAGTCCACAATGCCGTGGCAGTTTGATATTATGCCGTTGATGCTGGGCAGAGGGATTTTACTGTTTATGGATTTTGTTGCAATATACTTATTGTTCCTTGCGCAGATTGAAATAAACTTTTCGCCTGGAATATCATTCCGAATACCGAAATTTTCCTTGTTTTTGATGAGAAATTCCTTTTTGCTTTGAATGTCTGTTATCATAAAATAACCTCCGCTTAAAAGTATTTGCCTGTTATAATTTTATGAAAGTTTTCCCTAATTGTTACCATATTTATTTTTTATCTTGTTTACGGCGATCAAAAATGATATACTATCATAATAAGGTTGGTGAATATATGAAATATAAGGTTATATTTTTTGATTTGGACGGCACTTTAACCGATCCTCGGGAGGGAATAGTCAATTCCATTCAGTATGCGGCGGATTATTACGGAATAAAGACCGAAAAACAAGATTTGCTTAAATACATAGGCCCACCGCTGAAAGATACCTTTAAGGAACTTTTAGGCGAAAGATATACAGACAAACTTGGGGAAGAAGCAGTATCAAAATATCGTGAACGCTATGCGAACGGCGGTATTTTTGAAAATAAAATTTATCCCAATGTAAAGGAAACTTTGGCATTGCTTAAAGAAAAAGGATTTGTACTCTGTACCGCCAGCAGTAAACCTCAGGTTTATGTAAAACAAATTTTGGAATATTTTGATATTGATAAATATTTTGATTATGTAGGAGGTGCAACACTTGACGGCAAAATAAGCCGGAAAGAGGATGTTATCAACAGGGGAATAAGTGACAACGGCTTTTCACCTGATGAAATACTTATGGTAGGGGACAGAAAATATGACCTTACAGGCGCAGAAAAAATGAAAATTGACGCAGTAGGTGTTTTGTACGGTTTCGGCTCATACAAAGAACTTTCCGCCGAAAAAAGCGTTGCTCTTATAGACAATATAAAACAGCTGACAGACATTTTAAAATAGGAAAAGCATTTATGAGGGAAAATAAAAATTCAAACAGAAGTAAATCAAAAATTACTGAAAGAAAAAAGCGTAAAAAAGAAAAACAGTTTATAACTGCCGTTATTTTGGTGGCGGCAATAATCATTGTAGCTGTCCTTGCTTTTATGGGTAAGGGTAAAAATCCGGCAAATTCATACATTTACGAGGATTCTTATGACGATTCCGACTCCGGCATTTACGATCGGAAAGAGGTAAGTCGGCATCATGAATACATTAAAAAAATGTCGGAGTATTCATCGGCTATCATTCCGGCAAGCGACATAGATGATGAGGACTACCTGAAAGAAACTCTTTTTATCGGTGATTCCAATACAGAGGGCATTTCCGCTTACGGCTTTTTGCCTTTGCAGTATGTTTTGGGCAGTACCGGTATGCCGATACAGGGGGTTACCAAAACTCGGTGTATTTATTTCTACGGATATGACGAGCCTGTTACAATGGCAACCGCAGTGGGTATGTTAAAACCCCGCAGAGTTATATTGAGCTTCGGAACAAATAATGCAGGCGGTACAACCACAAAGGACTTTATAAAAAATTATGAAACCGCAATAGCGGCAATAGAAAAATCTTATCCCCACTGTGATATTATTGTGGAGTCAATTCTCCCGGTAAAGAAAAACAGAAGTTACCCTGACATAAAAAAAGAGGATATAGACGAATTTAACCTTGCTCTTGCGAAAATGTGTAAGGACAAAGGATATATGTTCTTAAATTCAGCCGAAATTTTCAAGGGAAAAGACGGATATGCAAAAAACAAATACTTTTCAAACGACGGTATCCACATGAACACAGACGGATACAAGGCTTTGCTTGAATATGTGGAAAATCACAAATACATAACCAAGGATTCAAGACCACGGAGAGGTCAAATACCGCAAAGAAGAGAGGCGCCTGTTGTTTCAAGCGAACCACAGCAGGATAACCCTGTTTCAATCGAAAGCCGGAGTGTTTCGCCAAGCAGTGCCGAATCCGTTGCAAGTTCTTCATCGGTTCGGTCCTCATCACAGGCGGAAAGTCAAAGTTCCGTTGTCATATCTTCTTCCGAAAATTCTTCTACGGAAGCACCGGTTTCCTCATCGGAGACGGTTGTATCTCAGCCGGAAGCGCCGTCACAGGAAGCGCCGTCACAGGGCAGTGTTGCCGATAATACAACAGGTGGCGGAGAAGAAAACGGCAACGCACCTGCGGAAGAAACTCCGACGACAGAAAATGAAACACAAGGATAAAATCAGAGGTGAAATATAATGAATGTTACAGTTTTAGGCTCCGGCAGATGGGGCACATTCTTGGCTGTTTATCACAGCAGAAAAAACAATGTTATGCTTTGGGGTAGAAAAGACAGCAAGGGGTTTAATCGGCTTGTAACCGAGAGAAAAAATTCATACTTGGAATTGCCGGATGAACTTGTTTTGGAAAGTGATTTGGAAAAAGCTCTAAATCATTCTGACTACGTTGTTATTTCCATAAGCGCACAGCAGTTGCGCAATCTCTGCGAAAATATTAACAAATATGATGTAAACGGCAAAACTTTTATACTTTGTATGAAAGGCGTTGAAAGCCGGACAGGCGAAAGACTTACCCAGGTTTTTAAGGAAATCGTAAAACAAAATGTGAACGTTTGTGTTTGGGTAGGCCCGGGACATGTGCAGGATTTTATGGCAGGCATACCCAACTGTATGGTTGTGGACAGCGAGGACAAGGCCGTTACTTATGATGTTGTAAATAAGTTTTCCGGTGATTTGATAAGACTTTACATCGGTAATGATATAATCGGCACAGAAATAGGTGCCGCCGCCAAAAATGTTATAGGCATTGCCGCCGGTATGCTTGACGGTGAAAATCTTTCCAGCCTTAAAGGGGCGCTGATGGCAAGGGGAGCAAGAGAAGTTTCAAGGCTTATAAGCGCCATAGGCGGCAATGAACTTTCCGCTTACGGTTTAAGCCATTTGGGTGATTACGAGGCAACATTGTTTTCACACCACAGCCAGAACAGAATGTTCGGCGAATGTCTTGTAACAGGCAAACCCTACGAAAAACTCGCCGAGGGTGCCGCAACCGTAAAAGCCCTTATGAAGCTTTCAAAGGAATATTCCGTGGAACTGCCTATTTCAAATGCTATTTACTCCATAATTTACGAAGGCCTTGACCCGAAAATCGCATTGAACAAGCTGTTCAGCCGTGATGTAAAAGAGGAATTTTTAAACAATTATTAACTCAATAAAATAATTTAAAGCTCTGTCGATTCGGCAGGGCTTTTTCTCTACTGAGCGTAGGTTGTCACAAAGCAAAATAAGTGATACCATATTTTTGCAAGGAGGATGAAATATGAACGCATTTATAATAGGCAGTGCCATAAGGCAAAAGAGAGAAAAAATGGGGCTTACGCAGGCCGAACTGGCGGAAAAGGTCGGTGTTACCGATAAAGCCGTAAGTAAATGGGAAACGGGCAACGGAATACCAGATATACACATTGCAAAGTTGATAGCGGAAGTTTTCGACGTGTCCGTCACCGAAATATTGGACGGCGACTATATAACAAATAAAAATCAAAGCGGAAATTTAAACAAGGTTAATTTTTATGTTTGCCCGGTGTGCGGCAACATTGCCTATTCTGTGGGCGAAATGTACGCAAGTTGCCACGGTATAAAATTATCTCCCCTTAAACGGGAAAATGACGAGAATATGTCGATTTCTCAATCTGATGGAGAATTGCTTATCAAAATCGACAGCGAAATGAGCAAGGAAAATTATGTTTCTTTTGTGGCATTACAGTTTGCAGACGAAATACACTTTAAAAAGTTGTATCCCGAAATGTCTGCCCAGGCAAGGTTTCCGTACAGAAGAAGGGGAACTGTCTACTGTTATCACAATAAATTGGGGCTGTTCTGCCGCAAGCTATAATTTATCTTAAAAGCGCCGAAAGGCGTTTTTATTTTTGCCTTGTTTTCCGTTGCCTCTTTGTGACAATCTTTTTATGGGGCTTGGGTTAAAATAAATTCGGGTGATAAAGTGAAGATAACGATTTACATAGATGTTTTTCTTATTACAAATACCCTTATAAATTACTTTCTCTTAAAATTTGTTTGTCTGCTAAGCGGGGAAGCCCCCGGAGTAAAAAGACTGATTTTTTCCGCCGTGATTGGCTCGGTTTTATCTCTTTCCATATTTTTCGATATAGACGGCTGTTTTGCTTTGTTAATAAAATTTATGTCCCTGACCGCCTGTTGCGCTGTCACATTCGGTGTAAGTTCCAAGAAAAAGTTTGTGCAAAACATTGTGTATCTCACCGCCGTATACGCCGCATTCGGAGGGATAATTACTGCCGTGTCCCATAAAACCCAAAGAATATATACAAATAATTACAATTACTACATAAATATAAATCCGCTGTTGCTTGCAGGCTGTATAGGAGTTATGTATTTGCTGGTATTTTGTTTTGATAATGTTGCCGGCGGCAAAAACAAAAATTACAGATTTGCAGTCAAAATAAATGGTGAAAAATTCTATATAAATCGGTTTTATGATACCGGTTTTAAGGTTAAGGATATAGTGACAGGGCGCAGGGTGCTCTTGTGTGATATAAACGCATTTAAAACGGAAAACGGCCTTCTTTATAAAAATTTAAAGAAGCGGAAGAATTTTAAAACCGATTTGCCCTTTATCGTCACCCCGGTGTTTTATTCCGCCTTAAATAAAGAGGGCGTATTGCCTGCCTTTGTGCCGGATAAACTGCGGCTTGTAACCGACAAAGGCGAGAAGAATATAGAAAATATTATTTTAGCGATAACCGAAAGTGATTTCGGCGAAGATATACAGGCAATTTTCGGAAAAGATATTTTTAATTCGGTAGGTGTTTAGGATGATATTTGATTTAAAAGAACAGATTTTAAAAATTTTATTTGGCGAAAACTCAATTTATTACATAAATGGACCGCAAAAACTGCCGCCGCCCCTAAGTCGAGAGGAAGAAGAACAGATTTTTTCTCTTTTGACAAAAGGCGACAAGGCTGCCGCCGAAAAACTTATTGTCCACAACCTGCGCTTGGTTGTTTATATAGCAAAAAAGTTTGAAAACACCGGCATAGGCATAGACGATTTAACATCAATCGGTACAATGGGGCTTATAAAAGCCGTAAACAGCTTTTCTCCGGAAAAGAACATCAAATTTGCCACCTATGCTTCAAGGTGCATAGAAAACGAAATTTTAATGTACCTGCGCAAGCGGTCAAACCGAAATGTTGATATAAGTATGGACGAGGCTCTCTCCACCGACAGCGACGGCAACGAGCTTAACTTGATTGATGTTTTGTACGCCGACGGCAGTGAGGTCAGCGAAAATATCGAAAGTGAAAGCGACAGGCAAATGGTGTGGCAATCACTTAAATGTCTATCCCAAAGGGAGAGGAGCATAATGATTATGCGCTTCGGTCTAAACGGCGACGAGGAGAAAACCCAAAAAGAAGTGGCGGATTTAATAGGAATTTCTCAATCTTACATATCAAGGCTTGAAAAACGAATATTGGGCAAGTTGAAAAAAGAGATTGAAAAAATCGGCTGATTTTTAAACAACTAAAAATTTCCACTTATAATTCGCAAAAAATTACAGATAATCATACCATAATGATTTTAAGGAAGTGATTATCTGTATTACAAAAAGGTAAACATAACCGGGATTGACACTTCGTCCTTACCTACTTTAAGCGATGGGGAAAGGGACGAATTGATACAAAAAATGAAAAACGGAGATAAAAAAGCCCAAGAAAAACTGGTTTTATCAAACTTAAAACTTGTTTTAAGTATCATTCAAAGAGTAAATATAAAAGGTGAAGAACGGGACGATTTGTTTCAGGTAGGCTGTATCGGGCTTATAAAAGCCCTTAATAATTTTAATACACAACTGAACGTTCGGTTTTCCACCTATGGTGTTATAATGATAATGGGAGAGATTAAAAGATATATCCGTGACAACAACATAATAAGGGTCAGCAGGGGAACAAAGGACCTTGCTTACAAGGTAATAGGTTATAAGGAAAGCTATCAAAAAGCCCATGGATGTGAACCGACTGTTGAAGTAATAGCCAGGGAATTTAAAACATCCCCATTTAAAATACGCAATGCCCTTGATGCAATTACAGAGCATATTTCTCTTTATGACCCTGTTTTTTCCGACAACCCGGACAATGCCTCGGTTATAGACCAAATATCCGACGGAGATTTTGAAGATGATTGTTACAATGAGGCAATTATTCGGGAACTGTTTTCCGGTCTTAATCCCAGAGAAAAATATATTATGAATTTAAGATACTTGCAGGGCAAAACCCAAATGCAGGTTTCGCAAATTGTTGGTATAAGCCAGGCGCAGGTTTCCAGAATCGAAAAAAATATCCTTACAAATGTTAAAAGTCGGCTTACAGGTTAAAGTTAAATAAGTAAAGACACACATATTTTAGGCCTTTCATATAATATAGGAGGGGTGGTTTAAATGGTGTGTCTTTCCGATTTAAAGACAAAAGATTTTGTAAGCATTGTGACCGGGCAGAATATAGGCAGGGCGGACGATATTGAATTTGACGAGAAAACCGCAGTTATACACAATATCGTTATTTTTGGCAGGCCGAAATTTTTCGGAATTTTCGGCAGGGAAAAAGACTTAAAAATATCTTGGAAAGATATTGTGACAATAGGCAAAGATGTGGTTTTAATAAACGCCCCGGAAATTTACGGCGGCGGAAAGAATGGAAAAACGAATGTAACTTTCGATTAAACCGAGAAAAGACAGGGAAGGTTCCTTGTCTTTTTTATATTTTTATATTATAATTTCTGCGAAAAATAAAATCGAATAGACATAGAGGAGTATGTTATGAAAGAATTGGCAGAAAAGGGCTACAATCGGTTTGACTTGTTCAGAAATCAATGGGCAGTTGTAACCGCCGGCACCATTGATAATTTTAACGGTTGCACAGTAAGCTGGGGCAGTATGGGCACTCTTTGGACAAGAGGCGGCGAGACGGGGGATGTTATTACCGTGTATATTCACCCCGGTCGCTACACTTGCGGTTTTATGGAAAACAGTGATATTTTTACGGTCAGCTTTTTTCCGAATGAATACCGCAAAGCATTGGGCTATGTTGGAACGCACTCCGGCAGAGATGAAGATAAATTTTCTGCAGCAGGGCTTACACCAGTGAAAATTGGCGGCAGCGTAGGGTATAAAGAAGCAAGCGTTACTTTTGTTTGCCAAAAGATGTACGGAGCTCCATTTGACAAGGCAGGTTTAAATGAAGAAATAGCCCGGTACTATAAGGCTAATCCAAAAGCCTATCCGGTAGATGAAAAGGGCGACTGGCAACCTCATTTGATGTTTGTGGGCGAAGTGGTTGCCGTAGAAGAAAAATAAGTATTTTTCATAAAATGCCGTTAATTGGCTAAAAAAATGAAATTTTAAGTTGACACAAATATATGCTTATGGTAAAATACTTAGGCAAAATATGCACACTGTATTCCTTACGGGTGGTGTAACTTATTATCAGACCCGTAAAAATTCGCAAAATGCAGTGGAAGATTAACCAAATCGGAGGTAAAAATTTATGTCATCAGTATCAATGAAACAGTTGCTTGAAGCAGGCGTTCACTTCGGTCACCAGACAAGAAGATGGAACCCTAAAATGGCAAAGTACATCTTTACAGAAAGAAACGGTATCTACATTATCGACTTGCAGAAAACAGTTAAAATGTTGGATACAGCTTATGATTTCATCAGAGATGTTTCAGCAGAAGGCGGCGAAATCCTTTTTGTAGGTACAAAGAAACAGGCTCAGGAAGCTATTAAAGAAGAAGCCGAGAGATGCGGTATGCACTATGTAAACGCAAGATGGCTTGGCGGTATGCTTACAAACTACCGTACAATCAAAACAAGAATCGCTCGTCTCGAACAGCTCAACAAGATGAAAGAAGACGGCACATTCGACCTTCTCCCTAAGAAGGAAGTTGTTCAGCTTGAACACGAAATCGAAAAGCTTGAAAAGTTCATCGGCGGTATCAAGAACATGGGTGAATTGCCAAAAGCAATCTTTGTTGTTGACACAAGAAAAGAAAAAATCGCAGTTGCAGAAGCAAGAAACCTCGGTATCCCGGTTGTTGCCATTGTTGATACAAACTGTGACCCGGATGAAATCGACTATGTAATTCCTGGCAACGACGACGCTATCAGAGCAGTTAAACTCATTGCAGGCGCAATGGCTGACGCTGTTATCGAAGGTCGTCAGGGCGAACAGCTCACAGCTGCTCCTGAAGAAGCAAGCGAAGAAGCTGAAGCTACAGAAGAATAATTTATTAAATAGTTTTTCTAAAATATAACAGGAATTATTACAGGAGGAAAAAATTATGGCATTTACAGCAAGTGATGTTAAAAATCTTCGTGAAAGCACAGGCTGCGGTATGATGGACTGCAAAAAGGCTCTCACACAGGCAGACGGTGATTTTGATAAAGCCGTTGAAATCCTCAGAGAAATGGGTCTTGCAAAGGTTGCAAAGAAAGCCGGCAGAGTAGCTGCCGAAGGTATGGTTTACGCCGTTGCCGACAAGGCTGCAAAACTCGGCGTTGTTGTTGAAGTTAACTCCGAAACAGACTTTGTTGCCAAGAACGAACAGTTCAGAGAATTTGTTGCCGATGTTGCAAAAGTTATCATGAATGGTAACCCATCATCAGTTGAAGAACTTCTTACAATGAAGATGCCTACAGGCGAAACAGTTGACGAAGCTTTGAAGGAAAAGATCCAGGTTATCGGCGAAAATATGAATATCCGTCGTTTCGAAAGATACGAAGGACCTTGTGCAGCTTACATTCACGCAGGCGGCACACACGGTGTTCTCGTTAAGTTTGAAACATCAGACGAAGTTTTTGCAAAGCCTGAATTTGATGTTTACGGCCAGAATATTGCTATGCAGATCGCTGCTATGAACCCTGCATACCTTGACCGGGCATCTGTTCCTGCAGAAGTTGTTGCCAAAGAAAAGGAAATTATCCTTGTTCAGATGGCTAACGACCCTAAGGACGCCAACAAGCCGGAAGCAATCAAAGAAAAGATCGCTTTGGGCAGAGTTTCTAAGTACTACAAAGAAAACTGCCTTGTTGAACAGGCATATGTTCAGGACGACAAGGAAACTATTGCTTCTTACACAGAAAAAACAGGTAAGGAACTTGGCGGCAGTATCAAGATCGTTGCATTTGCTCGTTTTGAAAAGGGCGAAGGCATCGAAAAGAAAGCCGACGATTTCGCATCTGAAGTTGCAAGCATGGTAAAATAAGGTATAAAAACCGAAGATGTAAAAAGAGTGGCAAATTGCCACTCTTTTTTTATGCGATTTAGCTTTACTTTAATGATAAAATATAGTAAAATATTATAAAATATAACAGTTCGTGGGGTGTGTAAAAATGTCATTAAAATACAACAGAGTTTTAATCAAGCTTAGCGGCGAGGCTTTGGCCGGCGATAAGGGTTTCGGTTTGGATTATCCTACCGTTGTGGAAATCTGCGAGAATATAAAGCGTGCTTATGAGCTTGGTGCGGAAATTGCCATTGTAGTAGGCGGCGGCAACTTTTGGAGAGGCCGTTCAAGCGGCGATATGGAGAGAACAAGGGCAGACCAAATCGGTATGCTTGCAACGGTTATGAACGCTTTGTCAGTGGCCGACGCTCTTGAAAAATTAGGTCTTGAAGTAAGAGTACAAACAGCATTGCAGATGCAGCAGGTTGCCGAGCCTTATATCAGAAACCGTGCAACAAGACATCTTGAAAAAGGCAGAATAGTTATCTTTGCCTGCGGTACAGGTAACCCGTTCTTCTCAACGGATACAGCGGCCGCTTTGAGAGCTGCGGAAATCAATGCCGATATTATCTTTAAAGCCACAATGGTTGACGGCGTTTACAACAAAGATCCGAAAAAGTATCCCGATGCGGTTAAATATGATACTTTAACATTTACTCAGGTTTTGACTGATCAGTTGAATGTTATGGATATGACTGCGGCAACAATGTGCCGTGATAACCACTTGCCTATACTTGTTTTTGACTTAAAGGACGGAAACATTGAAAAGGCGCTCAGCGGCGAAGAAATCGGAACATTAGTTACAGAATAAGGAGAATTTTATTATGACAAAAATTTATGAAGATAAGATGGATCAGGCTGTTAAACACCTTGAAGGTGAGTTTCGGCGTGTTCGTGCCGGCAGAGCCAATCCCGGCGTTTTGGACAGAGTGTCAGTTGAATATTACGGTGTTCCCACACCTGTTGCACAGGTTGCAAGCGTTTCAACCGCCGATGCAAGAACACTGGTTATCACACCTTGGGACAGATCAATTTTGAAAGAGATTAACAAAGCTATACTTACATCTGACATAGGTATCAACCCTACCGATGACGGTTCATGTATCAGACTTGTTTTCCCGGCTCCTACCGAGGAAAGAAGAAAGGAACTTGTAAAAGAAGTTTCTAAAATGGCCGAGGAAGCTAAGGTTGCTGTAAGAAATGTAAGAAGAGACGCTTTGGATAAATTTAAGACACAGAAGAAAAACAGTGAGATAACCGAAGACGACCTTAAAAATCTTGAAGATAAAATGCAGAAAATCACAGATAAATATGTAAAAAACATTGATGATATAACTGCCAAAAAATCAAAAGAAGTTATGGAAGTTTGATTTATTTTCAAAAAAGGGCATATATTATTATATATGCCCTTTAATTTTAAATTTCGGGCGGCTTATTTGCCGCTAAAAAGTGGTAATTGTTATGGACAATATTGTAATTCCCAAGCATATTGGGATAATAATGGACGGCAACGGCCGTTGGGCAAAAAATAAATTCCTGCCCAGAAATATGGGGCATAAAAAGGGAGCTGAAGTTTTTCAGGATATTGCCGATTATTGTGATGAATTGGGTCTTGAATCGGTAACTTTTTACGCCTTTTCTACCGAAAATTGGAAGCGACCGTTAGAAGAAGTAAACGGCATTATGCGCCTTTTAAAAGAATATCTTATCAAGGCTTTTGACTACGAAAAAAGAAACAACAGAATGCTGTTTATAGGGGATAAGTCGGCTTTTTCCGGTGAGTTGCTGGATTTAATGCTTGATATTGAAGAAAAAACCAAAGACAGAACCGGTATGACGATAAACATCGCATTAAATTACGGTGGTCGTGACGAAATAGTAAATGCAACAAAACATATAGCGGAAGATGTTAAAAGCGGAAAAATATCCGAAAACGACATTGACGAGAAGTTATTTTCAAACTATCTCTACACAAAAGGTCAACCGGATCCGGACTTTATTTTGCGCCCCAGCGGTGAAATGCGTCTTTCTAATTTTCTCCTTTGGCAAAGTGCTTACGCCGAATTTATATACATGGATGTACTTTGGCCTGATTTTACAAGAGATGATTTGGACAAGGCAATAATAGAATTTAACAAAAGGAACAGACGCTTTGGCGGCGTTTAACGGTGTGTATGAAACAGAGAGTTTTAACCGGAATTGTCGGTGCATTGCTATTGCTGGCAGTATTTATGATTTTTGACACAATATTTTTCAATATTGCGGTTTTGGCAGCTTACTTCATTGCTTTGTATGAGATATACTCGGCTTTTAAAGAGCAAAATGCAAAGGCACTGTTTTTACTTTTGGGTATTACAGGGGCATATTTTATACTTTTACCTTATGTGCCACAAGTAAACAATCGGCTTGTAATTGCTTTGCTTATGGGAATATACGCCCTTATAACCGTTGCAAGCTTCGATAGAATAGATTTTAAAACACTATCGTCAAGCCTGATGTTCGGCTTGTATGTGCTGGTAGGCTTTGCCTCAATAACATATTTAAAGAATATTCTTCCCGTGGCTGAATACGGCCGGGACGGGTTATTCCTTTTTACTATGAGTGTTGTCGTGGCTTGGGGCAGTGATATATTCGCGTATTTCGGCGGATACCTTTTCGGCAAACATAAACTGGCACCTAATTTAAGCCCTAAAAAAACCATAGAGGGTTTTGTGGCCGGTGTTTTAGGGGCTCTTGTTTCCACTCTTTTGGCTTTGTGGGGATATTGTAATTTAAAACCGATTCTCGAAGGAACGGCTCTTTCATACTCGGTTGAATTTATCCAGTATGTTTATGTTGGTTTGTTTGCTGCGGTAGGCGCAGTGGTAAGCGTTATAGGCGATTTGTTTGCCTCGGCCGTAAAAAGGCAGGTTGGCATAAAAGATTATGGCAACTTATTGCCGGGTCATGGCGGTATATTGGATAGATTTGACAGCGTGATAATTTTGACGCCGTATATGTGCGCCTTTGCTTATTATGTGGCAGCAAAGGGTGGATTGTTTATTGTTATTTAAGGCGTGTGTTTAACACGCCTTTGTTATCTTGTATAAAATTTTAATAAATTCGTCATTATAAATTCATATAATTGATTTATAATGTGTGGTAATGTTGTTTGATTAGAAAAATATAAGGATGGTTATTATGTATAAAAAAATAATTGTTTTGGGTTCTACCGGCTCTATCGGTACACAAACTCTTGATGTTTGCCGTATGCACAATATCAAAGTTGTTGCACTTTCCGCAAACAGAAGCGTTGATAAGATAGAAGAACAAATTAAAGAATTTAAACCGGAATATGTATGTCTTACCGATTTGCAGGCCGCCGAGAGTTTTAAAGAAAAGGCGGATAAATATGGGGTTAAACTTCTTTCCGGCAAAGAAGGGCTTATCACTCTTGCAAAACTTGATACGGATGCTTTGCTTTTGAATGCGGTAGTAGGTATTGCAGGGCTCGGTGCTACATTGCGGGCTATCGAAAGCGGAAAAGATGTTGCTCTTGCAAATAAGGAAAGTCTTGTTACCGGCGGTAAGCTTGTTACAGAGGCCGTTAAAAAGCACAATGTAAAACTTTTGCCGGTGGACAGCGAGCACTCTGCTATTTTCCAGTGTTTACAGGATAAAGAGAGCGCAAAGAGCTTAAAGAAGATTATCCTTACGGCCTCCGGCGGTCCGTTTTTCGGTTATACATCCCGGCAGCTTGAAAATGTGACAAAGCGGCAAGCATTAAAACATCCTAATTGGTCAATGGGTGCAAAACTCACAATAGATTCCGCCACACTTATGAATAAGGGGCTGGAACTTATTGAAGCTGTTTGGCTTTTCGGGTTAAAAGCAGAGGACATAAAAATTGTTGTTCACAGACAGAGCATTATTCATTCTGCGGTGCAATTTGCTGACAATGCGGTTATTGCACAACTTGGCAGTCCGGATATGCGCTTGCCTATTCAGTATGCGATTACATATCCCGAAAGATACGAATGTCCTGCGGCAGAACTTGATTTTTGGAATATGAAAGATTTGACATTTGCAAAGGCCGACCCGGATACATTCCTGTGTTTGAAAGCTGCTATTGAGGCAATCGGGAAAGGCGGTTTGTATCCTTGTGCCGTAAACGGCGCAAATGAGAGGGCAGTACAGCTTTTCTTGGAAGACAGAATATCTTTCACAGATATAGGCAGAGCTGTATATGCAACTCTCTCACATTTTGATTTTGATAATGACTACACCTTGGAGCAGGTTTATGAAACCGATGCCAAGGCAAGAGCTTTCGTAGATGAAATGCTTTTGAGCAAAGGAGAATAATGGGCATTTTAATTTCTGTTTTAGTTTTCGGATTGGTTGTAATGATACACGAATTCGGTCACTTTGCCGTAGCAAAAATTTGCGGTATAAAAGTAAATGAATTCAGTATTGGTATGGGGCCTAAAATTTTCGGAAAGAAAAAAGGAGATACGGAATACAATCTGCGTGCACTTCCTATCGGCGGTTTTGTTGCCATGGAGGGAGAAGACGAAGGCGAAAATATGAGCGAAGGTTCGTTTAATTCCGTCCCTGTTCAAAGTCGTATTCTTGTTGTAATCGCAGGTGCGGTTATGAATATGATTTTAGGTTTTGCGGTTCTTTTGTTTTTGGTATCCGGAGAAGATGCAATAACAAGCCGAAAGGTAAAGGGCTTTTACGAAAATGCCAAAACCTATGAAACCGGTCTGCGAGAAGATGATGAGATAGTTGCCATAAATGGCAGAAAGTGCTACATTGCAGACGATATTATATATGAATTTGCCAGAACCGAAAACGCCTCTGCGGACTTTACGGTAATAAGGGACGGGGAAAAAATCCAGTTAAAAGGCGTAACTTTTGACACGGTGGAAAACGATGACGGCACAAGCCGAATGATAATAGATTTTTATGTTTATCCTATTGAGAAAACGGTACATTCGGTTGTAAAAGAGGCCGCAAATTGGACAATCAGCCTTGCAAGAACGGTATTTTTAAGCCTTATTGACCTTGTTACAGGCCATGTGGCCATAAATCAAATGTCCGGCCCGGTTGGCATAGTAAGCACTATATCCGAAGCCGTAAGCTACGGTTACGAAAGCGTCTTGCTGATTTTGGCTATGATAACCATAAATTTAGGAGTATTCAACCTTATGCCGTTTCCGGCCCTTGACGGCGGCAGACTTCTGTTTTTATTGATTGAACTCTTGAGAGGTAAACCTTTAAATCCAAAGTACGAAATGTTTGTGAATGCCCGGGGAATGATAATTTTACTGGGCTTTATGGCATTTGTAACTTTCAGCGATATAACAAAACTTTTTATTTGACGGTGACGATATGAGACATGAAAAAAGAATTGTAAAAATAGGCAATACATTTTTGGGCGGCAACAACCCGATACTTGTGCAAAGTATGCTAAATGTAAAATCAAATGATGTACGGGGTAATGTTCGGCAGGCGGTAGCTCTTGAAAAAGAGGGCTGTCAAATTCTTCGTGTAAGCATTCCTACACTTGAAGATGTGCGTTTGATAGAGAATATTAAAAATGAAATAAAAATACCCCTTGTGGCGGATATACACTTTGATTACCGCATAGCTTTGCGGGCAATAGACGCAGGCATTGACAAAGTGAGAATAAACCCCGGCAACATTGGTTCCGATGAGAGAGTTAAACAGGTTGTGGAGGCATGTAAGGTTAAAAATATTCCTATCAGAATAGGTGTAAATGCCGGCAGTTTGGAAAAACACATCTTGGCAAAATATGGTGCTCCCACCCCGGAGGCTCTCTGTGAAAGTGCAATGTACCATATCAGATTGCTTGAAAAATTTGATTTTAACGACATTGTTGTGTCAATTAAATCATCGAATGTTAAAACGATGATTGAAAGCTATCGTATGCTTGACTCCATGTGTGACTATCCGTTGCATTTGGGTGTAACCGAGGCCGGTACATATCGTATGGGTCTTATTAAGTCCGGTATGGGCATAGGTAATTTGCTTTTGGACGGTATCGGTGACACCCTGCGTGTAAGCCTTACGGATTCACCTCTTAAAGAAATTCCCGCCGGTTTTGATATTCTCCGTGCTGCAGGCATCAAAGTGCCCGGTCCGGAAATTATCTCTTGCCCCACTTGCGGCAGAACCAATCTTGATATTGCCGCAATAGCAACACAGGTTGAAGAAAGATTAAAGGGAATAAACAAGAATATAAAAGTTGCCGTTATGGGTTGTGCGGTAAACGGCCCGGGCGAGGCCAGAGAGGCCGATATAGGCATTGCATGCGGTGTTGACAATGCGGTTATGTTTAAAAAAGGCGAAAGAGTAAAGGTTTTACACGGCAATATAATTGACGAATTTGTAAAATCCATTTATGAATATTTAGAGGAAACAAATTGAGCAGAGCAGTTCTTGAAATTTACAATGATTACAATGGTGAGTATGTTGAACGGCTACAAGGGGTAAATCTTGAAGCCATTGACATTTCCCACTCAAAAGCCCATCTCATGGTTAAGTTGTCGTCATATAGGTTAACCGAGATTGAACGGTTACAGCGGTTTTGTGGCTTTTTAAGCGACAAATACCCGGACTATTCCATAGATATATTTAACAAATTTGATATTTCGTCATTTTGTCGGGGCGATTTGCAAATTTTATTAAGAATGTTTTGCGGCGATGTAAAAAATGTTCCTTTGGAATATTTTAAAAATTCACAGGTAGAAATCGTAAACAACATTATGCACTTAACCGTGGATAAAGGATACAGTTTTTTGGAAGGCTGCGGATTTTCCGGTTTACTGAGCCAATATATCTTTAAATTGACAGGTGAAAACATTCACATAGAGCTTGAAAATACACGGACTGACGAAGAAGAAATTTCTCGGCCTGTGTTTGTTCCGCCTGTCATAAAACACATAGAAGAAAAGCCTAAACACAACGATTTTTACATTAACGGTTTAAATATAAAAGATGACTCTGTCAAAGTCTTTATAGGCAAGTACATACCGCCTAAAAATCTTAACAGCATAGAATATGCCATTGAAAAAAACGGCAGAGTTACCCTTTGGGGTAAGGTCTTTGCCGTAAATCAGCAGGGCAATTTCAGAAAAATATATATTTATTCAATTACCGATGGCAAAAATTCAATAAATGTAAAACTTCTCCTTGACCCGGGTACAACGGATTTTGACAAATATGACGCAATTAAGCCGGGAACATACTTTCTTGTAAACGGCGATTGCCAAATGGACAAGTATGAACGCGATTATGTTATTATGCCACATGACATTGTGACATTTTCCGTCGCACCCAAAAAGGACAAAGCCGAAAAGAAGAGAATTGAGTTGCATTTGCATACAAAGCTTTCTTCAATGGATGCAGTTGTAAACCCGGACGAGGCAGTTCGATATGCTCACGATATGGGTCACAAGGCGATAGCCATAACCGACCATGGGGTAGTGCAGGGGTTTCCACAGGCAATGCTTGAGGCAGAGTCAATACAAAAAAATGACCCGGATTTTAAGCTGATATACGGCTGCGAGGGCTACTTGGTTGATAATATCGTAAAAGTTTATGACGGTAAAACCACAGGAAATCTCCGTGATATAGAGTTTGTTGTTTTTGATATTGAAACAACGGGCTTGAATCCAAATAACGAGGCCATAACCGAGATAGGTGCAGTTAAATGGAAAAACGGTGATGTTATAGAGGAATTTCAAACATTTGTAAACCCGGGCAAAAAAATACCAGCCAATATTGTGGAACTTACAGGCATTACCGACGATATGGTAAAGGATGCACCGGGGCAGGCTCAGGCTATCGAAATGTTCAAAGAATTTTCCGGCAACAGGATTTTGGTTGCACACAACGGCGCCGGATTTGATATAAATTTCATTAAAGTTGTAGCCGCAAGGGAAGGTGTGGCGTTTACCTGTGAAAATCTTGATACATTGCCCTTGGCAAGAAATCTCCTTGAAGATTTGAATAATCACAAGCTGGATACATTGGCAAGACATTATAAATTAGGCGATTTTAACCACCACAGAGCCAATGACGATGCAGCAATGCTTGCAAAAATCTTTTACGGTTTAATAGAAGACCTTGAAAAGCAGGGTATAACGAATATCGAGGACATAAACGAAAACCTCAGCAGCACTGAAAAATTGCCCAGAAAGAGTTTTCATATCATTTTGCTTGTAAAAAACAGAATAGGTTTGAAAAATCTGTACAAACTTGTTTCGTATGGACATTTAAACTATTTCTTTAAAACACCCCGCATGCCTATGAGTGAAATAATCAAGTACAGAGAGGGTTTAATAATAGGTTCTGCCTGTGAAGCCGGTGAGCTTTACAGGGCTATTGCCGATGGAAGAAGTTATGATGATTTATTAAAAATAGCATCTTTTTACGATTATTTAGAGATACAGCCCCTTGGCAACAACGAATATATGTACCGTGAAGGCAAAGTTGACTCTATGGAAGTACTAAGAGAGTATAACCGTATTATTGTAAGATTAGGTGACGACTTGAAAAAGCCTGTTGTGGCAACGGGGGATGTTCACTTTTTAAATATGGACGATTCAATCTACCGTGCTATTCTGATGTCCGGCATGGGCTTTAAGGATGCAGATACACAGCGGCCTCTTTACTATCGTACAACCGATGAAATGCTCAAAGAATTTGATTATTTAGGCAAAGAAAAGGCTTACGAAGTTGTTGTTACAAATACAAATCTTATTGCCGATATGATAGACGGTGATATAAGGGCAATACCTAAGGGTACATTCCCGCCGAGTATTGACGGTGCGGAAGAAGAACTTAAATCCGCCACATACGAAAAACTGTACAGAGTTTATGGGGATAATCCACCGAAACTCATAGTTGACCGTGTAGAAAAAGAGCTTAACAGCGTTATTCAGCACGGTTATGCGGTTCTTTATGTTATCGCTAAAAAGCTTGTACACAACTCCGAGGAACACGGCTATTTGGTTGGCTCCCGTGGATCGGTAGGCTCTTCTGCTTTGGCTTTTTTCTCCGGTATTTCGGAAGTAAACCCATTGCCGCCTCACTATTTGTGCCCAAAGTGTAAATACTGCACATTTGATGTGCCGGAAAATATCTTAAACGGCTTTGACCTTGAAGATAAATACTGCCCTGTTTGTGGGGAGAAAATGATAGGTGACGGCAATGATATTCCTTTTGAAACTTTCCTGGGCTTCAACGGCGATAAAGAGCCGGATATCGACCTTAACTTCTCCGGCGAATACCAATTCTATGCTCATCGCTACACAGAGGAGCTGTTCGGTAAAGAGTACACATTTAAAGCCGGCACGGTATCCGCTTTGCAGGATAAAACTGCCTACGGATATGTAAAAAAATATCTTGAAGAAAGAGGTAAAACTCTCAACAAGGCGGAGGAAAACAGGCTTACATTAGGTTGTTCCGGGGTGAAGAGAACTACCGGACAGCACCCGGGTGGTATGGTTGTTGTGCCGTCAAATTACGAGATTTACGATTTCTGCCCGGTACAACACCCGGCGGACTCAAAAGAAAAGGGTGTTATAACCACCCACTTTGAATTTAAATATCTCCATGATACTCTTTTAAAACTGGATATTCTCGGTCACGATGTGCCTACAATGTACAAGCATCTTGAAAATTTAACCGGGTTAAGCATGTATGATGTGCCTATGAACGATCGCAAAGTTTACAAAATGCTCACCAGCACCGAGCCGATAGGAGTAAAAGAAGAGGATATTATGAGCACCACTTCCACATTCGGTATCCCGGAACTGGGCACCGACTTTGTGCGACAGATGCTTATGGAGGCTAAGCCTCAGACATTTGCGGATTTGATACAAATTTCCGGCCTAAGCCATGGCACCGATGTTTGGAACGGCAACGCACAAGACCTTATTAAAAGTGGCACCTGCACTATTGCAAATGTTATCGGCACCCGTGACAGCATCATGTTGGAGCTTATAAAAAAGGGCGTTGACAAGGCCAAAGCATTTAAAATTATGGAGATAACCCGTAAGGGTAAGGCGGCTAAGGAATTTACGCCGGAACTTGAAGGCATGCTCCGTGAAAACGGCGTTGAAGATTGGTATATAGAAAGTTGTAAAAAGATAAAGTATATGTTTCCGAAGGCTCATGCCGTGGCTTATCTTATTGCCGCCATAAGAATGATGTGGTTTAAGCTGTATTATCCTTTGGAATTTTACGCAACTTATTTCACCGTCAGAGGCGATGCGGTTGATTACGAAGCGGCGATAGGCGGCAAAAAAGTTGCTACCAAAAAGCTGAAAGATTTAAGCCGGAGAATGCGTATCGAAAAAACTGCAAAAGATGAAGAATCCAGGACATCTTTGCAGATGGTTTGCGAAATGCTTTCAAGAGGTTATGAATTTTTGCCGATAAAACTGGGTTCAAGCCTTGCAAAAGATTATAAGATAGAGGACGGCAAAATAAGACTGCCTTATATGTCACTTAAAGGGGTAGGCGAATCTGCCGCAATTCAGCTTGAAAACGCCTGCAAAGAAAACAGCGACTTTTTGTCCGTGGAGGACTTCCAAAGTCAATCGGGGGTTTCTTCATCTGTTCTCGATACTCTTTATGAGGTTGGGGCTTTAGGCAATATGCCCCAGACAAATCAGGTTTCATTCTTCAATATGTAATTGAAATTATATAAAGCAAAAGGCAGACAGAAGGCGGAAAAACTTTCTGTTTGCCATATTTTGTCAAAATAAATATTGAATTATGACACAAAAATTTATATAATATTTGTAATAAAAACTAATTTAGAGGTATAAAATGAAATGTCCATATTGCGGCAGCTTTGAAAGTAAAGTTGTCGATTCAAGACCAACAGAAGACGGCGAGAGAATACGCAGAAGAAGAGAGTGCGTAGATTGCTCAAAGAGGTTTACCACATTTGAAACAATAGAGTTAAGCCCTATAATGGTGCAAAAGAAAAACGGTTCAATCCAGGCTTTTAACCGTGACAAACTTTTAAACGGAATGATAAAATCCTGCGAAAAACGCCCTGTGGCCATTAAAGACTTGGAAAAAGCCGTAGATAACATAGAGTACAAAATTGTGAACAGCCTTAAAAGCGAAGTTTCTTCCGCCGAACTGGGCGATATGGTTATGGAAGAACTCAAACGCTTGGACGAGGTGGCCTATGTGCGTTTTGCTTCGGTTTATAGGCAGTTCAGCGATATACAGTCTTTTTATAAAGAAATATCGGACTTTATCAATAAGAAAAGCAACTAATCTATAACCGATATATACTCTTTTATGGTGGTTATGTCGGATAGTATTTCAACTGCACACCGGCGGCAGTCATCGGCATTTTGATATTCCATTCCGTTTTTCATCAAAGCAATATTTAATTGAATATCCCGGATATGCTCCTTACTTATTAAAAGTTGGAGCGTATCCTTTTTGTCTTTGTAAAAAATTTCCATTTTGTCAAGTTTTTGCCGGTATTCATCATCACATTCTTCCATTTGAGAAAATGTTACCGCATAGGCTCTCAGCACATTTAAATTTGTTTCACAAGCACGGTGAATAATCACCGAGCCAAACAGAATGGATAAAAATACTCCGACAGCAATTTTAAAGTGGCTCATATAATCTCCTTTTTTGTAATGTTGTAATTATCATCTCCGTCATACAAAAGTAAAAGTATTTGTGATAAATCCATATTTTCTTTTTTCAGTATATTTTCAAGTTTTTTATCGTCAAAGGATACAATCGGGTAATTTTCATATTGCTTTTTACCGTCAATTACCATGGCAAAAGGCGGAATTTCAGCCTTTTTTAATGTTGTTTGAATATTTGGCGCAGGGTAAATGTTTACCGCACCTGTGGTTTCCACAATGGCAAGAGCCACTTCTTCAAGGTAAAAAATATCCTTTGAGCGCATGGATTCAAGTATATCGTCAACGGTAAATCTCAGTTCGTTCATTGTAAACTGGTCTATAACCCCTTTTTTAATAAGCACTTTCTGTTTGCCCTGTGTAAAGTTTGCAAGTTTGTTGTTACTCCTTGCAAATTGGGAAGAAAACACCTCATAACATACAATAAGCAAAATCGGGATAACCGAGTACAAAATAGGCAGTTCCGGTGCTTCAATGGCCATAGATGTTAAATTTGATATCAACATTGTGGCCACAAGGTCACTGGGCTGAAATTCCCCCAAATTTTTCTTTCCCATAATTCTTACGGATGCCATTATAAGCAAAAACATAAGAGTTGTTCTTATTATCATCGAATACATATTTTCACCTCGATTTATTGTTCCCGTCGCCTAAAAATATATTCGTCGGTCAATAATAAATCGAGGTGATTTAATATGCAAAAAGTAAGTTCTGTTTTACAAGAAAACATAGATTATATTAAAGATTATTTTGAAAATTCGGCGGATTTGTACTGTAAAAATTTAACCGTCGCCGGCAATGATTGCTGTGTTTGTATGTGTGAAGATTTAACCGATACCGCACGACTGTATGATATTTATCTAAACCCCATGGGTAAAATCACAGAAAAGCAAGTGGGAGATAATTTGTTTGATTATCTTGCAAATTCTTCGGCTATACCTGTGAATACCGAATTACTTGATAATTTTACGGATATAACAAAAGCCCTTACCGGCGGTACGGCAGTAATGTTTGTGGCCGGCGATACAAGGGCCATGGCAATGCAAGCCCCGGGCTATCCCACAAGAGGAATTGACAAACCCACAAATGAAAATAATCTAAGGGGAACAAAAGAGAGCTTTATGGATTCGGGCAGAAAAAATATGGCTCTTATTCGTCGCCGAATCAGATCGAAAAATCTGTGTATAGAAACTTTTCAAGTGGGGGAAAAGACCCAAACCGAAATCACCGTATATCATCATAAAGATTACTGCCCTCAAAAACTGTATGATTATGTTACAGAAAAAATAAAAAACACCGATTTGCCAATGGTGTTTGAAAGCGGTTATCTGTCTCCCTTTGTAGATAAAACCCGATTTTCTCTTTTTACTTCTTGTGGTTTTACCGAAAGGCCGGATACATTCTGCGCTAAATTGTGTGAGGGCAGGGTTGGAGTAATTGTTGACGGTACACCCTACGCTCTTGTTTATCCGTATAAGTTCAATGATAATTTTAACGCCGGTGACGATTACGCACAGCGCCCGTATTTCGCCGCCTTTACAAGAATTATGAGATATATAGCTTTTGTGCTGTCCGTAGCTTTGCCCGGTTTTTATGTGGCCTTTGCCTCTTACGCACCGCAAACCCTTGTCAATAAATTGTTGTTCAACATTTATTATTCTCAAAATAAAACCCCTTTGCCGCTTTTTCGGGAGGCCGCCGTTATATGTCTTTTGTTTGAAGTAATAAAGGAGGCCGGGCTTCGCATGCCGGGTGCAATAGGAAATTCTGTGTCGCTTGTTGCCGCATTGATAATAGGGGACGCAGCCGTAAGTGCAGGAATTATCGGCAATGCCGTTTTGATAGTTTGTGCAATGAGCGTTGCCACTTCTTTTATGATACCCTCGTTTTATGAGCCAATCACACTTTTCAGACTTGTGTTTATAACCTTGGCAGGGTTGTTTGGCATAGCCGGCGTAAGTATGGCTTTTATAATCCTTATTATCAATGTTTTAAATGTTGATAGTTTTGACGACGAATATGTGGATACCGACATCGGTAGCATGGATAAAATTTTAAAGGACAGTTTAAGGAATTTATAATGGAAAAAAGCCCATTTTTAAAAAATTTCATATTTATTTTTTGCTGTGCCGTATTTGATTTTACGGTTGCGGTCTCTGCGGAAAACGGCAGTACAAAAAGTTGGCTTTTCAACATAGGCATTTATTGCCGGCTGCGGTGTGTTGTTATTTTGCTGCCACAGGGTAATAGTTTTTCAAAAATCGAGAAATTATTTATCGGTTTATTTTTAATTTTCCTTATTGCCAATAGCACTGCCGCCGCAAGCACCTATATGAAAAACTATAACAGCGAATACACAGCTCTTTCCACGGTAATTATCACGGTGATAACGGTTGTTTTCTTTTTATTTGCCGGTGAGAAAAAATCAGATATGTATATAAAATCAATGTTCATTATGATTTGTGTTATGGTTTTTGTTGTTCTGTTGTCTAACTACAAAAAGCTGAATGCTATAAATATTTACAGTCGGCGGGAGGAAAGACAAACTCCTTGTCATATAATGCGAATTTTCAACTTTCTTGTGCCGACGGTTGTTCTTACAGACAAAAGAGAAAAGCAAAGGGCCCCATTGAATATAATTATGCGGTTGACTGTTACCGGGCTTTTTACCGTGTTTGCATACATGGCCGTAAAAGGAAATTTGATGATAAATATGTCGCCGATGGCGGTTTTATTTACGGTTTCTTCCGGAAAAATGATAAGAAATTATGACGCTATATATAATTTTCTTATGTTTTTTAATTTAAGCGCTGTTGTGGGCATTTACACATGGGCATTTTATAAATTAGGTGTTCAAAAGCGTTTGATGATGTTGTTGCTGCCGATATATTTTGCGGTAAATTTAATAAGCGGCGCCGTTATAATTCTGTGTGAGGTATTTATACTGTTTATATTATTTGCAAGGGGAGTAGCAGAAAAATGAAAAAAATATTTTTACTTTTAATTTTCTGCCTTACATTTTGTTCCTGTGACAAAAGAGATGATGTGTATGTAAAAAATATACTTTTGGATTTTGACGGGGATTATCAATTACAAATATCTTATTATGACTTTACTCAGGAAGAAGAACGCTACGGAGACAAAAATTACCATGCCGAAAATATAGAGGATTTCTCCGCACAAATTATGGAAGATGAAAAGTATTCATTCCGCCTTTGTGAAAATGTGTTTATTTCCAAAGAAATTTTAAGCAAAAATATGAACGATACAGTTAATTTTATCAAAAATTCCGGAATACCCATTACGGTCAATATTGCGGTGGCTACAAAAATACCCGATGAAGATAAGGCGGTTCAATGCCCTATATATAATCTGTCTCAAAATCAGGGCAAAGTAACCGGAGGAGTGGAAGATTGGGAAACCGGCGGCAGATATATAATATACGAAAATAAAATCATAGAATTTTTACCATTTGAAAAATCAGTCTGTCTTGATTTACTGACCGACAATATAACAAATGTAGAATATATTTTTCAAGATGAAAAATACTATGCGGATTTGGACAGAATAAACACCGCCTATGCCGTTAAAAATGACGAATTTATAATAAATATTGATATGTTTTTAAAAGGTTTTACAGGCACAGCCGACACCGCAAAGGGCAGAAAGGAAATGAAAAATCTTCTTATATCAAACATAAAAGAAAATATATACCGGCTTATAGATGATGAAAATCTTAAAAGAATTTACAACTTTAAATGGCTGCGGAAACAAAAAGGGGATCATACAACAAAATTGAGAATAGATATAAACATATACTAAAATCCACAATTTTTTGAAGTGACCCCCAAAGTTTGGACAATATTAAATTATATGTGATTAAAGTTCGGCAGCATTTTCCTGCTGTCTGTCGCAAATGGCACGGTTATAAACTTTTAAAATATTGTTTACAAATTCTTCCGGGCCATATTTTCTGCTGGAAGCCATAACTCTGTCACGAACCTGTTTTCTCTCATCAATGGAAAGAGCCGTATAATCCCTTAAACGCAAGTCAAACTCTTCAAAATCTTTAAAAGTATAACCGTTTTCGCCTTGCGTAATTTGGTATTTGTTGCCCTCATCTAATTTTTGCAACATCAAAAGTCCGCTTGCTCCTGCTTCCAAAGCAGAAATTGAGTTTGCCTCTGTAACTGACGCTGTGGCATATAAATCACAGGCATAGTAGTAGGCGGATATTTCTTCATGGTCAACTTTACCGGTAAAGAATATTCTGTCGGCAAAACCAGTGTCCCGAGCAAGCTGTTTCAAACTCTCGTTTTCCGGGCCGTCACCCATTATTAACAATTTGTATTTGTCACACTTTTCGCTGCTCTTGGCAAAGTATTCGATTAAAACATCAATACTTTTTTCCTTGCCCAATCTGCCGCAGAAACAAAGAACAACATCACCGTCTTTAAAACCGTATTTCCGGCGAATTTGCCGCACCTTGTCCTGATTTACATTTTCCGGTAAAAACAAATGCAAATCTGTTGCGTTTGGTATTATAGTAACCGGTTTATGTATTCCGCCTTTTTCAAGTAAAACCCTGCCTTTTGGAGACGGGCTTGTTATCTCGTCTG
Organism: uncultured Oscillospiraceae bacterium; assembly: GCA_934526065.1. Classification (GTDB taxonomy): domain Bacteria; phylum Bacillota; class Clostridia; order Oscillospirales; family Ruminococcaceae; genus RGIG3102. Next base: position 134,324 of record CAKSZX010000002.1, read on the forward strand.
CGTGTTTGGCAATAACACCTAAATATTTGTAGACAATGGGTTTGGCAATAAAGTTAAACATCTCCGGCACAACATAAAATGTGTATTGGTCATACAGTGTGTGCAGGGTATATACAACCGGTTTATTGAGCTTTTTTGCCGCCCAAAGGCCAAAAATGCCAACGGTAAATTCTGTTTGAATGTGTATCAAATCAGGATTAAAATCCCTTAAATATTTAAGTCTGTGATGGCTGTAAGGTATTGTTACCCCGTAGCCGTAAATTTTTTTAACGCCTTTGGCAGGGCAGTACAGTACACCGTCCTTAATGTAGTGGGTCTTTGAGTGCGGGTCGGTGGTTACGATTAAAACCTCATGGCCCTTTTTTTCAAGTTCATCTTTCAAAGACTCTATATGCGTTACAACTCCGCTTATAAACGGATAATAATATTCGGTAAAAATAGCGATTTTCATTGTTAAATCTCCTCACGTTCCACAATTATATCATAGAATTGGTTAATATTCAATTAAATATATATAAAGGCAAGGTAAAGGAATTTTAGGCTAATATATTGAAATTATTATTTTACTATTATATAATAAGATATAAATATGTTCGTTTAAATATACAGGCCGGCGGTTGCATTAGTTGTATCTGTCCGCCCGAAAAGAGGTAATAATATGGAATATTCGGTAACATTTGAAAACTTTATCGCACAGCTTAATTTGGAAGTTTTATCCGTGCCGGATGACACACAAAAAATCAAAATAACAAGTACAGAGGTAAACCGTCCGGGGCTGTTGATTTCCGGATTCAGCAAAGATTTTGACCCAAGCAGAATACAAATTTTGGGCAGAATGGAGTTTAGCTATCTGGACAGCCTTGACCATGATGTGAAAATCGAGAGAATGAACAACCTTTTTGGAAGAGAAATTCCGGCGGTTATCGTAACGAGAAATATGCTTATTTCTTCGGAAATTGTTGAGCTTGCAAGGCGCCATAAGGTTCCATTGCTGCGCACAGGCGAGGAAACTTCCACATTTATGGCAGAGGCAATAGCTTACCTTAACAACGAGCTTGCAAAAAGAATAACAAGACACGGCGTTTTGGTGGAAGTTTACGGCGAAGGTGTTTTGATTATCGGCGACAGCGGTGTAGGCAAAAGCGAAACGGCTATCGAACTTGTAAAGCGTGGACACAGACTTATTGCGGACGATGCAATAGAAATAAGAAAAATTTCCAACAAGAGCCTTATTGGACAGTCACCTGAAAATATTCAACACTTTGTGGAACTCCGTGGCGTGGGTATTATAAATATCGCCCGCACATATGGCGCAGGTGCGGTTAAACAGTCCCAGGAAATAGATATGGTTATCGAACTTGAACACTGGAAGCCAGAAAAAAGTTACAGCACAATAGGCTTAAATGATGAATACATGGATATCATGGGAGTAAGCGTAATAAAATCTGTAATTCCTGTAAGACCGGGCCGTAATCTTTCAATAATCATCGAAACTGCGGCAATCGTAAACAGGCAAAAGAAGATGGGCTACAATGCCGCAAGGGAACTGCTTGAAAAATTAGGCGTATCCGAATAATGGGGGAAAATTATGAACAAATTATATATAGGTGTAGACTTAGGCGGTACAAATATTGCTGCCGGCATTGTGGATGCAGACGGAAATATTCTGCATAAAAAATCTGTCAGAACAGACCTGCCTAAACCCGAACACGTTATAGAAAATGATATTTACACCCTATGTATGGAGCTTTGCAAAGACCGTGGATATGATTTAGCCAAAGACATATCAGCAATAGGCATAGGCACCCCAGGCGCAGTTGACGGCATAAGAGGCATAGTATGGCAAAATGTAAATTTCGGCTATACGAATTGGCAAATAAAAACAAATTTGGAAAAACTTTTCGGCAATGTGCCGGTGTATGTGGAAAATGATGCAAACGCCGCAGTTATAGCCGAGGCAACCGCCGGAAGTGCAAAGGGCAAAAAAGATGTACTGATGATAACAATAGGTACCGGCGTAGGTGGCGGAGTATACATAAACGGCAGCATTTATGCAGGCAGTAATTTTGCAGGCTTGGAAGTGGGGCATATGGTTATCCAAAGAAATGGCAGGCAATGTAACTGTGGCAGAAAAGGCTGTTTTGAAACTTATGCCTCTGCAACTGCACTTGTCAGCGATACAAAGGTCGCCATGGAAAATAACAGGGACAGTCTGCTTTGGGAAATTTGCCCCGACATTAAAAAAGTAAATGCAAAAACACGGTTTGACGCATACAAATCAGGCGATGAAACAGCAAGTAAAGTCGTTGATGAATATATAGCAAATTTAGCGGCAGGTATTGTAAATCTTATAAATATCTTTCAGCCGGAAGTGCTGTGTATAGGTGGCGGAGTTTCAAATGAAAGGCAGTTTTTAATAGATCTTCTCATGCCTTATATTACAACGGAAGATTTTGCAAAAAATGCTCGGGAACGCACAAAAATTGTTATAGCAAAATTCAGAAATGACGCCGGAATAATCGGTGCGGCTATGGTTGGAGTAAAAAATGATTGAAAATTTTTTGATCGAAAATAAAATTAAATATTTAAAGGACGAAAGCCTTAAAAAGCATACAACATTTAAAGTCGGCGGAAAAGCTGATTTTGTGGTGTCTCCGTCAAATTTATCCGTACTTTCAAAACTGATAAAATATCTCAATGAAAACGGTATTAAGTATTATTTTTTAGGTAACGGCTCAAATGTTATTTTTAACGACCAAGGCTTTAAGGGGGTAATAATAAAATCACAGGGTTTTAACGATTGCTCTTTTGACGGCAATAAGGCCTACTTCGGTGCAGGTGTTTCTATGACATACGCCGCAAAACTCTGCGGAGAAAAAGGTCTTTCCGGTATTGAGTTCTGCTATGGCATACCGGGAAATATCGGCGGCGGAATATTTATGAACGCCGGTGCCTATGGGGGAGAAATAAGTCAAAATATAGTTTATGTAAAATATCTTGATGAAAACGGAGATCTGCAAACAATTTATAAAGAGGATTGCAATTTCGGTTATAGGCACTCATGCTTTATGGAAAAGAAACAGTTTATATTAGGCGCAGAGTTCGAGCTTACTCCAAAACCTAAGGATGAAATAATTTCATTTATGGAAGATATTATGAAAAGGCGCATTGAAAAGCAGCCCCTTGATAAACCCAGTGCAGGCAGTTCATTTAAACGCCCGGAAGGATATTTTGCCGCTGCTTTGATAGATGAGTGCGGACTAAAAGGCAAAAGCATTGGCGGTGCCTCGGTCAGCGAAAAACACGCCGGCTTTATAGTAAACAACGGCGGCGCCACATGCCGTGACATTGTTCGGCTTGCGGATTTGGTTTCCGACACTGTTTATAAAGAAAAAGGCGTAAGAATAGAAAAAGAAATGATAATTGTTTAACAGGAAGGTAAAATGGATTACAGTTTTGTTATTTTAACAGGTATGTCCGGGGCAGGTAAAAGCCTTGCGGCAAAAGCTCTTGAAGATGTTGGCTTTTTTTGCATAGACAATATGCCTACGGCTTTGATACTTAAACTACTTGAACTTAAAGACGACTTTTTTATGCACAATAAAAAGGTTGCTTGTGTTGTTGATATAAGAAACGGAAAAGATTTTACCCGGTTACTGTCTGCAATAGGTGAAATGAGAAAAGAATCGCACTGTAAAGTGATATTCCTTGACGCACAAGATAAAGTGCTTTTAGACAGATATAAAGAAACAAGGCGTATTCATCCGCTTATGCTGCAAAGCAATATTTCTCTTGAAAATGCAATTAAAACAGAGAGAGCAGCTCTTTCCGAATTTTACAATAATGCAGATTACATTATTGATACATCTATATTGTCAACGGCTCAGTTAAAAGAAAAACTTTTAAGTTTTATTGTCAGCGATCAAAAGCACACTATGGGTATTGATGTGGTATCTTTTGGATTTAAGTATGGTATTCCGTCTGATATAGATGTGCTTTTTGATGTCAGGTGCTTAAAAAATCCATTTTATGTGCCGGAGCTGAAAAATTTGACCGGTAATGACCGGTCGGTCAGAGAATTTGTTTTTTCCAATGAAGAGGCACAAGAATTGCTTGCAAAAATGACAAGTCTTATTGATTTTTCTCTTCCGCTGTACATAAAAGAGGGCAAAAGTCATCTTACGATAGGTTTTGGTTGTACCGGCGGCAAACACAGGTCGGTGTCATTCGCAAATGTGGTTTACAACCATATAAAAGAACTTGATTACTCGGTGAATGTGTATCACAGGGATATTAAAAGAGGCAAGCGGTGAAAAATACATTTTCAAAATCCTGTAAAATCGAAACCTTGGATAATTTTAAATTTTCCAAAAACGATTGCTGTAATGCCAGTTTTTTAAAAGGATACTTTTTTAGGGAGAACATCACTCCCGATATGCAAAGCCTTAGGCACAAACCGGATATATTTAAATCTGCAAAGGTTGTAAAAAAACTTATGAGCAGATATGACATAAATTCTTATGTCATAGAAAAAGAACCTCGGAACAAAGAACCTATGTCGGTTTTATATATAACCGAGCCGGAAAGCCTGCAAAGGCTTTATACTTTACAGGAAAATATATGCCGGTGTGATGATTGCCCAAGGCATTTTTTAACGGGTTTATTTGTGTCGGACGGCGTTGTAAACGACCCAAGCAAGGGCTATAAGTTGGAGTTTTCTTATAAGGACGAGGATAAGGCAAAAAAAATAGACGAAATATTAAAAGAAAATGATTTTGACTTTAAATTGACAAAGAGAAAAAACTCTTTTGTTGTCTACACCGGCAACAGCAACACGATAGAAATATTCCTTGCCACCGTAGGCGCACAGCTTTCCTTTTTACAGCTTGTAAGCGATAAAGTGGAAAAGGATATAAACAACAAAAATAACAGAGTTGCTAACTTTGGCAATGCCAATATGGAAAAAACCAAAAATGCCGGGAAAAAAGTGTTGGAAGCCATTACAAAGCTTATCGACACGGAACTTCTTTACGAATTGCCGGAGGATTTGCAAGAAATTGCCCAGTTAAAATTGGAGAACCCTTTGCGGTCGTTAGAAACACTTGGCAAGATGTGTTCGGAGCCTATGACAAAATCTTCGGTAAATCGACGACTGCAAAAACTTTGCGATTTGGCTCAGATTGAGGAATAAAAATGGACAGAGAATTTGTGCATTTGCACTTGCATACCGAATACAGTTTATTGGACGGCGCTTGCCGTATAGACAGACTGATGGATAAAATAAGCGCTTTGGGACAAAAAGCCGTAGCCATAACCGACCACGGCGTTATGTACGGATGCGTGGATTTTTACAAGCGGGCAAAGAAAAAAGGTATTAAACCTTTAATCGGCTGTGAGGTCTATGTTGCCGCCAGAGGAAGAAAAGATAAAGTTTTTAAGGTGGATAAAAATTACCACCTTATTTTGCTGTGTAAAAACGCCACAGGTTATCAAAACCTTATAAAAATGGTAACCCTTGCTTCAAGCGAGGGCTTTTACGGCAAGCCGAGAGTTGACCATGAGCTGTTGTCAAAATATCATGATGGGCTTGTGTGTCTTTCGGCCTGCCTTGCCGGGGAAATTCCTCAGGCTTTGTTGAATGACGATATTGAAAAAGCCGAAGAAACCGCAATGTTTTATAAAACTCTTTTCGGCGAAGATTATTATATAGAGTTGCAAGACCACGGTATAGAAGAACAGCGCAGGATTTTGCCTGCACTTATAAGGCTTGCCAAAAAACTGAATATAGAACTTGTGGCGACAAATGACTGCCATTATATAGAAAAATCCGATTCCAAAATGCAGCATGCAATGGTGTGCGTTCAAACAAACAAACACATGGACGACCCGAACCCTTTGGAATTTGAAACCGAGGAATTTTATGTAAAAAGTACCGATGAAATGTATGATTTGTTTGCGTACATTCCGGCGGCCTGCGCCAATACGGTAAAAGTGGCCGAAAAGTGTAATTTCGATTACGAATTCGGCAAGACAAAGTTGCCAAAGTATGAAAATCCAATGGGCATATCAAACAAAGACTTCTTTGTAAAGATGTGCTATGAAGGCCTTGAAAGGCGCTACCCGGTTATTACAAAGGAACTTACCGACCGCTTGGAATACGAGATAAGCGTTATAACAAAAATGGGCTTTGTGGATTACTATCTTATAGTTTACGATTTTATAAACTATGCCAAGAGCCACGATATACCGGTAGGCCCCGGAAGGGGCAGCGGTGCCGCCAGTCTGTGTGCTTATTGCATAGGCATCACTAACATTGACCCAATGAAGTACAATCTGATTTTTGAAAGATTTCTCAACCCGGAAAGGGTAAGTATGCCTGACTTTGATGTGGACTTTTGCTACGAAAAAAGACAGCGAGTAATCGATTATGTAACTCAAAAGTACGGCAGTGACCATGTGTGTCAAATTATAACATTCGGCACAATGGCGGCAAGAGCGGCAATAAGGGATATAGGCCGTGTATTAAATATGCCTTACGGACAGGTTGACAAAATAGCAAAACTTGTGCCAAACGAGCTTAAAATGACTATTGCCAAGGCTCTGAAAATGTCGCCGGAATTGAAAAAATTGTATGACGGCGACGAAAAAACAAGGGAGCTTATCGATCTTGCCTCACAGGTGGAGGGTATGCCGAGAAACGCCTCAACTCACGCCGCCGGTGTTGTTATCACAGATAAACCTGTTGTGGAATATGTGCCTTTACAAAGCAATGACGGGCAAATGGTAACTCAATTTACTATGACAACCATAGAGGAATTGGGTCTTTTAAAAATGGACTTTTTGGGTTTGCGAACCCTTACGGTTATTGACAACTGCGAAAAGGCCGTCCACCGTTTTGACCCGAATTTTAAGGTGAATGAAATCCCCCTTGAAGATGAAAAAACTTTTAATCTTTTAGCCTCCGGTGATACGGTAGGTGTTTTCCAGTTTGAATCACAGGGAATGACAAATGTTCTCACAAGTCTTGTGCCGAAGGACTTAGAGGACTTGATAGCGGTTATTTCACTGTACAGACCGGGTCCTATGGATTCAATCCCCACATTTATAAGAAACAGACATCACCCTGAAGGCATAACCTACAAGCACCCAATGCTTAAAAATATCTTGCAGGTTACAAACGGTTGTATAGTGTATCAGGAACAGGTTATGCAGATTTGCCGTGAACTTGCGGGATATACTTTCGGCCAGGCTGATTTGGTTCGCCGTGCAATGGCGAAAAAGAAAGCCGATGTAATGCAAAATGAGAAAAACCATTTTATAGACGGATGTTCAAAAAACGGAATAAGCCGGCAGATTGCAACTGAAATATTTGAGGAAATGTCAAGTTTCGCTTCATATGCTTTTAACAAGCCTCACGCTGCGGCTTATGCTTATGTGGCATACCAGACGGCATATTTAAAAGCACATTATCCGAAAGAATTTTGGGCAAGTATGCTTACCAGTGTTTTTGAAAACACCGAAAAAATTCTTGAATATACAAACGAATGCCGAAGAATAGGTATAAAAATACTTCCGCCCGATATAAATAAAGGCTATTCGGGATTTGCCGTTGAGGGTGATAACATTCGCTACGGTATGGCTGCCGTAAAAAACGTAGGCAAGAGCTTTGTGGATTATATAGTTGCCGAAAGAGAAAAAAACGGTGATTATAAAGGCGTTTTTGACTTTTTAAACCGTATGTCCGACAAAAGCGGGTTTAACAAAAGGGGAATGGAATCCCTTGCAAAGGTTGGAGCCTTCGACCAATTTGGCATAAACAGGCGCAGACTTTATATAAATATAGAGAATGCCATGAACAGCGTAAATAACACAAACCGTCAAAAGATGGACGGCCAGCTCGATTTGTTCGACCTGCCTTCGGATGTTGAGGACAGAGCCGACAGCGTATATAAATTTGATGATGACGCAGGCTTCCCGCAGGCCGAAGAATACACATATATTGATAAGCTGCACTATGAAAAAGAGCTTGCCGGTATGTATTTCTCCGGTCATCCCTTAGAAAGCAATATAGAATATGTTAAAAATCTATCAACTTGCAACATTTCTAAATTGACGAATGACGGCAATCGGATATACGATAATACAAAACAAACATTGGTTGCCATTATAAGCAAGGGCAGAAATCACACCACCAAAAAAGATGAAATTATGGGCTTTTTCACTATTGAAGATCTCACTTCGTCTATGGAAATGGTTGTTTTCCCGAAACTGTACAGACAGTGTTCGGATTTTCTTGTTCAGGACAAAGCAATAATCGTAACAGGCACAATAGACATAAAGGACGATAAGCCTACCATTATAGCAAACGAAATTTATCGGGTGGGCTCCGAAGAGGGCAAAAACCTTCTGTCCAAAAAGAAAAATTCAAAATACGGTCTTTATATCAAGGTTAAAAGCAAGAACGATCCCGTTTTCAGAGAAATGCCTATTCACCTTATGGATTTCAAGGGAAATATACCGGTCTATTTCTATTTTGAGGACACAAAACAGTATGTTTTAGCCCCGGAAAAATATTGGGTAAGGCGTTCTTTGGCACTTATGGATACAATCGGTTTTTACGCCGGAAAGGGCAATGCGGTGTTTGTGGAATAAACGGAGGTAGAGTGTAAAATGGGCGAAAATGTTGTGAAAGGTACTATAGGAATTTTAACAAGCGGCGGCGACGCACCGGGAATGAACCCGGCAATTCGTGCTGTTGTGCGTGCGGCGCTCAGCAAGGGCTACAAAGTAAAAGGAATAAGGCACGGTTACAACGGACTTTTGACCGATGATATCTTTGATATGGATTTAAGGTCTGTATCCGAGATAATTCACCGTGGCGGCACAATGCTTTATACCGCCCGCTCTATGGAGTTTATGACGGAAGAGGGGCAGCAAAAGGCGGCTGAAACCTGCAGAAGATACGGTATCGACACATTGGTTGTTATAGGCGGCGACGGCTCGTTCAGAGGTTGCCTTGCGATTTCCCAAAAGGGTATAAAGTGTATCGGTATTCCGGGAACAATAGACAACGACATCGCTTGCAGCGAATACACAATAGGTTATGATACAGCTCTCAACACGGCTATGGAGATGATAGATAAGCTGAGGGACACAACCCAAAGCCATGAAAGATGCTGTGTTGTAGAGGTTATGGGCAGACATTCAGGTTACCTGGCAATAAATACCGCCATAGCCACAGGCGCATTGTGTGTTCTTATCCCGGAAATGGGAGAAATAAACATACAGGAAGATGTAGTTGAGAGAATAAAAGAAACTCAGCGCAAGGGCAAGAAAAACTTTATTGTTTTGGTTGCCGAGGGCGTTGGTCAGGTGTTCCAAATTGCGGAAGAAATAGAAAAGAACACCGGCATAGAAACAAGAGCCACTGTTTTGGGTCATGTGCAAAGGGGAGGCTCGCCGTCTTTGCGAGACCGTGTTGTTGCGGCACAGATGGGTGTTCATGCGGTAGAGCTTGTAGACGATGGTAAGTATAACAGAATAGTTGCCATTAAAAACGGCGCTGTTGTTGACTATGACATTGAAGAAGCACTTTCAATGAAAAAGGTTTTGGATTCCAAACTTGTGGAAATTTCGTATATAATTTCAAATTGATTTTTGAATATTAAGGTTCTGTCTTTAAGCGGCAGAACCTTATTTTTCACCCTGTTCTTCGCAAAAGAATATAGTGAGAATAAGGTGATGTTTATGATTAAAAAGAACTTATACGGCAAAAAATTAAAAGTGAGCCGTCTTATTTTTCTTTTGCCGCCGATTTTGGCGGTTTTTATAATATTGTTTGTAGATTTAAGATTAAGGCCGCAGGTGTCGGATATGGCCAAATACAAAGTACAGGGGATAATCACCCGGGCTGTAAATAAAGTAATAGCTCGGGAACTGCTAAAAACCGATACCGATTATGACGAATGGGTAAAAATAAATGAAAATTCTTCGGGTGATGTTACATTTTTAACATATAACAGTGTTCTTATTAACAATATAAAATCAAATATAACCTCGGAAATAATAAAATCCGTAGAAGATATAGGACAAACGGATATTTATATTCCTCTGGGCAACATTACAAATGTAGATTTACTGCAAAACAAAGGCCCGAAAATTAAATTTACGATTTCGCCGGCGGTGTATGTTGAAACCAATATAGAAAGCGAATTTACAAACACCGGAATAAATCAAGTGCTACACAAAATTTATGTAAATGTGCGGGTTACGGCTTTGGCGTTAATTCCCAATTATACAACTACCGCAAATTTTGAAACGAAAGTTTGCATCGCCCAAGTAATAATAGTCGGAAATGTGCCGAATAATATTTCTGATAAAATTTTTCGGCTGGGATAATGTTGTAATTCTACACAAAATTTGTTATAATACCATATTGAGGTATAAGAAATGAATATTCAAGATGCAATTTCGGAATTGGAGCAATTAAAAAAGACTATTGCTTATCATTCCAACCTTTATTATCAGGAAAATCGAACAGAAATATCCGATTACGAGTATGATATGCTTGTAAATAGGGTGAAAAGCATAGAAAACGAATTTCCGCAGCTTATAACCGCCGATTCACCTACGCAAAAAGTGCAGGGTATGGCGTCGTCTTCTTTTGAAAAGGTTGTTCACACAGTAAAAATGGAAAGCCTTTTGGACGCTTTTTCCTATGAGGAGTTACGTGATTTTGACAGAAAAGTAAAAGACGCAGTGGGCAAGGCGCAATATGTAGTGGAAACTAAAATAGACGGCCTGTCTATGAGCCTTGAATATGTAAACGGTGTGTTTACAAGGGGTTCAACAAGAGGAGACGGCACAGTTGGGGAAGATGTAACCCAAAATCTCGCCACAATCAAATCAATTCCCAAAAGAATTGAAAATGCTCCTCGCTTTTTGGAAGTACGCGGCGAAGTATATATGCCCAGGGCGGTGTTTTTAAAACTGGCCAGGCAGCAGGAGGACGAGGGCAAGCAGCCTTTTAAAAATCCGAGAAATGCCGCTTCCGGTTCAATAAGGCAAAAGAACAGTAAAATTACACGGGAGCGCCGGCTGGATATATTTATATTTAACTTACAGCAGGCAAGCGATGATTTTACCGTTGCAACTCATAAAGAGTCGTTGGATAAATTAAAGGATTTCGGCTTTAATGTTTGCCCAAGGTATATTCTTTGTGACGACATAGAAGAAGCTATCAAACAAGTTGAGATTATCGGCAATATGAGAGGAGAATTTTCCTTCGATATTGACGGCGCCGTTATAAAAGTAAATGATTTGGCACAGCGCACCGCAATGGGCAGTACCAATAAATACCCACGCTGGGCAATAGCCTATAAATATCCCCCGGAAGAAAAAGAAACTGTCTTAAAAGATATAGAAATTTCCGTGGGCAGAACGGGTGTTTTGACTCCGACTGCTGTATTTGATACAGTTCAGCTTGCAGGAACAAGCGTGCAAAGAGCAGTTTTGCACAATCAGGATTTTATAGACGAAAAGCAGATAAACATAGGCGACACAATAGTTGTGCGCAAGGCCGGTGATATTATCCCGGAAGTTGTTCGTTTGGCCAAGAAAAACAGCTTGGGTTCTTTTCAAATCCCGCTTATTTGTCCGTCTTGCGGCGCACCTGTTGTAAAAACCGATGAATCCGCTTTAAGGTGCAACAATCCGGATTGCCCGGAACAGCTTGTGCGCAATCTTATACATTTCGCATCGAGAGATGCAATGGATATTGAAGGCTTGGGAGAAGCGGTTATTTATCAGCTTGCGGATAAAAAGATGATACACGATGTGGCGGACATTTATGATTTAACCGTAGATGACGCACTTAAAATAGACGGATTCAAGGAAAAATCCGCAAATAATCTTATCAATGCCATTGAGAATTCAAAATCAAGAAATTTGGACAAGCTGGTGTTTGCTTTGGGCATAAGAAATGTAGGGGCAAAGGCCGCAACATTGCTTTGTGAAGAATTTAATTCGATAGAAGGCTTGATAAATGCGCAAATAACAGATATAATAAAAATTGACGGTATCGGTGACATAATGGCGGAAAGCGTTGCGGAATATTTTAAAAGCGAAAGCGTTAGAAATGTAATTCGCAGGTTGCAAGAAAAAGGCGTGAATATGCAGTACACCTCATCGGTGGAAAGCGATGTCTTAAAAGGCAAAACCATTGTTGTAACCGGCACACTGCCGACCTTGTCAAGAGATGAGGCTGAAAAGCTTATTCGGGACAACGGCGGCAAGGCGTCATCTTCTGTTTCCAAAAAGACAAGCTATGTGCTTGCAGGGGAAAAAGCCGGCAGTAAGCTTGACAAAGCTAACAGTTTAGGTATTCCGGTAATTACGGAAGAAGAATTTTTAAAGATGATAAATAAATAAAAGGAGTAATATAAAATGGAAATTGATATTAAGCATATCGCAAAACTTGCAAAGCTCTCAATTCCAGATGACAAGGTTGAAAAATTTCAAAAGGAAATGTCAGGCATAATCGACATGGTTGAACAGTTGCCGGACATCTCTCTTGACGGCGCATTGCTTGACCCGGAGGACACAATGGAGCTTCGTGAGGATGAAGTTAAACCCTCATCACCGAGAGACGAAATGCTTGCTAACGCACCGAGAACAGCCGCAGGCTGCTTATTGATACCAAAAGTTGTTGATTGATTTCAAGAAGGAGTTAAAAATGGATAAATTATACAGCTTAACAGCTATGCAGATGAAAGACCTTCTTGAAAAGAAGGAAGTGTCATCTGTTGAGATTACAAAGTCTGTAATTGACAGAATTGAAAAAACAGATAAGGATATACAGGCATATATTTCATACAACTTTGAGGACGCTTTGAAAAAGGCCGAAAAAGTTGACGAAAAGATAGCCAAAGGCGAGGCCTTGGGTAAAATGGCAGGCGTTCCGGTTGCCGTAAAGGACAATATGTGTACAAGACATCTGCGCACAACCTGCGCATCAAAAATGCTTGAAAATTTTGTTCCTCCATATGATGCGACAGTTGTCAAGAAACTTTATGACAATGATGCCATTATCATAGGTAAAACAACAATGGATGAATTTGCCATGGGTTCTTCAGGTGAAAACTCGGCATTCCAAAAAGCAAGAAACCCTTGGGATATAACAAGAGTTCCGGGCGGTTCCTCCTCAGGCTCTGCCGCAACCGTTGCCGCAAGCCAGGTTCCGGTTGCATTGGGCTCAGATACAGGCGGATCCATCAGACAGCCTTCAAGCCTTTGCGGTATTGTGGGTATGAAGCCTACATACGGCGCTGTTTCAAGATACGGCCTTGTGGCTTTCGGTTCATCACTTGACCAAATAGGTCCTATGGCAAGAACAGTTGACGACGCAGCATTGCTCTTTGAAACAATTTGCGGCAAGGACGAAATGGATGCCACAAGTAAGGATTACAAATATACACGGTACGGCGACAGCGTAAAGGGAATGAAATTCGGTATTCCTAAGCAGTACTTTGGCGACGGTATTTCACCTGAAGTTAAGGAAAAGGTTTACGGCGCTATTGAAACACTTAAAGCACAGGGTGCCGAAATTGTTGAAGTTTCACTTCCGTCTACCGACTATGCTCTTTCTGCATACTACATTATTTCTTCCGCAGAGGCATCTTCAAACCTCGGCAGATATGACGGTGTAAAGTACGGTTATTCAGGCTCAAAGAGAGGCAATCTTGAAGAGTTGTATGTTTCCAGCAGAAGTGAGGGCTTCGGTCGGGAAGTACAGAGAAGAATTATGTTGGGTACATATGTGCTTTCTTCCGGTTTCTATGACGCTTACTACAAAAAGGCAAAGGCGTTGCAGAAGAACATTGCAAAAGAATTTAACGATGTTTTAAGTGTTTGCGATGCAATTATTACTCCTCTCAGCCCTACAACCGCATTTAAGATAGGCGAAAAGAGCGACGATCCCTTGGCTATGTATGCAGGCGATATATGTACCGTTACACTTAACATTGCAGGCTTGCCGGGCATAAGCGTTCCATGTGGTTTTGACGCTAACAATCTTCCTATCGGATTCCAGGTTATAGGTAAAAAATTCAGCGAATCTACTTTGTTGACAGTTGCCAAATGCTACGAGAACACTGTGGGTGGCTTTGCGGTAAAGGAGTTTTAAATTATGAATTCAAATTATGAAATTGTAGTGGGTCTTGAAGTCCATGCAGAGCTTTCCACTAAAACGAAGATTTTTTGTAGCTGTAAAAACGAGTTCGGCGCAGAGGTAAATACAAATGTATGTCCGATTTGTATGGGTATGCCGGGTACATTGCCTAAGCTCAACAAACAGGTTGTAGAGTATGCCATTAAAATGGGTCATGCCCTTAACTGTAAAATAAACGGTATCACAAAACAGGACAGAAAAAACTATTTCTATCCCGACTTGCCTAAGGCTTATCAGATTTCTCAGTTTGATGTGCCTCTTTGCGAAAACGGCTATCTTGATGTACTTGTAGGCGATGAGGTTAAGAGAATCGGCGTTACAAGAATACATATTGAAGAGGACGCAGGCAAACTTATCCATGACGACGGATTGGGCGGCACACTTGCCGATTACAACCGTTGCGGTGTTCCGCTTATCGAGATTGTTTCCGAGCCTGATATTCGCTCAGCTGACGAGGCAAAGGCATATCTTGATACAATCAGAACAACTCTTTTGTATCTGGGTATCTCCGATGCCAAAATGCAGGAGGGCAGTATCCGTTGTGATGTAAACGTTTCCGTAAGGCCTATGGGTTCTGATAAGTTCGGCACAAGAGTTGAAATGAAGAATGTAAACAGCTTCTCTGCCGCACACAGAGCTATCGAATACGAGGCAAGAAGACAGATTGATGTTCTTTCAAACGGCGGTGTAATCGAACAGGAAACAAGAAAATGGGACGATGTAAAGGGAAGAAGTGTTCTTCTTCGTTCAAAGGAAGACGCACAGGATTACAGATACTTCCCGGATCCGGACTTGCTCACATATATTGTTCCTCAGTCTAAAATCGACCGGATTAAGGCAAGCTTGCCTGAATTGCCGGTTGCAAAGACAATCAGATATATGAACGACTACAAGTTGCAGAGAGCCGATGCAGAACTTTTGACACAGAACAAAAATGTTGCAAAATTCTTTGAGGATTGCTTGAAAGCTAAAAAAATTGAGGCTAAATCAGTTTCAAACTGGATTTTAGGCGACCTTTACAAAGTTATGAACGAAAGACACTGCGACATTACAGATCTTGCTCTTACAGCCGAAAATCTTGCAACAATGATTGAACTTATCGAGAAAAAGACAATTTCAAATGCTGCCGGTAAGCAGATATTTGAGGTTATTCTTGACAAAGACTGTGATGTAAACGAAATCGTTAAAGAAAAAGGCCTTGCACAGGTAAGTGACACAGGCGCACTTGCGGCTATAGTTGAAAAAGTTCTTGCTAACAACGAAAAAGCCGTTGCCGACTACAAATCAGGCAAAACAAATGTTGTGGGCTTCCTTGTTGGCCAGTGTATGAAAGAAAGTCGTGGCAAGGGCAACCCTGCTATACTTAAAGATATGGTTGTTGCCGCTATCGAAAATATGTAAAATTATATGCAGAATAAATCATAGAGAAATCTCTATGATTTTTCTGTATTTAGGTTAAAAATATGATAAAAGATAAAATAGAAAAATATTTCCGGCAAGAAATAGTAAGAGTTGTTATAAGCAATCTTAAAAAAGGCGCAGAGTGCGAATATTCAAAAGTGACGATAAAACCTTATAATTCCTCAAAAGGCATTATGTACCAATTTGAGTACACGGTAAAAAATCAGGTTAAACACAGAAATGTGGAAGAATATAACTTGGTTGACGAAATCAGCCTGTTGTTGGAAAATTATTTCACACAGTGTATGGTTTACGGCACCGAAAGCGATTATCACATAAATTGTTACGGGGACAAGGTTAAAGCCAAGACCATGGTAGCCACCAAAAAAATTGCCATAGGCGGACATAATAAGAAAAAGCGTTACATTTTAAACGAGGACGAACACATAGATTTTCTCGTTTATCTCGGTGTAATGACAAAAGACGGTAAGGTTGTAAATTCAAAATACAACAAGTTCAGGCAGATAAATAAATATCTTGAATTGATAAAGCCCTCAATAGATATGTTGCCGAAGGACAGACCTTTAAAAATTGTTGATTTCGGTTGCGGTAAGGCTTATCTCACATTCGCCCTTTATTACTATGTTGTTAAAATTTTAAATATGCAGGCGGAAATAACCGGTCTTGATTTAAAGGAAGAAGTTATTGATTACTGCAATAAAGTGGCGAGAGAATTGGGATATGACAGCCTTGAATTTCAAAAGGGAAACATAAAAGATTATTCTCGCACACAGGATGTTGATATGGTAATTATGCTTCACGCCTGTGATAATGCCACAGACGAGGGAATTGTTCAAAGCCTTAAATTCAACGCCAAAATTATAATTGCGGTGCCTTGTTGCCAGCACGAATTTTTCAGGCAGATTGAAAATGAAAATTTAGAGCCTATATTGCAGTTTGGTATTTTAAAAGACAGAATGACAGCTCTTGCAACGGACAGCTTGCGTGCACAAATTTTAAAGGCTTTGGGGTTTGATGTTACGGTTATGGAATTTATCGAAACCGAACACACCCCTAAAAACCTTGCAATCCGTGCCATAAGGGACGGCGGTTTCAACAAAACAGAATACGAAAAATATGAAAAATTCAGAGATTTCCTCGATTTAGACCCATATATCGAAAGACGAATGAGAGAAGAAAACATTCTGTAATTCTAAGACGATGCCAACAAAACGGCATCGTCTTATTATATTCAAACGATTTGCCGCATAAAATTAAACAGCGGAGGGCAAATAAAATGTGGCAAAAAGAAAATTCGGAAGAAAAGAAAATAATACCGGAAGATTTGCAAACCCGGTATGATAAAATACTTAAAAAACCTGTAAAAGATAACAATATCTATTTGTATTTGCAAATATTTTTTATGGCGGTGATGATAGTCACGGCTTTTATGTTGAAAACAGGTGATAATACACTGTTTCAGTATGCCAAAGAGGGCTATGCGGATTTTTTTGAAAAAAATGATTATACCAAAAATAACTTTTCTTATGAAAAATATACCGAACTTATGGAAAAGGAAATTTCCGAGGCGCTGTTAAAGCTGAAAGAAGTGTATTATGTAATACAAAGCAGAGGTAAATCTACGGATATTCCCACAAATGTAAGCACTGAAAAATACAGGGTAGAAAAAAGGGGAATACTGCCTGCGGTTGGGTATGTTTCTTCTTCATTCGGGGTTAGAAAAGATCCGTTTAACAAGAAAAATAAGGATTTTCACACAGGCATTGACATCGCAAACTCAAAGGGGTCATTTGTAAAGGCGTCTTTTTCCGGCAAAGTAATAGACTGCGGTTATTCAAATATCGCAGGTAATTACATTAAAGTTGCGGTGGATGATGAAATAACAAATCTTTATGCTCACAACCAATTTTTACTGGTGAAAACTGGAGATAAAATTTTACAAGGGCAAGTGATAGCCACAATGGGGGATACCGGCCGGCGGACAGGACCTCATGTGCATTTTGAATTTGCCGTAAACGGTATTAAATACAATCCGGTGTACTGTCTTGAAATTTAGAAATCTGTTTTTCTTTTTATTGCTTTGCTTTTATTGTCTGTATTTTGATAATTTGAATATTTTTAAAATATGCTTGCTGTCAAGTTTTGCACACGAAACCGGCCATATAGCTGTGTATATTATATTGCTGAATAAAGTCCCGAAAATCGAAATAAGTATTTTTGGCATAAAAATGATAAACGATATAAAAAATGAAAAACATTTAAAATATATTTTGGCTCGGGGGCCGGGGGTAAATTTAACTCTGACTGTAATATTTTGCTTTTTATACAATAACAGGTTTACAATACAAAGATACACGGCTTTTGGGGTGAATTTAATAATGTTTGTTTTTAATATGCTGCCTGTATATTATCTTGACGGCGGGCAGATTTTATATATTACAAGCAAATTTTATCAAAATCACTGTAAATCAATCAGTATTTTAACGGTGATTTTTATTGGGTTTATTGGTATCGCTATGTGTTTAGCCGGGCAAAATTACGGCATTATCCGGGCTATGTTGCTTTTTATGGTTTACTTTATTTTAAATTTAGCGACCGATTAGACAATGTAAGGCAGTAGAATAATTGACATTACTTAATTTATCATTTAAAATAAAGCTGATAAGTATTTTTTGGAGTGATATGTTGTGACGATTAAAAACATAAACAAGAAGATTATTCGGCTTTTGGCTGTGGAATTTATTCAGTTGTCTATGCCTGTAATCGGCAATATAATCGCCCAAAATTGTATTTATGATTTACCGGCCGCCCTTGCAGTTAGAAATTATTACTACTCTTTTCTTGTTTCAATCATACTTATACTTGTAAATCAAATTCCGCAGGGTATTCTCTATCAAATCTATCTCGTGTTTACCCTTGTATTTTCCCAAATATTGGCAGAGAGAATAGAAGTATCCGAACATCGGGCAAATTACAGGCAGGAAGTGCCGTGCTATTCTCCACACTGGGCTGTTTGGTGGGATATGATTATATTCTCTGTTTTACTTCTTTTTCTCTATGAAACATTTCTTGCATTTAGGTATATTCATCGCATGGAGGATAAATCGAAGCCACTCTGTAACCAATCTTTAAATTCGGGCAAAACAGGCTGAATTTCTATAAAAAGTACTTGCTTTTTTCTGTGGTTTATGGTATCATACTAAAGCGTTAGTGTCTGTTGTACCATCAACAGGGTTAATGTTAACATTAAACGGGCAGTCCGCTGTCGGTACAGAGTGTACCGGGTATGAATGTCTTAGCAAAAATGGAGGAATTAAAATGGACGCACTTGAATTGATTACCAAAGGTATGCTTAAAGAAGACAAGCCTGAAATAAATGTAGGTGATACTGTTAAAGTTCACTGCCGCATTAAAGAAGGCGAAAAGGAAAGAATTCAGATTTTTGAAGGCATCGTTATTGCTAAAAAGCACGGCGGTGTTCAGGAAACATTTACAGTAAGAAAAACAGCTTACGGCGTAGGTGTTGAAAGAGTATTCCCGGTTAACTCACCATTCGTTGAAAAGGTTGAAATTGTTAGAAGCGGTCGTGTTCGCCGTGCTAAGCTCTTCTACCTCAGAGACAGAGTTGGTAAAGCTGCCAAAGTTAAAGAAAAAATCAAATAAGACATTTAAGAGGGCACATTACGCCCTCTTTTTTGTTTATGGGAGATATTTATGAATAAAATTTATGACTTTGTGGAAACAATTTGCCTTTCCGCATTGACGGTTACATTTGTAATGGTGTTTTTATTTAGGGTAGTCAGCGTTGACGGCGAATCTATGACGAATACACTACAAAATAACGACAGACTTATCATCACAACCCTTTATTCTGATTTGCAAAGGGGAGATGTGGTAGTAACCGATAACAGTAACGGCACCGGTAAACTGTTGATAAAGCGTGTTGTAGCCGTTGCCGGGGACACCATAAGAATAGATTATTCCTCCGGCCAGGTATATTTAAACGGCAGCGTCTTGTCCGAAGAATATATAAGGGAGCCTATGGCAGTGTCAAATCGGGAACCACTTGAAGTTACGGTTCCTCAGGGGCAGGTGTTTTTGATGGGTGATAATCGCAATAACTCACGAGATTCCCGTTCACGGGAAGTTGGCACAATAGAAACCCACAGCATTATGGGAAAGGCAGTTTTAAGGATTTTCCCTTTAAATAAAATTAAATTTGGATTTTGATACAAAAGGTATTAAAAATGAACAAACAGGAAGTTTATCAATTTTTAAAAGACAATAATATTCAGTATGAAGTAACCGAACATCCGGCGGTTTACAATATGGAGGAAATGGACAATCTACATTTGCCGTATCCCTATTCCGCTAAAAATCTTTTTGTCCGTGACGATAAAAAGGCTAACTATTATCTTATAACGGTAAAAGAAGAAAAAAGAGTAAATTTAAAAGAATTCAGAAAACAAAACGGAATAAGAAATTTATCTTTTGCCTCAGAAAACGACCTTATAGATATTCTTCGGCTTACACCGGGTTCCGTAACGCCTTTCGGTCTTTTAAACGATAAAGAACAAAAAGTAAAATTTTATATTGACGAAGACTTACTGTCCGGCGACGGTATGATAGGCGTACATCCAAACGAAAACACCGCTACAGTTTGGCTTAAAACAGAAGATTTAATAAAAATTTTAAAAGAAAACGGCAACGAGATTAACATAGTAAAAATTTGATTATATACATTATGAGAGAGTGCTATTTGCATTCTCTTGTTTTTAAAAAATTTTTAAAATACTCTTGACTTTGAGTTGGCCTTGTAAATTTGGCAGAAAAATACTTTTAATTTAAAATAACAAAAGCTGTAAATCCTTTTACGGGTTTACAGCTTTTAACTTATAATTTAAAATCTTCCTTTGAAAACTTGGGCATATCCGGCCTGCGCTTTGGTGTGCGCTTTATCGGGTTGTATACAAATTTATTACAGGAGTAAAAGGGGGATACAATGCCTTTTTTCTTGCATAGAATCATTGCATTATCTCTTGACTTACTGCCGTATTCGCAGTATTCGCAGGCAGGGGATATATTTTTATCAAATATGTATTTTTCTTTTTTAAACAAAGACATAATTTCACCTCTTTACAGTTTATATTATATCTTAATTTGAAAATTTAGTAAACAGTTTATTTTTATCAAAAATAATAATAAACAAAACCGCAATTAAAAATAAAATAAGAGACGCTTCGGCATTTACCCGATATTTTCTTACAGATATAATATCCGTTGCACTTGCTGCCGAATAGTTTGGAAATATATGAAGCAAAAGAGAGAATATCGTTAAACTTACCGGAGTATGTATAAATCTTGAAAGAATTAAATTTTTTATTACGGTTTTATCTCCCACAAATCCGTATACTTGGCAGAGTGTACTTATAGGCAAAATACTCAACAGAAAGCATATTAAATATATATTTCTTTCCGTGTTTTCTGCACAATATTTGCAGGCGTATGTTACTTCCGAAAGAGCTATCGGTAAAATCGAAAAAGGAAAGTTTATATATTTTAAAATAACGCTGCACAAGCAGTTGAAAAACACGACAAATCCACATATAAATGTCATGGCTGTAACAGCGTTCTTTACACAGTCGACAAAAGAGGGTCTGTCACTTTTTTCGTCCCGGGAAAAAGAAATATACTCATATTTTAAAATAAATGAAAAAATAAATGCTGTTATAAGGCTTGCCAATGTCAGAGAAACAAATAACAAAACACCTATATTCTTGTTGCCCAGCAATATAAATCCCACGGTCATTATACAAAAAGACGGCGAATTATTTACCATTGCAATGGCAAGTACACTCAGCCGGTTACTATCTTTACAGGATAGTTTTATTTTGCCAAGCATCATTGCCCCTGCGGAAAACCCGCCTAAAAGAGCAAGGAAAATGTATCCGGCTGTTTTTCCCGCATCTTTTGCCTTTAAAAGCTTTGCATAAGGCCACAGAGGCAGAGCAACGATTTTTGCCCCAGGGCTTTGAGACAAAACCGCAGACAGAACCATAAAAACAAACAGGGATGGTATAACTGCGCTGTAACATAATTCAAGCCCGGCTTTTACAGAATTTGTAATAACATCTCCGTTTTGAAAAAATATTGCAAGTGTGCCGAGAAAAAAAGCAGTTTTAAGAATTTTATTTATCATAACATAACCTCTCCATTAAATATATATGTAGCGGGGGTCAAAGTATGAAAGACAGAATTAAAACGGTGATAAATAATTTGACGGAAAAATCCGTCGAGATAAATAAAACTCTTATTTCCATAGATACGAATGGCAATGTAAGCATAGAAAATTTTAAAAAACTTTTGCAGTGCACAGATGCATATATATCATTACTTGCAGACAGAAAACAGATAAATATTTACGGCAGCAAAATATTGATATTAGGCTGTGACAAACATACGTGCTATATATCCGGTAATATAGAGAGAATAGAATTTTCGGAGGTGGAATAGTGTTTGCCTATGTAAAATTTAAAATTGAATCCGGGTTTTATGCGGAATTTATAAATGAGTTAATAGAAAGACAAATTTATATAAAAAATATAAGATATAATGATCTAACAGTAACCGCAGTATGTAAAGCTCGGGATTATAAAGAAGTTGTAAAGCTTGGTAAAAAATTCGGCTGTCGTGTGCGAAAAATAAAAAAATATGGATTTTATTATGAAATAAAGCCAATATTAAACCGAAAGGGAATTGTAGCGGCTGCAATTATTTTTGTATTGCTGACAATCGTGTATGACCAAACCGTATGGAAAATAAATATAAATACGGATAATGAAGATATGAAAAATGCGGTTATGAACCAAATGATTGAAAATGAGGTATTTATCGGTAAATTTTACAATAAAGAAAAATTTGAACAAACCGCCAAAAAGATAGTTCAAAATTGCGATGGAGTGGGCTATGCAACGCTTAATTTTTACAGAGGAATATTAAATTGTAATATATATACTTCTATTAAAGCAGAAGAATATATAAAAGACCAAACCAATGATGTTATTCTGGCAAATGCCGATGGGATAATAAAGGATATAAGGGTTTATCGTGGATATTCCGATTACAAAGCCGGAGATACAGTCTGTAAAGGTGATGTACTTGTCACAAATTTTCATGAAAAATCCGGTGTATTTTCACCTACAAGGGCTTATATAACGGCAATTTCTCATAAAAATTATCAGGTTTATGTCCCTTATGAAAGAGATGTGTATATTTATGACGGCAATTATGAAAATAAAAATTATTACTTTTTATCAATAGATGATTGTGTAAATCACAGTGTGTCGGTGCCGGAAGAATACAGCGCATATCAAAAAGTATCTCAGGTCAATATCATGGGATTTTTGTTCCCAATAATAAAAAAGTCGATAACGGTTTACTCTAAAATACCGAAGCATATTTCTTATGACGAAAACGGTGCTTTGCAAAATGCAAAAACACAAATTGAACATCTTATAACCGCAGACAAAAAGCTTTTGGAAGAAACAAACAGAGAATATTTCTATAATTTTGACAACGACGGAGTGTATGTTACTTGTACGGTTTACGGCTGCTATAATATAATTTAAAAAGTATAAATGTTACAACAATTTTTGCTCTTTATGGGATATTTTCCATAAAGTTTTTCATTTACTTATTTAAGCTACTGTGTTATACTAAATCATGGACAGGGGTGATTTTTTGTCAGAAAAAATATTTGAAGTTTTGGATAACGACACGGCTTTAGAAATATGCGGGCCGTTTAACAATAATTTACGGTATATAGAAAAATCGTTAGGTACGGCGATTATTTGCAGAAGTACACAGTTTAAAATAACAGGAGATGACCGGTCGGTAAAAAACACATTGAGCGTTTTAACCGCAATGGAAGATTTGCTTAAAAGAGGTACCGAGCTTGATGAGCAAGCGGTGAGATACTGTGTGTCATTAGCTGTGGACAACAACTCGAAAATGGCAAAAGAACTCACTTCAAATTTGGTTTTACTGACCGCAAAAGGCAAGCCCATAAGGGCTAAAACGCTGGGTCAAAAAGACTATCTGAAAGCTATTGAGGAAAATTCAATAACATTCGGAATAGGCCCTGCCGGCACAGGTAAAACATATCTGGCTGTTGCAATGGCCGTAAAGGCATTTAAGGCCGGCACGGTGTCAAGAATTGTTCTGACAAGGCCTGCGGTAGAAGCCGGTGAAAAATTGGGTTTTTTGCCCGGAGACCTGCAAAATAAAGTTGACCCATATTTAAGGCCGTTATATGACGGACTTTTTGATATGATGGGGGCAGAAACCTACGGAAAATTACTTGAAAAAGGTGTTATAGAGGTTGCGCCTTTGGCATATATGAGAGGCCGCACCCTTGACGACAGTTTTATAATACTTGACGAGGCGCAAAACACAACAAGAGAACAGATGAAAATGTTCCTTACAAGAATGGGTATGAACTCAAAAATTGTTGTCACAGGTGATATTACACAAATCGACCTGCCCTCCGATAAAAAATCAGGTCTTAAAGATGCGGTTCGTGTCTTGAAAAATATAGAAGATATAGCGGTGGTGCGTCTTACCGACAGGGATGTTGTGCGCCACAAGTTAGTACAGGAAATTGTGAAGGCCTATGACAAGGCCGAAAATGATAGAATACACAATTCTGAGGAAAGGAAAGGATTTAACAAATATAATGGCAAATAAAGTTTGGATTAAAGACAGTCAAAAAAAGATAAAAATTCCGCGGGGAATAAGAATACTTGTAAGAAGAAGCTGCAACGCTGTTTTGGTAAACGAGGGTATTACCGAACCATGTGAAATTTCGGTAACATTTGTGGACAACGAGCAAATAAAACAGCTTAACACCGATTTCAGGAACAAGCCCACTGAAACTGATGTTCTTTCTTTCCCTTTGGGTGAAAACGGCAACTATGACAGAAATCCGGAAACAGGGGCAATGATATTGGGCGATATTGTTATCTCTCTTGAAAAAGCTCAGCGGCAAAGCGAACTTTACGGTCACAGCCTCCAAAGGGAAGTTGCGTTTTTAACAGTTCACTCAATGTTGCACCTGTTGGGTTACGACCACGAAAACGGTGGTATTGAGGCTGTAAGAATGAGAGAAAAAGAAGAATCAACCCTTACAAAGCTCGGTTTGTCACGCACATTCTCTTATGGCGTTGACGAAAGCGAAAATAACTGATAAAGGTGAAAAATGGAATCTAAATCAATTTTTGTAGCTCTTGTGGGCAAACCTAATGTTGGCAAGTCATCTCTTATGAACATTATCCTTGGCGAAAAAATAGCCATAGTTACAAGCAAGCCACAAACAACAAGGACAAGTATCACCGGTATTTTAACAAAGGGCGTAACACAGTTCGTGTTTATGGACACCCCCGGCGTCCATGCTCCTAAGACAAAACTGGGTGAATATATGGTAAAAACAAGCAAAAAGACAATATCCGATGTGGATCTTGTCCTTATGCTTTTTGAGCCTTACGGCGAATTTAACGATGCAGAGCTTGGTATAATCGAAAACATAAAAAGCAGTAAATTACCCCGGTTGCGGGTTATCAATAAAAAAGATACCATAAAAAGTAAAAGTGATGGAGAACGGCAAGTTCGGCGCATAAAAGAATTGGGCGTTTTTGACGATGTCTTGCTGATTTCCGCAATCGAAGACGACGGCGTTGACAGACTAATGGATAAAATTGACAGTTACGCCATGGAAAGTCCCCATTACTTTGAGGATGATGCAGTTACAAATATGCCCGAAAAAGTAATTGTGGCGGAGATTGTCAGAGAAAAACTTCTTTTATATATGCGAGATGAAATTCCCCACGGCACCAATGTTGAAGTTGAAAAATTCAAGGACAGGCCGGGTAAAAACATCATTGATATAAGCGTGGTAATATACTGTGAAAAGAAGAGCCACAAAGGTATGATTATCGGCAAACAGGGTGCTATGCTTAAAAAGATAGCCACACGGGCAAGAACCGATATAGAAGAATTTTTGGCGGCCAAAGTCAATATGCAATGTTGGGTAAAGGTGAGAGAGGACTGGCGAGATTCTAATTACGCCCTTAACGATTTCGGCTTTAAAGACGAGTAAGGGTTTAATTTCCATAAATAAAAGTAACTTTTAAGGATAAACTAAATGTAGTTTTTCATAAAAAGAGGTATTGTTTATGGATTATTGGCAAAAGTTTGTTGAATCCGGCAGTGTGGAAGATTATCTTGAATATTTGAGGAATTTTCAAAATTCAGTAGAAAACAAAGATGACGGAACGATTGCAGAAAGTAACCGGGATAGTACTGAAAGAAACCACTCTGAATGAAAATGATAAAATTGTTCAGGTTTTAAGTAAGGAACTCGGAGTGATAAAAATTTATGCCAAGGGAGCTATGAGATTGAAAAACAAATTTCATAGCTCTATCGGCATTTTTACTTATAGCGATTTTGTTGTATATAAGCCGGCAAATTCCGATTTATATCAGCTTAATGAGGCAAGTGTAAAACATATATTCCACGGATTGAGCGAGAACATAGATTTTCTCTCATTGGCTATGTATATGTCGGAACTCACGGTAGAAGTCACCGTGCCAAATGATAAAAATAATGATATTTTAAGGCTGTTTTTGAATACACTGCACATTATGACCTCAAAAAGATGGAATGTGGATATGTGCAAGGCCGCTTTTGAAATGCGACTTATGGCAGATATAGGCTTTATGCCGAATATCGTAGGTTGCTGCCGCTGTGGCAGATATGAGGCGGAAACATTTTATTTTGTCATATCAAAAGGTGAGATGTACTGCCAAAATTGTTTTCACACAGCTGCCGAATTGCCGCAAGATGTTATAAAACTTAAAATGCCATCGGTTATGGCACTGAGATATTTTATCCTTGCAGACCTGGAACAGATGTTTTCCTTTGATTTGGCCAAACCGTACCAGTTGCCGGTTTTTAAAATTTGCGAGGAATATGTTCTAAAACAAACCGGCAGGTTTTACAATACATTAAATTTTTTTAAAGATATACATGTTATCGGGAGATAAAAATTGATAGAAAAAAGTTTAAAATCATTAGAATTTGACAAAATAACGGAGCAACTGTCATCGCTCTGTGTTTTTGATGAAACAAGAGAAAATGCTCTTAAATTAAAGCCCTCTCGGGATTATGATTTCATAAAAGAAGAACTCTTAAAAGCAGATGTACTCTATTCATACATACTTAAATACTCCGAGCCACGACTTGACAGCGCACGGGGCTCTCTTGACCGGGTAGTCCGTGCGGAAAAGGGCGCAATTTTAACCTGTGGCGAACTTTTGCACATTGCCCGGATGTATCGCAATTTTGACAGGATAAAAAAATGGTATTTTCAATACGAGCGCATCGACAGTGTACTTGATTGGACTGTTTCCACAATTTACGATAATAATCGGCTGGAAAAGGCAATATCGGAGGCGATACTTTCGGACACGCAGGTGGCCGATAACGCAAGTGACGAGTTATATGATATACGCCGAAAAATAAAACAAACCGAAAGTGCCGTAAGGGATAAACTTGACGGCATTATAAAAAGTTCCACATATCAAAAATACTTACAAGAGGCTGTAGTTACAATAAGACGGAATAAATTTGTAGTTCCGGTTAAAAGTGAGTATAAAAACGAAGTGCCGGGTATAGTACACGATGTTTCTTCCTCCGGCTCCACATTCTTTGTAGAACCGGCTGTTATTGCCGATTTAAACAACAAGGTTATGCAGCTTTATAATCTTGAACAAGAGGAAATAAACCGTATTTTAGCTAAATTTTCTCGGCTTGTGGCGTCAAACTCCGGCCTTTTCAAGGATAGTTACGGCAAATTGCTTGAAATGGACAAATACATTGCAAGGGCAAAACTCGCAATAAAATATAACGGTGTTAAACCGTATATAAATAAAAATTTAAAATTTAACCTTGTAAAGGCAAGACATCCTTTGCTTAACCCTAAAACCGCCGTGCCGATAGATATATCTTTGGGTTATGATTATGACACAATGATTATAACAGGCCCTAACACAGGCGGTAAAACCGTATCTCTTAAAACAGCCGGTTTGCTGTGCACCATGGCTCAAAGCGGTTTACTTATTCCCGCCAATGAAAACAGTTCTGTTTGCTTGTTTGAAAATATTCTGGTTGACATAGGTGATGAACAAAGCATACAACAAAGTCTTTCGACTTTTTCCGGTCATATGACAAATATTGCCAAAATACTGAATATTGCCGGGGATAAAAGCCTTGTTTTAATGGACGAACTGGGCGCCGGCACAGACCCTGCAGAAGGC
This sequence comes from uncultured Oscillospiraceae bacterium, assembly GCA_934526065.1. Taxonomy (GTDB): domain Bacteria; phylum Bacillota; class Clostridia; order Oscillospirales; family Ruminococcaceae; genus RGIG3102. The sequence goes on from CAKSZX010000002.1 coordinate 162,345, forward strand.
GCTGCCTTGGCATTGAGCATAATAGAACAACTGCGTCATCAAGGGGCAAAAGTAATAGCTACAACTCACTACGGCGAACTTAAAATTTACGCTCTTGAAACAGACGGCGTACAAAATGCAAGTTGCGAGTTTGATGTTGAAACTTTAAGGCCTACTTATAAAATTATAGTCGGTGTTCCCGGCAAATCAAACGCTTTCTATATCAGCCAAAAGCTGGGTATAAGTGATGAAATTATAAAAAAAGCCGAAGATTATCTTTCAAACGATGATAAAAATCTCAACAAGGTATTTTCACAGCTTGAAGATATGAAAAAGCAGCTTAATCGGCGCCGGGAGGAAATAGAACATCTTAAAAGTTCAGCCGGTGAAAAAATAAAGCTTGCACAGGAAAAAAGTGATCGGATCATTAAAAAAGCTCAACAGGAGGCGGATTTGATGACCGAAAGAGCAAGGCAAAGTGCACAAAAGGTGCAGGATGAAGCATATAAACTTTCCGATGAATTGAAAGCATTGCAAAAACAGGAAAACCGTTCGGCACGGCAAAGATTGCAGACAGCAAGGGATATTGCCAGAAACAAAACAAGTAAGTTACTTGCAGATGTGGCAGAGCCGGAGGAGGCGGTTACACAGCATCCTATACTTGAAAGCGTTAAGAAAGGCGACAGGGTTATCATTGCCAGCCTTAATAAACGGGCCGTTGTTCAAGGCCCTGCAAACAGCAACGGCATGGTTGAGGTAATGGCCGGGGTTATTAAAACAAAAGTGCCTATTACAGACCTTTACCCGGATATTACTCCTCCTAAAAAGCAAAACAATAAGTATAAAACACCGGTATCAAAAGTTGTGTCCACAAATCAGAGAGACTCCAATATGGAAATAAATCTTTTGGGTATGACCGTTGATGATGCCATTTTGGAAGTTGACAGATTTATAGATAACGGTGTAATGCATAAAATGCACACTTTGTATCTTATTCACGGCAAGGGAACAGGCGCTCTTCGTGCCGGTTTGCATAATCATCTTAAAAGACACCCAAATGTGGCTTCTTTTAGATTGGGATCTTACGGAGAAGGGGACAGCGGCGTAACAGTAGTGGAGCTGAAATGATTTCTGTATAATGGTGAATAAATACTAAAAATTATATTTTATCACATTGTGTAATATCACATAATTTCCATTTTCTTTTCGGCTATCTTCACATATTGACAAAAATATATGGTTGTGTTATCATCAAAGTACAAAGTCGTATAACGTGTTTATATGAATACTTCTCACGTAAGTGAGGGGTATTTATATTTTTGAAGAAAGTTGAGGTTTTAATAATGGCAAAAGATTTTACGGAGGGACATCCCTTTAAAGTTATTTTTCTGTTTTCACTACCGATGCTTATAGGCAATATATTTCAGCAGTTATACAGTACTGTTGACTCTATAATTGTCGGTAACTTTGTTGGCAAAAATGCCCTTGCAGCCATAAGCGGTTCAGGCAGCGTACAATTTTTGATTGTTGCTATTTCATTTGGCTTTACTGCCGGTATTTCGGTTGTTTTGTCACAGGTATATGGCGCAAAAGAATATGACAAATTAAAAAGAGCATTTTCAACCAGCCTTATATTTGTTTTGTCGCTGGCACTTTTTTTGGGTATTATCGGTATTGCAATTTCAACACCGTTGCTCAAACTTTTGGGAACACCGGACGACATAATGCCTGATGCGGTAGGATATTTGAGAATAATGTTTATCGGTATGCCGGCAAGCTTCTTGTACAATATGTGTTCTTCCGCTTTGCGTTCCGTAGGTGACAGTAAAACACCTTTATATTTCCTTATTATTGCGTCAATAGGTAATATTGTTCTTGACCTTTTGTTTGTTGCCGTAATTCCTATGGGTGTTATCGGTGCTGCTCTTGCAACAATTATCGCACAGTGTTTAAGCGGTGTTCTTTGTATGATTTATATGAACAAAAAGACGCCTATATTTGCGCTTACAAGAAAAGATTTGATATACGATAAGCAGATAGTTTCTGCCATTGTAAATTACGGTTTGCCTACCGCGGTACAAAACTCCATCAACTCCGTAAGCATGCTTGCCGTACAGAAGTTTGTAAACTATTTCGGTGCGGATATGATGGCTGCCTACGGTATCACAAACAGAATTGAAAGCTTTGTAACAATGCCTATTATGAACATGGCTTTGGCTCTTTCAACCTATTCAGGTCAAAATATAGGTGCAGGTAAAGTGAAAAGAGCAAAACAAGGTATTACGACAACAGCGGCAATGCAAGCTATTTTCTGCTTTGTAATGGCATTTATTCTTCCGACATTTGCGCCTAATCTTATTCGGTTGTTTGGCCTTGCGGAAGATCCTCATGTTGTTGAACTGGGCTGTTTGGGTATTTCTTTCAGCGCAAAATTCTATATTATTTTCGGTTTGTTCCAGGTATACAACCAGTTCCACAAGGGTGCAGGCGATACAAAATTCTCAATGGTTGCCAGCCTTTGTATGGTTGCGGTAAGAATTCCTATTACATATTGGCGGATTTATATTGCCAAGTTGGGCGAGGTTTCAATTTGGGTAGGTATGATTGCCGGTTGGACAACCTCTCTTGTAGTAAACTTTATAAGATTTGTTTCCGGCGGTTGGAAAGGCAAAGCCTATGTTCAGCTTGAAGCTAACGAAGAATAATTAAATATAAATAATGGGTATTTATTATAGAATAAATACCCATTTTATTTTATGTAAAATAATTTACCTGTTTGCCAAATTATTTATATTGCTTTGCAAAGACTGATTTTGCTATAATATGGCTACAAAATTTTAAAGGAGTAAACACCATGAATTTAAGTAAAAAAATGTATGAATTAAGAAAAAGAAAAGGTATGAGCCAAGAAGAACTTGCAGGATTACTTGGAGTTTCAAGACAAACGGTATCAAATTGGGAACTTGGTGAAACATCGCCGAATGCGGCTCAGCTGCTACAACTTTCAAAAATTTTCAATATTAAGGTAGACGGGCTTTTAAGCGAAAAAGAAATTAAAATAGAAAGCAGAAAAATACAAATAACTTTTTCGGTTGCTTTTGCCTTAATCAGCTGTGTCATCGCATTCGGTTTAAACAGATTTAGAAATATAGAGATACTTTTTATAACCATTCTTTGTGCTACAGCCGGATATGCCATAGGTGTTGCGGTAGATGCGATTACCGAAAAACTTAAAAATAAGTAATTTTTATAAATCATATCCATTGTTTGAAAATATTTGTTTGATATGTTATAATTCTATCATAACAAAATTGTTTTGATTATAGGAAAGTGAATTAAAATGAGCGAAAATACAAACAGCAACTTGGGAACTATTCAATGGTTTCCGGGTCATATGACAAAAACTTTCCGTGTTATGGAAAAGGAAATAAAGAATATAGATGTTGTCATTATTCTTTTGGATGCAAGAATACCATATTCCAGCCAAAACCCGGAGGTTGAAAAACTGATAAAGAATAAGCCTCGTGTATATATTTTAAATAAGCGGGACTTAGCAGACGAAAATATAACAAATCAATGGATAAAATATTTTAAGTCTAACGGCATGGGCGCCATAGCTATAAATTCCAAGACGGGCAAGAATTCCAAAGTGATTGTAGATAAGGTACATGCCGAATTGTCAGAATTACTCGAAAGACGAGAAAAACGAGGAATTGAAAAATTAAAAATAAAAGCTATGATGGTGGGTATCCCAAATGTGGGTAAATCCACATTTATAAATTCTCTCGCCGGCACTCGGCGTGCAAAAGCCCAGGACAAGCCGGGGGTAACCAGAGGCAAACAATGGGTTACGGTAGGAGATTTAGACTTGCTTGATATGCCGGGAGTCCTTTGGCCGAAGTTTGAAAATCAAAATGTGGCGGCAAATTTGGCGTTTATCGGCTCAATAAAGGATGATGTTTTGGATATTGAAGAATTAGCCGTTGCTTTGATTTCCGAGCTTAAAGAAATATATCCTGAGCTTTTGAAAGATCGCTATAAGTTGACAGATGAGGATCTGCAAGGGGAAAGCTATGAAATATTGGGCACGATAGCGAGAAAAAGAGGCATGCTTTTGCCGGGCGGTGTGGAAAATACCGAGAGAGCTTCTATTATGCTGTGCGATGAATTCCGAGGTTCAAAAATGGGCAGAATAAGTCTTGAAAGGCCGTCGGAAAATGAATAATCTTTATGTGTATGATAATGAATTGAGAAAGCAATATCCTATTTTGCGGGGAGCAGATGAAGCCGGCAGAGGTCCGCTGTGCGGGCCGGTATGCTGTGCCGCCGTGGTTTTAAAATCGGATTTTGAGTGCGATGAAATAAATGACAGCAAAAAAATCAGCGAAAAAAAGAGGGAGAAGCTATTTGATATAATAATCGAAAATGCGCTTTCTTATTCAATAGTAATGGTCTCCCCGGAGGAAATCGACAGAATAAACATACTAAATGCTTCATTGGATGGAATGAAACGAGCCACGGAAAACCTATCCGTAAAGCCTGACTTACTTCTTGTGGATGGCAACAAAGTGCCTAAGAATACGGATTTCCCTGTGGAAAGCCTTGTAAAAGGCGATTCTACAAGTATGAGCATTGCTGCGGCTTCCATATTGGCTAAGGTGTCAAGAGATAGGTATATGGAAGAACTGGACAAACAATATCCTCAATATCAGCTTGCAAAACACAAGGGCTATCCGACAAAACTACACTATGAACTGATTGAAAAATACGGCGTTCAGGACTTTTACAGAATGTCATTCTTTAAAAACAGACCCGAGCTTTGGGTAAAAAAATAAATTGTTTGTAGGTAGACAATGTTAATGTGTGGGGTGTAGCTTATGAAGAAAAAAATCATATTAACCGCAGCTTTTATAATAAGCTTGTTGCCGATGTTACTAAATCAATACGGCGGAAGAAAGGGCGTTCAAGAAATCAGCGGATTAATCAATCTCTTAAATCCTATCGGAATTGTTTCGACAGTGTTGTTTATCATAGGTGTTTGGGCATACTTTGAAAACAAGGCAATAAACAAAATATTATGTACATTAGGTACTGTCGGAATCGTAGTTTCGGAGGTGTACAAATTTTTAACTTGGCATATACCCAATATAACGGGTAAAATGAGTGTTCAATACAGTATATCATATGCTTTTCCCGAGTTTTATTTTGGGTTGGCAGTATCTGTAATTATGATATTTGTTTACTTTGCCGCAGATAAAAAAATAGAAGAATAGCATTATAGGCTATTTACCGAAAAAGCAAAATGGGCTTCGCTTTTATGCGAACCCCATTTTTTATAAGTAATTTAAAATACAGAAGTTAATCTTCAACTTTTCTCTTTAAGGCATCCATATATGGCTCTTTTGCCGCTTTTTGCCATCCGTCAACATCATTGTTATACTGATTTTCCAACCATGTGTAAAGTGCCGTCAAACCCTCTCGGGAAAATTCAAATCTTTCCGATTTATGAAATTCCGGCAAGGTTTTTTCTCTGCACCAAGGCTCCGGCCAAACATCTGCCAAAAACTCTTTTGTATCTTCATTTTTATTTATTACGATAGCGAAACGCATACCGTTATAACTTCCGTTATAATTATTGCCATTTTCATAAGTGTGGAAATTAGGCAACTTCAAAAACATATTCAATCACTCCGTTCTGTAAATAATAATATCATATTTTTGCTGTTTTATAAAGTCCTTTTAGCTTTTAATTTGACCTATAACCTGCATTATGATAATATTAAAATTAAGGCGGTGAAAAGATGGATAAAAAATTGATTGGCGCATTAGGCGAAAAAATAGTGTACAACGCATATAAAGACAAATGTTATAAGATTTTGGGAGTAAATTACCATAGTCGTTTCGGAGAGATAGATATAATCGCACAAAAAGGAAATATCTTGGTATTTTGCGAGGTTAAAACACGACAAGGTAAAACACTTTACACTGCAAAAGAGGCAGTAACATATTCTAAACAGCAAAAAATTAAATCCTCGGCGCTTATCTATTTGCAGGAAAACCCCAAAATGCAAAATTATATTGTCAGATTTGATGTTGCGGAGGTATATAACCCGGAAAATAATCCGACTGTGAACATAATAGAAAACGCATTTGAATAAGTTCCATTTTTACCTAAAATCGAATATTGTATTGTAAAATAATTGTAAAATTTGTTGTCGGTATTGGGATATTGTTATATAATTATCTCAGTTGAGGTGATTAAACTATGAAAATATGGTGCGTTGAAGATGACCCTAACATAAATAACCTTGTTGTTTATGCCATGGAATCTGTTGAATATGAGGCAAAAGGTTTTACAAACTATGCTGCCTTTAACACGGAATTAAAAAACGAAACCCCGGATTTAATAATACTTGATGTTATGTTGCCGGATGTTGACGGCATACAAATTTTAAAACAGCTTAAAGATTCGGCTGCCACAAAAGATATTCCGGTTATAATGCTGACGGCGAAAACAGCCGAAATTGACAAGGTTCGTGCCCTTGATATGGGTGCGGACGACTATGTTCCGAAGCCTTTCGGCATATTGGAGCTTATAAGTCGTGTCCGTGCGGTTTTAAGAAGAAGTATGCCTAAGACAGATGACGAAATCATCACTTGCGGAGACATTTCTATACATAAAAGCCAGCATAAAGTTCAGGTTGCCGGCAAGGAAACCGAGCTTACGCTAAAAGAATATAATCTGCTTTATCTGCTTTTGTCAAACAAAGGTCAGGTATTTACCCGTAAGCAACTTATGGATAGGGTGTGGGGTGACAGCTACGTAGGGGAAAGCCGTACGATAGATATGCACATCAAAACTTTAAGGCAGAAATTAGGGGACGCCGGTGATGTTATTAAAACGATAAGAGGTGTAGGCTACAAAGCCGAACTGTAAATTATGCAAATAAAGATAATAAAGAATAATATTATAAGCTGTATTTTAGCTCTTGTTCTCTGTGTTTCCACAGTGCTGTTTATATTTACCGAGTCCTTAGGCAAAACCATGGACGAACAGGCGTATTCTCAGACTATGCTTTTGGTGCACATTCTTCAAAGAGACAATATCGATCCGGTAAAAGAGTTACAAGACATAAAGGACGACATATACGGCAGAATAACTTTTGTATCTACAAGCGGTGAGGTTTTGTTTGATTCAAACTATGACCTTACCGCTTTAGAGAGCCATGCCGACAGGCAGGAGATAATAGATGCACAAGAAAAAGGAATAGGCACAAATAAAAGGTTTTCGGTTACCTCCGGGAGAATGACATACTACTGTGCGGCTAAAATTAACAATGTAGGTGTTGTTCGTGTGGGGGTTATGGGATCCCAGCTTGCAAAAGATGTGATTTCTAACGAAATGCCTATAATAATGCTTTGTATGTGCATAATCCTTTTTATTATATATGTTTTTTCTCACGCTACCACACAAAAAATAGTTAAAACCATAGAAGATTATGACATCGAAAATAGCGGCAGTGATATTTATCCCGAATTGTCACGGTATGTAAACCAAATAAAGCGACAGAATGACATTATAAACAGTCAAATACAGAATATTACCGAAGAAAAGCAAAAGCTGCATAATATTTTTATGAGCATAAAAGAAGCTATTATTGTATGTGACGGGGAGTTTAATATTATTCAAACCAATAACGAGGCAGCCAGACTGTTTTCTTTAAGCGAGAACAAAGAATTTAAAACAGCGGTTCAAATCCCGGAAATTTTGCAGTCGGCAGATGCGGCAAGCAAGGGGAATGTCACGACAAAAACATTCCGGTATAAAAATTCTTGGTATCAGGTTGTTGCAAGCCCATATACCTATAACGGTGAGCAGGGGGTAATCGTTGTTGTTTCGGATATAAGCGAGCAAATTAAAAACGAAAATATAAGGCGACAATTTACCGATAACGTCACCCATGAACTTAAAACCCCACTTACAAGTATTTTAGGTTACAGCCAGCTTATCACAAACGATATAGCTAAGGAAGAGGATATTAAAAAATTTGTTAAAATTATAGAAAACAATGCCTCTCGTTTGCTGGAAATGATAGATGATATTATAAAGATTTCAAATCTTGAAACCGGTTACGGAATAGAAAAGCTGTGGCTTTCTATGGACGAAATTGTCGATAACGCAATTAAGCGGATCAAACCGTCGGCCGAAACTCGGAATATCCGGATAAAAACAGATATTCAGCCGGTGGAAATATTTGCCGATGAAGAACAGATGTATCAGCTTGCACGCAATATACTCACAAATGCGGTGAAATATAACCGTGAAAACGGCAGCATATTTGTTAAATTGGAAAAATCTGATAAAAATGTTGTATTTACCGTATCCGACACCGGCATAGGAATAGACCGCAATAATTTGGATAAGATATTTGAAAGATTTTATGTTGTTGATAAATCAAGAAATAAAAATATCTCCTCCACGGGTCTCGGTCTTGCCATAGTTAAGCATGTTGTCAAGGCGCACGATGGTACCGTTACAGTGAATTCGCAACTTGGCAAAGGCACTACGTTTGTCGTTACATTGCCTATCCAGTCAAAATAAACTTTGTTTAATACCTGCCATATGCGGCAGGTATTTTTATGTTTCACAATTTGCGAACAATTCGCATATTGACAAAATTTTTATCTTGATATATAATACTTGCGAATTATTCGCAAATATCAGGTGAAAAATGAAAAAATATATGACAAGTCAAAGGAAAATACTTCTCGAATATCTGTCACGGCATCACGACCGGCAAATTTCCGCAAAACAAATTGAGGAAGATTTGCGGTTGCAGGGTATAAGTCTAAGTGCCGTTTACAGAAATTTATCAGACCTTGAAAACGAAAACTTGGTAAAGCGTTGCACAAAAGGCGGTAAAAGAGAAGTTTATTACCAATATGTAGCAGCCGAAAGCTGTAAAAATGCTTTACATCTCACTTGTAAAATATGCGGCAGAACAACTCACATGAGCGCCGACACCACATCCGATTTTTGTTTGCGTCTTTTGGCAAGCGACGGTTTTGAGGTGGATAAAAGTGAGACAATAATTTATGGTGTTTGCAAAAATTGCAGACAAGAAAAGGAGCCGATATGAAAAGAATTTTAAAAATTTGTTTATACACTATCGCACTGGCAGTTGCTGTTTTTATGGTAGGTTGTAAGAGCAACGACCTGCCGGTTGACGACGGCAAATTGAAAATTGTCACAACAATATTTCCCGAATATGACTGGGTTAAGCAAATAGTCGGTGACAGCAACAACCTTGACATCACTTTTCTTATGAAAAACGGCGGGGATTTGCACAGCTATTCACCCTCTGCCGAAGATATACTGAAAATTTCGACTTGCGATATGCTTGTATATGTAGGTGGAGAATCAGATAAGTGGATTGAAGAAATTCTCGAAAACTCTGTGAACTCTAATATAAAGACAATAAACCTTATGAATGTGCTTGGCGAAAAGGCAAAAGAGGAGGAGCTTGTCGAGGGCATGGAAGATGACGATCATGATGACCATGACGATCATGATGACAATGATGCGGAGCTGGAATATGATGAGCATGTTTGGTTGTCCTTGGATAATGCAGAGCTTTTCGTAAAGTCAATTACAGAAAATCTTTGTGCCATAGACAGTGAAAACGCAGGAATATACAAAGCAAATTGCGAAAGATACCTTTCACAGCTGGATGCTTTAGACGATGAGTATGAAGAAGCTATCGAAAATTCAAAATATAAAACACTTATTTTTGCAGACAGATTTCCGTTTAGATACTTAACCGATGATTACGATTTAAGTTATTATGCGGCTTTTAAGGGCTGTTCCGCTGAAACAGAAGCAAGTTTTGAAACGATTACATTTTTGGCAAACAAAGCGGACGAGTTGAATTTACCACGGATTTTGACAATTGACGGCTCCGACGGCAAAATTGCAAAAACCGTGGCGGCAACTTCTAAAAACAAAGACAGAATGATATTTTCTCTGGATTCTTTGCAATCTGTAACGGACAATGAAGTTCAGTCAGGTAAAACATATATTAAAGCCATGGAAAGCAATCTTGAAATTCTAAAAAAGGCTTTAAACTAAGGAGTTATAATGGTTCAATTAGAAGTTAAAGATTTGTCTTTGGGTTATGATGGGGTTATACTTAAAGACAATTTGAATTTTAAAATAGAGAAGGGTGATTATGTCTGTATTTTAGGCGAAAACGGCTCGGGAAAAAGCACCCTTATGAAAACAATTTTAGGTTTAAAGAAACCTGTATCGGGGCAGGTAATCTTTGCCGATAATTCCGGGGTAACAAGTATAGGTTATCTGCCACAGCAAACAGATATGCAAAGAGATTTTCCGGCAAGTGTAAGAGAAATCGTCCTTTCCGGCTTTCGGGCAAAAAGCGGTTTAAGACCTTTTTATACCAAAGAAGAAAAGACTACCGCAATTAAAGCCATGGAAAAAACCAATATTACAAATTTATCAAACAGATGTTACAGGGAACTTTCCGGTGGACAGCAACAACGAGTACTTTTAGCACGTGCGGTTTGTGCCGCAGATGATATTATATTTCTTGACGAACCTGTTACAGGCCTTGACCCGGATGCTACGGAAGAAATGTATAAACTGATAAAAGATTTAAACGAAAAAGACGGTATGACGGTAATTATGATTTCACATGACATGGACTCATCATTAAGGTATGCAAACAAAATTTTAAATTTCGGAAATGAAGTTTTTTTCGGCACCAAAGATGAGTTTGTGTCCACAAGGGAGGCAAAATAATGTCAGGAATAATTTTAACTCTCGAATATTATCTTCAATATCCTTTTGTAAGGTATGCACTTATAGTTGGTGTACTTATCTCACTTTGTTCGGCTCTTTTAGGGGTCACATTGGTTTTAAAAAGATTTTCTTTTATAGGCGACGGCTTGTCCCACATTGCATTCGGTGCAATGGCTATTGCCTCTGTATTAAATTTTACAAATAATACACCTTTTGTTATGGCCATGACAGTTGTGTGTGCTATATTTTTGCTTAAAGCAGGACAGAATGTAAAATTAAAAGGTGATGCTGTTGTGGCAATGACATCGGTGGGAGCACTTGCCATAGGTTATTTGTTACTGAATGTGTTTTCTGTTTCGTCAAATGTTTCCGGTGATGTTTGCAGCACACTTTTCGGCTCAACATCAATACTTACCCTCAGCGCCACAGATGTCAGACTTTGCATTATCTGTGCTGTAATAATATTTTTGATATTTATTTTGCTATACAATAAAATTTTTGCCGTAACTTTTGACGAAAATTTTGCAAAGGCCAGCGGTATAAATGCGGATATCTATAATCTCTTAATTGCCGTTATTGTTGCCGTTATAATTGTTCTGGCTATGAACCTTGTAGGTTCTCTTTTGATTTCTGCACTTATAGTTTTTCCGTCACTGTCGGCAATGTGTCTGTTTAAAAGTTTCAAGTCTGTCACGGTGTGTTCTGTGGTTTTGTCGGTTTTCTGTTCTCTTGTCGGAATTGTTATCTCAATTTTGGCAAGTACCCCGGTAGGCTCAACGATAGTTGCCGTACAAATAGTTATGTATATAGCTTTTTCAATTATTGGCAAAATCAAAAGCGGTATATAACATATGAAATCGAAAATATTATATATTTCGGCGATTATAGCACTGATGGCTGTAACAGGTTGTTCCAAAAGCCCGGAACAGGGGAATGAACAGAGTAATTCTTTGATTTCTCGGCCAAAGGCAGAAATTACAAAAGAAAATGAAACACCGAAAGTTGATAATGACCTGACCGAGTTAAGCGGAATAATGGCATATTCCGAAGTGTTTAATATATTGAATAACCCGGAAGAATACTACGGCAAAACAATGCGCATAAAAGGAAAATTTAATATGCAAACCGACGAAGTTACAGGTAACACATATTATTTTTGTATAATTGCCGATGCAACCGAATGCTGTGCCGAGGGAATGGAATTTACCCCGGCAGATAAAAGTATTCAACTACCCGATATAGACCGGGAAATAACGGTAACAGGTGTGTTTGATCTGTATGAGGATAACGGTTACAAATTTTTCCATATAGCAGATGCCGTAATAGAATAGAATAAAATAAAATGCAGAACTTTGATTGCTTCAAAAGTTCTGCATTTTTTTAAAAAGGAAAAATGATTATTTAATTTACAATATTATCAATCCTCAAAAACAGGGTAGCCGTCTTTAAGACTTTCGTCATAGTAAGCTCTCTCGCCGCCGATAAATTTAGGACGAACTCTCGCATAGATAACATTTGCCTCGCCGATATGGTTTTGTTCAAGTCTTACAGGCACGGCAACTTTTTTAAGGTGCATACCTATAAGTGTTCCGCCTATATCCATTCCGGCATCTGCTTTGATTTCTTCAATTGCAACAGGCTGCTTAAAAGAATTATAACAAGCCGTAGCAAAGGAACCGCCCCGTTTAGGTTGTGGTTTTACATTGACAATTTCGGCATTTGGAACAGCTTTGTGTTCAATAATAATCCGTCTGTTTAAGTGTTCACAACATTGAGCGGCAATGTAAATGCCAAGAGGGGAGAACACGCTGTCAAGTCCTTCATATATAGCCATGCCCACTTCCGGCACAGACCAACTGCCGACTTTCTTTCCTAAAGTTTCACTTGTACTGCAACCTACAACAACAATGTCGCCTTTTTTAAGCTTTGCAGCCCGTACAAGCTGTTCGGCTGCATTTACGGCATCTTGCTTAATCTGCCGTACAACATTCAAATCATCTACTTCGTGTATTGTTCCTGCCATAGTAATAAAATCTCCGTATAAAATTATTTTGTATTCTTTTCAAATACATCTATAAGTTTAGCACGCTTTGCAAATAAATACAACAGTGTACCTGCAATCAAACCGACTGCGCCTTGGAATATGTTACCGGGAATGCTCCGTGCTGCGCCGAGACCCTTGCCCAAAAGCAAACTTGCAAAGCCAAAGTAGCCCAAAACCATTATAACTTCTGCAACAAAGCCGGAAATTACAAGAGATTTTGTATCGCCGCCAAGCTTTTTAAACAACAAGGCAGCTGCCAAGCCCATAAGGCCTTTGATTACAAATGTGCCAGGTACATAGTGACCGTAACCAAGCAAGAAGTCCGCAAGAGCAGAACCTACGCCACCGGCCAAAAAGCCGTAATAAGGGCCTAAAATCCAGCCGCCGAGCAAAACAAAGCAGTCGCCAAGGTTTACATACCCGTTCATAGGTGACGGAATCCGTATAACCATGGTTGCCACACAGGATAAAGCGCAGAACATAGCTGCCATTACAAGTTTAAGTGTTTTTTTCATTTTTAGTTTCCTCCGAATATCGTTTGTTTTATTGATTAAATTTTACATTCTTTTTTCCTGTGAATATAGATACTTTTTATAAACAATTAAATTTTGTAAAACAATTTGTTCATAATTTATTCATATTCATTTAAGAAAAAAATAGCCGAACCGATTTGCATTTCGGTTCGGTTATTAAATATTATATTATATTATATTAAATGTCCCATTCTTGATGGCTTGTGTGCAAAAGCTCATGGGCAATATGGGAATTTGGTTTTTCCAAATATTCCTCATAAACAGTCTTGATAAACGGATTTTCGTGGCTGAACCTAATTACAGACGCACTGTCCAAATTGCGTAAAGTTTTACTTCTTTCAGCCGCAAGTTCCTGCCCGTCACGAATAGGCTGTCCGCCGCCGCCTACACAACCGCCGGGGCAGGCCATAATTTCAACAAAATCATAGCTTACTTTTCCGGCTTTAATAGCTTCGATAAGCCGTCTTGCGTTGGCAAGTCCGTTTGTAACGGCAACATTAAGGGTTGCGTTTCCAACCTGTACGGTGCGCTCTTTCCAGCCATCCATGCCTCTTACGGCACTGAATTTATCGGCATCCGGGTTTTCACCGGTTATCAAATAGTGGGCGCTGCGTAAAGCTGCCTCCATAACACCGCCGCTTGTGCCAAAGATAACGCCGGCTCCTGTGCCAAGTCCCAACGGAGCGTCAAATTCCGACTCTTGAATTTTTGCAAAATCCAAACCGCCGGAGCGGAGCATACGGCAAATTTCTCTTGTGGTAAGTACGATGTCAACATCTTTTTCACTTACCGAAGAAACTTGCGGCACATCAGCCTCATATTTTTTTGCGATACATGGCATTATGGAAACGCATATGATTTTTTCCGCATCCACGCCCAATTTTTGGGCAAAATATGTTTTTGCTATTGAGCCAAACATTTGTTGAGGTGATTTTGCCGATGATAAGTTCTTTGTAAATTCCGGATATTCGTGTTTTAAAAATCTGATCCAACCGGGGCAGCAGCTTGTAAACATAGGCCAAGAATAGTCTTCCTTATGGCTTAATCTTTCAAGCAGTTCACTGCCTTCTTCCATAATTGTCATATCTGCGGCAAAGTCAGTGTCAAATACATAGTCAAAGCCTATTGTTCTTAAAGCTGAAACCATTTTGCCTACGGTGGCCTGTTCCCTTGTAAGTCCCAAGTCTTCACCCCAAGCGGTTCGCACTGCCGGTGCAACCTGAGCTATAACAATTTTATCCGGATCGCCTAAGGCGTCAAGAAGATTTCTTGTATCATCTCTTTCATGTAAAGCACCTACCGGGCAGTGGGTTATACACTGGCCGCACAATGCGCATTTAGTGGCATTAAAATCCGTGGTACCTCTAATACCGACGGTAGTACGGTGGCCGGTACCGACAATATCCCAAACGCCAAGTCCCTGTACCTTTTCGCACACGCTTATACAACGCATACACTTAACGCATTTTTCACGGTCACGAATAAGGGGAATAGATGTATCCCATTTTTTCTTTTTGTAAGTTACCTCAAAAGGAATGTCGGTTATATTTAAATCCCTGCACAAAGTTTGCAATGTGCAGTTGCCGTTTCTTACGCAACTTGTGCAGTTTGTATTGTGGGCGGAAAGGATAAGTTCAAGATTTATTCTCCTTGCGGTTCGCACTCTTGGAGAATTCGTGTAAATTACCATACCGTCTTCGGCCTGTGTGTTGCAGGCGGCGCAAAGGTTTGCGTTGCCTTCAATTTCTACAACGCATACACGGCAAGCGCCTATTTCATTTATATCTTTTAAATAACATAAGGTTGGAATATTTATGCCTGCGCTTCTTGCGGCTTCGAGAATCGTAATACCGTTTTCCACAGTTATATTTTTACCGTCTATAATTAAATTTACCATTGTGTCCAACGCTCCTCTCTTGCACCTCTAAAACCGCCGTATCCATAGTGGTCACATCTTAAACATCTGCTACATTCGTGCTTGGCTTCTTCCTCGGTCATTCCTATTTCCATAATATCAAAATCTTTGATTCTGTCACTTGGGGTGCGCTCTACCATATTTATTCTGCCCATAGCTCCACGAGCCTGGTGAGACGCCCTTGGAATTTCAGGCGGGGCAGGCAATACCGAATGGAAGCCCAGATATTCATCAATATTTCCGGCGGCGGTTTTGCCGGCTTCAATGGCTCTTATTGCTGTTGACGGGCCGCTCCGGCAGTCACCGCCGGCAAATACGCCGTCCATGCCCTCTATCATACAGAATTTATCCGACAAAATATTGTTCCACTTTGTAGGTACGCCTTCTTCGCTGAAGGGGAGAGAGTCTATCTCCTGGCCTATGGCGGCAATAATCAGATCACAAGGGATTTTTTCCTCCGGGCGATTGGCGTTTACCGGTTTAGGTCTGCCACGGTCGTATTCGCCGGGTATTTGCGGTTGTACAACAAGAGCAATCGCCTGATTGTTTTCGTCTTTTTCAACTCTTACAGGTGCCATAAGGGGAACAATGTCACAGCCCTCTGCTATTGCGCCCTCTACTTCTTCAACCTGGGCGGTCATATCAACCTGGCGGCGTCTGTATACGCATTTAACGGTTTTTGCGCCAAGGCGTTTTGCTGTTCTGGTAACGTCCATCGCAACATTACCGCCGCCTACAACAACTATGTTCATATCGGTAAAATCCGGCTTATCGCCGTCGCCGATGGCACGGAGGAGTTCAACGGCGGAAATTATATTATCCGCATCCTGTCCTTCTATGCCCAAGTTTCTGTAAGAGTGAGCGCCGATTGATATGTAAACCGCATCGTATTCTTCTCTTAACCGACTGAGCTTAATATCCTTGCCGACACTTATGTTTTTCTTTACTTCTATACCTGTGGATAGGATAACGTCAATGTCCTCATTCAGATATTTATCCGGCAGACGATAGCGTGGTATGCCGTATCTGAGCATGCCGCCTAAAAGATTTCTCTGTTCAAATACCGTTACACTATGACCCATTAAGCGAAGAAAATATGCGGCAGTAAGTCCGCCGGGACCGCCGCCGATTACAGCAACCTTTTTGCCGGTGCTTTCGTTACACTGCGGAGCAGGAACATGGCCTGCGGCGTCTACCGCAACCCTTTTTATTCCTCTTATATTTATAGCGTCATCTACCAAGCTTCTGCGGCAACGGCTTTCACATGGATGCTCACAAACAAGGGCGCATGCACTGGGGAACGGGTTGTCCTTTCTTATAAGTCTTACCGAATCCGCATATCTGCCTTCTTTAACAAGAGCGATATACCCGGGAATATCAACGTGTGCCGGGCAGGCATGACGACAGGGGACAGGTTTGAATTCTGCCAAGCATTTGTGATTTTTGCAATGCTCGATGTAGTCCTCCTTTGCGCCGTTTAAGCTCAACAACACACTTCTTGCCGCTTCGGAGCCTATGGCACAATCAGCCGAGTCCATAATAACTTTTGCGGTGCGCTCCAACATATCCAAATCCGACATATCGGCATCTCCGTCAAGTATTTTGGTCATAAGTTTTTCCATTCTGTCAAGACCGATACGGCAAGGTACACACTTGCCACAGCTTTGTGCAAGGCTTAATTTTACCAATGCGGCAGTTTGCTCTACCGGACAGTTGCCCTCAGGTGCGGCGGCATTTCTGTGGGCAAAATCAAGATACAATGAATCCATTGTTTTTTGGATTTTATCCGGTTTAATAATTTGCAGTCTGCTCATAATAACCTCCTTATTTTCCTAATAATATAATCTCTGAATTAAAATATCATTTTTTTATGTTAAAGTAAATAAATGTGACGGCACAAAAATTAAATTTGTATAACTTAACAAATAAGCAAAAATAAACTGGTAATTTTGATATATGGATATTTATATATCTATATAAGCATACGTTATGTGATATGATGACGATTGTAATATGATATGTGATCATTGCAGATAGTGCGGTGCCGTTAATTGCACGGCAACACATTGCCCTGAGTGCGGTTCTGTCGAACATTCATCCCACCTGTCTGCCGAGGACAATTCTGCCGGGGAAAATACCGAAGGAGAATAAAATACGCAAATTTTACAAAGTGAATACCCTAAAATAATTGACTTTAATGTCGATTTGTGATATATTTTATATGTGAGATAGAAATATCTGTAAGGACCACCCGAATAAGGTTATGGCCATACGGACAGCCGGGTCAAATGCCGACAGCAACTTTTCAGTTGCGTTATTGATTGGGTTAATTGCCCAAATTTTTACTATAAACAAGTGTTTAGGAAACACATTTAACTTGTAAAACGGTCAATAATATGATTGGTGTGGCTTGGCGTTGCTTTAAATTTGCGCTTTTAAAGACAAGTAATGTGTGTTTGCACTGTACTTGTCTTTTATTTTGTGAATTTTTGTAAGGAGTTTTAAAAATGAAAAAGCTTGAAATTGTTATCAGACCTGAAAAACTTGAACCGTTGAAGAGTATTCTTACAAAGTATGAGTACTCAGGCTTTACCGTTATGTCTGCAATGGGTGCAGGCAACCAAAAGGGAAATTACGAAGAGTTTCAGAAATTGGGTATCGAGATAAACCTTTTGCCTAAATTATATGTTATGACTGTTGTTTGGGACGAGGATTTGGACAGCATCCTTGCAGAAATAGTTGATAAGCTTTCTACCAATACAGTAGGTGACGGAAAAATTTTTATTTCCGATATAGATGATGTTGTGCGTATCCGTACAGGAGAGCATGGAAAGAATGTTCTTTGATGAAAGGAGAAAATCCGGCGATGGAAGAAAAAAAGATAGTAGTAAAGCTGGATAATATCACCAAGAGCTTTGAGGACGGAGAAATTCTGAAACCTATAAATCTTGATGTTTATGAAGGGGAGTTTCTTACCTTTCTCGGCCCTTCAGGTTGTGGCAAAACAACTACTCTGCGTATAATAGCGGGATTTGAAACACCTACCTCCGGCAAAGTTTTGCTTGACGGACAGGATGTTACCGAATTACCACCTTATAAAAGAAATGTAAATACGGTTTTCCAAAACTATGCTCTCTTTCCGCATATGAATATCTTTGATAATGTGGCATTCGGGCTTGTTGAAAAAAAGACGGATAAAAAGGTAATAGCCGAAAAAGTAAACCAAATGCTTGAAATGGTTCAGCTTGGTAAAATGGGCAGCCGTAAACCCAGCCAGTTATCAGGCGGCCAAAAGCAGAGAGTTGCCATTGCAAGAGCCCTTGCAAACGACCCAAAGGTTTTACTTTTGGATGAACCTTTAGGTGCTTTGGATATGAAATTGCGCAAGCGGATGCAGCTTGAATTGAAAGCACTGCAAAAAAGCCTTGGTATAACATTTATATATGTAACTCACGATCAGGAAGAGGCTCTTACCATGTCCGACAGAATTGTGGTTATGAACAAGGGTAAATTTGAGCAAATCGGCACGGCAAGGGAAATATATGAACACCCTAAGACAAAATTTGTAGCCGACTTTATAGGCGAGTCTAACATATTTGAAGCCGGTGTTGTGGAAAATAAAGACGGTATCGTTAAACTTGTTATGGAAAACGGCCATGTACAGGCAAACGGTAAGGACTTCATAAAGGACGAAATCGTATATATTTGCGTTCGCCCGGAAAATGTACACATTTCAACTACACCTGCCGAAAACTTTACATTGAAAGGCTATGTTACTGACCAAATATTTGTGGGCAATGCAGTTAAAACCGTTGTTTCATTACCTAACGGCGACCAGGTTAAAGTAAATATGCACCCACTTGCAAAACCGATTGAAATCGGCACGCTTGTTAATGTTTTCTGGGATGAAGATAAGGCTGTTGTAATGCACACAACCGAGGACAATGTCTACGACCTTATTGAGGACTCATTACTTCTCGGCAACCCCGGAGGTTCTGCGGCTGATGAAAAATAAAAAGAACAATAAAAAGAACAATAAAAATTTGCGGTCTATTTTAATAATGGTGGGGCCTACCGCATTATGGCTTTTGTTTTTTCTCCTAATACCTATGATATATGTGGTCTATATGTCGTTTATGACAAAAGGTCTTTTCGGGGGAATACAAAATATATTCACATTTAAAAACTATAAAGATATTTTTTCGGCGCTGTATTTAAAAGTTACGGTAAAATCAATTAAAATGGCATTTCAAACATCAATTATATGCCTTTTAATTTCATATCCGTTTGCGTATATGCTCAGCCGAACTTCAAAAAAGGTAAGCGGTTTTCTCATGCTTTTGCTAATGCTGCCTTTCTGGGTAAATGGTCTTATAAGGCTTAACGGATGGAGTAATATTCTTAGAGATTCCGGTTTTGTAAACACAATTTTAATGAAGATAGGCGTAATAGACACACCTATACAGATGATGTATACAGACGGTGCAGTGTTGCTTGGTATGGTTTATTGTTTGCTTCCGTTTATGGTGTTGCCGTTACAAACCAGCATATCTAAATTGGACAACTCACTTATAGAAGCGTCAATGGATTTGGGCGCCGGCAAGTTACACACCTTTACAAGGGTTGTTTTGCCGCAGACATTGCCGGGTATTTTTGCAGGCACAATACAGGTATTTATACCTTCATTGGGCGCTTTCTTTGTTGCAGATGTAATGGGCGGCGGTTCTTCCGTTTACCTTGGCAATATGATTCAAAATCAGTTCCTTGTAGCAAGAAACTGGCCATTGGGCGCCGCATTCTCGGTATTGCTGATAATATTCACACTTATAATTCTTAAACTTTATTCAAAAATCGGTTCTTTGGACGATTTGGCATAAACAGGAGGCTCAAAGATGAAAAATAAAAAATTGGGATTTGGGTCCGTTCTGTTTATGACGGCAGTTTATCTGTTTTTGTATTTGCCGATATTTGTTGTTATACTGTACTCCTTTAACACAAATCGGAGCAATATTTCTTTTAACGGTTACACTTTGTATTGGTACAAACAGGTTTTACAAGGGGATCCGTTGTGGGGCAATTTGTGGCTGTCTGTAAAGTTGGCTCTGGTATCAATGGTTATTTCCGTGGGTCTCGGTACATTGGCAACCATCGGCATGTACAGATATAATTTTAAAATCAAGAAGTACATCAACGGTTTGTTGTATATTCCGATGGTAATACCGGAATTGGTTATAGGTCTTGCGTCTCTTGCGGCATTTACCAAAATGGGTATGAATATGGGCTTTGTTACATTGGTATTTGCTCATGTTACATTTTGCCTGCCTTATGTGGTCGTCACACTAAGAGCAAGAATTGCAGACTTTGACTCTTCAATTGAGGAAGCCGCTATGGATTTAGGCGCTGATAGGTGGCATACCCTTAAAAGAGTTACATTGCCGCTTTTGGCTCCCGGAATAGTATCCGGTGCATTTATGTCTATATCTCTTTCCATAGATGATGTTATTATATCTTACTTTGTGTCAGGTGCAGGGGATATTACATTCCCGATTAAGGTTTACGGCATGGTAAGAGGTAAAATTTCCACAAATGTATATGTGGTTTCAACACTTTTCCTTGTTTCGATTATTCTGATATATTTAATCGGAAAAGGTATAGGCAAACTTGTTGAACACAAAATGGCAAATTAAAATAAAACTCTGAAAGGCGATAAGCTTTTCAGAGTTTTTGTTTGTATATAGAATTTATTATTTGCGGTATTCGTGTTCAACATACCGATCAAGTTCATGTCTGATTTTTTCAAGACCGTAAATTTCGGGGTATGTTTTAATAAACAAATCCATATCCTGTAAAACTTCTTCATAAACAGCCTGTGCATCTATGCCGAAGTACATCTGCGGTCTGCAAACCTTTGCATATATTCTTGAAAGTACTCTCTGTGGGTGCTCTGTCTCGGAATTTGCATAGTTCTCAACCGGAATTTCTTCCTTTATTTTATCTTCAAGCTCCTGTATAGCAGTTTCAATATCAAATAAATCCATATCAATTTCTCCTATTAAAATGTTAAAATATATTACACATATTATACATTATACAGTGTGAAAAAATCAAGATATTAGCAACAATTTCTTGTTTTATAAACACAAATAATATGTTATAATTTCTGTACATGAAAAAGGAGTACCAAATGGCAAAAGAAAAATTAAAAACTGTATATGTTTGTACAAATTGCGGCGAAGTTTACTACAAATGGCAGGGTCAGTGTGCCTCGTGTAAACAGTGGAATACACTTGTGGAAGATGTTATAAATGAAAATCCCAGTTCGGCTAATGGAGCTTTGTCCGGAATATCTCACAGTGTTGATTATGACGAATTATGTGACATTGATGCAGATGACAGTAAAAACAGAATAAAAACCGGCATTGACGAACTTGACAGGGTTTTAGGCGGCGGTATAGTCACCGGTGCAGGCATACTCATAGGCGGCGAACCGGGTGCAGGCAAATCTACATTGCTGTTACAGGTATGCGGAAATTTAGCGCCTGCTTACAGCGTCGTATATATCAGCGGCGAGGAGTCTGTTTCTCAAATAAAACTCAGGGCAAATAGATTGGGCATAAGCGGCAACGGGATAAAAATAGCCAGCGAAACGGACGTAATATCAATTTGTCAAAGCATAGAGGAGTTAAAACCTGATGTTTTGGTAATAGACTCTATTCAGACAATGAACTGTTCAACGGTTTCGTCAAGCTCCGGCAGTGTTTCCCAAATAAGAGAGTCCACATCACTTTTACTGGGTACGGCGAAGAAAAATAACACAGCACTGTTTATTGTAGGTCATGTAAATAAAGACGGCGCAATAGCCGGCCCAAAGGTTTTGGAACATATTGTTGACACTGTTCTTTATTTTGAAGGCGACAAAATGCTGCCTTACAGAATTTTGCGTGCAAGCAAAAACAGGTACGGTTCCACAAACGAAATAGGTATGCTTGATATGCAAAGCAAGGGTATTGTGGAAATTAAAAATCCATCTGTCACGCTTTTGGAAGGCAGGGGAACGGAAGAAAGCGGAAGCTGCGTAACCTGTATAATAGAGGGGTCAAGGCCGATTCTCACGGAGATTCAATCCTTAACTACAAAATCAAGTTTTTCCGCACCAAGGCGTGCCTCGTCGGGTATTGATTACAATCGACTGAATTTGCTCCTTGCGGTCTTGGAAAAAAGAGCCGGATTTTTCATATCGAATATAGACATATATATAAATGTTGTAGGCGGATTGGAGCTTGAAGAAACATCCATAGACTTGGCTGTTATTATGAGCGTGTTTTCATCTTTGACCGATAAATTTATTCCCGACGATATGGTTATATTCGGTGAGGTAGGGCTTGGCGGCGAAGTCCGCAATGTTTTAAATCCGGATTTACGCCTGCGTGAAATTCAAAGATTAGGCTTTAAAAAGGTTATTTTGCCTAAAAAACGGCTTGAGCAGATTGACACAGCTAACTATGATTTGGAAATATACGGCGTATCGAATGTAAGACAGGCAATAAACTTAATATGATAAATTCAAAAAATTGTATTATAAATTTTCAGGAACCGAAAATCATAAAAAAATTGGAAAGTCTTGGGTTTAACTGTATCCCGGTTATTAATTCGCCGTTTTTAAGCCGGCCTGTCAGTCGCCATAGCGATATGCTGTATTTGCAAACAAGTAAAAATACATTTTTAATTTCTGTTTGCCAAGAACAAAATAAAATAATTCTTGAAAATGCGGGATACACCGTAAACATATTTTGCGGTCTTAAACCCGGCTATACCACCGAATCTTTTTTAAACTTTATAATCAATAAGAAATATGTTATACAAAACCCCAAAACGGCTTTACAAATTGATATTGATGATAAGCAAATAGTTTGTGTTAAACAGGGGTATACAAGATGTTCGGTTTTGCAGGTATCCGACAACAGCTACATTACCGATGATGACGGAATATACAAAGAACTTTTAAATATCGGGGCAGATTGCCTAAAAATATCTAAGGGTATCGTAAAATTAACCGGTTATGAATACGGTTTTATTGGCGGTGCAAGTGTAAAATTAGATGATCATAATGTGCTGTTCTTTGGAGAAATAGAGGACGGAGTAATTAAAAAACAGATTCAAGTTTTTTTAGATGAGCGAGGTGTAAAGGCACATTTTGTTTGCGGTATGCCTTTAACAGATATAGGCTCGGCAATATTATTTTAACACTATACCGTTAATATCTTACCAAATCTTGCTATTGATTTATTTTAAATCATATTGTATAATACACTAAGTTAGCAGTGACTAATTTACAGTCACTGCTTTATATGATAATCAAGTTAGCGTAAGCTAATTAAGGGTAGGAGACACAATGATAAATAAAAGATTGGTTAATTTTGTGCCACGGTGTAAAAAGTACATAGGGTTGAATGTTGTATTTCAATGGATATCACTGATTTGCAATATAGTCATAATGTCTGCTTTTGCATCAACATTCCAAAATATATATAATGGAACAGGAGTAAGCGAAGATATTACAAAATTACTTCTGATTTTATCTGCTATGTTGGCGATACGCTTTTTGTGTACCGTTCTTTCAAATAAGATGGCATATCTAAGTCGGAGTAAGGTGAAAAAAACATTGAGAGAAAGAATATACTCAAAGCTTTTAGACTTAGGAGCATCTTACAATTCACAGCTTAAAACCAGTGAAATTGTTCAAGTTGCCGTTGAGGGTGTTGATCAGCTTGAAACATATTTCGGTCAATATTTGCCTCAATTCTTTTACGCAATGATTGCACCGGTAACGCTTTTCGTCGTTTTAAGCAGAATAGATTTTAAGGCAGCATTAGTTTTGCTTATTTGTGTGCCGCTTATACCAGTTACCATTGTCGCAGTACAAAAATTTGCGAAAAAGTTGCTATCAAAGTATTGGGGGCAATACACGGAATTAGGGGATACTTTTCTTGAAAATTTACAGGGACTTACCACGACAAAGATATACAAGTCAGATGAATTTAAACATAAAGAAATGAACCGGCAATCGGAAAACTTCCGACAAATCACAATGAAAGTTCTTACAATGCAGTTAAATTCTATCACGGTTATGGATCTAATAGCATACGGCGGTGCGGCACTTGGTATAATTCTTGCGGTTTCTCGGCTTAAATCCGGCAACGCCGACATGTACGGATGTATTATGATTATACTCTTGCGGGCGGATTTTTTTCTCCCTATGAGATTATTGGGCAGCTTCTTCCATATTGCTATGAACGGTATGGCGGCTTCTGAAAAAATATTTAAACTTCTTGACCTGTCCACGGAAAAAGTTGTATCTGATGTTAAACCGGCAGGATTTGATATTTCATGTAGAAATCTTTATTTCGGATATGATGAAAAACACCATGTGTTGCAGGACATAAATGCGGATTTTCCAAGCAAAAGTTTTATTGCCCTTGTTGGGGAGAGCGGATGCGGAAAATCCACCCTTGCTTCAATTATTGTAGGTAAGAATAAAAACTACGCCGGAAATATATCCGTCGGCGGTGTTGAATTAAGAAATTTAAGTGAAGACGAATTGTTAAAAGATATAACATATATAGGATTTCAAAGCTATATTTTTAAAGGTACCGTCCGTGAAAATCTTCTTATAGGCAAGAAAAACGCCACAGAAGATGAAATGTGGAGTGCATTGAAAAATGTCAATTTAGATGGATTTATCAGGTCCGAAAATGGGCTTGACACCAAATTAAATGAAATGGGATCCAATTTTTCCGGCGGACAGCGCCAGCGCTTGGCACTTGCAAGAGCGCTTTTGCATGACAGCTCGGTATACATATTTGATGAGGCTACCTCAAATATAGATGCAGACAGTGAAAATATGATAATGAGGCGGATATATAAACTTGCAGGCGAGAAAACTGTGATTTTAATTTCTCACCGCTTAGCCAATGTTGTAAACGCCGATAAAATTTATGTTTTAGCCGGCGGCAGTATTGCGGAGCAGGGAACACATGACGATTTACTTGCCAAAAAAGGTGTTTACGCAAACCTTTGGAATTCTCAACTGGAACTTGAAAACTATATAAGAGGCGGTGACAGTATATGAAAAGGAGCAATTTTAATATAATGACAAGGCTTGTAGGCCTTGTAAAACCTCTTACGGGCTATATGTTGATTGCTGTTGTAATGGGAGTGTTTGGTAACCTGCGGGCGACTTTTATAACTGTGTTCGGAGCCTACGGACTTTTAAATGTTATCGGTTATGATGTTTCGCTGTCACTTAAAACTATATTTATTTGTCTTGTGTTTTTTGCATTGATAAGAGGTTTTTTGAGGTATGCGGAACAATCTTGTAACCATTTTATCGCTTTCAAACTTTTGGCTCTTATAAGGGACAAGATATTTGGCGCAATGCGCAGACTTTGCCCGACAAAGCTAGAAGTTAAAGATAAAGGTAATTTAATAAGCATTATAATATCGGATATAGAACTTTTGGAAGTTTTCTATGCTCACACATTATCGCCTATATGTATTGCACTGATTTTTTACACGATAATGATATGCTTTATATCCTCTTTCAGCAAAACAGCTGCTGTTTTGGCGCTGTTCGGCTACATTTGTGTAGGTGTGTTAATACCCGTTTTAACTTCAAAATTAAGCAATGATAACGGCCCACAATTCAGACGGCAATCCGGTGAGCTGTCCTCTTTTATACTTGACAGCCTACGCGGATTATCCGAAATTTTACAGTATGGCATGGGTAATTCAAGATTAAACGAAATAAACGAAAAAACTGATGAAATCGCCTTTATCGAGAAAAAAATGAAAGACCTTACCGGCTTAAATACGGCAATTTCAAGCCTTGTCATACTTTTGTTTGATATTGCCATGTTGCTCACAACCGCAAATACAGGCGATTTAAGATGTTGCCTTATTTCAACTGTAGCTTTTATGAGCTCTTTTGGTCCGGCCACATCTCTTGCGGCATTAGGGTCAACTCTTCAAAATACATTTGCGGCGGGAAACAGAGTGCTGGATATTTTAGATGAAGATCCGATAGTTGAGGATATAACAGGAAAGCCTGTTACCGATTTTAGCGGCGCAAAAGCCGAAGATGTTTCTTTTTCATACGGTGATGAAATGATTCTGCAAAATATTTCGGTAGAAATGCCGCAAAACAGAATAATAGGTATTACAGGTAAATCCGGTAGCGGCAAATCCACATTTTTAAAATTGCTTATGAGATTTTGGCAAACGGATAGCGGAAGAATTTCAATATCCGAAAAAGATATAAACGAAATAAACACAGATGATCTCCGTGATATGGAAAGCTATATGACACAGGAAACACATTTGTTCCATGACACTATTAAAAATAATATGAAAATTGCCAAATTAGACGCCACCGATGAAGAAATCATTTCCGCCTGTAAAAAGGCGTCTGTTCATAATTTTATTATGTCTTTGCCAAATGGATACGAAACAAAAATCAGCGAGTTAGGCGGAAATCTCTCCGGCGGCGAAAAACAGCGTCTGGGACTTGCAAGGGCATTTTTACACAATGGATCACTTATACTTCTTGACGAACCGACAAGTAACCTTGACAGTTTGAATGAGGCGGTTATATTAAAATCCTTGTACAGTGAAAGAAAAGATAAAACGATTGTGCTTGTTTCACATCGCAAGTCCACTATGGGCATTGCCGATACGGTTTATTCTATGGAGAAAGGAAGAATGAGTTGACGGATTTATCCTTAAAAAGAGAAAAAGAAAAACAAACGGTATCACTTATGATACACATATATTGTAAAAAGAACCACGGCGCAGGCGAGCTTTGCGAAAGTTGTAAAGCATTGGAAAATTATGCTTTTCAAAGAATAAACAAATGTCCTTTTATGGAAAATAAAACATTTTGTTCAAACTGTAAGGTTCACTGTTATAAGCCGGATATGAGAAATCAAATTAAAGAGGTGATGCGTTTTTCCGGGCCGAGAATGTTGTTTTATCACCCTGTTTTGGCAATAAAACATGTAATTGAAACTAAAAAGGAAAAATCAAGATTGGAGAAAGAAAATTGAAGTTGTCAAAAATTATATATACCATCATCGGCTGTTTATCGCTTGCATTAGGGTCAGTAGGCGCTGTCTTGCCTATATTACCCACTGTACCGTTTTTAATGCTTTCTGCTCTTTGCTTTGCAAAAAGTTCCGAAAAATTAAACACATGGTTTAAACAGACAAAAATTTATAAAAATAATTTGGAGAGTTATGTGCGTGGCGAGGGAATGACCATGAGTACTAAGACTAAGATATTGCTTACCGTAACAGCGCTTATGGCGGTTGGTTTTGTGGTTATGTTATCTAAAAAGGTATATATAGGTTGTATTGCTCTTTTAATTGTATGGTTGGTACATATTTTGTACTTTACCTTTGCAATAAAAACAATTCCCATGCAAAATGATTAAAATTGTGAAAGGAAGTGTTATTTTATGGGAAATTTAATTATCAGTGCCGTTCTTATTGTAATTGTTGCCTTAGGAATAAGTTCTTCCGTAAAACATTTTAAAGGCGAAGGCGGCTGCTGCGGAGGCAGCTCAACAATAAAAGTTAAAAAAAGAAAAATTCAAAATGTTGTTTGTAAAAAAACGGTTGGCATTGAGGGTATGCACTGTGATAACTGCAAAAACAGGGTAGAAGAGGCATTAAACGACCTGCCCGGCGTAAGAGCAGATGTTAAGCTCAAAAAGAAAACAGCGCTTATTACAGCTGAGAGAGAAGTGCCGGAGGATGAGATAAAGTCGGCAGTCGAAAAACTCGGCTACAAAGTAACAAATATACAGTAATTTAATAAAAAGAGTTGATTTTTAAATTATAAAATCAGCTCTTTTTTACTAAATATATGAAATTTGCATAATTTATCCCGGTTTATTTTAAATAAAAGGTAAAAAAT
This sequence comes from uncultured Oscillospiraceae bacterium, assembly GCA_934526065.1. Taxonomy (GTDB): domain Bacteria; phylum Bacillota; class Clostridia; order Oscillospirales; family Ruminococcaceae; genus RGIG3102. The sequence goes on from CAKSZX010000002.1 coordinate 190,607, forward strand.
ATGGATTATTGTTGATTTTTTGAAGAAAATAAATTATTATATATAATAGAGGAAATATATAGGAGAGAACGGTTATGTCAAATCCATACAGACAGTCATACAAACAAGAAATAACAGACAATGTAAGCCTTGCAGTTTTTAATTGCGGACTGCAAAGCTGTGCGCCCAACCATTCCTGGGGGCCGGGTGTAAGAGACCATTTTCTTATACATTTTGTACTTTCAGGCAAAGGAAAATATGTTTGTGAAGGAAAAGAATACGACCTTAAAGCAGGAGATATGTTCTTAATTAAGCCGTCACAGATTGTAAGTTACATTGCAGATGAAAATGACCCATGGGAATATTATTGGGTTGGGTTCAACGGAACTTATGCGCAAAAAACGGTAGCCAATTTGCCTTTTAGTGAAAATTCCCCGGTATATACGCCTAAGGATTTTGAGGATTGTAAAAATTTTCTGTATGAAATTTTTGCCCACAGCGGAAATTCTATAAGCAGTACCACAGCTATGGTTGGTTATTTGTATTTGTTTTTGGCAAAGTTAATTGAAGAAAACAGCTTAATATCACCGGAAACGTCAGTTGCTCAGTCAACCTATGTTATAGATGCCATAAAATATATACAGTTTAACTACTCCACCGATATAAGCGTTGACGATATTGCCAATGCCGTCGGAATAAGCAGAAGCCATTTGTACAGAGTATTCGTATCAAATCTCGAACAATCGCCTATTGAATATCTCACGGAATATCGTATAAACGAGGCTTGCAATCTTATTAAAAATACTAATCTTTCAATATCCCAGATAGCGGTGTCGGTGGGCTTTTTTGATCAATTTTATTTTTCAAGGGTATTTAAGAAAATTAAAAAAATGCCGCCAAGCAAATACAGACAGAGAAATGAGAGTAAATCAGGAATATGAAAAAAATAATAAAACTTCTATTTTCAGTGCTTATTGTAGCAGCACTTTTTTCGGCTTGCGTAAAAGAACAACCTGTAAAATATAATCTTACACTTGTGCAAAACAGCGCAAGCGATATATACGAACATTTTGCAAACCGGCAATCGGATACTGATAAATATGAGTATTATACAGCTGATGAGTTGTCAAAATATCTAAGTACAGACAATATAGAAAAAATAAACTCTGTTACGGTTTTTGATACCGACATCACGGATGAAACCGCAACTGAAATAATTAACATTTGTGCAAGCAAAGATGTACCGGTGTTTTTTATCATGGCCAATGTAAGCGGAGAAACAATTTCAAGTTATGACAAGGCTTTTCTTATAAATACAAACAATACTTACCACGGAGAACTTTTGGCAAACGAAATTAAAAATTTGTGGAAAAACGGAATTGTCGACAGAAACGGAGACCAAATTTTTCAATATGTGGTTTTGCGAGATGAGGGGACCTTACAGTCAGAGCTCGACTTTGGCGTAAGCCTTATAAAAAATATAGAATTGTTGGGTGTACCTATGGAAGAACTTGACGATGTCAAAACTCAATCCGACGAAATTTTATCGGTTATGAATGCCGAAGATCAGTCGGAATGCTTTGTTGTTCTTTCATCACAGCTATTGACCAACTTGAAAGACCAATATTCCCCCAAGGGTGACGGTATTGAAATTTTGGGTATTACATACGGATTTGAAAATCAATATGCCGATTCCCCATTTATGAAAATAAGTTTTATAAATTACAACGATATGTTTCGGGCAAGGGATGCAATCCTTCAAAATATAAATAACAAAGTATATCCGTTTACGGATTTTGCCTATAACCATATAGATAAAATAGTATATATAGAACCGAGTATATGATTTATGATTAAAAAGAATGATGTTATTACAGTAGAAATAGTTGATTATTCCAGCGACGGAAACGGCGTTGCAAAATACAATGATATAGTTATATTTGTTCCGTTTTCTGCAGTGGGTGATTTGTGCGACATAAAAATAGTAAAAGTTTTGTCCGGATACTGCTTTGGTATAATAGAGAGAATAATAAGACCCTCGACAGACAGAATTATACCTGTATGCCCAATATCAAAACAATGCGGCGGCTGTGATTTCCAGCATATAAGCTATGATGCCGAAAAAAAGGCAAAGGAAAACTTTGTTCGCTCCGCTTTTGAGAGAATTGGTAAAATACAATGTGATGTCATGCCCACTTTATCTTGTGATGAATATTTAAGATATAGAAACAAAGCCCAATTTCCTATTCAAACGGATGAAAACGGCAAGGCATCAACAGGTTTTTATGCTCGGAGAAGTCACAGAGTAATTAAAAGCGATGACTGTGTATTACAACCGGTTATCTTTAATGAAATAGCCTCTTTTATTGTTGAAATGCTCAACGAATACAATATAAAACCCTATGATGAACATACACAAAAAGGTATTGTAAGGCATGTTTATCTGCGCAAGGCTCAGGTTACAGGTCAAATTATGCTTTGTTTGGTTTGTACACAAAAAAATTTTAAAAATCGTGACGAACTGATTTTTTCCGTAAAAGACAAATTCCCGGAAATAACAACCATTGTAATAAATATAAACAGTAAATTTACCAATGTTGTTTTGGGAAACGAGAACGAAGTCGTTTACGGTAACGGGAAAATAACGGATTTCCTCTGCGGTGTTGAAATTGAAATAAGTCCACATTCATTTTATCAGGTAAATCACAACGGAGCGGAACAATTATACGGTATAGCAAAGAAATCTTTGAAACTGACAACCGATGATATTTTGCTTGATATGTATTGCGGAACCGGTTCTATCGGCCTTTCTATGGCAGATAGCATAAAGGCTCTTGTGGGAGTGGAAATCATTCCGCAAGCTGTTGAGAACGCCAAAATAAACGCCGAAAAACACGGCATAAAGAATGCAAGGTTTATATGTGCGGATGCAAAAGAAGCGGCAAATCGGCTGTTAAACGAAGGCTTTGTGCCGACTGCAGTCGTTATTGACCCACCCAGAAAAGGCTGTGACGAAGATACACTTAATGCTATCATTAAAATGAGCGTACCTAAAATTTCGATGATAAGCTGTAATCCGTCCACCGCTGCAAGAGATTGCAAATATTTGTGTGAACACGGATATGATGTAAAGTTTGTACAGCCGTTTGATATGTTTCCGAGAACAAAGCATGTGGAGAGTGTGGTTCTGTTGACTAAAGCACATAATTGATAGTGTGAAAATGCTTGAAATAAGGGGATTTCGATAGTTTTGGTTACTGGAAATAATACCTCAAAATAGGCATTGTTAAGGAACTGAAAGAAAGGAGTATCAAATCTCCTACAGGAAAAGATAACTGGCCAAAACGTTCTATAGAAGAAATGCTGAATAATGAAAAGTACATAGGTGTTTAAGTTGTTAATGTAGATGGCAAAGAAGGTCAGATTTATAAATTAAACAATTCTCATCCGGCAATCATTTCAAAAGAAATGTTCGATGCTGTTCAGAAAGAAAAACATAAACGCAGCAATGTAATTGTTGATGAGAATGGAACACACAGAAGTAATAAGAAATATGGTTCAAAGAAGTGAGGAGGTTCGTTTCATGCTACTAAGTAATCTAAATGAATTGAAAAATGATATGGTTAGTAAGAATTGGACTATATGTAGCTTTCTATTTAGATATAAATCAGTTGTATATATAGTGCTTGTAAAAAGATTTGTAGGTAAGGAAAAGCGAGTAAATCAATATGCACTAGTAAAGCTCCATTTTATGAAACGTGACGATTTAAACGATGGATTGGAAATTGAAGCCAATTCTTCTAAATTATTAATCGATGCAAAAACCTTAAGACAGTATTTTGGTATTGAGTATCAAGATAACTTAGGAGATATTTTAAAACAATTTACTGAAACTTTCGGAAAAGCAATTCCAATGAATATTTCTAAAAATATTTCAGATGAGGAAAAAGGTGCAATGGTGAAGTCACTTAGTATAAGTGATTCAGAAGATCCAAATAAAATTTATTGTTATAAAATGAGAAGAAATCCTAATGGCAGAAAGAGAAGTGACTTTAATTCGGATAAAACAAAACTATTAAGGCCTATTCTATTTAAAAAATTTGAGAATGAACCTGGTGTTAGCTTTTGCTATTCCGATGATCCGCTTAAAGAAAATGACGATTCGACTATTTTATCCAATTTCTCAAAATAGCCCATTCTTAAATGCCGAGCAGATGGGCATTCATATACATATGAATTATAGCAAAAACACCAATAAATAAAGGCTTTTTTGAGAACTCTTCATAATTCTGAAAATAGCATAATAATTTCATGTTGAATGTGTAATTTTATTGGTCAAAGTACAAGAATAAGCATTTCAATATATATGAAAATCGAATATTTTCAAAACAAAATGGAGTTATGTGTATGATTATATATGCAACAAAACAAACAGTAGATAGGTACGGAATGACAATGCCCGAGAATTTTATGGACCCCATCATGAAAAGCGTTGTACAAAATACTTATGACTTAGAAAAAGATAACAGCATACTCGAATGGGGAGCAAAGATATTTTATTTTGACGGTCGAAAATGCATTCAAGTTTGTAATTTTGCAAGCAAGTTGACATTTGTTCTTATTGATATAAAAAAGTCGGAATTAGAAATTGTCGGAGACTTGATTGCAAGATACTTGCTTGAACTATATGCCGGCAATAAAAAGATGTTAAAGTTATTGAAGCGAATGTTTAACGAACACCCGGTATGTTTGTTTGCAAAACTTACAAACAAAAAAATAATTGCCTCAATGAATAGTTTTCAGTTAACTTACATTGATACCGGATCCATCTATTACAACTCTATTGAAAATGGAATTTTAAGATCGATAGACATAAACAAGAAAATCAATAAAGAACTTTATGTTGCAAGATACGATGTTGGCGGCAAAAAAGAATATCTTTTCCCGGCTGATAAATTTGAAGAATTACTTACCAAATATTACAGCCGATAATTAAATAAAGAATAAAACCCACTCTTTGCGAATAGAATTTACTGTTCGTGGGGGTGGGTTTATGTTTAAAAAATTAAATTTAACAATGCCGGATTGGCAGAAAAATATTATTAAAATTGTTTCTTTTGTCATTATATGTCTTTTTACATTCCTTATTTTTATGTCGGTGGGGGCGGTAATCATCACCAAAATTGATACGGCCGAAAGTTTCCTAATACCGTTTACAACCGTATTGTGTGCCGTTTCATCATTTACAGACAGTTTTATACTCTCCAAAATAAAAAGGGAAAAGGGGCTGATTATCGGCCTTTCAACCGGAATTGTATTTTGTATTATTATTTTAATTTTATCAAAATATTATAACTCTTTTCACATAACGCCGCTTTTAGGTACAAAAATAGCCGCCATAATTATAAGCGGAGCTTTAGGCGGCATTTTAGGCGTTAATACATAAAATAAAAGAGGACAATATGTTAAAAAAACTAAATGATGCTAAAATAAACAAATACAATCTGCGAAAAATAATTTTTTTAGTATTACTCGTATTGTATGCTGTCGGTATCGGTGCAGGCTGCTTATATGCTTTTAAAAATACAGATAATATGAAATTTATTTCTTACATTGTAGAGGCAGATTATAAGAATTATTTGAATAACACAAAATCGCTTTCGTATCATATCGGCTGTTTAATTAAAAATTTGTTATTTTTACTGTCTGTATACATACTTAAATATTCAGGTGTGTTAAAGGGTTTGTGTCTTTCAATACCCTTTGTTATGGGACTGCAAAACTCATGTGTGTATTGCTATCTTATTTCAAATAAGAAAACAGCAATAATAACCATTTTAAAAACCGTACTTTTAAGGGATGTAGCCGTATGTATGGTTATATACTTAGCAATTATGCTTGTTATTTGTGACATATTATATGATAGATATGCGGTAGCAACCGATATGAAAAGATTTTCATTTCTTACATTTGTAATAGTGTCAATAAATTTTATAAATCGGATTATAAATACATTGCTTTAATCGGATAAATCGTCATCTTTATCGGAACAATTCATTGCATCAACTGCTACTTTTTGCGGATTTTTAGCCTTTTTAAATGTTGCAAGGGGAGAACCCTTAGCTGCTTTTTCAATAGCCTCGTCAGAAATATGAGTGTAAATTTCGGTTGTAGATACATGCTCGTGACCTAAAATCTCTTTAAGTGCCAACATATCTGCATTACCGGAACGATAAAGCAATGTTGCCGCTGTATGTCTAAGTTTATGTGTGGAAAATCCCTGACCGGACAAACCGGCTTTTTGCAAGCAGTCGGTTACAATTTGCTCTACTCTTCTGGGGGAAATTCTTTTTTTGGTTCTTTTGGAAACAAACAGGGCGGGTTCAACTTCAGGAGAAACAATTTTATTTCTCTCAGTCATATAGTCTTCAATGGCCGAAATACATCCGTCATTAAGATATACGGTTCTCTCTTTATTACCTTTGCCTATTATGCGTATTTTATCTTTTTGCAAGTCCAGTACATCAATACCGACAAGTTCCGACAGACGCATACCACAGCTTAGAAACAACATTATTATGCAATAATCTCTAGACCGAAAATCGGTATCAGTACTGCGAAGCAATTCTATACTTTGCTCAAGTGATAAATACTTTGGTAGTCTTTTTTTGTTTGCAGGTAATTCAATATTTTCACATGGGTTGTCTTGTAACAAATTCACCTTTTTTGTAAGGTACTTAAAAAAGCCTCTAAGACTGCTTAATTTGCGTGATCTTGCGTTTACGCTATTACCGCGAGCATCCATAACAAAATACATAAAATCCAAAATATCACTTTGTTTTACAGATTTTACAAGTTCAAAGTCAATTTTTGAAATATCAATGGAATCAATCAATTCGTTATCAATTTTTTCAAATCTTTTTTGGTATATATATCTTAAAAATAATTTTAAATCGGTATAATACGCCTCCACAGAGCGAGGGGAGAGTCCTTTGATAGTCCGCTGGTATGTAATAAAATCCTTTAAAAAATCAGGACAATCGGAGAAATCCGAATATATAGTCGGTTTTGGGTGAGCCATTATTAAACCTCGAAAGCAATTTAAATTTTACATAACTATTTTACCACAAAATCAATGTTATTTACATAGCCATTTACAAAAATATTAAACTACACAGAAATTTTAAATACTTTGCCAGAAGGAACATCTATGAAATGGCGATCTTTTCATATGCTCAAAAATTAACATTAAAGAGTGTAAAGAGAGAGCATTTTTTAAGGCTATTTCGCTAAATAAAAATACACAGAAGTTTATAATAAATTGCGAATTTAAGATGAAATAAGATATATAGGTTCTCTTGTTTAGCTCCGCATATTCACCCGTTGTCACTGTGAAATATCATAGAATACAAAAGTTTAGGGTTAAATAGTTTTATATCATAAGAATGAGGTCAATTTGGCCTCATTTTTATTTTTACTCGTATTATAACAGGTTATGGTGATTTATTGCTGTAATCGCAATAACTTGAATAATAAAAAATATACAAGGAGAAAAGCAATGAAAACTTTACAACGAGTTTTGTCCGGAATGACTGTTATTGCGATTGCAATACTTGCAGTGGCAAGTCCGACGGGAACAAAACTTAAAGAGAGAGAAACCGCTCGGCCGTATTTAATTGTGGCTGATGCTGCTACAACTAACGCTACTGCATCGCAGTATTGGTATAACGGCGCACCATCAATAAATCCGCAAGCAAACAATACATTCAAGTTTGCAGACGGTAGTACAACAGCTTACGGCAGAACGCAAACATTCACATCTCAACAGGCACCATCCAATTTTCATATAGTCAATACATTTGGCGGCGTGCAATCTGTAAAAATTGATTATATACAGACTATACAGGGCTCCAATAGTTTGACTATCACAAGCCCGACATCAATAGATTCAGAGATTGATTATTTATGTGGTAATCAATCTCTGATTATAGATGAGGTGCAGGCCGGTGGCGGTACATCACTTCGTACAGCAGCTATTGCATTAGGGCTTGACCCGGATACGGATACAATGGGAGCTATGTACCTTGCAGCAATGGGATATTCTTCCGTTGGAGAAGTTAAACGGGATTTTGCGGCTTGCTTCTATATTCGTAATCTGTGGCACTTAACAACTGACGGCGTAACATCCTGGTGCTTACAGCCACAAACTATGATTGGCACAACAAACACAGTATCAGGTAGTTCAGTTGTGGGTACAGAACAATGGGCCAATACGGTCAGCTTGATTGCAGGTTCTGCTATGGCATTAGGAGCAGATACCAATGAAGCATATTATCAGGCTGCACAGTGCTTGATTTGGGAGGTAGTAGGTGGTCTTGTTGACTACAATACTTTGGAACATACAAGCACAAGTGATTACTATAATGGCATGATTGTTGGTAACGGACTTCAAGCACAGTATGGAGACATTAAATCAAAAACATTAGATTCGAAATTGATACCGTCATTTTTGTCATCATATGTTCGGTCGGCAAACGGTAATACCAAAACGTACTATTACCCGGTAACTTGGGTAAAAGACCACTATGAACTGGCGGACAGCCTTATACTCACAGATAATAATGGTCTTGTTGACAAATGGGTTTGGAATGACACAGACGTTTATCATTTTGAAGTTATTGACTCACATCATTTGAAGGTGGTTGCAAAAAAATATTCCGAAACCACAGAAGGCCCAATAGGATTTGGTTCTTCATGCAGACATGAGGTTTCAGCACCAAATTCTTACTATGATTCAAATGCTCAGGCGCAAATTACTTATGATGGTTTGTATGACCCGTATGTTGGATACATGAGCATATCAATGAAATCAGGTACACGTTTCAAGAGCGATACGGAAGATAATTTTCCGGTATCCGGCGATATTTCTGGCACTAAGGTTAAAATTACAGGTCCTGGATTTGACGGCACTACGGAATATGACATAAACAGCCTTCCGCAAATTTCAACACCGGGCACATATACGGTAACAGAAACACATGCTCCTATGTTCAGTGATGAACATTTGGGTTATGTAAAGGACACGACACAGTCATTTACATTTACAGTAACACCGGAGACAGCTTCAAATTGGTTTACAACATATATGGGCGAAGGTCTCCATGATAAGAGACAGAAAGTGCAAATTCAAGTACAAAAGCACGATACGGAAGTGACGAAGGACAAGCTGATTAACGGCACTATTGTTGACAGCTACAATGACTATACAGTTACAACCGATTTAACTTCTGTATTTGATGTTTACGCCTACGAGGATATTTATCTTGCAGACGGTTCTATCAAATGGCACAAAGATGACCTCATAACATCAATTACTACAAATGCACAGGGATATGGTATTTCAGAAGAAATTGACCTTGGCGTTATGTATGTGAAAGAGAGAACCGCTCCATTTGGTTATCACAACGATGACAGGACACACAGTGAGGCGGGATATAACGAACACTGTCAAATAATTGACGCTAAATACAAGGGTGAAGATATCGCAACATGGAAATATGGCACATTTGATTTTTACAACAAGCGTCAAAAAATGCAAATCCAGATTGATAAGAAAGATACCGAGAATTATGACACAGTAAATTCTGGTCTTAAAACGACTTATGAAATCTGGACGGCAGAAGATATTAAAACGCCGGACGGTTCTGTTGTTTTAATTCCGGCAAACACATATATAGAAACACTTGTTTCTGATGATACTGGTTATGCAATCTCTTCTGAGCTTGATGTGGGCTTGTACAAAGTATTGGAAGTAAATGCACCAAGCGGTGACATTTCTAATACAAGAGAACACGGTTATCTGCTTAACACCAATACAAATATTGCAGCAGGTGCAGTACACACAAATGAACAGGATGTTGCTGTATTCAGAAGTGAAGAAGACGGAACAGTAAATTCGGCAAATGCAAATTCTGTTGATTCCTCGAAGTCATTGTTTGTTGCTTTGCAGGATAAGAGACAGAAAGGTGTAATCCTTGTACAAAAGGAAGACCACATGAAAACCTATCTCAATCACGCACCGACATACGAAGAATATATCGACTGTGTGATATGCCACGAGAATTTCCTTACTTGCGGACATACAACAGAGGAATATAACAAAGCGCTTGAAGAATATCACGACAATGACCTTGTAAGAGGCGTTAATTGCCCGGTTTGCGGCGGTACATTCCCAATGTGTGGTTGTGATGTTGAAACATATAAAAAGGCGTTTGCGGAGCAAAGACCGATAGATATGGATGATCCATTCTACGACACTCACGAAATGCGTAATGTAAATCCGATACCTCAGGGTGACGCTTCATTCATAGGTGCAACATTCAATATTTACGCAGAGGAAGATATTATTCTTCCGGACGGTTCAACCGCATACCACGCAGGTGAACTTGTTGACACTATTACTACGGTGGCCAAGGGAACAGAATTTAATTACGCCGAAAATACAGATAAGTACGGTGTTGTTGCTCCCGCATATACGCTTACAACCACCGAAGACGGCCAGGCATACTCAAAAGAACTTGATGTAGGTAAATACCGTATTGTGGAAACAAGCCCAAGCACAGGTTATCAATTCGAGCATTGGAGAGACAGCAATGCCGGATATGTTGTAGAAATCAGCTACACAGGTGATATGACAGAACAGAGCCACGAATACTATCAGCGTTATGCAAACGATGTTATTCTCGGTCATTTGTCAATCACAAAGTTATTATCACACGAAATCAGTAACGATTTGGTAAATAACGAACTTACCAAGGATAATCCAGATTACAACCCGGCAGTTGAAACAGACATACCGGTTAAGAACACATATTTTGCTGTTTATCTTAAATCCAAGGAAAACGGCGTAAACGAATTTAAAAACACAAGATTGCCGGATGAATTTTTCTTCTCATCTGCACTGGATGATACAGCACCGCCTCAGGTAATTAAAGAGGGCGCAGGCGAAATCGTTGACGGTTATCACTACGGCTGTTACCAGTGGGCAGATACAAACGGCAAGCCTAACGGAACATTCATAAACCCCACGCTTGATTATCCGTTTGATGAAGAACTGGCAAATCAGGCAATCAAATCACTGTATCTTATTCTCAAAACCAATGATAAAGGTAAGGCCTCTACATACGACCTCAATACAGTTGTATATGTAAACTTCCCATACATTGACAAAATAGGAGACATTGATATTCATAACGGCGTCCTTGACACGGGACTTGGCATTATAGACTACTCCGTTCCGCTTCCATACGGTGAATATGTTGTAAAAGAACTTACGCCGCCGGAAGGATACGACGATAAAGAAGGTGTTATTGACGGCACAGCAGTTGATGATGTTGAGTGGACGGTTACAATCGGAGACGAATGTAAAGTAATTAACGGCAACCCGTATGTTTCTTCAACAACAAATAATAAGTCTTACACAATTAAGAACAATGTTTTGCAACAGACCATTTATGTTTATAAAGTTGACGAACAGTTCTATGTAAGAGAAAACGAAAGCACAGGCGGAGAAAATCAATTTGAACTTATACCTGAAAACGGCATTATTCCGCAGGCAAACGTTCAATTCAAACTTTGGTGTTGGAACAACGGACACGATTCAAGTCAAAAAAATAATGAACCACTTACAGGTAACGGCAAATATGGCAATACATACGACCCGGCTGATATAGGCAATACAGAAAAGGGTTATTGGTACACATATACCGCCGTTGACCCTGACACATTTAATACCACAGTAATAGATACATTTGCCACAGACGAAAACGGTATGTTTACACTGCCGAGCAATCTTGTTTACGGCGATTATAGTTTTGTAGAGCTTAACGCTCCTTATGGCTACTGGTTACCGTCAGAGGGTAACACAGATGTTAAGGATGTACCGCTTAATGCAGATGGCACACCTCAAAAGTGGATTGGTTATGTGAACGAAGACGGAGAGTTTGTATATACACCAGATAAATGGGGTCACACCTATGATAAGGCTGTAAATGCAACTAACTTTACAGTCAATAATCCGAATGGAACAATCCGTGTAACGGTTGACGCTGTAAACCAAGCACAAAAAGGTTATGTTGTTCTCCAAAAGACAGGTCTTAAATTCACATCTAAGGATGTTGTTACAAATGACAAGTACACTGAAAATCACCCTGTATTTGAAATTAAGGGACTTGAAGGCGCTGAATACGGTTTATATGCAGCAGAGGATATTTATTCCCAGTCTGTAAACAAAGAGGGTACACCAAACCTTATTTACGAAAAAGATGAGTTGATAGAAAAACTTACAACAGACGAAAGAGGTCTTGTAGTATCCGCACCGCTTAATCTTGGCAAGTATTATATCAAGGAAACTAAAGCTCCTTACGGATATGTACTTGATGAGAGTAAGTACGATGTTGAACTTACTTACCAAGGACAGGAAGTTCGTATATTCCCGGTAAATATGGAATGCTACGATATTCGTCAGGAAGTACAGTTTGAAGTGTATAAGGAATCCGAAGAAATTGACGGCACATTTGTTCCGACAAAGGGTTCAGTTAAATTCGGACTTTTCGCCGCAGAAGATATTCCAAACTTTACGGGAGAAAAGACGATAAAGAAAGATGACTTAATTGAAGTTATCGACATAGTTGACGGCAAAGGTGCTTCTTCGTTGCAGCTGCCTATCGCCAAATACTATGTGCAGGAACTTGAAACAAATGAAGATGAGTTCTTGCTTGACACAAATAAATACCCAATCGAGTTTAAGTACACCGCAGACGGTTTTGCTTATGACTCTGAGGGCAACTACAAAGAAAATGTAACTGCGGCCGGAAAGGGCGAAACATTACTTGTTATAAAACTCAACGAAGGTATTGCAGTTAAGAATTACAGACTTCGTGCAGATGTTGAACTCTTTAAATCAGACGCCAACTATGCCGCTGAGTTGAGAGATGTAAATACTCGTGAAGTCCCGATGTTCGATTACAACTTCGACGGTGTAATTGATGACAAAGATGTAGAGGTATTTGACGACTTCTATAACGGTAAGGCTACGCCGACAGATGACGAACTTATAATGAGTGACTTTGACTGCGACGGCAAAATTACAAAAGCCGATAAAGAACAGATTGACAAGGTTGTGAAGGACAATACAGTCAACAGCAATGTGACAATCGACCTTCCGAGCAAGCTCTACGGCCAGCGGAAAAAGGTTAATAACACGGATAAGGCTTTAATGCTTGAAGGTGTGGAATTTGACCTCTATCAGACTGCTCTTGACGGTGAAGTCTTTGCAGAACCTAAGTATATTGCTAAGCTCACAACTAATGAATACGGCTATGCAAGCTATAACAATGGTCTTATCAGAGGCACATACAAATTGGTGGAGACAAAGAACGGAGACAGATATAAGTTTGACCCTGAAAATCCATTGACTGTTGAGTTTGAGGTTACAACGGATATGTACAATACAATCCTCACATATAACCTTGAAAACACGGCTGAGGATGCTTTGCTGATTACCAAGAAAGATGTTTCAACCGGAGCTCTTATTCCGAATACGAAGTTTGAAATTAAAAACAGCGAAACCGGCGAAATCGTGGCCAAGGGCATTACGGATAAGAACGGTGAAGCATACTTCAAACTTGAAGAAGGTAAGTACACATACAAAGAGTACGAAGCCGCACCTGGATATATTCTTGATGAAACCGAGTTCCCGTTTGAAATCAAGAAGGACGGCGGTATTGTAAAGGCTGTGATGACTAACCAAAAGAAACCAACCGATAACGGCGGCGGTGGTCCTGCACCGGTAGGTATTATCCGTTTCTGGATAGGTAACGGTGTATGGAACCCACGCACAGCTTCTTTCGACATAGATACGGAAGCAATTACGCCGACTGAGTTAAATGCAAATACTGAAATAAAAGGAGATATAAATCCTGTAAATGCAGCACTTGCTGTAATACTGGTGTTATCACTTACAGGTTCGGTTGTTATCTTTAAAAAGATACGCAAAGAATAAATAATTGATTTTCATGTAAATGCAAAGGCTGTAATTACGGCCTTTGCAAATACAGAAATTAAAGAAAGGAGACAGTGCATGAAGATTAAAAAGGCTATTGCACTTATGCTCACAGTTTTACTGCTTGCAAGTTGTTCTTCGAATACAGAAGATAACTCGTCATCCGATGAAGAAGGAGTTATTCTTCGAACATACACTTATGAGACCAAGGACAGCGAGGGCAAGAGTGAAGAGTTCCCATCTACCATAGAAGTTGACGGACAAACTTATGAAATAACTTCTTTTGCCGACATTGATTACAACAATGAAGGCAGTCAGGAAATGATTGAGTTTGAGCAGGAAGTGGCAGTGGAAGATTTGGACGAAATTCCCAATAAAGCCGACTTTGAATATGACGGCAATGTTTATACATTCAACCTCTCTGAAACCCATGTAAAAGAGGGGGATATAAAAAAGACGGTAAAAACAACCGCCGATTATTCCAACTATACATTTTCACCGAAAGATGTTCCCGAAAAAACAACCGTTACTGTTGATTTGCCCGGCGGCGAAACACAAGAGGTTGAAGGAACACTCGTAGGCGTTGAACAGGTATCCGACTACGAATGGAAAGATAACCTTGTTATAACCGGTGTTTGGACGGGAGATCCGTCGGCATCGCAATTCACTTTGGATGGCACTTCAATAACCGTTCCGTACTCTGCGGAAACTCCTACATGGACTAACTATCAAAATGATATTTTGTCCTCTATGGGGCTTTCAAACCGCAATTACAGGATTTCAAGTGCCGCTTGGTATGGAGACCCATACACAACATCGGCAGGCAATTTCCAAAGATACGCTAAATATTACGGTTCACAGTATGTTGCAAATTTCCTTGCAACCTATGCTTGTGAGTATGAGACCCACGGCTGGTCGGGTAACACCGTTTACCGTTTGAAAGCCAATAAAATCAAAAATGCAAAAGCCGAAGATATTGTAAATGTTTACACTATCAAAGCTGTTGTAAAATACAAACTTGTTGAAAACAAGTAAGTAATAAATAGATTCACCAAAGAGATATGTATTCCGCCTTTCAATTAAAAAGCAAATAAAATAATAAAAAATACGAAGGCGACGGTTAAGGGGGTTCAGACATTGGCAGGAATACATATCCTTAGTGGATTTAGATATATAGCTGTATTTACAGCTTTGTATCTAAGTCTATTAAGGAAGGCGGAGAAAAATGAGATTAGACGAAAATGGCAGACTTTTGATTAAAGAGCTTCATAGTAAAAAAGACGGCAGAGTTGCAAGGCTATACTACGGCAATATGCTTATATTCGAGGACACCGGCGAAGTCGGTTCGGTTTCAGAGGAAGCATACAGAAATGAGCTTGAAAAATGGAAAAGCAAAAACAGCATAACCGATGTAGAGGAGTATATACGGCAAGCTAAGCTGCTTGACGAAAAGGAAGCACAAGAGATTGCCGAGCAAAAAAGACTTGAAAGAGAAGCTGAAGAAGCTCGTAAAAAAGCCGAAGAAGAGGAAAAGCTGAATGAAATCAAAATATATAACATGGTGCCTCAGATTTCCACAGAACGGCCTAAGGAAGCTGCTGAACAAGAAACTCCGGAAAACAGAATTTCGGAAAATTCAAATGGTAATAAAATTTCTGAAAATTCAAACGGCAGTCAAAACGAGCTAAACGAGACGGCAGAAATCGACAAAAAGCCCACAGAAACAACGCAGGAGCCTCAAAAAGAGCCTCAGCCCGAAAATAAGTCAAGTTATACAGAAAATGATAAAAAGCCAAATAAGGGCATTTATATAGCTGTTATGGTGCTCTTGCTTGCAGTATCACTTGCAATAGTAGGATATTTTACCGGATTTTTAAAAGTACCGATTTCAAATGGTAATAAACCGTCAAGTTCCGACACTGCAAGTACTAACGAAAATACAAATAACGACACACCGGAGTCAATTACGGTAATAAGAGCAATGACCGATATACCATCGGGAACAGAAATTACAGCCGATATGCTCGGCAGTTACACAATTACTTCCGATGAGTTTACAGCCATGAGCGGAACAACATATATTGCAAAAGACGGTTCCACCTCAAACAGTCCATTGGTTATGGCAAAAGAGGCAAGTAATGTTGTAGGTGCTTTTGCAACGAAAGACATTAAAAAAGACCGGTACATAACAGCAGATGATTATTCTACGCAAAAGGTGATTGCAGAGAAAACCTATGTTGATGTAGATGTAAACGGCGAAACAATTACAGTTCCGGTTGATTCTGCCGTATCTGCTTCTACTTCAGTTAAGATAGTTGCCCTTATAACTACAGACGGTCAAGAGGGAACAACAGCCGTTACGCTTGCGGAATTTGTAATGAAGGACAGAACTCTTGAAGATATATTCAACAGTGCAGGCCAATCAATTCTTGAACAGATTGCAACGCAAAAGTCCGAAACCGACTTAACAGGCGCAAATACCGAGACAAATACCGAGCAATCCAAAACTCAAAACAGCGAAACTTCACGGGGAAATCCATGATTTACATTATTTTAAAAATTATTAAAAATTTGAATTATAAGTAAATAGGCATTAAAAATATATTTTTAAGCATTATATATTGCTTAAAACGATATAAAACTGCTTAAAATCATTCTCCCCAAAATGTGGAAGAATTTCCTAAAAGTGTGGAAGAAAGTTGTTTTATGCTTAAAAAAGCATTGAGCAGCAGGAAAATATATTATTAAATATATATTTTATCTGCTGTATGATACTAAATTATATATTACGAAACCGCCGGAATAAATTTTCCTAAAAGCGTGGAGGAATTTCCCCAAAGTGTGGAAGAACTTCCTAAAACTGTGGAAGAAAGTTTATTTGAACAGTAAAAAGACGTTGTATCGAAAAGATAAAAGGTATTAAAAATATATTTTTATTAGTATATAGTATTAAATTTGATATTAGAAAATTACTGAAATTGGTTCTCCCCAAAGTGTGGAAGAACCTCCTAAAAGCGTGGAAGAACCTCCTAAAAGTGTGGAAGAACTTTCCTAAAAGCGTGGACAAACTTTCCTAAAAGTGTGGACAAACCTCCTAAAAGTGTGGAAGAACCTCCTAAAAGTGTGGACAAACCTCCTAAAAGTGTGGAAACTCTTTTATTCTTTATTCTATAAAAATAATTAAAAATATATAAAAAACTATTAAAAAGAGTTAGTAGTTTTTTTTAGGTGATTTTATGAACAAGAAACAAAAAAATTCTATAGTTCTTTATGCAAATAATTTGAACGATATTTCGTTTGCTGAATTGTCAAAAACGGAAAATAAAATATTTCGTTCAATTATTACAAAGGTCATAAATCAGGAGACAAATCGGGTTGAGATGTCTTATGATGAGATAAGGGATTTAATTAAGGTTAAGAGAAATTTCTCAACAGAAGAATTAACTCAAACCATTGAATCGCTCTATGATAAATTGGATGAGTTTTTTACATACAAGGTAAAATCTGAAAACAATATAATTGATAAAGTTCATTTTTTCACACGATATAAAATTGATCCAAACAGTCAAGTTGCCTTGATTGCCGTTCACAGTGATTTTGTTCCTTTTTTCAATAACCTCAAAGATAACTTCACTTACTATGAACTCGGTGAATTTGTGAAATTGAAAAATAAATACGCCATACTCCTTTATCCGCTGTTAATGCAGTATCAGAACACAGGTGTGTACATAGTTGATTTTTCAAAATTGGTTGAGTTACTGGGTCTTACACCGGGACTTATAAAGAACCTTGACGGTCGCGTACTAATACCGGCAGTTAATGAAATTAACAAGGTCATTTCGGATTTTGAATTGACCTTTGAAAAGGATATCGGATATAGGAAGTCAATCAAAACAATCAAGTTTCAGTTCAAGAAAAGGCGTAAAACCAAATCATTGCCGCTGGGAACTGCTGACGAGGCGGATAATGATACTGCTGTTGAAGCCACCAATACGGATGAACATCTCACTCAGGCGTGTTTATTACTTGGTATAAATTCGGAAATGGTAAATGTCAAAGAGCGTACATTAGTGGCAAAGTGGTATTCAGAATACGGTTTCGAGGAAAACGAAATAAACCCTCTGATAACCACTGCAAAAAACATTGCCGAAAAAAGGGAACGGATAATGCCCGGCAAAACCGGACTTGTAAATATCGCTTACATAGACGGCATTCTTCGCAGTTGGAGCAGCAAGGGAATAAAGACAGTCGATGGACTTCCTGTTCGGGATTACGAGTGCACACCGAAGGCAGTGGAAGACGATAGACCGGATTTCTTACTGGGTGATATTGCAGTAGCTAATATCACTGCAAATGACAAAATGGTGTAACGGCTATGGAAGACAAACGCAAATCAATAATTCAAAATATTTTAATTTTTGTCTTTGTTTTTACACTAGTCAGATATGTTTTCACAAATATTTTCGGCATAGCAGTCGTGTCGGGCAGTTCAATGCTGCCGACATATCATAACGGACAGATTGTCCTGTTTACAAGGACAGAAGATATTTCTATCGGTGATGTGATTATTGCCGATACACAGGAAAAATATGTCATAAAGCGAGTTATAGCTCTCACGGGAGACACAGTAAACCTTGTGGGAAATAAAGTTATAATCAACGGTTTTGTTATTGATGAGAGCGACTATATTTCGCAGGAAACGGCGACAGTGGCACAAACCGTAGAAATGCCGCACACCGTTAGCAAGAACAGTTATTTTGTTCTTGGCGACAACAGAATTGTATCTCTCGATTCAAGATTTACAGAGGTCGGAGATATACCGAAATCCCAAATTAAGGGTAAAGTGATTTTAAGTTTAACAAAGTGAAGGAGAAATACAAGAGTAATGTACACAGCCGTGCAGTTGGCAAATGAAATATCAAGATATGCTACGGAAAGAGGAAAGTCCGTATCAAGTATATGTGCGGAATTATCAATGTCGCGTTCCGCAATTTCAGAATTAAAAAGCGGCCGAAGGAAGTCCTTGAATAACGGCAACATAAAGAAGCTTGCGGATTACTTTGGCATAACCGCCGGGGAACTTTTGGGACTTGAAAAAGAAATCCCGGCAGAGAAAGATGAGTCTATCAGTGAGATTATCAATATACGGTGTATGCTAGATGATGACAATATTGAAATACTTTTGAATTTAAGCAAAAAGTTATACAATAACACTGTAAAAGGTGATAAAAAAATACTTTGAGCGAATTGGACGGGCAAATTGCAAACTTTTAATTATTGCAATAACCAATGCTCAAAGTGATAAGTTACGGAGGTTTAAAAATGTCAAACTTGATAATGTTTCCTGTAAAAAACAAAAAGTTATTTGATGACAGAGAAGAACGCCACAAGGAAAACACGGCTTTCTTTCTCATGCATCTTTTCCCGGACATCAGCGAGAAAAAGAAGGCCGAGTATATTAGCCGGTATGAGGAAAAATTTAATTCAGAGCAGGATATACACACAGAAGAACAGATTGTAATGAAACTTGCTTTCACATCGCTGGTAAATAACATTGAGCAGGTGATAATGAATACATACATAAAGGCCTTTGATATGGTTGAGGAAGATGTTTCCGGTCTGTTGCACCTCATAAACGACAAGGGATATATAGTTTCGCAAGATTACGATATGGATGTATTGCTTTCCTGTATTGACAAAGGAGATATTGAACAAATCATAGATAAAGTTTTCAAAGAAGAGGTTATAGACGAAACCCTGCGGGATAAACTTATCAGGCATATGCTGTTGACAGGCTATGATAACCTCATAAACCGCAAATTTAAAGACTATTACGAGCATACAAGCCTAATGGTTTGTAACTTTTTACCGATTGATTTTGTAAGAAGTGATTATTACTACCTGCTTAAATGGTGGAAAGCAGGATATACAGAAGATTATTTACAACGAGTTCTTGGCCCGATTGCCACAGAACTTACAGAAAGAGGATTTCCCGCATTCAAGAAGATGGATGTGGTTATAAATTCGAGAAAAGAGTAAAAAAACAGCAGAAAATTGAATAAATTCGTAAGGAATAATCAAAACAAAGGTAAAAATATACCTTAAAATTGATATTTACACTCCGTTGTTGATGTAACAAGTTTTGAAACCGTCTAAGCTATTGACTACCAATTTTCAGAATGCTAAAATATAGGCGTAGTCAAGAGGGATAAGCTCCTTGGAACTGACTACCGCCTAAGCAAATTGTGGGCGTTAAGCGATAATAGGCGGCGAGGCAGACCTTAATGCGTACCAATGAGTAGGAGGTAGCTCACCTATGTACATTGAAAATCGGGTGCTGATGTGCTTCCTGATGACAGTATTGTCGAGAGATATTATGTTTGTAACGAAGGGACATAAAAACCTTGCAAAGCACATTTAACTTCGGTTTAAATTATTCCTACGAACCCCCTTTCTTCTTTCATCTGGGTGCGTTGAGACATATCTCCGGGGATAATTTTAAATAAATTCTTGAAAATTTTTCGTGAATTTTCATCTCCTTTTTGCTTTATGGTTATCAACCACTCCATAGAAGCAATGATAAAGACAGCGGGCTTCTCAATCATTTTCCCGCTGTCTTTGTTTATATAAAATTTTCAAGTTTAAATCGAGGTGTTAATATGATAACTTGTGCGAATTGTCAGTTTAATTTAGACGGTGTTTGCCGGTGCAACCTGTCGGATAAGTTTAAAACAAAGTGCGCACCTGATTACTGTTGTGCAATCATTAAAAAAATATCTCAGCAGGCAATCTTCAATTTTACAGACTCACTAAGCAGTGAAGAGGCAGCTGTTTATGCCGGATATATCAAAGATAAATACCCGGATAAAATGATTGGCAACATATATTTGTTCCCGGATGTGGACCCGGACTATGTCATTATCTCATATGAAACATTCCCCGATAACTTTGAACGCCGTAAAAAGGTGAAGATGTAAGCGGCGGACGGTAAGTTGGTTCAAAAGCGTTTATTTGAAATATGATGTGGCAGGACACAAAATATTCGACTTATCGCTTTTTGAAACATAAATAACGAAAAGGAGAACATTCAATGAACAAATCTTTAAATCGCATTGTTGCGGCGGTAATGGGTGTTGTGATGGCTGTAAGTGCCGGAACAGTTTCGGTATTTGCGGACAGCCACGATGTACAGAACTCAGCGACAATGAACCCTAAGACCATTGTTTATGAAATAGGCGAAAAAAGCTTTTATAAAGTAAACGATGACGGAACTATCACTTTTGCGGACAGACAGGAAGATGACACTTACAATGCTGTGCCATCTAAGTACATTTCGGGAAGTGAATATTGGGATGATGATGCAGGAATTTACTACGGCTTCTACACACTTCCCACAGATGATGGTTATAAAGTATATGCCGTAAGCCTTGGAGATTGCATAAAAAATGCCGGAGAATACTCTTACGACCACGCAACAAAGGCGAGTGCAACTGTGTCGGAAGAAGTAGATACCGCCACAAATGGAGATCCATCAATGTCGACTGACTTCTATATCAATATTCAGGACGGTATTGACCCCGAGGGCGTTATAACCGAAGGTGTGAAAGTTAAGGGAACTGATGATGACAGGGTAAATTATGAAATTACGGTTGCCGCTAAGACAACATATCAGCTTTCAGCAACGGTGCCGATGTATGTTTGCATGTACGGTTTCAGAGGAACGGGCAATATCGTAACTCCAACCGAGGACGCCTACAAAATTGAGAACAAGTCCACATATAACGAAAATACGGACGCAACAATTACAGGTATTGTAATGTTGACGGAATATACACAGATTATTGACGGAGAACATTCCGATGATAACCTACACACAATCGCATTTACAAGAGACGGCGGTTATGTATGGTGGTATTCCACACCGACAATCAATGCAGATGATTATGTATCTGTTTTGAATTTGAAGGACAAAGGCTATAAAGTAAATGCCGCAGGCCAAACTTATGTGATTTACATAAACGGCGAATGGCATTTTGCCGCTGCCGGTACATTGGACAATGGCGTGCTTCGTGAAAAGGTTGACACAATTAACTCTAATTTTCCACTTAGTGAAAACTTTGAAGTAGGCAACTGGAAATTTGGCAAAGAGTTTTCGGTTGACGATAAAGGTGAATGGACAGGCGATGAAAGGGTAGTAGGTCTCCCGATTGAAGTTACCGGTATTCAAGCCGAACCGGCAACATGGAAGTTGATAGACGCCGAAAAGAAAGTTTCAGAAATCAAGCGAGGCGAACTCATTATGACCTTAGCGCCTGAAAAAGCCTCGTATGACACTTCTGCTATTGACCTTTCGCAGTGTTCCGCATCTACCGATATAACGGAAAGAGGCTGGTTTGTAGCCGCACCTACAATGAACGGTGAAGATGTTGAAGCGCCTTCAATCCTTGGACTTAAAACTTACGCACAGATGGCCGGCGGAAATATTAACCGCCCAGGATGTACACCGGTTGTAAAGGTTAGTTACACTGTTATTCCGCTAATCGGAGAAACAGGTCGTGCCGAAAAAGTTGAAATTACAAACTAATCGGTTAACGGTAAATATCTGTCTGCATACTGCATTTGTCCTGCCGAATGTGGTATATGCAGGCAGTAATTACCGGAGTTAAAATCGGAAATACTGATTGAGAAAAGGAGATGAGGTAGTGGATAAAAACGATTTCCCTAAAAGTAAAACCGTCAAGAATCGAACAGTCACTGTAATCGTTTTATTGCTTGTCCTGCTATGTTTTGGAATATTTGTGCAAAACATCTTAAAAAATAAAAACGGAAAAGCTCTTGAGAGAGCAGTAGCCGGGGAACTGGGGCAACTCGAAAACAAGACAAATGCGGAAATAGAAGCCGAGTTAAACAGAGTTATCGAAGAGGGCTCAATGAGTATTTCTATAAACGCCAATCCGATATTTGCAGACGGCGGTTCTGATGGAAACTTACAAATAGAAAACAGTCCAAGTAATCTGTATGGCCAAGAAATCATAATTACACTGGACGATACCGGTGAGGAAATTTACCGCTCCGGACTGTTGCTGCCAAATTATCATATACAGTCGGACAAGTTGTCAAAAGAGCTTTCAAAGGGAGAATATGATTGCACAGCCACATTTATCGGATATGATGTAAAGTCAGAGAAAGAACCTATTCAAATTGGTTCTGCCGCCGCAAAAATCAAAATAACGGTGTTGAACTGAGGAAATGAGGCGAGGATAAAGTGAAATTTAAAAATTTTATTTCGGTTATAATGGGAATTATTCTTGCAATAAGGCTAACTCCTGCACTTGCGGAAGAAACCCACCCCATAAAACACGGAACCGCAACGGAAGCTGCGATATCCGAAGAAGTGGATACTGCGGATAATTACGACAATGAAATGTCAACCGAAGTGTATATGTTTATTCCTGCTCCCGAAATAAAAAACATTCCAAATATGGGAGATTGCGGAATAGATATTAGCTTACTGTGTACGGTTACAATAGCCTTAGGGCTTGCATATCTTGGGTGCAATCGCTATGCAAATCGACAGCCGTAAATGTGCAGGAATACTGAGTAAGATATTTCTTGTGGCCTTCTTTGCTTCATTCAGTCTGCTGTGCTTTGAACTGTACAGTTCATATAAAACTAAACAGTTGTCAAAGCAACTGACGGAGATACGAGAAGTAGAGGAAAAAGATTGGTCTAAAGGAATGTTACGGTTAAACGAAGATTACGCTGGTTGGCTTACTGTGTACGGTACTGATATTGATTATCCTGTTGTGTTGGGAGAAAGCAACGGTACGTACTTGCGCCGTGACTTCTACGGTGAATACAGTATTGCCGGCACATTGTTCTTTGATGAAACAACGGATTTTACCAAAGACGGAAACCGTATTATATACGGCCATATGATGCGTGACAGTACAATGTTCGGCGACTTGAAAAAGTTTAAAGATAAAAATTTCTTTGAAAATAACGGATATGTTCGCTTAGAGGATATAAACGGCACACACGATTACAAGATATTTGCGGCTTTGGTGGTTTCGGGCAATCACAATTCCTCTTCATTTATTGATTTGCAGAAACTAAACAATACTTTAGGCCAAAGCCAGAACAGAAAGATGCTCGAAATGATTGAAGAACGAGCTTTTATATATCAAAAGCCTCTTTATGTAAACAAAGAGGATAAATATTTATTTCTTGTCACTTGCGACTATTCCCGTAATAATGGCAGATTGGTTTTAGTGGCAAGAAGCATAAAAGAGCAGTAAATGCCAAAACATTGAGAAAGAGAGAAACAGACATGAGAAAATTACTTGCGATTATCGCAGCTGCGGCCGTGATTTTAAGTTTTGCGGCATGCAGTAAAGAAGATGATTCCGCAGTTACGGAAGTGGAATCAATTAAAATCAGTGATATTGAGCTTACCACAGATGACAAAGATGTTGTAATTGAGTACACATTGCTGCCTGAGGGGGCTGAAAGTGAAGTTACGATAACTGTTGCAGATGAAAAGATTGCGACGGTAGAAGACGGTAAAATTACCGCCGTATCCGAGGGCGAGACAGAGATGCTTATCACCGCCGGCAATATAGGCGAAAGCGTTAAGGTAACGGTTACAAAGCCAGGAGAAGAGAAAACAGAGGAAGATAAAGCCGTAGTAGTTGAAAATAAAGACGACAGTGCCGATGTAAAGGGCAGCTCACGGAAAAACAGCGGTTCAACAGGTACAGCCACAAGCTCAAAGGCAAATACAAAACCTGCTGCAACACCCGCACCTGCTCAGCGGCCTGTTTCAACTCCTGCACCGGAACAAAAACCGGCGGAAAATACACCGGCACCTGATCCTACGCCGGCACCAACTCCTGCACCTGTGCCGGAACCTACACCACGGCCGGAACCGGCGGCTTCTTGTCCGGTTTGCGGCTCTACGGAACATACAACTCATCCGCCACTTGACAATAACCAAAATATTGGTGACGGTTATCACCCGGGGCCAAGTAGTGAGTCAATATTCGAAGAGTAAGTTCAAAAATGTTCTGAAAATTAAGTAAAGGAGAAATGGTATGAATCCCGAAAGGAAAAGTACAAGGATTCTAAATAAGGTAATATCTGTACTGTTGGCAGTATGTATGACGGCTTCCACCTTATCGGTGCCTGTTACGGCTTATGCCGATACTGTAAACAGTGATATATACTCCGATACATCAAGTGACAGTCCGGATATTGACCCGGGAAGTGCAAGCCAAGTTGACGAAAACGAAGTGAGCGACGAAGCCAAGGAAACGACAAACGAAGTGCCGGAAGTAAATTCCGACAGTAATTCCACAGCTGATGAAGACGCTGCACCTGCCGAAACAGATGAGTGCGATGATACAACCAAAAGCGACGGTTTAATTGCGGAAGATAAATCCAATTTAATTTCAGAAGATAGCGACAAAAATAAAAACAAAGATAATTCGGATGTTACAGAAGAAACTCCGGATGAAGAACAAACAGAATTTGTTGCCTTAAACATTATTCAGCCTGAAAGTGGGGAGATTGAAGCTGAAGCAGGCGACGAAGTCACCTTGACGGCTAAGGTAAATAGAGAAGATGTGAAGGTAGCATACCAATGGCAACGAATACAGAACCGGCCAATCGGTATTGAAATGACCGACAGTGAATATGACTACTCCGAAGGTGAGTCTACTGCATACAGCTTTGTACTTGACGATATGACAGAAACAGAGTACATAAATCAGTATCCGCAAGCCACATGGCGTGGAATTGAGATGTACAATGCAGTTAAAAAATCACTTGAAAATATCGGCGAAGATATTTCCAATGTGCGCATTGAGCAAAACACGGAGAACTATGTACTTAACGGCTATGTAATCAGCGCCGCAAGAGTAGGAGACCATGTAGAAGTTTATGCCGAAAAAGACGGTCGGCGCAATACGGCCACACTTAACAGCGAGGGAAAGTGGTCTTTTAACAGTGAAGCACAATCAATAACTGCCGATTGGCAAGATATTGAAGGCGCTGTAAACGACACATATACCTTTACGGTGGGAGATAACGATTTTTCTTATCTTTATCGCTGCGCTGTTACCGTTTTGGATGAGGATTATAAATCGGAATGTAAAACAATTCTCGAACAGCAGGGTGTTACACTTACAGACGAGCAAACAGAAGCAGAGCAGAAGCTCTACTCAATAGGTTACACCCTTACAAATTCTCAGATTGCAGAAGATACTGAGATTGAAGTCTATGCTGCCAATTACAGTGTAGCAGTGGGTAATCCTAAATTATCAGATGATGTGCAATGGATAACAGGACTTACAAATGGTTATGAGTACATAACAAAAGATACCTACGATAGAATTACCTCTTGGGTAAATGAAGTTACAGGAGCAGAAAAGAAAAATCGTCAGCAAATGGCTGACCGCTGCTGGACAAGAATGATGAGTTCGGGATTTGACGGTTATTCTATTGCCAATGTATTTGACGAAAACGGTTTGCCGACCGGTGAAACACGCGAATATCAGGGCTTTACTCTGACAAACGGTATGCTTGAAGTCAACAGCAACTGGTACGGAAAAACAGTTTACTTCCGTGTTCATTCAAAAGGGCAGGATTGGTCTAATATAGGTACAGCCATTGAAATTCCTGCATATACAGAGCTTTCAAAGGATGCGGATGGTAGTTATGTTGAAGCTGCGTCTGGTACAAGATACAAGAAAGCAATCACGCTTCTCAACCCATATATGATTGATGTGGGTTCAAAATACAAAGATTATCTTGAACTTGGCGTTATTTCCACATCATCTTCTTATTCAAATGGGAAGGGGTGGCTGCTTGATGACAATGGTAATGTAACGGATAATCATGTAACTGTTTATGCAGTAGACTGTGAGAAATTTAACGCTAATCCTGAACGATATATGATAGATGCCGAGGGCAACTATCGTATGGACAGCGTTGCTTGGGGTGTTTGCGCTTACGAAGAGCCGGATATCTCCGGCAAAGCATATTGGATTTTGAAAGACTATATAGCTAACGGCTACGGTTTTCTCATAGGTCACGATACACTTTACGGCTACGCAGGCGCATACTATGATGCCTTCGGTATAGACCTTGACGAATCTGCAATAAGCCGTGATGACGGCACAACATGGTACTATGATGTAAACAGTTGGCTACCGGGTACAACGGCTTCAACTTATGAGTGGGATTCACGGGGGCATATAGTTGCATCTACCGGAACAAGTGCAACAAGAGGCGGCCACTTCTATTTAAACCGGCTCATTGGTTCAAATGCCGGCAATGCCTACTCCGGTACGGTGAAACCGTCCAATGCTCCGGGATATATTCTTTCCGGTGGCGGCAGTCACGGTATTTATGGTAAAAACCTTATGTATGGCGGTAACAGCGTTAAAGTTGTTCAAACTGGTTATTCGGCAGATAAGGCAATTACAAATCCGAGATTTAGAACACCTACTAATTACCCGTTTGCATTTAATGACGGACAGGTATTTTCAAATTCCGAAACACATACCAATCAGCAAATTACATTTGCTACAATTTGGGCAAACTATGCTGAAAATACTATTGCCGATAAATACGGTTTTGACAAAGACGAGAGATTATTTACAATCGGCAATTCCACAGGTACAAATAACTTTTATCTTACAGGTACAGGCAATTTCTTGATGAACCAAATCGGACACTTGCCTTGGAACTCGGCTACAACGGGTGAAGCTAAGTTATTTGCAAACTCTGTATTCTATGTATCACAGCGTAAACAGTGTGAAATCTGTGCGGCAAATCAGGACGGACATCAAACAGTACATTTTGTACATCGTGTAAGTTCCGCAAATGCCGAACAAATTTTAAATATATTGAGAAACGGCGGTAACTATTGGTACAGCCTTGACGACTGCTATATGCTCATAGATGACATAACATTGCCGGAAGACTGGACGCCTATTAAGAATTTCTCAGGTCACTGGAACAGTGATGTTTATACAGTGACACTTAATTCAAGCGGTACACCGCTAATTGATAATACAGAAACACCTGCTAAAAAGTACAATACCGGCTCTCAATCCGGTTGGAACTTGGGCGCAGATCAAACAAAAGGCGTTGAAAATGTATTTAAGACTGACGACAGCGGTATTCACACAACAGGCGTTGCCCGTGTAGTAGGCGAATTAAGCGATTTATTTAACGCAAATACAAACTATGCCGGTTATACGGTTAAAATTCTCGGCTCTGATAATCCTAATTATCTGCCTGCCGGGGAAGAATACAGCTGTACAGTAAATACCGACAGCAAATATGTAATTTCAAACCTGCCTTGTATCTATGATGCCGATAATAAATCGGGCGTCCTTAGGGCAAGAGTGTATAAGCCGGACGGCACAGAAGTTACAGAATACGGTGTTATCCGTACAAATGTAGATAAAAATTTCTGGAACAATGATATGACAACTCCGTTGTATCTTGGCTCATTCACAGTTAGCCCGGTTGAAGACGAAGTGTCTTACGAAAAAGCACAGGCTTTCTTCAAGGCTTCTACAATATCAAGCGAAGTTCCTTCATTGGTAGGTTGGCAGTACAGAGAAAGTGCTACTTCCGAATGGAAAGAAGTCCCGGAAGATTGGAACATAAAGGTTGAAAATGAGAACAGCGAATTGCCGGAAGGCGATAAAATCCTCAAATCAACATTAACTCTCAACAATGTAAATCCAAAGTGGAATGGCTACGAGTTCAGAGCCGTATTTACAAGTGAAAATTACGGTCAGTGGAACACTTCCGATTATTACTTAACCGGTGCTGTTGCAAACGGAACTTCCGGTACAAAGCATGTAGTTATTGCCGAAGACGGCTTATCAGGACAGCTTACAGTAAACCTTTGGGCAGGATATGCCGAACAGGGCGACAATGTAACGGTCTATGAGGGCGATAAGGCGACATTTACATCTACGGGTTATGCTCTTGATGACGGTACGCCTATCACCGCAGAGTGGCAGTATCGTGCCGATGAGAACGGCGATTGGCACAATGTAGCAGGCTCAGAAGAATTTGGCGGATTGGAAGTAATCGAAACTTCTGCTCCAATAGAAGAAATGAAAAATGAAGTATTGGGCGAACTTACAAAAGTGTCACCTGAAACCGATAAAAATGTGTTTGCGGATAATGCCACATTCCACGCAGTTACTACAAAGTTGACTGTGGATAAGGTAGATATTAAGCAGGACAAAATGCGTTTCCGTGTACACTACACCGCAACAAGTTCCTTTGGAACTAAGATTGAGTGGTACAGTGATATCGCAAACGATAAGTCCGGCGTATGGGATACAGATGCTATTGATTACACTGTTACTAAGATAGATAATCACAGTAACATACTGTATGTTAATGCCCCTGAATTAAGCGTAGATATGCAGGAAGCTTCATTGTATCCTGACAGTAACGCTAATATTGATATTAACGATAAAATCGGTCAATCGTTAGTTCTTCCGACAGTTGAAGCAACGGTAGCAAACGGCACAGCTGTTTACAGAGCTAAGGTTTATTATTTACCTGAGCAGATAAAGCCGAATGTAGCATGGCAGTACAGAACATACAAAGATACTACTGCTAAGGATTGGAGTAACGCAACGCCGGGTGCTTTGGGCTATTCGAATGTGACAGTTTCAATTACAAACGCCGATAAAGGCACAACCGTTATTGACGGTGTAACATACAATGTCATCGAAAGTACAATGACAATAGGCAATGTGCCGCTTGCTATATACAACATGGAGAACTATCTTAAATACTTCTTCCGCTGCATAGCTACAAGCACTTATGACACAGTCAAAGAAACAGGTAAGAGCATAACAAAGGTTGATACCCGTGACGGTTATCAGTGGGGCGGTCTTTCATTAGACTACAACATTACAGTTAATCACAACGGTGTACTCGGTTACGGCGGACAGAACAACATTGCAAATGCTCAAAACGCAAGCTATGTTCCGACACATACTCTTGAAGAAGTAGTTAATGCAACTAAGTCATCAGACCGTGTGTATTGGAAATACCCGAATTTGCAAATCAAAGCTCCGTCGGGACAACATATAAATACAGTAATTGTATGGTTCGACGATAGTTACAGACACAGCAGCAATGACTATATCGGTTACGATAACTCAATGGCAAACCAGTACGGTATATCCGTATCAGAAAGCACAAATCAAAAGATTGTGTTTGTTTCAAGAAATGCAAATACAGTAGAACTTGCACAGTGGAATGAGTTTTTACGCAATTATGTATGGTTTGTAACTTATGATAGGATTGACTATACAGACCTTGCAAATACAAACAGCTCGATTTCCGGCGGTGCAAGAATTAAGTGGCACGCCGATGAGTTGAGAATGGCAGGTG
Organism: uncultured Oscillospiraceae bacterium; assembly: GCA_934526065.1. GTDB lineage: Bacteria > Bacillota > Clostridia > Oscillospirales > Ruminococcaceae > RGIG3102. The sequence continues at coordinate 221,088 of CAKSZX010000002.1, forward strand.
TTAAGATTGACACCGCAACAAACAAAGCCTACAAGGTGGTAACCACAAACGGCGATATTACTTGGAACAATGCCAAAAACGCCGCAAGAGCCTATAACAGCGATGTAGGTACAAACGGCTACCTTGTCGAAATTAACAGTTCCGCAGAAAACAGCCTTGTACAAGGCTTGCTTGGCGGTAAAACCGCTTGGATTGGCGGTCGCTATAACGGCGACAGAGTATGGGATTACTCAAATACAGGAATTTCATACAGTAATTACAATTCCAATAATGCCAACTGGACAAATGCGTACTTAGCAATGAACGGCAGCGGTAAATGGGACTGGTTGCAGGAAGCAACTTCAACACCTTTGGATAGAGATGTGTCCGGTTCAGTATCAGTAAGCGTGCCGGGAAGAAAAGTATGGGGTCAGTCATCCTCAGCAATTCAAGTACCTACGGAATATCAAAAGTATGTCACATCATATAGATACACATGGACAATGACGAATCTCCGTGGTATGACAGGGTGGGGGTATGAATATAACCTGACAGGTGGAGCTATTGCAACAAATTATGCAGGTGCTACCACACAACTTGATGGATACTATAACCCGGCAAATAACAGCTGGGGTTCAACGTCCGGAACAAAGACAGTAAATACAAATGGTTTGAAAGAGCTTAAAGCATGGGTATATAACGGTGCTTCCGCAATAGATTATTACGGCACAATGACAATATCCAACTTACATATTTGGGGTACGATACCAGGCAGAAGTGAAGTAAAGGCTTATGTTGTCGAATATGACCTTTCTAACCTTAGAATGGGCATCACAAACCACTCAGCAGAAGATACCGACTATATCGGTTTAAATGCCGCATACAATCCGCCACAGGGCGATAAATCTGTATCTGTTGTAATCTCAGGTAAAACAAAGATTTATGACAAAACAGACATTTACCCGGACGCATTTATGGTAGTAGGCGGCAGCGGCGCAAGCAAAGACTTATTTGAAATAACATACACATTAAAGAGTGGCGATTACGCAGATTATGCCCCAACAACATTAAACGGTGCTGATTATCAGAATTCCGGTGCTGTTAATGCAGGTGAATATCATGCAAGCGTAAAATTGACAGACGCCGCTGTTGCAGCAGGTTGGGTTCTTGATACCACAGGTTCAGTAACAGAGTGCGACTTGTACATCAAGTCAAGACCTGTTGATGTGTACAGCCATAACAATAACAAAGTCTATGACGGTACAGCCGACGGTACAATTTCAAATCTTGCAACAGAGACTATCACAGCAGACAGAGGTGTTGTTGCCGGTGATGTTGTTAACTTCAATACAACAACTCTTGCCGGACATTACACATCTAATCAGCTAAAAACTATCCATAATGGTAATTGGGTAATGGAAAGAGACGAAAAGGTAAGTCCGCTGTACATTGTACACGACGATATGAGCGACCCTCACCACAACTATTACATTGGCAATGAGGATTACTCAGGTTCAATTACTTCTCGTCCGTTGTATGTACACTCACTTTATCAGGATACGGATACTGAAAATAACCCTCGTAATGTAAAATATTACGACGGTACAAACGCTGCAACGGTTAGAAACATTATCGTAGATAACATTGTTACAGGCGATACGGTTAAACTGGATAAAAACAGTTATTCCGGTGCTTATGCAGACAAAAATGCAGGTGAGATATTAACTGCCGAGGGTTCAACTCAAAAAGACCGTCTTAATCAGTTGGTAGAAAATGAAATAACTCTTACAGAACAAGTTTCACTTACAAACAATGATTACGGCGATTACTATATTGCCTCAGAAAAATATTCAGGTGCTATTGCACGTACAAGCCTTGTAGCAAAAATAAGGTCTTGGCGTGGCACATATGGCACAGGAATGGCAGAAACACCTTGGCACGATACAGTCAGCTACAAAGACGGTAAAACACCGACTATCGGCTGTTGGCTCAGTATTTCCGGCTTAACCGGTGGCGACGAACTTACTCTTGACTATGCTAAGAGCAATTTCAAAGTAAAAGATGTTGCCGACGGCAATATGCAAGTGACAGAGACAACTCCGGTAGGCACTTATGGTCTTACTTATGAAGGACTGAATGAAACTAATTACGATGTTCTGAAAAATTATGTAGTATCTATTCTTGACGGTTCATTGAAAGTCGAACCGAGAGAAATTGTTGTTCAGGTTAACGATACGCAGAAGATGACAGGGGATGAAAATCCAACATTTAGCTCAACTTTCTTTGTTCGTGACAATGACGACAATCTCATTGAAGTAGGCTCTGACGATACATCAGAATATGACAATATGAGCCTTACAATAGGCACAGATACTGTTGGTAACAGTGTTCTTGTTCGTCCTCACGGTGAGGAAAACACCGTAGTATTGTCTAAGACAGACGGTGTAAGCAATATCAGTTATGTAACAGATTGCGAAAAGGATTCTCCGGCTCAATATCTCAACTTAACAGACCTTGCAAATCAGCCTACAGAGCGTTGTGAATGGTGTGAGAACTATCACGGCTTTGCACTTGGTACAGACCACTGGAAGATTGCAGGCTATGAAGTTAAAGTAAATCAGAACCCGGAAACAGGCTCAACTCTTGAAGTAGCCTATGTAACTAACCCATTAGGGGAGCAGGTACAGAACTACACATTGAGCTATGTATCAGGAACACTCTTTGTTCACCCTGAACTTCGTTTCCAACTGAAAGCAACTGTTCCTATGACAGTATGTATGTACGGTTACAGGGGCGACGGTCAGGTTGTAGAACCTACTAACTACGGTATTACCAATTATTCAAACGGTTCTATCGAAGTTACCGACATTGATGTTTCAAATGACGGATGGATTTTATCAGATAGTACATCAAACTTAAAAGCAGGCGAAATGTATGTGAAGATGAATGACACAGTCCTTAAATTGGGACACAATACACCGCACGCTATTTCAAACTGGGTTGCTACAAAAGGCAATGCGGATACAGGCGAAGGAACATTCCTTAAACTTCCTTTGACTTGCTACATCGCCGGCGGTAATATTAACGACGCAAACGAAAGTTATGTAATGAATGTTACATATACAATCGCAGAACACGGTAAAACATTGCCTATAACCGAGACAACCGAATAAATTTGCTAAATTTCTTTTCATTTACACTTTTTCTCGAAAAGACCGCCGAGATAAAATTCGGCGGTCTTTTCTTGCTTCGGAAACTACCGGCCTTGCCAGCTTTATCTTCAAGCATCGAGCAAAGCGAGCTTGGAATATCAGTCTAAACCAAATATATCTTTTACTGCATTTATCTTTTTTACATGGATTTAGGATATACTATAAAGTAGAGTATAAATTGTTAAAATATGTCTCAATTACCCTGTCAACATAGTAAAAATAGACTATAATCTATTTTTACATCAAAAACACCCCTAAAACTAGTAAAAATAGAGTTTAAAAATGGCTTTTTTTACATAATGTAAATAGGGTCAAGAGGTCAATTTTACATTTTACCAAATTTGAACGATTTGTATCTGACTTTTCCTTACTTGCTTCATAAAATTTCGTTGTTCCTCATTGCTATGGGATAATATTTCAACTTTTATCATTTATTGATGTAACACGGTTAAAGCATATACAGATAATTTTATTCGTGCTATAATATATTATATACATTATTATATATTGTAACGGAGGTAAGTATGAATATCGGATATATAAGAGTTTCAACTGTTGAACAAAATACGGAGCGTCAGCTTGAAGGCTTAAAGAAATACCACATTGACAAATTTTTTGAAGAAAAAATTTCCGGCAAAAATACAGACAGGCCACAGTTACAGGCAATGTTGGAATTTTGCCGAGATGGCGACACGATATATGTTCATGATTTTTCAAGACTTGCCCGTTCCACCAAAGACCTACTGGATATTGTCGAGTTGCTAAACAAAAAAGGTGTGCACCTTGTAAGCAATAAAGAAAACATCAACAGTAACACCCCACAAGGAAAACTTATGCTCACGATGATTGGTGCAATCTATGAATTTGAAAGAACCAACTTGCTTGAAAGACAGCGTGAAGGTATTGAGATTGCAAAAAGCAACGGTGTGTATAAAGGAAGAAGTGAGAAATCTGTTGACGAACATAAATTTAATGACTTATATGAAAAGTACATACATAGGCAAATTACTAAATCAGAGTTTGCAATCGCTCTCGGAGTGTCAAGGCCTACTCTTAATAAAATTCTAAAAAATAAAGCTCGGTGATTTAAAACCATTTTATATGTAGTTTACATATTTGTCCTGAATTTATTATTAAAACAATTTATACAAAGGAGTATATATTATGAGTGAATTCAAACATTTTGATGAATTTTTTTCTAAAAAACAAAATTGCAATTTTGATTTGTCGGTTGCTATAGAAAACGAAAGTATATTCAGAAGCGATATGTTTTGCCCAGAATGTAAAAAAGCGCAACTAACATTAGTTGCTAAAACGCATAGACATCGTGCATATTTAAGGAGAATACCAACATCGCATCATCATCGGGGGTGTTCGTATAATTACGAGTATGCCAACAAAAAAACTACTTATGACTATATAAATTCATTGAATCCGGAAAAACTGCAGGATAAACTAGAATCAATTATGCGATTATTGTGTAAACCTCCATTATTACATCAATCGTTGTCACCCAAAGAGAAAACGACTGATGTAGATGCATCCGCTATGCTAATACCTTCACAAAATAAATCCAATGTTTTAAAATCATTAAAGAGGAAAAAATTAGGGACATATATTGATCTATCTGAAAATGGTGAGTTGTATGTATTTTACGGTAAGGTTTATCTAAAAATCAAGTCATACCCTCAATACGACTCAAATACAAATAAGTTATACTCGATTTACTTTTTGGAAATTTACACTAAAAACTCCAATGAAGAATTAAAGAAGAAAGCCAGTTTCTATTTGGGCAATTCATTAAAAGAAATAGATGAAGAGTCCCAATATTACATTGTTTTTATTGGATATCCATCATTCAATAGAATGTATCCTGAAATTAAACTTGTAACTAAAGATGCCTTTATATACAAAAAAGTGTGATATATTGACATTGATATTGAATTAAAAAAGTTGTCAGTGAGACAGAATTACCTTTGTTGATATCTTTGATGTCATGATACTATATAATCACTATGAAATTGGAGCGATGACGATAATTACTAAATATGACATGACAATTCAGCAGGACCGTATAGGACAATTACAATAAAATAGTTAAAAACGACTTATTAACGCCAAATACGAAAAATTTTTCCGTAAACACGATTATATAATTGACTTTTTGCACATTATAATGTTATACTTATAATAGTGGAGGTATACTAAATATGTTATGTCAATTTAGCTTTAAGAATTTTAAGTCATATAAGGATGAAACAGTATTTGATTTGCAAGCCACAAGTATAGAAGAACATGGTGATTCATTAATAACACATGAGAAAGGTAATGCTATTCTTCCTGTAAGTGTAATTTATGGCCCTAATGGTGGGGGTAAGACAAGTTTATTGCAGGCGATGGCGTGTTTGATTTCTACGGTTGTAAAACCCATACATGACCTTGGTAAAAATAGAGTTAAGGTTGTTATACGGCAACGATTCGCATGCTTGCCATTTGCGTTTGATGAAAGCTCTGAAAAAGAACCGACTGAGTTTAAGATATATTTTAGAGTTAATTCTAATGAATATATGTACTATATTGCTATTTTAGATGAAAAAATAATGTCTGAGGTTTTGTACCGTAGAACTATCGGCGGTAAAAAAACTGCTGTTATATTTGAAAGAGAGGAAGAAAATATTGTTTTAGGTGCAAAAATATCGAAAAAAAATGTGAATACAGAAGTAAATCCTAAGATGCCATATCTTTCTTTTTTAGCGATTAATTATAATTTTGAAGAAATCACCGAGGTTCAACAGTGGTTCGAGTCATGTATTATCCTTAATTATGCAAATCCACGTACAGAGCAGAACATATTTTTGAACAATGGTGATGAATTCAAAAATTTTTGTATAACATCTCTGAATAATGTGGGAATTGATGTATCGGATTATAGATACGATGAAGTTAAAAATGATTTTTTTGTTTTTCACAATATTGATGGAAAACAATATAGCTTACCATTTATCTACGAATCTGAGGGAACAAAAAAATTATTTTCTATATTGCCATTTTTTTTAGTTGCGATTAATGAAGGAAGACTTGTTGTTGCTGATGAACTAGATGCAAAATTACATCCAAAGCTTTTGAGATATATTGTATCATTATTTACGAATAAAGACATAAATAAAAATGGTGCTCAGCTTATTTTTACATCGCATGATATGTCGATAATGAAAAAAGAAGTATTCCGTAGAGATGAAATTTGGTTTGCAGCATTAAATCGAGAGCACAGTAGCGAGTTATATTCATTGTTTGATATTAAAGATGAAAACGGAGAGCGTATTAGGGCAACTTCAGCTTATTATAAGCAATATCTTGAAGGCAGGTATGGTGCTGACCCATACCTGAGAAAAATGATGGAATGGGGAAAAGAAGATGAGTCTGAAACCATCTAAGAAATCAGATTTGAACAAGGGATGGATGTCTAAAAGAATTGACAGAAAAAAATTAATAAATCCTGAATATCATTTGATTGTTACAGAAGGTACTAAAACTGAACCAAACTATTTCAACGGAATAAAGGATCGTATAAATCGGAAGTATAGAGAAAGAATCCACTTGGAAATAGCAGGAACGGGCAATAATACAATCGGTCTTTTAAATAAGGCGAAGCAAATGGCAAACAACGACCCAAATGGGTATAGCCATGTTTGGATTGTTTATGACACAGATGATTTCCCTGCTGAAAATATAAATAAAGTCGTTAAACAATGTGAAGACCTCAGTACGGATGAATGCACTTATCACGCAATTTGGTCAAATCAGTGCATAGAACTATGGTTTTTGTTACATTTTCGTTATATGAAATCCGATTTACATCGTAATGAATATTATAATAAACTGACGGATTGTTTTAAAAAAAAGAAAATACCTGTAACATATACTAAAAATATGGAAAATATTTTTGAAGAATTGTATCCTTTTCTTGATAACGCAATAAAAAATGCACACAAATTAGACGATTACAACAAGGGTAAAACTCCATCTGATTCAAAGCCTGGTACGAAAGTTTTTGAACTTGTGGAAAGATTAAAGGCTTACTTGAAATAACAAGTAAACACACATATATATTTATTAAAATATCCGACAAATTTACAATAAGCCAATTTTAGTAATATAATTATAAAGTTATGTTAGTCGGTGTTTCCCATATTGACTTTACCCTTATAAAAATATATAATGTAAGTGTTAGGTAGCCGGTGCCGATTTACCGGTAAGTAGAGAACGATAGTTATAACAAATAACTAATCGTAATGTAAGTGAAAATTTGCTTGCACATGCTGAGTAACGCCTGTTTAATACAGGTGGCGTAGAGATTTTTAAGAGAAATATTTTGTAAAACATAAAAGGACAAATTAAATAGGCCGTTAAGGTCTGTTCGGTTTGTCCGTTTTTATTTTAAAAGAAGTTTTACAAACAATCAGAGAAAAATATAAGGGCCAAAAGCATATAACCACAATCGGTTTTGCTTTTGGTTCTTTTTATTTTAATAAGATAAAAGGAGATAAGAAAATGGTAAATGAATTTGCCGAAAGAGTTGTAGATACAGCTACAATATCGCACGAAGAATGGATTGAAAGTCGAAGAAAGGGAATAGGCGGTAGTGATCTTGCAATCATTTTAGGTGTGTCTAAGTGGGGTTCGCTCACAAACATCTGGAAAGATAAAATGAGGCTTACCAAGTCAATACGAGAGCCGAGTAACTGGTTCACTCTTGGCTATGGTAATGCTATGGAGCCGCTTATCAGAAAAGCATTTTCGGAAATAACAGGACTGACTGTAATTAAGGATACATGGCAATATCGTCATCCCTTTTATAATTACATGCTCCGGGACATTGATTTTCTGTGTTATGATGAAGCCGGTAACGAATATATCGGTGAAATCAAGACGACAGACCCCAACAATCTTGATAATTGGGAGTCGGGAATATTAGGTCAAGGTGGAAAATTGCCACTTAATTACGAGTTGCAAGTTCGCCACTATATGCGGGTTACAGATATTGGCAGAGCCTATGTAATCTGCAATTACGGTAACAGTATTGAGAAAAACATTATTGTCCGTGTTGACCGAAATGCAGAAATCGAATCCGCAATAATAGATGCAGAAAGTAAATTTTGGTTTGATTATATCGAAAAAGGTGTTTGTCCGCCGGAAAAATTTATTTCCGATACTGCAATTAAGCAGTTAAGAGAGAATTATACGACAGAGGACAAAAAGGTTATCGATGATGAAAAGCCAAAATCCGAAGTCAAGGTTTATGAAGATAAATCGTTGATTGAGGCAGCCAACCTGTGGCTGGAAAAACAGGCAGAAAAGAAGAACTTAGAGGAACAGGTTAAAGTCATAAACAGTGAGCTTAATGCACTTTCAGTGCCGCTTACCGATATTCTCGGTGAGATTGATAAAGGAATTGTATTTGACACGGAGGATGAGGGAATAGAAATCAATTTTCAAAGACAGTATAGAGCCACTGTCAATAAAGACAGATTGAAACTTGAATTTCCCGAAGCATATAAAGCCTGCATAGACTATTCAGAGTCAAGACCTTTTTCTGTAAAGAGAAAATCGGTGAAAACTTTGAAAAAAAGTCTTTCCGCTGTTTAAAACGGTATTGAAACCGTAAAAAAATAATGATAAAATAAAAATATAACGCAAAGGCGTGTTGATTGGAAATGCGCCTCGGCGTAACTCCCTTTAACACGCTTTTTGTGTTAGAAGGAGTTGTAGAATGAACAGTAATGATGAAAAGCTTTCTCGACGGATTGAAAAAATGACGCCGTTAGACGACATTATGATGTCAAGAATTTTTGATGATAATGTTCCTTTGATACAGTATGTAATAAGGACTATTCTTCACAGAGATGATATTGACATAGTGAGTGTTAGGACGCAATATGAACTGCACAATCCCGTACTTAACGGTAAGGATATACGTCTTGACATTCTTGCGGTAGATTCAAAGGGAAATCAATACAATATTGAGATGCAAAAGTATAAATCCGGTGCAAGTATTCGTAGAGCCGAGATTCACGCAGGTGCTTTGAGTTTAAGAGGTTATTCAAAAGGAATGAGCTTTGATGAAATCAAAGACACATATGTGATATTCATTATGGATAAAGATTATCTTGGCGGTGGTTTGCAAATTTACTATATTGCAAATAGTGTGTATAACAATAATACTCGTGGTGTTGGCGGAGTGCATATTATTTTTCTCAATACATCGTATGTAACCAAAGATGAACTTGGTTTGTTGGAAATTGATTTGAACACATCAAACCCAGAGGACATGCACAGTGAATTGTTTAAAGACAGTGCAGAACGTTTTAAGAAAGAAGGTAAAATGAATATGTCAGTTAGGGAAGAAGTTATTGAAATTTTTAAAGATGAAATAGAAGAAAGCAAAGCTAAGGCCCGTGCTGAGGCTCGTGCCGAGGCTTTGGCCGAAGGCGAAGCCAGTGGTATAACTAAGGGCAGAGCTGAAGGTGAAGCCAAAACTAAGGAAATGGTCAGAGCAAACCTTGAAAAGCTCGGTTACTCAAAAGAGGAAATCGCAAAGATTTTATCTGCAACAGATTAAAATCAAGTAAAACTTAATAAATAAGATATAAAAGGACTAACGGAATATCAGCAGTGTGAAATCACTGCTGTTTCCGTTGGTCTTTTTTCTTAAATGAAAGGAGAAAACAAATGGAAACAGTATCTATAATTGCTACTTTTGTAAGAAGGCTAAATTCTCAGGGAAGCGATTACAGCATTTGTGTTGTAAAGCGGCGGAAGGATCAAATTGATTTATTACCACCGGAAGTAAAAGCAAAAAATAAGAAAAACGAAGGCATGTTTACGATTATTGGCTATTCATTACCACAGTTCACACGGATAAACATCAAGTGGACCGGTAAATGGACGGTCAATAAATACGGCATGCAGTTACAGGTTCAAAGCTATGAGATTATAACACCTGAAAGTATAGACGGTATTCGTGCATTTTTGGCTTCTGGTAAGATAAGCAGTATCGGTAGGTTTAATGCCGAAAAAATTATAGAACATTTCGGGCTTGATTCTTTGAATGTCATTGAAAATACGCCTGAAAAACTACTTACAATCAAAGGCTTTGGATTGAAGAAAGTAGATAAGATTGCTAAAAGCTACAAAGCAATTACATATTTGAATAAGATTGGCACATATCTCGGCAAGTTTGGCATTACGATTGACAAATCGGCGCTTGTGTATAACAAATTCGGCAAAAACAGCATTGAAATAGTTCAAAATAACCCTTATTCACTCGCAGAAGTGAAAGGATTGGGATTTCTGTCAGCCGAAAAGATTGCAATAGAAACAGGACAAATGCTTTTATCTGATACAAGAATAAAGGAAGCCTGTAAATATGTCTTTGAGAGTGTCAAGGCGCAAGGCAATCTGTATATTGAATATGAACCGTTTAAAAAGTCTGTTATTGATTTACTGAATACAAATTCAAGAGATATAATCATAACAGAAGCGATATTCAGCGAATGTTTTGAAAGATTGCTTGAAAAAAAGATATTTGTAAAAAGACTTGGCAATCTGATATTTTCTTATGAAACGGAACAGATAGAAAGGGATTTATCGCAGAAAATCTTTGATTTGAGTGTTAAACCTGAAATGAACTATTCCCGGAAAAAGAAGTATCTTACGGAACTTGAAGTATGGAAAAGTAAAAATAAGGATATAGTTTTAAGTGAAGAACAGGAAACAGCGGTTATAACAGGTCTTACAAGCTATATTTCGGTTATTACCGGTGGCGCAGGTACGGGTAAAACAACTGTAATAAATGCAATTATAAGCATTTCACAGGCCGTTAAAGCGGACAAAGAGATTACTTTATTGGCACCTACTGGAAAGCGGAGTAGCCGTATGACCGAAGTAACCGGATGTAAAGCATATACCATTCATAAAAAATTGGGTTTGTATGCAAAGTCGGAAGAACAATCGGCACGCAAAATGTTACCTGAAAACGGTCTTGTGATTGTTGACGAATGTTCAATGATAGACGCATTTGCACGGTTAGCTATGTTTCAGCGGAACCCGACATCATCACAAATAATACTGGTAGGTGATGTGAATCAGCTGCCATCAGTCGGGGCAGGAAATGTTCTTCGTGAAGTTATAAGATCCAGAGAAGTACCGGTTACAAAATTGTCACAAATACATAGGCAATCGAATGGTTCAAGCATTGTAGTTAATTCACAACGGATAAACTCTGGAGCTGATAAGATGATTTATGATGACAGTTTTGTATTTGAAGAAGAAAAGAATGAAAAAAATCTGTTGGAAAAAATTCGGGATTTGTACACAACTGAAATAGGAAGAGTGGGTATAGATAATACTATCATTCTTTCTCCGGTTCGTAAAAGGGGCGAAACTAGTGTAAATAACTTGAACCGAGTAATACAGGATAAATTAAATCCTTTGATGTATGGCGAAATATCGCTCACCATAGACGGTAACAACTTTCGCAATGGCGATAAAGTTATACAAACAAAAAATACCGCTGAGCTATCAAATGGTGATGTGGGTACAATAAGCAATATCACTAATTTAGTTGATGAGGACGGAATACAAAAGACCGTTGTAACAATCGACTTCGGTGATACAACTGTACATTATGACAAGGAAGATATGAAAAATGTTGACCTTGCATATCGGCTTACAATTCATAAATCACAGGGTTCAGAGTACAAGTCAGTTATAATTCGGCTTCGGAATAGCACACCAAGAGTTATGCAAAAGCGTAATTTATTGTATACTGCTGTAACAAGAAGCAGAGATAAATGTATAATTCTTGGAGATAGCGATGTTTTCAGAAAGTGTATCAGTACAAGTGATATATCCAAGAGGAAGACACTTATGGCTGACAGAATACACGCCCACGCCGAACAAAAGAGACAGAAAAAAGCAGTGTAACAAAAGAAAAATTCAAAATAAATTCCGAAATTGGAACAAACAATAAAAAATTGAAAGAAAATGCCGAAATCGGAATAAACTTTTGACATTATATGCACAATGTGGTATAACTAAGATAGGAAAAAGAGGTGGTTTTATGATACGGAGAAAAGATTATCTTAATCAATTAAAGATGTGGAAAGATGAAAAAGTTATAAAAGTGATTACAGGCATTAGAAGATGCGGTAAATCCACTTTAATTAAACTGTTTCAAGACTATATTCGTTCAGTCGGAGTTGGGGAAGAACAGATAGTTTACCTTAATTTTGAGGATATTGAATATGAGCATTTGTCCGATTATAAAGAACTGTACAAGTATTTGACAGAGAAATTAGTAAAGGATAAAACAACATATATATTCCTTGACGAAGTTCAAAAGGTTGAGGACTATGAAAAGGTTGTTGACAGCTTATATATCAAGGATAATGTAGATATGTACATTACGGGTTCAAACGCTTATTTGCTTTCAAGCGAACTTGCGACTAATCTTTCCGGAAGATATATAGAAATAAATATGTTACCGCTTTCTTTTGCAGAATTTTGCGAAATAAAAGGCGGTGACAATAAAGACAGTTTATTTTCAGAGTATATGAAAAACGGTTCATTTCCTTATGTTGCACTTTTAAAAAATCCGCAAGAACAAGTCGATATGTATCTTGAAGGTATATACAACACAATAATTTTAAAGGACATAGAAGAGCGACAAAAAAGAAGGGAAAACGACCCAAGTAAACGCAAGATAACCGATATAGTTCTGTTAAAGAATATTTCTCGTTTTCTTGCAAGTAATATAGGAAATCCCATATCTATAAAGAGTATCTCCGATTACATTTCGTCTACCGGGCGTAAGGTATCTCAAAATACTATCAGCGATTATGTGGATGCTCTGATTGAACCGTATATTTTTTACGAAGTAGGTCGGTATGACATTCAGGGTAAACGGGTGTTAAAGAGAAACGGGAAAATATATATAACTGATACGGGTTTACAAAGGCACATTTTGCCGAGGAAAAATTATGATCTCGGATTTACACTTGAAAACATTGTATTTCTTGAACTTAAAAGACGAGGTTATAAGGTAAATGTCGGAAAAATAGGGTCACTGGAAGTGGATTTTGTAGCTGAGAAAAGCAGCTGTATTCATTATTTTCAGGTTACGGCTTCGATGATGGAAGAAACAACTTTTGACAGAGAAGTTAAGTCCCTCAAAAAGATTGCCGATAATTATCCTAAAACGGTTTTGACATTGGACAGATTTACAATAGGCAACTATGACGGAATAGAAGTAGTTAATGTTGTTGACTGGCTTTTGGAAAATACCAAAGAGTAGCAGATAAATAAAATTAAATACAGCATAGCTGTACGGGTTAAAGGAGTACAGCCGGTGCTGTAATCTCCTTTAACCAAATTATAAATTAAAGGAGATTTAAAGATGAAAGAACAAACAAAAACATTACTTACAGTAAAAGAAAAGGAAACTGTAAAGAATATGGGCAGGGTCGCCGACTATATCGGTAATATTATTGAAAAAGGCGACATTGCACTTGAAGAAAAGATTATAGCTTGCAACAAGTCTGTTGAAGATTGTTGGAAGTACATTACCGCAAAAGCGAGAGAAGAAGCTATAAACGGTTGTCGGGTCATAGATGACGAAACAGTTTTCGGTTGGGCAGTCCATTTTTATGACGAGAATGGAGAGCCGGAAGATATGCCAAAGTCAAAGCGGTACACACCGGCGCCAAAATCCGAAAAAGCAAATGGCAAAAAGAACTATGAAAAGGCTGCAAAGCCGAATAATAAATCCGATGAAAAAGAAAGTTTAAATTCCGTAGTTAAAGAAAATGTGGAGTTTGACGAGATAACATTGGATAATCTTGTATCCGAGGAAGAAAAGGCTGTAACTGCAAAAGATACTCAAACAGTAAATCTGGAAGTTAATTCGGAAATTATTTCCCAAAATATACAAGAAGAAAATACGGCAGCAGAAGATGCAGATGCTGATGTTGGCGAGAAAGAGACATCGTTCATTGAATTTCCAACTTGCACTCCTGAAAAAACTCACGGCGAAAATCTGAAATGTATAATCTGTGGCAAAAAGCTCAGTGAGGCATTTTCGGATAAGCCGGTGGGAAATGTGCGAAAGTGGGCCGAACGGTGGCTTAATCAATATGGTCGGGTGTTCTGTTGTAAGGCACATAAAGAGCAATTTCTGCGGAAAGTAGAGGTGGCTTAATATGGCACTTACTAAAAAAGAAAGAGAAGAACTGAAAAAGGCAACCGAAAAGCTTATAACCTTGGATTTGCCAATACCTCAAAAGGTAAAGACATTTTACAAAAAGAAAGTAGAACCAAGCATTGGAAGCGGATGTGAATTTGCCGATGTAATCGTCAATTACAAGGGCAGAATGTTACAAAGGATATTTTGCTTTCAGTTGCACGGAGGCAGAAAAAAGCGGTCTGTCATCGAGGTGGCACGCAGATATGAGGGCGGAGAGGTTATCCTCTCCAATCTCTATAAGCCCAATTTTATGAGATCGTACGTTGCATATGACGCAGACTGTTCAGGTAACTATATTTCCGGGTGGAACCCTGAGTATGCTTGGAATAACGGCAGAAAGCGCTGGCACTGTATGTATCCGGCTTTTAACCTTAATGAAGAACAAGTAATGAAACAGTATCCATACTGCGCTTGGAATGAATATACAGGCAATTTACTGCTGTTTGAGTACATTTGCATATACAAAAAGTGTCCTAAAATAGAGTTGCTGGTAAAAGCAGGCTACTCAAAATTTGTTGGTTTATATCGTAAATTGAATTTTAAAGGGAAGAATTTCCAGGATATCTTCGGTGTCAGACAGGAGTTTGCAAAGGAATATCTTAAAAGTTCAAGTTCAAGTGTAAATGACTTAACAATATTAAAAAATAACGAGTGGATTAGCAGTGAGGACATGCTGAAAAAATACAAGAGCAGCTTGTATGCAAAGTACTACGATTTCACAGAAGAGGATATAAAGTATGTAACATTGAGCAATTCGTCTTACAGCACATACCGTGACTATATTTCTATGGCTGAAAAACTCGGATATCCTCTCAACGAGAGAAAATACAAATATCCTAAGGACTTGATAAAAGCCCATGATAAGGCCGCTGACGAAGTCACAGTTATGACTGACAAAGAGAACGATATTAAGATTGCAGAGGTAAAAGAAATTTGCCGGAAGCTGGAATACTCGAATGATAAGTTTACTATATTCCCGGCCTCATGTACTCTTGATTTAATCAATGAAAGTAAGGCGTTAGACCACTGTGTAAGAACTTACGCAGAAAGGGTAGCTGCACATACTATGGCGATATTTTTTGTAAGAAAAACAGAGGATACTCAAAAGCCGTTTGTGACACTTGAATTGAGAAATACAAAGAATACAGGCAAGTACGACAGATTTAACGAGATTGTACAGGCGAGAGGGTATCACAACGCCCGGCCTGACGAAGAAACCAAGCAATTTATTCTCGACTGGAAGAGAAAGTATAAACTCAAAGGCTGGGATAATGCGGCGTAATAATTGTAAATGTATTGACATTGTACATGCAATGTATTACAATTACATTAAAGAGCGAGGTGTATAGTATGAAAAATGATTCGATGATTAACATTCGTATAGATGCCGATTTGAAGAAACAGGCTGAGGATATCTTCGAGCAATTAGGAATGTCGATGTCCGGTGCTATAACAATTTTTCTCAAACAAGTTGTTAGAGATAATGCAGTACCGCTAAGCCTCAATTTACAACCATTAGATGAGCAAATTAAATTTGCTCGTTCACATAGAAGCAGCGGAAAAAATGCTGAGGAGCTATTGGCTGATGTACGAAAAATTGTAGGTATATCAGATGAAAGAGAAATATGAGGTAATAATCCTCCCAAATGTTTATGATAATATCATAAATATTACAAAATTTATATCAAATATCAGCTTGACCGCGAGTAAACGATTTGTTTCAGATCTAGAAGAAACAATCGACAGGATAAATATAAATCCTTATATGTTTCAAAAAGACTTTTCTTATGAAAACACTGACTATCGAAGAGCTTTGCTTTCAAAATGGTATAAAATTGTATTTGAAGTAGATGAGAAAAACAAATGCGTGTATATTGACGCTATTGTTGATATTCGAATGCAATAAGCAGAAGTGGGTAGAATAACAAACTACCCACTTTTTATTAAATTATATAATATAAAATTGACATCACATATTGCAATCAGATATGCTATGAATAGAGAACAGAAAGTGAGAGAGAATAATGACTGTGTATCAATCAATGAGCCGAATGATTTAAACTCAGAATACATATAAAAGACTTGATTGACAAACATCAACTGATAAATATAATATTAGACAGAACATAATGAGTTTTAAATTAAGAAGAAAAAGGAAGCAGTAGAAAATTGTGAATAATAAAATGAGAAATTTCCTAATTTTATTTTTAATAATATTATTTACTGGGTGCAGTACTCTTAATATCAGTAATACGGATTGGAACAGTTCACTAAGTTCTTCACAACAGTCTTATGAGGTAAATGTAAACAATACTTTAAAGGGCGTTGATGACAGCGGTGAAGAAATAGATGAAAATTTACTTGCAAAATTGAGAGAAAATCAAGAAATAAACGAGGATATTGTTGCCGTAATGACAATACCTGGCACTCAACTTGATGTTTTGGTTGCATACCGTGAGGGAGAGGAAGAATATTATCTCAATCGTGATATTCACGGTAATTACAGCGTTGCCGGCATTCCTTTTATGCAGCAGGAATTTACTCTTGACTCAGACAATAATGTTATTATATACGGCCATTATTACAAAGACGGCAGAGTATTTGGAACACTGCATAATTACATAGATTATCCCGATTATTATCAAGAAAATAAGGATATAACTATTGTAACAAACGATAAGCAATACACTTTTCGCATCTTTGCTGTGGCTGTTATGGAAATACAAGAAAATGACGGATTTGTTTATAATTCGTCGGCGTACAAGCAATTCAATAAGACAGAATTTGACACTTTTATAAGCCATGTATTTGCAAACAACAAATGTGAAACAGGAGAGAGTGTCACAATTAACGATAGAATATTGATGTTATCCACTTGTTACAGTTATGAAGCAACAGATACTCGTAGAGTAGTGGCCTTTGCAAAAGAGATAGAATAGATTGCACAAAAATTTATTAAAACAAAAAGCCGTTACTGGGTAGCTAACGGCTTTGGCATAGGTTATAGATTAAGCTGTTTTACAAGAGCATCTTTTAAAGTTTTGGAAAAGTTTACTCCCCGAGAAACAGCAGCATCGTTAAGCCATGCAGGAATGGTAAGATTTTTCCTTAGATGAGCTTGAAATATATTTTTAAGATATTATTTCAAATACACAGTTAAATTGAACGTAATATTACAAAAAAGAGCCGCTTTAAACGGCTCTTTTCTGTGTGACAGACCTTATGGAGAAATGTCAATGACGGGAAGCTCATAAAGTCTATCATTTGTCGGGCAATATCATTATATTATATCTAAAATAACTCTGTCAAATGTGAGAATTGGGTGTTTTACAGTGTTGACATTACAACAATAATCATATATAATTTAAGTATTAGGTAGCCGGTGCCGATTTACCGGTAATTAGAGAACGATAGTTATAGCAAATAACTAATCGTAATGTAAGCGAAAGCTTGCACATTTGAGTAACGCCTGTTTATTACAGGTGGCAGTAAAGATTTTTAAAAGAAATATTTTGTATAACATATAAGGACTAATAAAATACAGTAGTTTTGGCTACTGCTGTTTTGTTAGTCTTTTTTGTTTATATATATTAAAAACAAGGAATGAAAGGAGAATAGTAATGAACAGCATTATTATTTCAGGCAGGCTAACGGCCTCGCCAAAAGTATCAAAAACATCAAAAGGAGAAAGTGTATTACGCTTTTCGGTAGCCGTACGGCGTAATTACAAAAATTCGTCAGGTGAGTATCCGACAGACTTTATAAAATGTGTTGCTTGGAGAAATACAGCCGATTTTATCGAAAGAAATTGCGAAAAAGGCCAGTTCATGGAGGTCAGAGGTCCTCTTTATTCCGATAGATATCAGGATAAGGATACCGGCAAAAACTTGACGGACTGGCACATCAATGTAGAAGAGGCACGACCTATATTTACAGGAAAGAAAAAAGAAGTCGAAAACAACCCTGCTACTGCTGCAACAAGTTCAAATGTGACTTTCAGCACAGCAGATTTAGACAATGACGAATTCAGAGTTATCACCGATGACGGTGATTTACCGTTCTGAATTTCAAAAAGAAGTAACAAAAGGTGAGAATAGAGTATATAAAACTCTATTCTCATTTTTATTTCTATGGAAAAGATAACAAAAGAAAATACATATGTATGGTACACCTCTGAGGGCTGGAAAACTCTTAATGAGATATTGGTTAATCTTTCCGGCCTTGGAATTGGTGAAATACCCATAACAAATCTTGAGTTTGTGCCCGCCGGAATGAATTATGAGTTTTTATGTGAACTTATCAATGCTGATGGTTGTTCGGCAAGGTATGACGCCAAAGAGATAGACATATATGTGAAAATAATATAACGAAAAAGGAGATAATCAAAATGATTGACACGAAAAAGGTAAAAGAAGTAATTTGGGGCAGCAGTGCAATGTTTAGACCTGAATTTCCAAAGCAAATAATGAATTGGGGCTTGCCGGCACCGCTTAACAGCTTGGAGTTTTATACTGAGACACATTCTTTTGACGGTATAACAAATAAAAATATTGTTCCGTCACCGGCTGTTGCAGAGGCCATGTTTAAACGGTATGTGTTAGAAATGACAGAACGTTTTGACGGTTTGGGTGCTTGCTCATTTAATGAAAAAACGAGAAATTTTTATGTTGAGTATCCGATATATGACATGATGAATGGGTTAAATAACATACTTGATGCCCCGGAAAAGTATAAAAGTAAAAAATGTATTTGTTTAAAATACAACACTGACAGTGGAAATTTAAAAGCAGTTTTCAAAAAAGGTGCAGAATCAAAAAAATATGAAATAGCCCAAAAGGTTATTACATCACCTACTCCCAAAGCATTCACATCTCGGGCAGTAATATTTATGATGATTGTTTATGATATGAGCTTTGGACATAGCTCACGGTTATTAGATTATTTGCAGAAATTTGGCAAATATTTCAGAGAATATGAGAAATCCGATGATATCTATTTTAAGAAAAACAGGATGAGCGAAATGAAAGAAACAGTGGCTCAGGTTACAAGCATACTGTATGCAAGGACAACTAACAGCACTTACAGCGATAAAGTTGACCGTATAACTTTTGGTAAAATGGTTCCAATCAATATTGATTACAGCGTACCTTTGTTTATCACACCTGAAACAGAATGTTACGATTATTTCCCTAAAATCGGGAAAATGCAATATATCGGAAGTTCAATTCCCGGAAATGGTGAGTTGGAGGTAAAATCTTCGGCTATTAAAGACGGACACGGTGTGGTATCAACAGTGACTGAAAGCAGTCAGCCGAACCGTAAGGGCATTTATGCGCCGTCTGACAGGGCTTTAAGTAAAGAGCTTGCAGAGCTAATTCCAAAACGTAGCACAGACCTGCAAGACACAAAAGAAGCCGATGAGATAGGCAAGCATATTCAGCTTATAAGCAAGTGCCGAAACATTCTTTTAAGAGGTCCGGCCGGTGTAGGTAAAACATATATTGCACAAGAAGTTGCTTACTTACTGGGAAGACCATATTATTGTTTCAGTTGTACGCCTGACACAGATGAGTCAACACTTCTTCGCTCTATATTGCCGGAAGTAGAGGATAAAGTGGCAAATCAATCAAAAGAAGAATTCATAGCTAAACTTCCAAGTCCTTTTGATATGGAGGTTGACCCGGGAAAAGCCTATATCGCAATAACGGGTGTAGAAAAGGAGAATGCAACAGTAACGGATTGCTATTTTGCAATTCATGAGGCATTAAAAAACTACGAATCCGAACTCTCGTCATTAACAAAGTTTACGAAAGTTGATAGCCCTATAATTAAGGGTGTAGTAAACGGCGGCGTTGTAGAAATTCAGGAGGCAACTGTAATTAGAAATCCCGGCGCCCTTGTGGCTTTAAATTCACTTCTCAATGAGGGTGTAATAGAGTTAGCAACAGGAGAAAAGATAGTAAGACATCCGGACAGTGTCATTATGTTTACGGCTAATGTAGACTATGATGGTATTCACAGCTTAAATCAATCTGTAATATCCCGTTGTAATCTTATTATGGATATGGATATGCCAAGTGACGATGTTGTAATTAACAGAATTACAAGGCAAACGGGAATGTCAGACAATGAAGCAGTTGAAAAAATGGTTGACGTTATGCACCAAATAAATGCAGAACTTGAGCGCAACGGCTGTACAGACGGCACATGCGGTATCAGAGAGCTGATAAATTGGGCTGCTTCGGCAAAAGTAACCAATGATATTTACAAATCAGCATTATTGACTGTTGTTCCGGCGTCAACAGCGGATAAAGATGTTCAGGCAAAGGTCCTTACTTGCGTGGAAACACGATTTAAGGCAGCATAAAACAAGGAGAAATAACCTATAAGGTTACTCAAAGTTGGCAGTTACCTTATAGGTAATTGCCAATTTTGTCCCTTATACAAAAGGAGATAAGAAAATGGCAGAAAGATTTAAAATAGTAAAGAATAATAGCTTTTTATTAAAATTGAGATTGAACAAGCAATTTAATGAATTTGAAAAACTGCTTGGCACAATGACAGGCAGTGAAAGGGCGACTTATGCAAGAAGATATTTTGATTATAAAAGAATTGTTAGTGATATAAACCGAACAGAAATAGACCGGGATATAGCAGAAAAACTTGTTAATTCTAATATCGATATACTTAAAACTTCTCATTTACTTATGGAGTTAAATCGAAGATGGCAAAATGACACTGATATTAAAGCGGTGTTAAATCATTTAGTAGATAAAGTTTGAGGTGTTAGCATGAAAGAAAAAAATTTAAGAGAACGAGAGATACGCAAAATCGTGTATTCTCTTGATACGGAATTGACAGATGAAGAGTTTTTCACCAATAACGGTTTTAAAATGTTTTTGGTTGGCGGCGTAAATGCTTTGCTTATTGATTCACAGAGAAAAATTGAATTAAACACTCAGTATAGCAAAAGCACGCTTATTGCATTTACAGATAATCAGAGCGTATATATAAATCTTGATAATTACATAACAAGAAATATGCCCTCAAGAAAAGATAAGTATTTGTCTGTTTTAGGATTGATATATCATGAAATAGGTCATGTTCTATACACTGATTTCACATATAATACAGTGATTGAAGAACAACTTAACAACCATGATGTATGGTTCCCGGCGGCAGTAGTAGATGAATATGATGTTATGGCAAAATTGAAGAAGTATCCGGTTCTAAAGGAACTTTTTCTAAAATTGTTTAACCGCATAGACAACAATATAGAGGACGCATATATTGAAAATAAGATGAAAGCAAGATTTAGCGGTGGTGTATTTGAACAAGGACTTAACCTTGTAAATTCTTATCAGAAAAATAGTATGCCACCGTTAAAGGAGCTGCTTTGCGAAGAATACTCCCCATTAAACATAGCCTCTATTCTTATAGATGCCTGTCTTGATATTGCCAAGTACGATTACATTAACGGCTTAGACGATGAGAGTCTGGACGGTAAAAATTATGAAGCATATAAAAGGGAGATAAGTACAATTCGGGAAAAGATAACATCTTGCAGATTTGATAGCAACACAGATACAAGAAAAAAGGTAGGTTTGGAAATATCGCTGCAAATATTTAAGTATGTTCTTGAAGAATTTGGTGACTTACCTCATGACTTATCCGAAAAAGGAGAAATCCGCACCAAAGAGGAAAAATCCGAGGGAGAAACAGGTGAAACCAAATCATCACATACCGATATAGAAATTGAAATTCCGGATGAAATAGAAAAAATCTTTGAGGATATTGATAAAAAGGGTACTGCAATTCCAAAAGGTGACACAAAACCAATTTCGGACTCGGATTTTGAAAGTGAAGATGAAAAGGAATTTTCGGAAGCTACTGATTATGACGAACTATGTAATTCAGTGGCAGAAGAAGTATATAACAGTGCAGAAGAAAAAGCCCTTAAAAGGGAGGCAAAAGAGATTTTTGTCAGGGTTTCCAATACACTGAAAGGCGAATATGCACGCGACTCATCATATGACAATATGGTTATGTCAAAATCATATGCCGTGGCTAATAGTGTGTGTCTTTCTGTAATGAAGCCTGAGTATGCAAATAAGCAGAACTATACTGAAATATACAGTGGTTTGCAAGCCTATTCAAAGGCTTTTGAGAAACTGTTGGCACCGGTACTTAAAGAGCGTGAAACAGATTCGTATCTCGAAGGGTTATATTCGGGGACAAGGATTTCTAACAAGAAACTATATCGAAATGACGGAAGAATTTTTCAAAAGAGACTTGTTGCTGACGGTAGGCCCGATATGGCTGTGTGCTTGCTCATTGACGAAAGCGGCAGCATGCGAGACAGTAAAGAAGAGGTTGCAAGAAATGCTGCAATATTACTTGATGATGTGCTTAACAAACTGCAAATTACACATTGTGTAATAGGTCATAGCGGAGACATTTTTTTGGACAGCTCACTTGATCTGTTTTCCTACATCAACTTTGACGATTTTTCCGGGAAAAATAGTTATAAGCTCACAAAGATAACAGCCAGAGGACAAAACAGGGATGGACAAGCAATAGCTTATTGCTGTGAAAGACTTTTAAAAAGACCCGAAAAACAGAAAATATTGTTTGTAATATCTGATGGCGAGCCATTGGCATATGGATACGAAGGAACATTCGCCAATGATGATGTAAAATATACCGTAGAAAGATATAAAAAAAGAGGAGTAAAAATAACTTCTCTTGGAATAGGCTATGATATAGACGAAAGCAAGCATACCAATATGTATGGCAGAAATTTTTTAATGGTGCAGGAATTGAATACACTTCCTCTTGAACTCACCAAATTATTAAAAAGAGAAATTCTATAATAGGAAAAATGCAACCTCGGTAGAGGCTGCATTTTTTCGTGTTCATAAATAAATCATCTTTGTGGTAAATATCATAATATTTATTTAAGATAATCAACACACCTTTATATCCGGTATAAATACAGATGTCAATTATACAAACCATTGCGTATAATGTCGAGTTTTGATATAATATTCACAGGTGCTACCAAAAACGGTAGACGGTGAAGCCCTTCTTTGATTTAAAGGAGGGATAAATAAAGCCCTCCAATCTGCAATGAAAGGAGGGTGATAGTATTATGTACTTTACACTTTCCGAAATTATTCAACTCGGAACTTTAATTGTCAATATTACCAGCTTGATTTTTCAGGCAAAGAAAAAGTAACCGTCTTATTTGCCTCTGACGGTTACCAAATAAAAAGTAACTTCAATGGCTAACCGTCTATCGGTAGCACTTTTCGTATTTTCATTATATATCATATCATTAGCTTTGTCAATTAAACAAAATAAATCATTTGTGATTATTTTGAAAACGATTCCGAGGTTATACAATGGCACATCCCCAACCAAAAATATATACTGATTATTTGGATAGTCCGGATTTTATTAAAAGTTTCATAGCATATCAGCGTACTATCAAGGGATTATCGCCCCGTACGACTGAGGCATACTATGTGGACTTAAAGTTATTTTTGAGATATATGTATCTAAAAAGGTTTGAAACCGTTGACAACGATTTAATAAGCACTGTTGATATTTCAAAAATTGATTTTGAACTTGTAAAATCAGTTAAACAAAAAGACATAGTGGAATTTATGTATTATGTTACCGATGTAAGGGAGAATGACATAGGAACGAGAATCCGTAAGATGAACAGTCTTAATTCATTTTTTAAATATCTTACAAAAAGTGTAAACTTATTAGAGATCAATCCATGTGAAAATATTGATTTGCCAAAAAAGTCCAAAAGGCTACCAAGATATTTATCACTTGAACAAAGCGAAAAATTACTTAACTCTGTTGAGACATATTTTCCGTCGAGAGATTATTGCATTATCTTACTATTTTTGTGTTGTGGTATGCGCTTATCCGAACTCGTCGGAATAGATGTTCACGATATGCAAAAAGACCGTATTCATATAATAGGCAAAGGCAACAAAGAAAGAATAGCATATCTTAATGACGCCTGTGTTTTAGCCGTTAATGAATATTTAGTCGAAAGAAATAGCATCGTTTCTACGGAAATTGAGCCAGCATTGTTCATTTCAAAATTAACAAAAAAGCGAATATCTACAAGACGAGTTGAACAAATTGTGTCCGATTGCCTACGAAATGCCGGGTTGTCCGGATTAGGATTTTCGCCGCATAAGCTAAGACATACCGCAGCCACGCTACTTTATCGCTATGGTAGTGCAGATATATTAGCACTAAAAGAAATTTTAGGTCATGAGCATATATCTACAACAGAAATATATACTCATATTTCGGATGATGCAGTAGAAAAAGCTGCTAAAAGTTTACCGTTTTTTCAAAGTGACATACACCAATAAAATAGTTATCAGCCAAAATTATACCCATTATACCCTTGTACGTTTGTATTAAAATGGTATAGTGGGCATAATTTTTAAATTGCATTGTAAATATCAGCATTTCACACCGTTGACATTACAGCAATAAGCATATATAATTTAAGTGTTAGGTAGCCGGTGCCGATTTACCGGTAAATAGAGAACGATAGTTATAACAAGTAACTAATCGTAATGTAAGCAAATGCTTACACATATGGAGTAACGCCTGTTTTGTACGGGTGGCGTAAAGAATTTTAAAAGAAATAATTTGTAAAACATATAAGGACTAATAAAATACAGTAGTTTTTAACTACTGCTGTTTTGTTAGTCCTTTTGGTTTATACAAAGAAAGGAGAACAGAACAATGTTTAATATCTATTTGCAAGCTGTTTACAGTTAGCATAAAAGAAAAGTGAAATTGGACGGTAAAAAGCTGTCAAGCAAAAGAAATAAGGACTGATTGTATATATGAGCATTGCTCTTTATGCAGTCGGTCCGTTTTTATTTAAAAGGAGATTTAAATTTATGGAAACAATGTTAGTAATCGAAAAGGTTGCAATGGTTTATGCCGTAATATGTATGATTACAATGCCTCTTATACTTGCCGCTGCGACGGGACTTTTTGTGGAAAATTATCATTTGAGATATACACTCAGAAAAATGAAACGAAAAGTTAAAATAGGCAGCCAAGTAACGATTTATCATAAGAGAGACAAAGCATCTTAAAGGAGAAAGACCATGAAAAAGGAAGAAAGAAGAACAAACACATATATCATAGTATCCGACAATAAATTTTGGTGCTATACAAGCCGAAAAGAAGCGGAAAATGATATGGAATACCTTCCGAATAATTGTACTTTGTTTAAAACAAAGGCCAAATATACGGATGAAGAGTGGTTTAAAAAGTCAAATGATGAAATCAACTCAATTATTTTTAAGTCATCAGATAAGATAACAGAAAAGAGTGCGTAAAAAGGAGAAAAAATGGAAAGTAAAAAAACAACGTCTTCAAAGACAGAAAGAGAAATAAGGAACAATATCTTCAAGGAACTTTCAAATGCTATAACACCGGATGATTTGAAAGAAAAAAAGAACATCAAATATATTCCGTGGGCAGTTGCTTGGGATAGAACCACACGGCTTTTTCCATCTGCGGAATACAAAGTGCTTGAAGATCAAAACGGCCGTCAATATTTCTATGACGACCTGCTTGATAATTTCACAGTCAAAACAGAGGTCACTATTGAAGGTATAACTCACAGTATGTGGGCAACTGTAACAAGCAATAATTTGCCAATGCGCAGAAAGCCATATGAAGTTGCATTTACGAAAAGTACATTCACTATTCCGGCTTGTACAATGAATGATATAAATCGTGCAATTATGCGTTGTCTTACTAAAAATTTGGCAATGTTCGGTCTTGGTTTATGGGTTTATGCCGGTGAAGAATTTATGCTTTACGAGGATGAATACGATGGAAGGCTTGCAGATTTAAATGATATGCTTGCTCCACCGGAAGAGAAAATTCCGGCAGTGGCAACACCCATAGCAAGCAAAAATATTGATGACATTACCCTGCCTACTGTTGTAACTTCAAAAGAAGAATGGACGCTTGAAAAAGCTCTCGGCACAGATTTGGAGACAATAGCCTCTGTGAAAACTTTTAAAGAAATTTGGGAAAGTCCACGAAGAGAAACTATGCTCGATATTTTAACAAAAGAGGATATGAGAACTAAACGGCCGAGGGATTATCAGATAGCTACCTTTTTAAAAGGGTTACTTGCTAAGGAAGTATCGGAAGGCTAAAAGCAAAGACTAAATATTTGCGGAAGGAATTATCTTATGGATTTCAATTTTGATATACGGTATGTCTGTCAACAGGCGGGCATACCAGTCCTTCTGGGCAATCGCAAAGCGTATGATACAGATTGTCCATTTTGCGGTAGGACAAAAAAATTACATATAGATGCCGAAAAGAATGTATTCAGGTGTAATTATTGTAATGTACAGGGCGGTATGCTCAAGCTTTACCAGTTAATGTTTGGACTTCACGATACAAAAGAGGCCTATGATATTCTAACAGGTAAGATTACTCCTGAAATTAAGACGCAAACACAAGTAAGAAAAGAAATTTATCTTCAAAGTAATGAGCGGAAAACAGCGGATATAGACAGTATTAACGATGTATATACCGCTTTGCTTAACAAGTTATCTTTGGCTAAAAGACATAAAAACAGTCTTATGGCAAGAGGATTTGACGAAGATGCAATTAAAAAATTTGGTTATAAGTCAGTTCAGCAGGTAGGTGCTGCTTCCTTGGCAAAAAGCATTTTTAACGAAGGTAAGAATTGCATAGGAGTGCCTGGATTTTACAGCTACCAGAACTATACGAGAATTGTAAGAAGTGATTCGGGTTTCTATGTTCCAGTTAGGACTATCGACGGAAAAATAAGCGGAATGCAAATACGACATGATAATATTGTTGACGGAAGAAAATATACTTGGCTCTCGTCAACTCATTATGAAAACGGAGCGGCAGTAAAGGGTGCAAGTCAAATTCACTATGTGGGTTTCAATCTTTCCAATCCGCCTAAAAAGGTTTGTATTACAGAAGGAGCATTAAAGGCAGACATTGCGTCCTTCCTGACAGGAATGCCGTTTATAGCAATCTTAGGGGTTAATAACACCTCTAATCTTGCAAACGCTTTATCCGGTCTCAAAGAAATTGGAGTTGAAGAAATTTTTGAATGCTTTGATATGGACTACTTTACAAATGAACATGTAAAAGCAGCCATTGATAAAGCACACAATATTATTAAGGACAGCGGTTTAAAAACGCAAAGACTGTCTTGGAACAGAAAATACAAGGGCATAGATGATTATATGCTTGCAAGAAAATCAAAGATTTAAAATAAAGAAGGCTGTATTTTGCACAAACCGGTACAAATACTGCCTTTTTTATGATATAATACATAAAAAAATATAGATAGGAGAAATAACCGATAATGGATTATGAAATTTTAAGTGGCGATACACTTGTGGCATTATGGAAAAACAACGAACTTCAAGTTTTAAATGAACAGCTATTACCTCTTTACCTCAAAAAAATTCACAATGCCGATATGTGGCTTGAAACGAGAGCCATTGACAGCCACCGTGCAAATTCAAGGCTTATAAAGAAAGCTATCAGGCTGACCGAAAGAGACGACCTTTCAACTGTTTTAAAAGTAAATGGTGCGACAATAACAGATAATTATTGGGTTAGACCTATAAGTTCTGATTTATCCTATGAGGATATTCATTTCAACAATGACTATTTTTCAACCCTTGCTTTAAAAGGCAGTTACAGGAGTTTTAATTACGCCACAAAAAGAAAGACTACTCATACACAAGAACTCACAAACACCGGCAGCTTTGAAAAATGCTGGAAGCTATCCCAAAACGGCGATTGGTGGATGTACAAGAAGGCAAACCACGATGAACTTTTCTCAGAGGTTTTCATATATGAATTAGGAGTAAAGTTAGGTTTTAATATGGCAGTATATGAAAAAGGGGACGGCTATGTAAAATCTCTTGATTTTACACATGGCAAGGTGAATTTTGAACCTGCTTCATCTTTTATGGGTGATAATGAAGATTATGAAGATGTAGTTGAGGCCCTGAATGAAATATGTCCGCAGGCTATTCCGGACTATATAAAAATGATTTTTATGGATACCATAATTGCAAATCCGGACAGACATACTAATAATTTTGGATTATTACGAGATAAAAAAAGCGGAGAACTTTTAGGACTTGCCCCAAATTTTGACAACAATATGGCTTTAATATCAAGAGGCCCCATTTCCAAGCAAAAATCACGGGATATGCTTGTTTCATTGTTTAAAAATTTAATGGAATATAACCCGGAATATAAACAATATATACCGACTGTAACAGAAGAGGTTATAACCGAAGTTCTAAGAAGTGTGAATATGAAAGTGAAATCAAAAGAGATAACCGAATTTATTATGATGAGATATAAATTTATTAAAGAATAACTTATCGGATATAATAAAAAGACTGCAAATCCAAACAAGGGAAATGCAGTCTTTTTATTGTAAAAGATTATTTAAAATCAAATAGAATCGACAGAACACCGACTTTTATGGCAATGGTCGTCATAACGATACCGAATATAAGGGCTATTACAAAAACCACATACCAGCGTTTTCTTCTTTTTTCATACCGATATTCGTCCCAGTCGTCATTTATTGACAAAATGTCACCATCTTCTAAATCTCTGCCTGAGGAAAGGTCTACAATATTTGGCATAGCCACACCTCCGAATTTTACTGTGCCGGATTATTCTTTATGTATTCGATACACTGATCCAATATTTTCTGTGCTTCTTCAATGGTATCACAGCCTGTAATGTAAAGACAATTTTTCTTGTTTTCGT
This sequence comes from uncultured Oscillospiraceae bacterium, assembly GCA_934526065.1. Classification (GTDB taxonomy): domain Bacteria; phylum Bacillota; class Clostridia; order Oscillospirales; family Ruminococcaceae; genus RGIG3102. The sequence continues at coordinate 250,443 of CAKSZX010000002.1, forward strand.
CATTAGATTTTTCCAGTGGACAACCTTCATAGAAATACATTCTTACATCATCTCTGGAATAGTAAAAAGCATCTGCTTCAATGCTGTCTTTTTCCACCCATTCAGGAAGTTCTGTGAGAGCAGCAGGTGTTTCTTCACTGTCGGAACTTTCTTCGACAACTGAGCTGCCTGTCTCCTGAGAACTTGCGTTTTCCTTTGCATCATTGCTTGATGAGCAAGCTGCCATTGAGATTGCAAGAAAAGCTGACAAAACAATACAAATAATTTTTTTCATCTTTATTTCTCCTTAGCTTTTATTTATTTGTTTATCTGTATATTATCATGATTATAGAAATAATGCAAATTTAGTTTGCACATTTGACAAGCATAGAATAACCGTATATAATTCGTGGTGTGTTGAAAGGGTTTTGTCTAAGACACTTTTAACCGTCGTCTTTGAAAAAGAATGGGGAAACCCATTCTTTTTATTTTAGACTTAAATTTCGAGTATTGTATATGTTCCTAACTTTTAACCTCATATATTGACTTAATAGGAAATTATTGATATACTGTAAGTGCTTTTTAATTGAATGTTTGAAATTTGGTATGGATAGATGCTCTATTTCCTATCAGATAAGCAAGAATAGTGGTAGTAAAGCTACCACTATTTGTGTTTGCAATGAAGACTTGCTTTATGTTGCATTTTGTAGCATAAGGCAGGTCTTTTTGTGTTTATTGCACCCTATTAAACCGGAAGGGAGAAAAAATGAGCAAAGTAATTTCTATTATCAATCAAAAGGGTGGCGTTGGAAAGACGACAACAACCGCAAGTTTAGGCTATGGCCTTGTACAGAGAGGATATAAAGTCTTGCTTATTGACTTAGACCCACAGGCAGACTTGTCATTGCATTTAGGTGTTCCATCACCTGATGAGTTGGAGAACACAGTATCAGATTTAATTCTCGATGTGATTAAAGGTGAACTTATTGATTATTCAAAGTATGTTCTTGAATTAGATAATAACTTGTATATAATCCCATCAAATATTGAACTTGCATCCCTTGAAACGGCAATGAATGACTTTTTCAATAAGCGGTACATTGTAAATTCTTTTCTTGAAGATATCAAAGATATATTTGACTATGTGATTATAGACTGTCCGCCGTCATTGGGTATTTACACAACTAATGCTCTTGCAGCTTCTGATTCAGTTATAATTCCAACACAGGCACAGGCCTTTTCACGGAGAGGCATAACGCACCTTCTTGACACAATAAAAAATATACGGCGATACAATAAAAATTTACATGTTGAAGGGATATTGATAACCCAAATGCAAAGCGACACCATGGCGGCAAAAGCCGTCCGGGAAAGGATAAAGTCCAATTATGGCGACAGAGTTAAAATATTTGATACAACAATTCCTCGTTCCGTTGTTGCCGAAAAGGCGGCATTTATGGGCGTTGCCATTCAAAGTTTTAGCAAAGATAACTCTGTATCTGTTGCCTATGAAAAATTTATAGATGAGGTAATTAAAAATGAAATTTGATCCAAATTCAACAAGAGGTTTCGATTTACGGAGAGAGGAGGCGTTTAGACAAAAGAAGGAACGGAGAATAGATGAAACCATAAAAACAAATCCGTTATTTTCCCAAGATGTTGCATTTCAATTTAAAAACAAGGTTATGCCGATACCAATCAAGGATTTATCGGAGTTCCCGAACCACCCATTCAAGGTATTGGATAATGAGGATATGGACAACCTTGTTGAAAGCATACGCACACAAGGCGTGCTTGAGCCTATAAAGGTAAGAGTTATTGACAACGACAACAGAAAATTTGAAATTATAAGCGGACACAGAAGATGCAGAGCTTGTAAAATTCTCGGATATGATAAAATTCCCGGTCTTATTGTAGATGTTGATGAGGACGAAGCAAAAATAATGATGGTTGACTCAAACAGCCAGCGTTCTAAAATATTGCCGTCCGAAAAGGCTTTTGCTTATAAAATGAAGTTGGAAGCGATAAAACATCAGGGTGAAAGGTCTGATTTAACTTCGGACCAAGTTGGCCCGAAGTTAGGGTCAGATGAAAAAATCGCACAAGAAGTGGGAGAAAGTCGAAAGCAAATTCAAAGATATATCCGCCTTACCGAACTTATACCGTCACTGCTCGACCTTGTTGACCGGGATAAAATCAAATTAAACCCTGCCGTTGAGCTTTCATATCTATCAAAAGAAAACCAAGAAAATCTTTTTTACTACATAGGTTCGTTTGAGGCAACCCCTTCTTTGGCACAGGCTAAAAAAATGAAAGACCTTGACAGCCAAGGCAAATTAACTTCCGAAATTATTCGAGATATGATGTCGGAGGAAAAGCCAAATCAAAAAGAAAAACCGATTTTCAAGGGAACAGGTATAGATAAGCTGCTGCCTAAGGAGTGGAATAACAATTACCGGCGTGATTTTGTAACTAAGGCGGTAAGTACATTTAAAAGATTGCCGGATACCGTTACAGAACAACAGATTGTTGACGCTTACGAGCTTTCCGAGCTTATAAAAATGGGTTCTGATGAAGAAATTCTTGAATATGTACATTCATTCAAGAGTAACAGCTGATTTTAGTGATTTGATTGTTTCAATTAACTTCGGGCCAACTTGGCCCGAAGTTAAATCTAAACCGGATATAACCTATGAATTACCTTAAATTCATCAATGCAAAGCAATAAAAGGCATTCGGTTGCTGTAAAAAAGCACGAAAAAAATTCGGGCCAACTTGACCCGAATTAAATAAAGACCGGCTATTTTAAATTTTAACACCCCGAAATATAAAACAGCCGTACATTTGACAAAATTCGCACACAGATATATAAAATAGTTAATTACAGTATTTAGCTGTAAGTATAGAGATAGAGAATTGCAAGTGAATATATCGGGTTCCCGTGAACTCTTATTACTTTTGTCTGTTTACCGCAGTTCTCTGTCATTGCGAATTTGGCGGATGTAGACAAAACATCTGCTTTTTCTATTTATAAATAAATTTTTAAAAGGAGAAATTTTATGTTAAAGAAAATCGACTCAAAACTAAATTCCGTAATTGTTGCAATTATGGCAGGACTTTTATCTACAATGTGCTTTGCATTTGCAGATGAAACCGCCAACGATTTTGGTCATGTTATGCGGAATTTAATTTATTCATTTTTACCACCTCTTTTAACAATAGGTATTGCCCTTGCAGCTGTTGCTCTTGCTTGGCAGGGATTAAAACTTATCATGTCCAGTGAACCACGTTCAGCAAGTGAAGCCAAATCGGCTATGTTTTATATATTCCTCGGTCTTATAATTCTCATAATGGCAAGAGCTATAGTTGCGGCTGTGGTAAGCAATGTTCAAACCGGTATGGCCGGATAATTAAAAATTCAAGAAAATAAAATGGGGTGATACGCAGTTTTGGTATCACCTTGTCTTTTTATGAGGTAATAATGTTTTCAGATTTATTAAATAATATTTATGTTATGGTGCAATCTGCCGTAACGGCACTTGCATCTCTTGCATTAGAAACTTTCGGTACGGATTTAACATCATTAAATACGAATTTGCCACGGTTGGGAAACTTCACATCTACTTTGAAGGTAATGGGTATAGTTATTGCGACAGCACTGTTTCTTATCAGCTTGATTACTTTTTTCATGTCAACATTTAGTGGCAAATCGGAAAACCCGATATATATTTTTCTAAGACTGATAGTTTCTGTGACGCTTGTAGCGTATTCAACACAGCTTGCTGAATTTGCTCTTGATATGACCACAAAATTGCAAAATCTTATTGTTATAGATGGAGCAAATACGCCGTCAATTCAATATAACACAATCATAGGTAATACAGGAATTCAATCCGGCACAACGGCACATATATTTCTTATGCTGCTTTTAACTGTTGTATTTTCCTACTTTTTTGTTAAAATCCTACTTCAACTGATAGAACGATATATTTACCTTGGAATATACATATACACATCACCGATATTTCTATCAATGTTTGCCTCAAAGGAGACAAGCAATATAACCGAAAAATGGCTTGGTTTGTTTTTAGGTCAAAATATACTTGTCCTATTGACAACATGGGCTGTTAAGGTTGTAATTACCACCACGAGCGGAGAAGTGACTTCGTTTTTGGGTTTTGTATTTACGATTGCGATGATGAGTGCGGCGGCACACATAAGTGATTTGCTAAGTATATTCGGTATAGTGATACCACAGCAAAGGCTGGATAAAACTTTCGGTGATGTAGCCAATATGGTTAAGACAGTGGCAACTCCGATTGCCAAAGAGGGAAAACGGGCATTTCAGCGGGCGGTGTTAGGTTCCGACAACAGCATATTGGGAAGAACACCGGGTGCAAACAGCACCGGCAATATAGTCGGCAATGCCGTAAAGAATACCAAAAACGGATTTGACCTTGCCGGCAATTCCGCCGAAGTTAAAAATGATACAAGAGTTGTAAAGACCGAATCCGGCAGTTATGGATTGAGACATCTCAATACAAATACACAAGAAAGTATAATAAATACCTCTCAAAAGGGAACAGGCCAACAACAGCGTAACAGAGACGGTTCTGTAAGTCTTAAAACAGATGTTTATTCGCCTAATAATACCGCTGCAAAATTCTCGGCAGAGGATAAAAGTTCGGTAGGCGACATTCAAACATCAGCTATGGATTATTCGGTTTTAAATTCACAAACAAATATGGCAGCGGATATTACTCCGAACACAGGACGGCCTATCGAAAAGCCTAATCTTAAAGATTCGGATGTGGGCCGAGCAACTATGGCCGGATTTTTCGGAACATCTGCACAGGGCAATCAAGATAGGAATGGCGGGTCAATTTTTAAGGCTCTTGAAAATAGGGCAACAGTAAACAGTGCTATACAAAACAGTAATGCGGTTGTAAGTCAAAGAGTTGAACAGGCAAAAGACATCAATAGATCTATTGACAAGGTCAATGATGCTATGTCTAAGCCTGCAAGTACAGTTTCGGGTAAAGATGTTTCTAAGGCTCTTGGAATAGACAAAGAAAAAACCGGACTTGACCTCAACGGTCAGCTTATGCACTCGGACAAGAACAGCGGCTATTTGTACGGTATGGCCACTGTTACAGACAGATACGGCAATACAAGTGACAGAATGGTTGCATTGTCATTCAATCCCGATGAAAAATTACCTGACTACTATAACAGCGGTTCATATAAGAACATCGGAGATACCGGCGTAAGAGTTTACACGGCTTCTCTCGACACCATGATTAAGAACGATGATATTAAGGTGCAGCTGGAAACCGACCGCAACGATGTTCTTGAAGAAAATAAGAGATATGAGGAACAACAAAGACGCCAAAGAAATAAACAAATGATTGAGGATTACCGATGAGCGAACAAAACAAAGGTTTTAACAACGAAAACGGCAATCTTGCCGATGAGGCGGCCAATGGCGTAAAGACATTGATTAAAGCAGGTGTTCAAGTTGGAACAGGTGATGAGGCGGGAGCTTTAATTACTGCATTTAAGGGTATAAAAGGTGTTCTTCGGCTTTTTGCGATTATTCTTTTTCTTGTAGCTTGGCTCATTTCGGCACTTCCTACATTGCTTACTCAAACTTTGGATTCGTTCTCATCAACTTCAACATTGATACAAACCTATGAGATCGCGTCAAAAAAGACAATCAAAGAATTTCAAAAGTCTTACGATACCGCTTATGCTCTTGCCGAAAGCAAGGCAAAAGCACTGGGAAATTCGATGTATTTTACCGAATACGAAGTTTGCGTAAACTCCGTATATGGGGACAATGAAAAGATTGTGTCTGATATTGAAGTCAACGAAATTATGGCCATACACGGCGTTTTAAGTTACTATTCCAATGCGGACAGCGATGTTTACGCAAGTGTTGAACACAAATTTTCTTCTGTTGACGAGCAGGAAAGCCGGCAGTTTCCGAGGTCATATTTCAAACAGGTGAAAGAATACGCACAATCAATATACGTTGTGGGTGAACCTCAGTGGACGCAAACAGGAGAAAGAGAAGAAAGGGAGCCGTTACTTGATGAGTACGGTCATCCTGTAAAGAATGAAGAAACCGGTGAGCAAGAATATTATACCTATACCGTAAAGCTCGGCGTTATAAACATACCCCTTGCAAGAGTAAGCGAGAGATTTAAAAATAATGAAATCATGCAAACTAAGAAAAAGCTGTATGACGAATATCAGGGATATGTAGACTCCGGAACAGTTATGGATAAATCTCTAACACAAGAATATTTTGACAACATTGTAGAAAACTGCATAATCAGCATGACATCAAATATAGCCAGGGTTACAGGAACGGAAAACAGCTCTGCAAACGGCTCATCAAGCGTTCAGCAATCGTCTGTGGGAAATGTTATTAAAAAATTCTTGGCTTCCGAAAAATATGCGGAATTACAGGATATGCAGTGTGTTGACCCAATAATGCCGTTTTCCGATAGTGTTATAACTTCACGCTACGAGAGCAGAATACTAAACGGTAAGGCTGAGTTCCATTCAGGCATTGACTTTTCATGGGCCGGTTGCAGACTTGCGGATATACCGGCAGTTGCAAGCGGATATGTAATTGAAGCATACGGCGGCTGCACACAGGACAATGTGCCAGCATTGGGGTACGGAAATAAAGTTGTCATATATCATGGCAAATTAAACGGGAAAGACTTTTTTTCGGTTTACGGTCACTGTGAACAAGTATATGTGTCAACAGGACAAACAGTACAAGCAGGGCAGAGTATAGCCGGTATAGGCCAAAGAGGAAATTCAACAGGATACCATTTGCATTTAGAAACGGACTATGCAGAAAACGGTTCTACATATACAATAAATCCTATAAGCGTTCTTAGACCGAGAACCTAAGAAAACGAGGTACATAAAATATGAATAAAAAAATAATGGCAATAACACTTGCCGCTCTTATCCTTTTAACAGGTTGCAAGAAAAAGGAGAACACCGCTGATAATACACAAGGACAAAATACAACATCAGCGATAGAACAAAAATTGACAGAAACTCTTGGAGAATACTTAGAAAAGTACAAAACGGTAAATATAGATACTTCAAAGTTTGCAGACGAAATCCAGCCTCTTGAAAGAGTTCATACAGGCTTCAGCACAAACTATGGCATGTGGAATTACTCGTCAAGTCACTCTTGGGATGATATGCAAAACAAGAGTAGTATGTTTTATTGGAGAGATAGGGGATATGAAATACAGTATCTTCTCATAAGTGTAACCAAAGGTGACGGTTGCAGAGCCGAGCAATGGAGTATGTCTATGTTCAGAAACACCGAACACACGGCCAAATATACAATATCAGGCATAAATATCATAAAACTTGATACATACGACCACTTTGACGATATTTCAAAAAACTTATTACATGCAATGCCAGTTGATGATTCGCCTAATCCACAGTATGCCATATGTCGGTTTAACTCCGCAGAAGACAGAGAAAAAGGACAGATTGAGTATGCCTACGGTGATATATATTCAAACGGTGCGGCTTATCCGAGCGAAAAAACGGTTGTTGTAAACTCACGAGTGATTTCGGATGTAAATTTTAAAATAATTGACGGCTTATATTGGTTGCCTATTGAAAAGGTTGCAAATGCCGCAGGTTGTACAGTTGTGGAAACAAACGACAAAGGCATTGAATTGAGAGTTCCGAATTCCGATTCATATCTCAGTCATTATTTCCCATCAACCGACACCGACCTTACAAATTCACCGTGGCTTTTAAACTCCGACTGTGAAGCCGATGAGTTTTACTTATGGGATGACCCGGTTCAAGGTGAATTTAAAAGGGTAAGAAACATAGACGGCACATATTATGTCGAGGCCGAAGCTCTTTCAAGAATATGGGGTGTGGATATTCAAACAAGTGAAAATCTTGTTGTGATAACCACTGACCCATACGATATAGCACAATACTTTGCGATTGCGGATGATGATGGATACGGTTATATTCCGGACCTTGATTTTATTAAACCTAACGTATTGTCAGATGACGATTACAGAGTGAAATACTCAAAAGAACCATATTATGAGAGTTACGAACAATGATGAATATAGTTGACTTTCTTCAAGGCAAACTTGAAGAATTTAAAAAATTAGATGCCAAAAGGCAGAAAAAAATATATATCTTTCTCGGAGTGGACTTCCTTATTTCTGCGTATATAAGCGGTATATTTAGTTTTCATTTCAAGGGTATAGGCCTTATAACCAACATATTATACGGCCTTATGCCTTTTTCAGGCTTAGGCAGGACAATAATATTTGCGACACTGATAGGTCTGTTTGCAATATTTGTTCTCTATCGTGAGGGATTGATAAATCCGGTAGTTACAGAAGATGAAAACGGAGTTAAATATTTGCAAGATTCCACTTTCGGTTCTGCAAGATTTATGAGCAAAGAGCAAGCACAACAAACTTATTCCGTGGGCGATATTATGAATGTCTTTGAAGATGTTTACGGACAATTCTCAGAGAATGGCAGTGAAGTAGTAGCATATAGAGACGCAACTTCAAGGAATAAGAACACATTCGTGTTAGGCTCTTCCGGCTCGGGCAAATCTTTTTCCTATGTCCGCACGGCGGCTATGCAGGGAATAATTCGAGGCGACAGCCTTGTCATAACCGACCCGTCCGGTGAGCTTTACAGAGACTTAGCAAAGTTTGCAAGCGACAGAGGCTGCGATGTTAAACTGATAGACTTTAAGGATATGGACTATTCTGACGGTTGGAACTGTTTAAACGAATGCCTTGACCTTTCCACCAAGAGATTGGATGCGGACAGACTTGAATCATTTGTAACCACATACATAGTGAACAGTAGAGATGTAGGCGCAAAATCCGAAGCATATTGGGAAACAGGTGCCAAGTTACTTTTTAAAACAGTTATCGGCATTGTCGCATACAGACACGAAGAGGATGTAATCGAAGGTCTTACCAAAATGTTGTTACTGGTTTCTGAAAAATCCTATGGTGATAATATCCCCGGTGAAATTACCGAGCTGATACATTCTCCTCTCGAAACTGTAAGCATTGTTGCTCTTGAAAACAAATTTATTGAAACTTGTCGTCTGTTAGGTGCAACAGATACAGAAATTAAAAGAGATTTGAAAGCTATGTATGAAGCTGCAAGGCCGTTTAATATTGCCGAAGTGTACCGAGTTATACTTACAACAGATAACGAGCAATCGCTTGAGTATGACGTAAAAGATATGCCGGCAAACCACCCGGCTGTCACTTCGTATTTTTCCGTATTCGGTGCAAGCAGTAAAATGGCAAACAATTTTGCAGGCATAAGGCAAAACCTTACAAATACATTAGCGCTTTTGATGAGCCCTCAATTAAGAAAGGTGGTATCTACTGAAAATATCGAACTACAAAGACTTTCTGCTAAACAGACTGTGTGCTTTGTAATATTCCGTGATAACGGGGATACATCCATAAAAACTATGCTCGCTATTTTCTTTTCGTTTCTGATTACGGATTTAACTACAGCTTATGATACGAGCGAGGACGAATCCGTACTAATGGGAAAAATCCGCAGAAGATTGCCTGTACATATTTTGCTTGATGAAGTTGCCTCCTGTGGATATATTTCAAATTTAACAACCGCAATATCCAATGTCCGCAAAAGAAAAGTCTATATAACCATGATATGGCAAAACATAGCACAGGTAATACAGCTATACGGTCAAGAGGGACTAAATATTTTGCAATCTAATTGCAATACTCTTTTATTTCTTGGCACAGGAGACACGCAGACAGCAAAATATATTTCCGATTTATCCGGACCAACAACAGTAAGAACACAAAGCCATTCCGAAAAAGTTTTTACCGTTATGCCAAATATAATTACGGAGGGCAGAGTGTCGGAAGCACAGCGTATGCTTATAACCCCGGCGGAGGCTATGGCGGCTAACGATAATGTTTATCTGTTTAAGTCCGGCACTAAAAATGTCTTAAAATTAAACCGTTTTCCATATACATCCCACCCAATGGCGAAATATTTGACACAGGTCAGTGTAAAAGACAGGACACCCCACGCCAAATATGAATTTGTGGATAGACTGAATACGCAAACAACATTCGATGATTTACGAAAGCCATATGATGAAGAAGAGGACTACGATTTGCGTGAATTTCTGCGTTCATATAAAATCAATTTTGCATACGAAAAAGACAAGGCAACAATAGCAAAAACAATTCGAAAATTTATGAACGATGAAAGCAACTTCCAAAGCGAGCCTCAACCACAGTTCGATAATACCTCAAAATTCAATAGCATATTTGATCTTGATGAATTTGAAAGTTATGATGATTTTAGGTACATACCTGAAATAATGTCGCCGGAAGAGTTGAATGCCGAAAAGGAAGAAGCTGTTGAAATCGAAAATCCAGACACTTCCTCTCAAACGAACATAAATACCTCAAAAACGGCTTCTTTTGCATCTGATGAAAGCAATCAGACATATAGCAAAAGTGACAAAACCGGGCAAATTTCGACTGATAATGGTAATGATACCGAGCCTATATTTAATGTGATTAAATTTAAAATTTAAGATAAAGGAGATTTAAACCATGGACGAAAAAATAAAGTCTTATGAACAAACTAACAAGGAGGTAACAAATGACGATCTTGATGTAACGCCTACTAAACAAGAAGAAAATATTGATAATCTTCTTGAAGAACTTAACAGTGACAAAATTACAGAGCAATCAGAAGTTCAAGAGGATATTAACGCCGAATTTTTCCGTGATATTGTAGATGCGGAAGATAAGACTAAATATACCGAAAACGACCTTCGGTTTGAACAGTTTAATGAACTTCGTGAAGCTCGCCGGAAAGGAAGAATACTTGAGGGAAGAATTTCTTCAGTCAGGTATTCCGATGACAAGTTAAAAGTATTTGCATACATAACAAGAGAAAAGTTGGAAATTTGTATTCCTGCCACCGAACTTATAGAAAACAGCTCATTAAATTCCAGCTTTTTCTCTGCCGATACAAAGGAACAGGCCGAAAGATATTATCAAATTATCCGTAAAAGAATGGGTTCAAAAGTTTCTTTTCTTTTAAATGATTGCAGAATTGAAAAATATGATACAGAAACCGGGGCATACATATTCAACATAACCGGAAGCGTTATCCAGGCAAACAAGCTCAAAAGAGATTACTATTTCTTTGGAAATGCACAGAAGGTAAAAGTGGGAAGCCTTGTTCAGGCAAAGGTTTTATCCTATAACGACAAAGTAGCGGTAGTTTCTTGTTGCGGCTGTGAGATACCGATGACGGTACAGGATATACAGTGGAGAGAATACATTGACAACCTCAGACACTTTGAGGATTTTGGCGTAGGCAAAACCTTTGAAGCCTCTGTTTACAAGCTCTCTGTTGATAAAGCTGCAAAAACAGTAAACGAATTTCGTGTTTCGAGAAGATATCTCGGACATGACGAATTAAAAAAATCAATCGACACTGTAAAGATAGGACGGTCATATTTGGGACAGGTTATTGCAGTAGAACCCGGAACCAAAAGAGCCATCGCCTACATAAAGGACAAGACAGTTCGTTGTTTTATTCCTGCACGCAGTATGGTTGTGCGTCAGCTTTATCCCGGTGATAATATTATTGTTACAGTAACAAAAATTGATAAAGAACATTGTTTTGCAGTAGGTTCTGCCGTAGAAATTACCATTGCTTAATAAGGAGATACTATGCAACATATAATTCCGCATAATCACAAGGGAGGACAGCTCATAGCCGGAACGATGATAAAAACAAGAAATTTATTTGAGGCTTTTCTGCTTGCAATTATCCCTTTTGCTGTAATTATGCAATTTAAATTTATTTCAGACTTCACAGTCAGACTTACTATTGCCATTATAGTGTCTATGATACCTGCGGCATTCGGAATATTCGGACTAAACGGAGATAGTCTTTCGGTATTTATTTTTAATTGGATTAAATTCCGTAATAACAAAAGGATTGCTCTTTATAATCCGAGAATAAAATCGGAAAGTAAACCTGCTTTTGAACCGAATAATATTCGGACAGAACAATTACTTCCAAGAGACAGAATTATGTTGTTCTTCAAAAATTTGCAAAAGAAACGCAACGCAAAAGAAATTATTAAAAAGGCCGTTAGCAGTGACACCGTTACGGAAAATACCGTATTCTTTGAAGATGACATAGGCATTCTAGAAGTTCCGGAAGAATACAAGACTGACAAAGAACTTAAAAAAGAGGCTAAGAAAAGAAAGCACGCTGTCAAAAAGCAGAGGAAAGGAGGAAAGTAAATAATGGCTAAACAAGAAAAAAGAACTGTCAAAAAAATGACTCAATCGACCCAATCGGTCATTCCTATAAAAGAGAATTATCACGGTATGATTGTCACAAAGGACAACAGATTTATCGGACTAATGGAAGTTCAACCGACAAACTTTGAATCAATGACGCCAGACGGACAAAATGATGTGATAAAAAATTTCAAATCATTTTTGAAAATCGCACCAAAAAGAATGCAGTTCAAAATCATAAATTTACCTGCCAATCTTAGTTATCAAATTGAAAGTATGACAAAGGATATTTTAAAAGAAGAAAATTCCAAATGCATAACTTTGAAAGAAAACCTTCTTAACAACTACAAGGTAATGGAGAACAGAAGTTCTCACAGACGCTTCTTTTTATCTTTTGAAGTAGAAAGGGCGCTTGGATTAAATAATCGGTCGGTCGACGGAATTTATCAAAACTATGTACAGCAGCGTGAACAAATGTCATACTTTCTCAAAAACTGTGGTAATACTGTAAAAGATATTTCGGATGACCCGGTATATTACACCGATGAAATGCTCTACGCTTGCTTGAACAGAGGCGGAAAGAAACCTTATGAATTTAGGCAAGTAACCGAGCAGGTGTATGAGAACTATGTATCATCCGGCAAATTTGGTAATGCGGGTGTGTCTTACATTCCTCATACCGAATTTATAGCCCCTTTGAAAATTGAATTTGAGGATAAAAGCTATATAAAGATTGATGACAGATATTATTCGTACTGTTACATACCCGGAAACGGATATACAACAACAGTTCTTTCCGGTTGGCTTGCAAGATTTATCAACCGTGGTGAGGGCTACGATATTGATGTTTTTATAGAAAAGCAAGACAATGCGGCAATAAGCTCTAAGCTGCGCAGTTCCATCAAATATAACTCGGTAAATTCTTACAATATCAACGAAACACAGGATGCTTCATATCGGCTTTCCAATGCTATTGATGCCGGCAAATACCTTCTTGACGGCATACATAACAATGAGGACTTTTACTATATTTCCACATTTATAACTATATCCGGAAACACGCCCGAAGAGGTTAATAGCAGATTTATAACTTTGAGGGATGAATTGGTTTCAATGTCTATGAACCTTACTCTTGCAAAGTACGAACAAGAACAGGCCTTTATTTCAACAATACCGTTGTGCAAGCCGAATTCAAACTTATTCGAAAAATCCAAAAGAAATATACTTTCCGATGGTCTTGCCGGCTTTTATCCGTTTTTCTCATTTGAGCAAAACGACAGAAACGGAGTTATGTTCGGCATTCAAACAGCCAATAATTCACCGGCAATAGTTGATATATTTGACAACAGAAAGTATGTAAATGGAAATGCCTTTATAACCGGCGTGACCGGTGCAGGTAAATCCGGATTGCTTAAAATGCTTGCCCTTCGTCTTCGTATGAGATTTACCCCGGTATATATAATAGTTCCGGAAAAGCAAGATGAATTCAGAGAAATATGCGAAGCTGTCGGCGGCCAATTTATAGAACTCGGTGCTGGTTCTCCTACAAGAATAAACATTATGCAAATATTTAAGCGTGATGATACCGTAGATTTAATTTACGGAAATACCAACAACAGTTCTTTACTTGCGGAAAAAATTCAAGATTTAAAGTCCTTTTTCGCACTGTATTTTGAAAATATGTCCCAGGAAGAAAAACAAATACTTGATGACGCTCTTGTGAATACATATGCCAAAAAGGAAATTACCTATGACAATAAGTCACTAATAGATCCACAGGACAGTACGAAATTCAAAGATGATATGCCGATTATTGAGGATTTATATAATGTCCTTGTAGAAATGAGCAGCTATGAACCTATTGCAAAAAAGATGAGCAATATTATCAAACCTCTTGTATCAGGTTCCGGCTCTTCCTTTAACGGCCTGACCAATGTTGACCTAAACAATAACTTTATTGTAATCGGTCTTGAAAAAACAAATGAAGATTTGCTTCCGGCCTCAATGTTTTTGGCTCTTGACTTCCTTTTTTCAAAAATTAAAGAAGATAAAACCAAACAAAAGGTGCTGTTCATAGAAGAAGTTTGGAAATTGATGATGAACCGTTCAGCGGCCTCACGTATTCTTGAAATTTCAAAAATTATCCGTGCTTATGGCGGTTCTCTTATACTTGCCACCCAGCAATTAAAGGATATTACGGTATTAGACAACGGCATGTACGGAGACGGTATCATTAACTCATGTGCCTTTAAAATTGTCTTAAAACATACATCTACTGACAAAAATATGCTTATGCAATCTATGAAATTAACCGAGCAAGAAGCTTCCGAAACTGCCTCATTTGAGCGTGGTGAGGGATTTGTCATTGCAAACGGAAATACTATTCGCATTCGATTTATTCTCACTGCATCGGAATATGCCATCATCACAACAGATCCGAGAGATTTGGCAATGCGTAAAGCCTACGCCGAGCAGCTTAAAGCAAACCGTCAAAAAGCGACTAAGCACAATATGAACGCACGGAATATAATTGATATGTCCGAATTTGAAAATTCTGATGTGGCTGAAATTTATCGCCCTGTCTACAACATTAGCGATTTTGACAATACAAACGGCGATACTTATGACATAGACGATTTTTCCGACGCCCCGAATTATTCTCAATCCTTCATAGAAGAAAATGCACTGCCAGTATTTGATATAAACGATTGGAGCTAAATTATGAAAAAGCAGTACAGAAAAAGCGAATATTTCAATGACTTAAAATTTCTGCTTTCAAGAGTTCCGGCGGTGCACTTAGATCAGCTATTGGAATATCTTGTAAGAAAGCACTCTATAACCTATGACGCTGCTGCTACAGGCATTAGAACGATTATTAACTGTGAGAGTGTCTTTATATCAAAAGACGGATACATAACGGATATACGGCACTTACGAGGCATATACCACGAATACGGCTTCAATAAAGGAGCCTCAAATCGTTTGAATATAAATATGCCACTTACCAAGCTGGATAAGCAACACCTTGAAGCTCTTTGGATTATAATTTTACATTATGACAAGGATATGCGATTTGCAATGCTTAACGGGGATATACCGGCGCAGGCCATTATGACAATAAACGGCAAAAGCTACGAAATTATTTCCTTCACACCATTTGCCGAAGTTCGTGAAAGTGAATTATTTAGAACTCTGTACACCTATAACTCAGATATCAGAAAGGCATTGTTCAGATATGCCATTATAAGTGACGAAAACTCACCTAAATATTTTCCTTACGCCGGATTTACGAAGTTTTTTAAATTCGATAAGACAGGGGATACGGTGTCAATCAAAAGACTTGACAACTATACAAGAGATGAAGAAACAGCATGGAGTGATGTTAGAAAATGAGCAATGAATTTCATAGTTTGGCCTCTGACAGAAAAGTCATCAAAATTAAATCTGCCTTGCAAAAGGCAGATAAAATTTTAGATAATTATAACCGGCAAGATTATGCAGACAGTATCTCGACCGGTGATATTCTATCCGTTCTCAATGAGATAGATAAGATTGCAGCCGCTTTGAGAACAGCATACAGCGAAACCGTCGAACAAGATAAAATCGAACCGATTTATGGCAACCTCATTCAAATAGATTACGACGGCAATATATTGACAATAAATGTTCCGACGCTCATTAACCGAGACAAAAAGAACTCCTACTATATAGCCGGCACAGTGGCCTATGCCCTCAATGATTATATTGAAAAACACGATTTGAAAAGGCCGATTGTACAGACACCGGCAATCATATCTTTTACAAGATTTACCGACAGATTGCGTTCAATATCGGACAATGATAACGCTGAATGCCGCCGGGTTCAAAATGCAATATGCCAAACGATAGGCATATCAGACACTGCTGATAACCTGGCAAACTGCTATATAACCAAGCTCACACGGGGTATAAACGGTAGCACAAAAATCCATATTATCCCTCAAAAGTTGGCTGCACAATACTTAAATTTAATCCTATAACTCGGTTATATGTTTGTTTTTTAAAAAAATAACCGTTATATGCTTGTTTTCAAAAACACAATATTTTTCAATCCCGGTTATATATTTGCTTTGTAAGTCAAAATTTTTTCAAATCACGGTTATGAAAATTAAAAGGTGTAATCAAACATATAACCGAAAAAAACGCCGAAATTCCTTTATTTTACTTGATTTTTGCCTTTGAAAAAAAGGAATATTAAGCGAGTAAGGATTTTTAACAATAAAAAACTTAATTGGAAAATCGTAAGATTTTCATTTTACAGCTAGTAAGTATGAAAACTACTAAGTATGAAACAATTTTTAAGAAAGAGAGAATAAAAACAATGGTTGAATACTATTCAAGAGTTGGTTTAGAAATACTAAGACATTTGTATTTTATAGGAGAGACAAGTAGAAGAGATTTAGATTATATATTTAAAAATCACGATAAGTATTCATATCAGATTTTTATTAACAAGTTATCTAATTTTAAATTAAGAGGTTATATCAGTATAAGGCAAGAAGAACTTACAAGAAGAAATACTGTATCAATTACAGATGCAGGAATTGAGTATTTGAATATAGTCTCATCTTATTACAGAGATAATCTTGAAACAGCAAAAGAAAATTTTTTATTACCGTATTTAAACATTGCAAAGGATAATATCGAGCGTAGACGAGCATTGCATGACAGTCGTCTGAAAACATTTTTAAAGGCCTGCGGTGCAAAGGTATATGCCGATGAAAAACCGTACTTGGAACTGCTTATGAATGAACCGATACACCCGGAAATACAGAGACTGTCTTCCAATGTCAAACTTTGGGAGAAAATCATTTCCGATGGTATTTACTATTCCAAAACAGAACTTCTTGCAACTGCAAAAGCAATGGGTTCTTCATATGACGCCCTTTATCGCTCGCGCTTTTACGGAATACTCATAGGCGTAAATCAGATAACCGTTTGTTACAACTGTGCAGATAAAATTTTAAGGATTACTCCTGCGGATGAGCGCACCCTGTTGGCAAATATAAAGGCACTGTTTTTAAATACGGATTTTACAAAGTCGGGAATAAGAGCTGCCATATTCGGTGACCTTTCTCTCCAAGAAGGAATAACAACCTATTGCACAGGATTTATAAACGGAGAAATAACAAATCCTAATTCCTACGATGATGTAGGTGCAAGAGAGGCAATGAACTTTATGACAGGCGAGTTTTGTCCTTTCTCCGAACTGTATTATATCTCAATGGACGGTTCGGGATTTAAAGACGAAAGCTATGGCATAAAAAATCCGATAGCCCATATTTGCAGAAGTGAATTAGGCTATCGAAAATATGTAGCTGATTTTTCTGTAACTAATTTACCGTCAATTTTTGAAAGCTACGATGCAGAAAAAGCAGAAATAATAAACAAAATTACTAATCGTCATGTCCTTATAGCTCCCGTACCGGAACTTAAAACTCTCAGTAGAGTAAGACTTGGAAATAGGACCGTAGATGTTCTTACTTCCGGCAAGTATATTGAAATAATCTCAAAATGCCTGTGTCGAAATGCAGGAGAGATATTCAATATGTCAAACCAATTCAGGCCCGAAGAAAATCCTATGCGATTCAATAAATTCGGATACCCTGTAATTCCCGAAGATGTCGAGGATAAAATCCCGGAAAATAGAAATGTATTTAATCTTACATACCTTGCTTTTTCAAAAAGGCAAATACGAAAGATATCCAAATATGTGGATATGGAAGCTAATTACGGAGATAAAATAGCGGAAATAATTTCAAATAATTCCGAAAATTATATTTCAAAAGATACTCTGAAAAAGTTGCAGAAAATACGGCAGGCAAGGGACATAACTGTCTCGGATTTAATTATAGAATTTACAAATGCGGAATTTAAAGCACTGGGATTAACTTCTGAAAATAGCAAATAACATATCTCGTCTGAGTCCGTAAAATAAAGTGTGTAAGTCAGAAAAATAACTTACACACTACTGTATATTTGCGCAAAATTGATTTTAATGGTTCAAAGTTTACCTTAGACGGTTAGAAAAGCCCTCAAACCGTCTAAGCTATTGACTTTGTAATCTTGCATGTGGTAATATGAAACCAGAAAGCAAAAGAACCTGTAATCAGGTTCGGAAGGAGATTTAAAAATGGATGAAAACAAAGTATTGAACGAGAACACTGCCAATTCCGTTCCAAAGAAAAAGAATACTTTAAAAACAATCGTAATTGCACTTGTCATTGCAGTTGCGGCCACAGGCGGAGCTTTTTACTACTCTGTAAACAAGCATATTCCAATAATGCCATCACCTGCCGAAATCATTTCGGAAGATGAACTTACCGTTATGACGGATGAAGAAGTCACTGCAGACACACTTGCGGTAGAAGTTAAATCAGATGTTGATTTATCTCTCGTGGATATGCCGGAAACCAAAACAGTATTTGGTTTTTACGAATGCCCGGCAATCTATGACATTAAAGACTTCATGTATGATGTAACTTATTCATCTTCTGATGAAAGCGTATTCACAATAGAAACACCCGAAGTTTCAGAAAAAGGGGAAGATCACACTTTAACCCCCATAATTGTTCCGGTAAATACAGGGGAAGCAGAACTTGTAATTACTTCCGGTGAAGTAAGCAAGACTGTAAATGTTACGGTTAAAAAATATGTTTCTCCGTCTGAAATGCCTGAAACAGTAGAAATTGTCAAAGATAAAAATGTTGCTGTCGTAAATGAGCTTGGCGAATATGAAGTTTTAAAAGCTGATTTTACCATTGAGGACACAGACAAGGCAATTATTTCTGAGGATGGTATTATAACAGGTGTTAATCAAGGTGAAACAACTCTCAAAACTATTGCGGGGGATAAAGAATTTGAAACTTCAATCAAGGTCTTGCAACCTGTAACTAATCTTGAAGTATCTGCTAAAAGTGTGTATGTAGGTAATACCGTAAAATCCAATGTCGGACTTGTTCCTAATACAGCCGATTATGGCACATCACTTACATACAAATCAAGTGACACATCAGTTGCAAAAGTCAATGAGGCAGGAACTATCACGGGTGTTAAAGTGGGTAAAGCCACAATTACAGTAACATCCGAAGAAGGTATAATTAAAGACTTTACAGTGACAGTTTCCAATAAACCGGTTGCACAAACCCCAGCAGCAGCGCCTACAACAAACGGTGGGGGAGGTAATAGCGGTTCAAGTGCAGGAACATTAAACAGTGCAAGCACACCGGTAATGTCAACCAATGTACTGAGTGATGAACAAATTCGGCAGATAGTTGCTGATGGAAATGATAGGGCCAAATCGTTGGGCGTATATGATCCAAATGCTCCAAACTACGGTGTTGATAGTAATGTACAAACCTCTGGAAAACCTTATGAACAATCACATTCAGAAGTCATGGCTCTTGTTGATAAATGGAGTTATTCTGGACAAGGGTATGTGCAAGTATTCAATATCGGCCGTACGATTATAGTAGCACACGGCTAAAATCAAATTTTTAAAATCTTTCTTTTGTTTTCTAAATATATTTCATGTGACCTTTGGGTGAACAAATTTATTTTTAACTATTGACATTTTGATAATCAAAAGTTATATTAAAGATAGGGTAAATACAAAAAAGAACAAAAAACGCCATTTACTTCGGCAGAGAATTGATGTTCTGATATATACCTCATAGTATGATTTAAAATTATTATGCGGGGGAAGTTTTCTTAAATCTATTTCGCTAAATAAAAATTTAACGAAATAAGAAGAACAGGAAAAGACTTTTCTTTTATATACGCCGTATATTTCAGGTATCTATAATTACTGTATTTTATTATATTTTAGTAAAATATTTTACCTATTTATAGGTTTATCGTTTATATTTTTATATTCTTTTTTTGTATAATTGTTTGACATACTTTTATCTAATCATTTTGAAATAAAAAAGTGCCGATTAACAGCACTTTCTACTTTTTTGTAAAAATATTGAGGACAATCATTTTATCCATTCAAATTATAACATAAATAAAAAGCCCAAAACTCCAATAAATTAAAGAGTTTTGAGCTTAAATTTTAGCAATTATTCTACATCAAGCTTTTCAACTTCGGAAACTGCCCATCTCTTGAAACGAATCTTTGCAGATGCTGTTTCTACTACAATAGTATCTTCTTTAATGCTGATAACTCTGCCTACGATACCGCCGACTGTTGTAACGCCGTCGCCGATTTCGATGCTGTTACGCATATCCTGCAATTTTTTTTCTCTCTTTTTCTGTGGCCGAATGAGCATAAAGTACATTACGGCAATAACAATCAAAAAAGGAAGAGTGCTTACAATCAAAGATGATGTTGTCGATGTTGTAGCTGCGTCTAACATGAAATACATATTCTTACCTCCAGATAATCTAAAAAATATTATATCACATAAATAATAATAATGCAATATTTTTAAATGCGAGTATCCAACAAATCCACATATTTAGAATAAAATTCTTCATAAGTATCATTATCAAGATTTTCTCTTATTTTTTCCATAAGGTTATTATAGAAATATAAGTTGTGCATAACGGCCAAACGCTGACCCAAAGTTTCCTTTGCTTTGAACAAGTGTCTGATATATGCTCTTGAATATCGTTTACATACAGGGCAATCACAATGCGTATCAATAGGTTCGGAATCATCCCGATACTTAACATTCATAATATTTATTATACCGTTCCATGTGTTTAAATGACCGTGTCTTGCATTTCTTGAAGGCATTACACAGTCAAAAAGGTCTACTCCCCTTCTTACGGATTCAAGTATATTACCGGGAGTGCCGACGCCCATAAGATATCTTATTTTGTCTTTTGGCATATGTTCTTCGACAACAGAAATAACATGGTACATTTCTTCCTTAGTTTCGCCGACAGCAAGTCCGCCGATAGCGTATCCGTCCAAGTCCATATCCCGAATTTGTTTCATATGCTCTACACGCAAATCGTCAAAGCAACAGCCTTGGTTTATACCGAAAAGCAACTGATTTTTATTTACCGTGTCATCAAGACTGTTAAGCCTTTGCATTTCCGCTTTACATCTTGCAAGCCATCTTACCGTTCTTTCGCAGGATTGTTTTGAATAGCTGTACTCTGCCGGGTTTTCTACACATTCATCAAATGCCATAGCTATTGTAGAACCGAGGTTTGATTGAATCTGCATGCTCTGCTCCGGTCCCATAAAAATTTTATGTCCGTCAAGGTGCGAGGCAAAATACACGCCCTCTTCCTTGATTTTTCTCAGTGCAGAAAGAGAAAATACCTGAAATCCGCCACTGTCTGTAAGAATGGGTCTTTTACATGTTGTAAACTGATGTAAACCGCCCATCTGTCTTACCAACTTGTCGGTCGGGCGCAAATGAAGATGATAGGTATTGCTGAGCATGACCTGACATCTTATATCTTCAAGGTCTTTTGCGGAAAGTCCGCCTTTTATAGCCGCCGCAGTGGCAACATTCATAAAAGCCGGTGTTTGAACAACGCCGTGAACAGTGTGAAATTCGCCTCTTCTGGCTGTTCCTTGTGTTTTTATCAATTTGTACATCGGTTATCCTCATTTCTTAATAAATAAACATTGCATCGCCGAAACTGTAAAATCTATACTTTTCTTCTACGGCGTGTTTATATGCGCTCATTGTATTTTCATATCCAGCAAAGGCGCTTACAAGCATTATAAGGGTGCTTTCTGGTAAATGAAAGTTTGTAATAAGACCGTCTATAACGCCGAATTTAAAGCCCGGATAGATGAATATGTTTGTATCCATGCTGCAAGCTTTAACGCAACCAAAGGCCTTATAACATGATTCAAGGGTTCTTGTGCTGGTTGTGCCAACAGAAATAATTCTTCTTCCCTCAGCTTTGGCTTTTGTTATTTCTTCGGCTGTATCCTGCGGAATTTCAAACCATTCGCTGTGCATTTGGTGTTCTGTGATATTCTCTGTTTTAACAGGTCTGAATGTTCCTATGCCTACATGAAGTGTAATGTACTTTACCTTTACACCTTTTTCTTCCAATTCTTTAAGCAATTCTTTTGTAAAATGCAACCCCGCAGTCGGAGCAGCGGCAGAGCCGAGAATTTTTGCATATTCGGTTTGATATAAACTGGCATCTTTTAATTCTTCGGTTATATAATGTGGCAACGGCAATTTACCAACTATATCAAGCGCCTCAAAAAAAGTCTGTGTTTCATATGTAAATTTCACTAATTTATTGCCGTTTTCAAGTGATTCTTTAATCTCGCCTTTTAATATGCCATCGCCAAACACAACAACATGTCCCGGTTGAAGTCTTTTACCCGGGTGTGCCATACACTCCCACAAATCCTGTTCAACTTGTTTTAGAAGTAAAAATTCACAAGCTGCACCTGTTGTCTTTATACCATAAAGCCTTGCAGGTAAAACCTTTGAATTGTTCAAAACCAAAACATCGCCGGGCTTTAACATATCATAAATGTCTTTGAAAATTTTATCTTCATAGTGAAAAGGATTGTTCTTTTCCACACATAACATTCTGCATGTGTCTCTTGGTATCTTCGGAGTCTGTGCTATCAGCTCTTTCGGTAAGTCAAAAAAGTAATCGCTTTTGTTCATAAGTGTTTTATCCATTTTTACCAATCTCCTATTATAACAAATACTGTGTAATTATATTACAAATTTGGCTATTTTTCAAGGAGAATAAACAATATTTACACAAAATAGCGGATTTAATTGAATAATTAGAAAATATAGTGTAGAATAACAAATAAATAAGGAGAAATAAAATGAAAAAAGAATTATTTAAACGATTTATATTACTTATTACGGTTTGCATGTCCTTGATTATGGGTGGCTGTGTTGAGGCAAAAGATGTAAATGCAACGGTTGACAGCCAATTACCGCCTGAACCAACTGCACGCCCAACAGACACAGTCAGCTTTATTGCGGCGGGAGATAACCTTATACATGGATCTATCTATTTACAGGCAAAAAACAGATCTGCAAACGGCGCATACGATTTTGATTATGTATATCAAAATACCGAAGATTACTTTAAAAGTTTTGACGTGCGTTTTATAAATCAAGAAACTATTGTTAATTCCGCTTTCCCTCCTTCCACATATCCACAGTTTTCAACTCCTGTAGAAATGGGTGACAAAATCATAAGTATGGGGTTTAATGTTGTAGGCACAAGTAACAACCATTCTTACGACATGGGTGCAACCGGTGTTTATTCTTCTCTTGAATATTGGAACTCTCAACCGGTTGTGAATATGGGCTTTTACACAGGCGATGATAGCAAAGATATTAAGTACCTTACTAAAAACAATATAACAATGGCATTTTTAGCTTATACATACGGCACCAATGGATTAAATATATCGGATCCAAACTGCCCAAAGGTAATAAATATAGAAGATTTTGACACAATTGAAAGACAAGTAAATATTGCCAAAGCCAACGCAGATGTAGTTATTGTGTCATGTCATTGGGGATATGAGGACACCAATGAAATAAACGATTTACAAAGAGAAGTGGCAGACAGACTTAACATAATGGGAGTAGATGTTATAATAGGCACGCACCCCCATGTTATACAAACTGTTGAATGGCATACAAATGATGTTAACGATAATAAAACCCTTATTTGCTATTCCCTGGGAAATTTTATCTCCGCACAATCTAAAGCCAATAATATGATCGGCGGTCTTTTTCAATTTAAAATAAACAAAGAATACGATTTGGACGGAAATTATAAAATAACAATTACTGAGCCGTACTTCGTGCCTACAATAACCCATTATGACACCAATTATAAGAATATAAGAAATTATCTTTTAAAGGACTATACACCGGATTTGGCAGCTTCACACGGGGTTGTAGCTTATGATAATCAATTTTCTTACAATTATGTAGAAAACAAAGTTTACAGCGTTATTCCGGAAGAATTTTTACTGTATAAATAGTATGGACTGAAAATCTCTTTTGCCTGTCAGTAAACAGATTTTTAATATATATTAAAAAATAATTATAGATAAACAAAAAAGAGTAAGCACAAAGCTTACTCTTTTTATTATGGAGGCGCCAACCAGATTTGAACTGGTGATAAAGGTTTTGCAGACCTCTGCCTTACCACTTGGCTATGGCGCCAACCAATTTTTGGAGCGGGTTACGAGGCTCGAACTCGCTACCTCCACCTTGGCAAGGTGGCGCTCTACCAGATGAGCTAAACC
>CAKSZX010000003.1 GCA_934526065.1 uncultured Oscillospiraceae bacterium
TCTTAACCTCCTTTCGTATGTATTTTCAATTTAGGACAGTTAATTTTATCGTCCTATTAAAGTATAGCCCTCCGGTGTAAGTTCAACTGCTGTTACAGTTTCTCCAAAGGTACTTGCCCAAGCATCGAAGTGCTGTAAGTTGTTTTTTACGAGCGTGTTGTACTGCAAGTATCGCTGAATAGTATAGAGTTCCACCATACTGTTTGAGATAGGAGTACCAGTTGCAAATACCGTTCCTCGACCGCCTGTAATCTCGTCAAGATAACGACACTTCATAAATAGGTCGGAAGATTTCTGTGCTTCTGTCTGTGCGATACCGCCTACATTGCGCATTTTTGTGTAAAGGTACAGGTTCTTGTAGTAATGACTCTCGTCAATAAAGAGCCTGTCCACACCGAGTTCTTCAAAGGTAACAACATCGTCCTTGCGGCTTTGGTCATTAAGTTTTTGCAGTTTCAACTTCACAGCCTTTTTCGACTTTTCAAGCTGCTTAACGGAGAAGTTTTCTCCACGGTTTTTCTTTAAGTCGATAATGCCGTCAGTCAATTCCTGAAGCTGTTGCTCTAAGATTGCTCTCTGCCTTTCAACAGACATAGGTATCTTTTCAAACTGACTGTGACCGATAATAACTGCGTCGTAATCTCCGGTTGCAATCCTGCCACAGAACTTTTTACGGTTCTTTGTTTCAAAATCTTTCTTCGTTGCCACAAGAATATTAGCCGCAGGATAGAGTTGTAAGAACTCGGCTGCCCATTGTTCCGTCAAATGATTCGGGACTACGAACAGCGACTTGTTGCAAAGTCCTAAACGCTTTGACTCCATAGCGGCAGATACCATCTCGAAAGTCTTGCCTGCACCTACTGCGTGTGCAAGCAAGGTGTTACCGCCGTACAGAATGTGTGCAACGGCATTCTTCTGATGTTCACGAAGTTCAATTTCGGGGTTCATACCATTAAAGGTAATATGACTTCCGTCATACTCACGGGGTCTTATGCTGTTGAACTTTTCGTTATACATCTTCGTGAGTTTTTCTCGGCGGGTGGGGTCAGCCCATACCCAATCCTGAAAGCCTTGCTTGATAAGTTCCTGCTTTGCCTGTGCGATTGCTGTTTCCTTTTTGTTGAGAACTGCTTTTTTCTTGCCGTCCTCATCTTCGATATAGTCAAAGATACGGACATCTTTCAAGTTCAGCGTTTCCTCGATTATCTTGTATGCATTAATACGGGAAGTGCCGTATGTGCTGTACGCTTTTACATTGGAACGGTCATAGCTCTTTCCCTCAATGTTCCATTCGCCGGTATATTGAGAGTAGTGTACTTTAATGTTCCATTGTGCATAGCGTGGAGTATCAAGAAATTCAAACATAAACTTCTCAAAGATTTCGGGCGGTATCCAAGTAGCGCCGAGCCTTACGGATATTTCGCTTGCGGTCAGGTCTTTCGGCTGAACTTTTTCCAGAGCCTCTACATTGATTTTGTAATCTTCGGGATAAACCTCGGCAGACTTTTTGGCTGTGATAAGTTTTTCTCGGACATTTCCCGAAAGGTACTCATCTGCCATCAAATACTTTTGCTCGGTTACATTTCCGTAGCCGTAAAGCGGGTTTAAGAATATGACGCCCTTTAAGTCGTAGAATAGTTCTTCTTCGCTTTTGCCTGTAAGCTCACTCATATATTCCATATCAACGGTTGCTTTCTCTCCCATAGATACGGCAAGTGCTTCGTCCGCCGTATCAACCTCCGTTATCGGTTTATGCGGTTTAATTGTACGCTTAAAGAACATATCTGCCTTGCGTTCAAGTTCACCGTTTTCGTTGATAACTTCAAGTGCGGAAAGTAGGGCAAAGGAACTGTCATCACCGAATGCCGACACATTGGCTCTGCTGTTAATCAGTCCGTATTTCTTTGTATAACCGTCATAAAGGCTGTTGAGTTTTGACTGCTCGGCTTTGATTTCTTCGTCGGGATAATCTTCGGTTTGAAGTTCAATCAGGTTGCGGACACAATCTCTTATCGCAACCATACCCTTAATGCGGTTCTCGGCTGTTGCAGATACTATGGCAGGCGACATACGAGAGTTCTCACGGAAATAGATTTTATCGTCAAGAATCGTGTATGAAAAGTTTCTCACATCCGGGTCTGCCGGGATAGAATTATCTTCTTCCTCAAGGTCATCTTCCACTTCGTAATCGGAAATTTCTCCGTGTATATTCGCTACCGCTTCCGATAACAATTCGGATAAATCTGCATTTTCAAACGGTATGCAGGTTACTTCTTCGCCAAAGCGACCGCTTACTGTTTTCATTTCGCCCAGTATCATTTCAGGATGCTCTACAAAATATGAGTTCATCGTGATACCGTTTTCATTTGTGCCAAGTTGTACCCAGTCAGGTTCAATATCAATTAGCCTGTCACGCTTTTGCAAGAACAAAATATCCGATACGACCTCTGTTCCAGCATTGTCCTTAAAAGTATCATTCGGCAGTCTGATTGCTCCGAGAAGTTCTGCTCTTTGAGCAATATATTTTCTGACCGATGAATTGGTTTTATCCATTGTGCCTTTGCTCGTAACAAGAGCCATTACACCACCGGGGCGTAATTTATCCAAAGACTTTGCAAAGAAATAGTCGTGAATAAGGAAGTTATACTTATCGTATCTCTTATCTGCAACTTTGAAATCGCCGAACGGCACATTGCCGATAACTCCGTCAAAGAAGCTGTCCGGCACATTGACTTCTTCAAAGCCTTGTGCAGCAATAGAGGACTTCTGATAAAGCTGCTGAGCGATACCTGCCGAAATGGTATCAAGTTCCACACCGTAAACCTTTGCGTTTTCCATTGCCTTAGGCAGCATACCGATAAAATTACCGATACCGCAGGACGGCTCTAACAAATTGCCCTCACGAAATCCCATCTGTTCCATTGCTTTGTATATGGCATTGATAACTGCCGGAGGGGTATAAAAGGCGGTCAAGGTGCTTTCTCTTGCCGAAGCGTATTCTTCAGGTGAGAGCATAGTGTAAAGTTCTACAAACTCATCTGCCCACGCAGAGTTATTCTCATCAAAGGCTTCGGGCAAACCGCCCCAACCGACATATTTAGACAGGACGAGTTGTTCTTCGGGTGTGGCAAATCTGTTTTCAAACTCACATTCTTTGAGTACCTTTATTGCTTCTGCATTTCTGCGAAAGCGTTCTTTCTTGCCTACTTGTTCAACAGGATTAGAACTCAAATCAAAGTTATTACGCTCCGCCATCGGCACATCAGGGTGCAGGTCAAAACTTTTTACCTTTTCTTTTTTCTTCTGCTCCCAAGTAGGAACTATCGGCTCAGGTTCTTTATCGTAACCGTTTCCGATACGAATACCCTCGTTATACATCTCATCGTAGCTGTCAAATCCGTTTTGAACGGCAACGATTTCTCGGTAGTCCTCAATCGGAACTTTACCGATATTGGTTGCTACCATATCGCTTCTTTCGGCGTTTTCAATGAGTGAGTTCATTGTGGCAGAAGTGCAGTCGGTTAAATCCGGTGTCTGTTTGAAAGCATTATCTGCTTCTTCAAACCATTCCGTACCTACATCGGCAAGAGTTTGATTTGCGATACTGCCGAGATAATCAAAGAAGTCATCTGCCGATTTGTGGCTTTGTGCCGCTTCTCTGATTTCATCAAAAGAGAGTTCGTTAGTAACATACTGACCGCCGGCATTGCTGTCGTGGTTGAAGTACATCCAAGTAACGCTTTCTTGCTCTCGGTTAATGAAAAAGGCATCTTCATAATCTGTTTTTTGTTCGGTTTCGGTATCGTTTTGAGCGATATTTTCGCCTATATCTGCTTTTTCTGCGGCAGGTAATACCGTTACTCTCAGGTGGTCGTTCATTGGATTTTCACGCACTTTACGGTCAAATTCCAAACGCTCAAACTCTTTGTTAAATAACGGCATTTCGGTATCATAAAGCATTACTCTCTCATCATCAAAAGATAAGATTTCGTATTCTGAAGCACCGATATATACCGTATCGCCAAGATGATATTCATAGAGTGCTTCCGTTTCTACCTCGTTGTTTTCAATTTCGGGTGGGGCAGAAGAAAGTATTTCACGATTTCTTTGCTGCTCTGCAAGTTCTGCTCGCCGTTCTTCTTGTTTTTCAAGCCACTTTGGATACTGCTCCTTTTCTTTTGGATTGAGGTATCTGTCCATACGGATAAGTTCTCCGATACGCTTTTCAACCTGATTCCATTTAAGAGTGAGTTTAGGTGTGTCGCTTCCAAATCCTTTTGAAAGGGTTATGCCTTTTCCGTCGTGGTTTTCGTCAATACCTGCACCGATAATAACAGGATATGAACCGCCCCAACCGTATTCATTTTTGAGAAAATCTGCGTTTTCCTTTGCGGACAGGCTCTTTTCAAACTGTTCATAGATACGCATTTTACCCTCGGATATTCCGCTTCCACGGGTGAGAACTGCGTCAATAATCTCCTGAGAAAAAGAAAAGGCAGAGGCTTTTTGTTCCTCTGCCTGACTGTTTGATATTAAGCTCATCTGCATATCCGTTGACGGTAACGGCTTTATCCTGTCGGTTAATTCTCCCAAAAGCCGCATTGCTTCAAAATGCTGTGCAATTACACCCCAATCATAAAAACTCTGCTTTGTTCGGCTTTCGTACTTGCCTTCCCACAAGTGAATAACATTCTGAAATGTTTTGTAGCCTACCGTTCTGCCGTCCTCCAATGTGAGTTCGGTGTAGTCGTTATTGAAAATACTCTTAACATATTCAGTCCTGTCCGCATTGTCTGTGTTTCTTTCAAAAAAGTCTTTGATTTCTTCTTTTGAAGCGGACAGGTGTGGGGTAGTGCCGAGTATTTCTCTGATTGTATCGTCTCCGCCGAAAAACGGCAGGCTCTTGTCCTCGTGTTCTCTGTCGTAATACTCTAATTGAATATTACCTGTTCCTTCACGATTTCCTGTGCCGAGTTCCTGATATTGTTCATTAGGCGAACCCATTTCATCATATCGTTCGCTTTCATCTGCTCTGTCAGTCCCTCGTTCTGTGCCATCTGTTTGACCAAGATTTCCTCCAACTCTGTCGCTCTCTGCTGAACTTCCGCCAAGTGCTGAGTAAGTGTCCCTTTCGTCAGCAGATTGTAATACAGGATTTTGTGATGTTCTTTCAGATAAGTCCTCCTCATCCTCGACCATTTGCCGAGAGTCACTTCCGACTGCTGAGGCAATGTCAGGTTTGGAAGATTGTAGTCTCCCACTATCGTGTATGTGATTTCGTTCATCGTTTTGGCTCCTTTCGTCTTTGTTATCTTTATTGTAATCAAATTGCCTTTGCTCATCAATTATGCGATTTTCTCTGTCCAATGCCATTACGGTTTTGGATATTTCGGAAAGTCCCATTTCTGCAATATCGCTTGTGGCAATGCCGAGAGCATTAAGCGTATCCTGTGTATTAAAGTTTGTAACATCACGGAAATCGTCGGCTTCAAAGTATTCTTCTGCATTGATACCGAGCCTTGACATTATCATATATGCCACGCTGTTTGTAACAACCTTTTTGTAAAGGCTTGCAATCATATCCTCGCTGAGTTCTTCAAGGAAACTGTCCTCACTAATATACACAAGGTCATTCAGATAGTCGGGAAGATTATCTTCGGCAGCATTTTGTGCGGCACTCATTACAGCATTGCTCAAACTACTTTTGTTTTCAAGCTCACCGAATGTGCTTTCAAGCGTTTCAATAACACTTGCGGCATATTCATCTCTCATATTCCAAAGCGGAACAGGACGGGAGTATCTGCTTTCGTGTGTATCGGATATGTCGAAGTAGTGGGTGAGCCTTTGTCTGCTTCTGTCTGCGTCCTCAAACACGGCAATACCTTTTGCACCTTTATTTACCCAACGACCGAAAGAAGTATTCCATCTTTCAATTTCAAGTACAGCCATTGCGTCCGGTCGCTGTGCAAAGATTAGCAGTTGCTCGTCAAAGCGCAGTTTGTAGTTTCTGCAAGCCGACTCCAAAAACTTCTGCCAGCTTTTCGGATTTGAAACAACCGTCTTGCAAGTTCTGTCATACAGTTCGGATATGAGTTCGTATTTTCTTGCCATTTACTTGCACCTCCTTTGAATATTGTTATTTGGTATCTACTTTGCATTTGCCTGTTCATCAATGCCACCGCCTAAATAAGCGAACAGCTTATTAGCTTTGGTCTGCTTCTGAAGCTCAATAATCAGGCTCATATCCGGAATGGTGATACCCGGAATTTTAAGTATGCTTTCCATATCAAGCTGCTGCAATTTCTTTTCCGTATTGCAACCTGCGTCAAATAATTTTGTCAGAAGTTTTGTTTTCTGCTGAAAAGTAAAACCTTCTTTCATTCTCAAGCCCTCCTTATTCAATTTCAATAACTACACGAATGCCTTTATCGCAACTGTTGCAATGTCTGGACAGTTCGGGAAACAGGGACTGCACTCTCTGCCTTGCTCTGCGAATAGTTTCAAAGCAAGGCAAGCCGTATCCTTTGTAGTTATTGACTATATCTTCAAGCGGTAAGTCTCCGACCCTCAGATAACTGTATCGGTTGTAGTAACAGAGGATAAGCTGCATATCGTCATACCTTGTTTCAGGACATTCTTTTAGGATTGCAAGCACCTTGCTGTCAACTGTGTTTTGCTTATTCATAAAGCACCTCCATAAAGTAAAAGGGCGGAGTTTTTTACGCTCCGCCCACTCTGTTTTCCTTATTTCTTTCTGTTTTTAATCTGCAAGAAGATAAAGCCGCCGACAATAAAGGCGACCAACACAACTGCTACGATTGTTTTAGCGTCCATTACTCATCGTCCTCCTTTTTCTTTTTTCTGAGTGCAACAAATGCTGTTCCTGCAATACCGAGAACAGAAAGTCCTGCAAGTGCAGTCCACAAGCCGACCTTGCTGTTATCTCCGGTCTTAGGCGTATCTCTGAGAACATTGTGCATTTCCACAACGGTGGTAGAGCCAACCTTTACGCTTACTTTCTTATCGGCAGGTAAAACATATCCGGCAGACACATTGTCGCTGACTTCCGATACGGTATATTCGCCGATACGAAGTCCCTCGATAAAGATTTCGCCATTCCTATCGGTTGTGAAGCTGCGGTCATAACCGTTTTCTCCGGTTACTCTGAAAGTGAAGCCCTCAACCTTACCGTCGGAAGATGTCTTTTTGATTTTAAGATTGCCTTTCATCGCCTGATTGATAAAGCCGACTCCTGCTTTGTTTTCAACATTGTAGGTGGTTTCATCATTCTCAATAAAGACGGAGTAAACCCCCTTATCAAGTTCAAAGCCGTCCGGTGCTTTCGTTTCTCTTACAAGATATTTTCCGTAGAGAAGTTCTTTCATCTCGTAGATACCTGTTGAGGTTTCATTAAGATTTCCGATAAGTTCATCGTCGTCGTCAAGTTTGCCGTCGCCGTTTACATCTCGGTACACCTCAAAGGTTGCACCCGTAAGTTTGTTGTCGGGATAATCTGCGTCAACCTTGGTAATCTGAATGTTGCCGTGAATATATTCATTGGTAATTGCAACTTCAACGACCTGTTCGTTTTCGGAAATGTTCACTTCGTAGGAAGTATCATCAAGGACAAAACCTGTCGGTGCTTCAATTTCTCTTACAATCCAATTACCGTAAGGCACTTTTGCAAAAGAAAAACTGCCGTCTTTCTTTGATACGGCAGTCATTAAAGCGTGTTCTCTTGTAAATACGGTTTCATCTGCTTTGAAGATACCGATTAAGGCTCCGTTCAATGCTTCGCCGTTCTCGTCAACTTTCTTACCGGATACAGAACCGTAAATAAATTTGTTTTCAATCGGCTTACCGTCATTTACTTTGATTTCAACCGTTTCGGTATCCTGACCGACATACTTGAATGTGAACGGATACTGTGTATCGGAGAGGATATAATGTTTATCCGTGGCAATTTCCTTGATATAGTAACTGCCAAACGGAAGGTCGGTATTTACTGTTGCTTTTCCGTTTTCATCAAGCGTGATAATCTCAATCAACCCGTCAGCCGGGATTACCGTACCGCTTGAAGATACAATATCTTCTTTTGCGTAAAGACCAAAGCTGATATTTTTGATTTCATCATTCTTACCGATACCAAAGATGTCATTCTGTTCAAGCACCTTTTCAAGAGAAATCTTTACTTTTTGTCTCTCGTTGTAGAAACTGGTTGCGGTTTCTGTTACGGCTACATCCTGACCTGCATAAGTAAGTTCAACCGAATGTTTTTCGTTATTGATAACCATACCGTTCGGCGCTTTGATTTCAACTACCGTATATTTACCGAGATAGAGTTCCTTGCTCTTGGCAAAGCCGTCCTCATCGGTTGTTACGGTATCGACAACATCACCCTTACTGTAACGGAGTGTGCCGTCAGGTGTGTAAACATCTTCGGCTGCGGTAATTTCATAGGTAGCCCCTGCAAGACCGCTTACTTTGTATTCCGGCTGGTAAATAACATCTTTGCCTTCCTCACCGAAAACATTAACTCCAAAGAACACTTCGCCGGTCTTTGTAATGTTGATTGTTCCTTTCTGTGCCATATTCGACTTATCCACCTTAATCACGGTAATACCGCCTTCATCACTTGAATTGTCCTGTGTTACATCAAAATATACAGGTGTACTGTCAAGAACATATCCGTAAGGTGCCTGAACTTCTACAAGAGAGTATCCCTTGCCATATTCAAGCTTCTGCGGAGTTACAAGAGCGCCGTTTGCGTCGGTATAAAATGTGTCGATTGTAGTCGGTGTAGGATAGGTAAAGGTCATTGATACCTGATTACCGTTCGGGTCATAGATTTTGAACCCTGCACCGGCATAAGGAATGTTCTTTCCGCTTTCTGCGTCAACCTTAACGACCTTGATATATGACTCAAAGTTTGCGTTATTGATTAGATAGCGGTAGGTCTGACCGTCCTGAGCAATGAACACATCAAAATCTTTCATAAGCTCACGACCTTCCCAGCCTTTTGTCTGATGGACGGTATATACGCCATACGGCATATCCTTTGTCTGACCAAATCCGTTTTCATCACAAACAATGGTATCTTTCTCGTCTTTGTCGGCTTTTTCAAATGAGCCTGACGATTTCAAATACACTTCAAATTCCGCACCCTTTTCCGGCGTCTCAATCTTTGTTTCCCCATCATCGGTGTGCTTGATGATAGCGATATTGCCTTTCACAACCTGTTCGGTAACATCATTAGGAACAAGGTTGTGTTCAATCGTAAAGCGCTTCGGTTCAGCACCTACCTTGTGGACTGTCTTATCAAGAAGATAACCCTCGCTCGGTGTGATTTCTCTTACTGTCCAATCGCTGTCGCAGACATATTCCTTTGTTGTGAATTGTCCGTTGCTGTCGGTTACATACTTGTCCACAAGTGTTTCGCCTTTGTAGATACCGTAAACTGCACCGGAAAGTTTGGCGTCGCCCTGAGCAGTACCTTCTTCACGGTCGCTCTTTGTTACTGTAACGCTGAACTTTTTAAGAATGTTGGTAAAATCTCGATTTGTAACCTCATTCCATTTAATCGGTGCTGTCTGCTTTTCCGGAACAACATAGCGGATTGCTGTATCCACTTCTTCGAGCGTATATGGCGTGCTTCCGCTGATAAGCACATCTTTGAATGTTGCAACACCGTTTTTGTCGGTAACTGCGTACTCATCAACGGCAATGCCTGCAAGAGAAGTACCGTAAAGGTGGAAAGTCACACCCTCTACAAGATTATCTTCCGAGGACTTGATAACCTGAAGATTACCTCTTTTGAGAACGTTGTTGAAGTTTACGGTTGCCACCTGACCGGCAACAACGGTTACTCTGTGAACTTCCTGCGGAACATATTTATCAATGGATTGTTCCGTTACGGTATATACACCGGGCATAAGATTATCAAGCTGAAACTTACCGCCGTTTGCTGTGGTAACAGTTTGA
The DNA here is from genome assembly GCA_934526065.1 of uncultured Oscillospiraceae bacterium. Classification (GTDB taxonomy): domain Bacteria; phylum Bacillota; class Clostridia; order Oscillospirales; family Ruminococcaceae; genus RGIG3102. The sequence goes on from CAKSZX010000003.1 coordinate 9,982, forward strand.
TTAACTCCATTCCCTGTGATAGTGAATTTGATACCGTCAATCTTTCCGTCCTCACTGGTCTTTACAATCTTACAAGAACCGTAGCTGACTTTCATTTTTACAAAGCCTTTCACAGGGTCACTGACATTCTGACTGTACGAAACGACATCTTGAATACCGTTACCGGGAGAGTTTTTACCGTCCGTCCAAACAACAATACCCTTGCGAGTGCCGTTTGTTTTGGCTGCGGTAATTGTAAACTCCTTGCTGGGTGCTTTTGTCATCGAAACAGTCAACTTATTTCCGCTTTTAGAAAAAGTTACACCGTCAACATTGGCAGAAAACTCATAATTACCAAGCACACCGTTTGTATCTGTAAGAGTAGTAACATACTTACTTCCGTCCCATTTGAGTTCATTCACCTTTGCAGAACCGCTTGACTTAGTACAGAAACTTGGCACTTTTGTGTGTTTCTGTACGCTTTCCGACATACTGTTGTAGTAAGCCATAATACGGCTATAAAGGGGATGACCTTTTTGAATGTGGTCGAGAATAGCGTCATAACTACCGGGCGACTTATGATTAAAGCTTTCATCTCTTTCGCCGACAATGGTTTCCCAAATAAGGAGCTGTGTTGCGATTGCGTGCGAAAGTTTATCTGCGTCATCGCTGTTCTGTGATTTCCAACTCGTGCTAATGCTACCGCAATATCCGTACTGCAAAATACGACCGATATTAAGTCGAATGTCATCGCCGGAAATTGTGCCGTTAGAGCCAAGATTATTGAAATAATCTTCATTTTTCTCGGTAAGTGTATCACCGGTATGCTGACCTGTACCCGGCTCGATACAGTAAGCAATATTGCCCGAATACGAGCCCATCGCTCTGAGTGAATCGGTGCTTATTGCGTGAGAGTACCAACTGTTCATAAATTTGAGTTCACCGTGACCCCACTTACCGTTGTTGTTCGTATCTCCGCTACGGGGAAGTTCCATAATATACACATCGGACTTCGTACCCGAAGCGGCATAGGCAGTTGTCCCGATATTTGCAAATACACCGAGACTGAGAACCGCAGCCATTACAAGCGATACGGCTCTCTTGAATTTCGTTTTTACCATTTGGTTTTCCTCCTTAAAATGAAAGAACGCACCGATTATCAGTGCGTTCAATTCTGTGTTTGATTTAGTTTTAGCAATATCCGATGTAGATTTCATATTCCGTATCGGATACCTTTTCAGCCCATACCCATACTGCTGTAAAGCTCTCAACATTTTTGTATCTGTTCAACCTGCTTTTAATGTCGTCTTTAATGCCTGTTCGCCTGCTATTTGCTGTAATGGGGTTGTCCCAACATTCCGTCGCTGTGCTGTCAAGTTCCAAGCCAATACTTTGAGCATAGCTCTTTGCGTAACTCACATATTCGCTCACATCAAAATTCTGTTTTGGCAGCTCTGTGGGTTTCGGTACTTTCGGCTTTTCTGTTGGCTTTTGTGTGGCGGATGTCGGTTCTTTTGACTGTTCCGTGTTTTTTTTGGAAGCAGTCGGTGTATTTGTCTGCTCTGACGGTTCGGACTTTTGCTTTTCAGGACTGTTTTCTTCCGCAGGTTCTGACTGAACATTGCTGCCAGTCCTACTTTCAGCGGCTCTTGTGCTTTCGTCAGTCGCATTCGGTGCTTTTTCCTGAACAACTGAGCTTTCCTGTTCGGTTGATGTTTCTTCCTGATATTGCGTTTCAGTATTACCAGCCGGAAAAGAAGTCTCTGTTTTCGTTTCATTCTTTGCGGCTTCTTTGGCTGTGTTACTGCTGCAACCAACAAGTAAAATCATAAAACAAGCAAGCATACAAGCGGGTAATTTCTTTTTCATAGCATATCGCTCCTTTCGCCTTAATCGTACTCAATCAGGCGAAAAACAGCAACGGTGCGAATATCCAAACTTTTTATCGTATCAGACATTTTATTTGTATTTCAAATGTGCGAACCCTTTATTAGACAGCTATAAGTTATGAGAGATAGATATATTCAAGTGAGATAGAATATATCTTTTCAGCAGGTAAACAGTAGGTATTAGGGGGTAGAGTGTGAGAAGGGGGAGTAACAAAAGCGGCTATCTGCTGTCACGGTCAGCTCGTTGTCTGAGATACTTGTTGTAATGCTCCAATGCCTTGCACACAAAGTCCTCCGTTTGGCTGATTGGGATGTTCTTCGGGATAAGCTGTCGCACTCTGTCGCCCCTTAACACAATCTTCTCTTTCTGATTTGGCTTTTCTTCCGACATAATGGCTTGGATAGCTTCGGTTGTGAGTTTCCCCTCATCGAAAAACTTTCGCATACGGATAGTCTGGTCGTGAGAGGGAGTTGCGTCGTTCATATCAATCTCGTCAACCACATCACGCTGACAATCTTCGTCAAGATACGACAATTCAACCGCCGGTCGCATTTTAATTCGTCCCTCATCGACAAATTCAAGCAGTTCGGGAACAAGATTTGTAAGGCGAACATAACGCTGAATTTGCGTTTTACTGTCCTCTGATTTGTCCGCAATTTGCTCAACCGAGAACTTCTGACCCACTGGGGTAGAAGTTAAATCGGAACGAAAGCCCTGTCTTTTCATTGCGTCCAATCGCATTTTGTAGGCAAAGGCTTTTTCAGAGGGAAGTATCTGTGACCTTTGGAAATTACTCTCCACCATTAAAATTGTTGCTTCATCTCGATTAAGGTCAACAACCTCACAACGGAGTGTATCAAAACCGGCAAGTTCACTTGCTCGTTTTCGTCTGTGTCCCGATATGAGTTCGTATCTTCCGTCCTCTTTCTGCCTTACCGTTGCCGGAGTAATCACTCCACGCTCCTTGATACTCTCAACGAGCTGCTGCATATCCTCATCGTCACGCACCTTAAACGGGTGGTCGGGGAAATCGTCAATCAACTCTAACGGAATATCTCGAATTTTTGAAAGTTTTTCTTCATCTCTCTGCTCTTGTGTTGAAAACAAGTCATCGAGCCTCGTGAGAGTGAAGTCGCTCTTTCTTCCTGCCATCGGCTAACACCTCCTTCGTTAATTCGGTGTATGCCTTAGACACCGTACTGTTGGGTTCATAGGCAAAAATGCTCTTGCCTTTTGAAGAAGTCTCTGCGGCTTTTACGGCAATCGGTATATGTGTTCGATACATCTTGATTTGACTGCCGAAGTTTTCTCGCAACGCTTCTACTGTACTTTTGGCGAGATTGGTACGGCTATCCACCAAGGTGAGAAGCATACCGTCAATCTTTAAGTTTGGATTGATACGCTTCTTTACTCGTGAAATTGTCTGCACAAGCTGCGTCATACCCTTAGCCGATAAATACTGAGCCTGAACAGGAATTATAACGCTGTCGGCAGCAGACAAAGCATTGATTGTTACCATGCCGAGTGAGGGCATACAATCTATAAGGATATAGTCGTATTTGTCCTTAACTTCGCTGAGATAATTTCTCAATGCCGTTTCTCTGCTCATTGCGTTGACAAGGTTAAATTCCATTGCCGAGAGTTCAAGATTTGCCGGAACAAGGTCAACACCTTCGTCGTGGTGTAAGATACCGACCATAGGGTCTTTCATCGTTTCGTTAATCACTTCTGTAAGTTTCGTTGCAAGCGTGATACCCAAGTTATCCGTATCTCTCCAACCAAGACAAGTAGTCAAGTCGCCCTGTGGGTCTGCGTCTATGAGCAACACTTTCTTACCCTGCATTGCAAGACCGACGCCGAGGTTTACCGTAGTGGTTGTCTTTCCAACTCCGCCTTTTTGATTGCATATTGCAATCGTTTTGCAGTTCGACACTTTTGCGTCCTCCTTTCTTAAAATTCATAACCATTAGAATATGGCTATGTACTTGACCGTTTCATTTCCTAAACGGTCGTGGCAATATTTATTCTCAATATCCCTTGCCGAGCAAAACGCTTTTGGGAAGTCGCTAAGGAACAGACTGCTATCTGTATCATAGGAGTTTCACCTCTGCCGGGTTCTCCGCCAGCTCCGTAGAGAAGTATCATTATCCTTCTGACTGTCATCGCCGTAACAGGGGCAACCTGTTACTTGTACCGGGAGTTCTCGCTGTTCTCAGTGAGAGGTTATGGCGTACCCGATAAGGTGGCTATCATCAGAATTAAAGTCTTAGCGACCTGTATATTCAATTTTCAAAGTCCAAATGAAAGGCTCCGAATTGTCATTCGGAATTAACCCCTTCACTTGTTTGAACTGGGAGACGAAAAAATGGGGGTATTTTTCAAAGAAAATTCAAAAACATTTTGAAACAAAAAAGAGCCGCCTATTTTCCTCTTAATTGAGGTCAATAGACGGCTACTGATTTCATATATCAGATGTATTTAATTTTGATTTTTCTTTTCTTAGCTGAAAGAACCTTGCAGAGAATATCATCAACTGCATCTGTATATTTTCCTTGTTCTATTAAACGGTTTTTCAAATTTAATAAAGAGATAATAATTTGTTTTTGTTCATCTGCATTTAGGTATATATGATAAATTTCTGTTCCCATTGCATTTTCTCTCCATCGGTTTTATTACTCCTTTATATTACTATGAGTAATAAAATATTGCCAATATGCGAAAAAAGGCTACCGCCTCAATACGAGGCAGTAGCCTTAAAAAATGTGCAAAATTCTGTTTTACTTGCAAACCACCGGGGACTATTTCATCTGTTGCAAAACACTTTTTTCGAGCAACGTGTTGCAAAAGTGTTGCAAAAACGGTTGTTCAAAAAGTGCCAAGTCCCGAAACCCGCATAAATACTGGGTTTTTCGGCACATCTAAACCAAGGGGAACTACTCCCACTCAATAGTTGCCGGTGGTTTTGATGTTACATCATAAACAATTCTGTTTATATGTGCAACTTCATTTACAATTCTTATAGAAACCTTATCCAAAACTTCATATGGTATTCTTGCCCAATCTGCCGTCATAAAGTCAGTGGTTGTAACACCTCTCAAAGCCAATGTGTACTCGTAAGTTCTGTGGTCGCCCATAGCGCCTACCGACTTCATTCCGGTGAGAACCGCAAAGTACTGGTTAATGCTGTATTCAAGGTGGGCGTTTGCGATTTCCTCACGGAAAATAGCATCGGCATCACGGAGAATATCCAGCTTTTCCTTTGTAACCTCACCTAAAACTCTGATGCCGAGACCCGGACCCGGGAACGGCTGGCGCATTACAAGATATTCAGGCAAGCCAAGCTCACGACCAAGCTGTCTTACTTCATCCTTAAACAGCATTCTCAAAGGTTCGATGATTTCTTTAAAGTCAACATAATCCGGCAAACCGCCTACATTGTGGTGGCTCTTGATTACATCGGCAGAGCCCAAACCGGATTCAATAACATCAGGGTAAATAGTGCCTTGGGCGAGGTAGTCAACCTGGCCGATTTTCTTTCCCTCAATCTCAAAAACACGGATAAATTCTTCACCGATAATCTTTCTCTTTCTTTCGGGATCCGTAACGCCTTTAAGAGCAGTCAAAAATCTTTCTTCCGCATTCACACGAACGAAATTTATATCCCATTTTGAGAAAGCCTGTTCAACTTCGTCACCCTCATTTTTTCTCATAAGACCATGGTCAACGAAAACGCAGGTAAGCTGATTGCCAACTGCCTCGGCAATCAAAGCCGCCGCAACAGATGAATCCACACCGCCTGAGAGAGCAAGCAAAACTTTGCCGTTGCCGACTTTTTCTCTGATTTGCTTGATAGCTGTATCTTTATAACTGCCCATTTTCCAATCGCCTGCACAGTGGCAAACTTCATAAAGGAAATTAGAGATTATATTTTTTCCGTACTCCGTGTGATTAACTTCCGGGTGAAACTGTACGCCGTAGAAACCCAACTCCTCATTGGCGATACCTACATTTGGACATTTGTCGCTGTGGGCAACAAGCTTCCAATTTTCCGGTACCTTAGCCATGTAATCACCGTGGCTCATCCATGTTATGCTCTGTTCCGGCATACCCTTAAAGAGCTTGCAAGATGTATCAAAATATGTTTCTGTGCTGCCATATTCCCTTGCAGAAGCGTCCTGTGCCTCTGTTACAAGACCGCCAAGGTGATGGCTCAACAGCTGACAGCCGTAGCAAATACCCAAAATCGGAATACCCCGACTGAAAATTCTTGTATCCGGGTGCGGTGAATCCGGCAAATAAACGCTGTCCGGGCCGCCTGTAAAAATAAATCCCTTAGGATTTAAGGCCATAAGTTCTTCAAAAGGTGTGGTGTAAGGTTTTACAACGCAGTAAACATTACTTTCACGCACACGCCTTGCTATAAGCTGATTATATTGACCGCCGAAATCGACAATCACTATCATTTCCTGTGACATAAAATCTCCTTATAATTAAATATCGTAAAATAAATAATTATAGGGCAACACCTCATATTTACACCATGGGGTGTCGCCCTTAAAATTACTTGTTATAATCGCCTATTGAATAGTTGCTTTCTTCCTTAGTAACAAGAATATCATGAGGATGGCTCTCTTTAAGACCGGCACCTGTAATTCTTACGAATACGCCGTTCTTGTTAAGATCCTTAATTGTTGCAGTACCGCAATAGCCCATACCTGAGCGCAAACCGCCAACCAACTGATATACAATATCTTTCAACTGACCACGATAAGGAACCATGCCTTCAACACCTTCAGGAACAAATTTTGACTTGCCGTCCTGGAAGTATCTGTCATTTGAACCGTTTGCCATAGCTGCGGAAGAACCCATACCACGATAAACTTTGAAGTTTCTGCCCTTGTAAATTGTTGTTTCTCCGGGGCTTTCCTCCGTACCTGCAAACAATGAACCAATCATAACGGCAGATGCGCCTGCGGCGATAGCCTTTGTAATATCGCCGGAGAATTTAATACCGCCGTCGGCAATAACAGGAATACCGTATTTTTCGCCTACTTCGGCACAGTCCATAACAGCTGTCAACTGCGGTACACCGATACCTGCAACAATACGTGTTGTACAAATAGAACCCGGGCCGATACCAACCTTAACGATATCTGCACCGGCCTTAATCAAAGCCTCACAGGCCTCAGGTGTGGCAATATTGCCTGCCATAAGTGTAACTTCAGGGAACAATTCCTTCAACTTTTTAACTGCTTTAAGAACATTTTCGCTGTGACCGTGAGCAGTATCTATTGACAAAAGGTCAACGCCTGCATTTACCAATGCTGTTGCTCTCTCTACCATGTTGTTGGTGATACCTACTGCCGCACCACACAAAAGTCTGCCATTTGCGTCTTTTGCTGACTTGGGGTAAAGAACTCTCTTTTCAATATCCTTAATTGTGATAAGACCTTTAAGAACGCCGTTATCGTCAACCAAAGGAAGTTTTTCAATCTTGTGTTTCTTCAAGATCAATTCAGCATCGTCAAGTGAAATTCCCGGCTTAGCTGTGATAAGATTATCCTTTGTCATAACCTCAGCGATTTTTCTTGACATATCAAGCTCAAATCTCATATCTCTGTTTGTGATAATACCGATAAGAACCTTGTTTTCGTCAACAATAGGCACGCCTGAAATTCTGTATCTGGCCATAAGTTCGTTTGCGTCTGCAACTGTGTGGTCAGCTGTAAGGTAGAACGGATCTGTTATAACGCCGTGTTCACTTCTCTTAACCTTATCTACCTCGGCTGCCTGTCTTTCGATAGGCATATTTTTATGAATAATACCGATACCGCCTTCACGTGCCATGGCAATAGCCATTCTTGACTCTGTAACAGTATCCATACTTGCGCTCATCATAGGAACGTTAAGTGTGATTTTGTCGCTGAGTTTTGTTACTGTTGACACATCTGCCGGAACAACTGTTGAATGCTGCGGAACAAGCAGAACATCATCAAAAGTAAGTGCTTCTTTTAAAATTTTGCTCATCTTTTTTACCCCTTTTTCATTAACTGTAAGTGATAAGGCAAAAGCCGAATTTTGTGGTTTTTGCCATTAGAATAAAGTTCTTGTAAATAAGAATTTCGGCCTATTTACAGGAATTTTATAGTAAGATATTTAAAAATTGGAATCTATACTGCAACGCATAAATTCCACATACCCTGAATAAAACAAATTTATTACAAAGCTCTTTTAAATATTTTGTCTATTATATGACAAAACCGACAAATAATCAACCTTTTTTGTGATTTTTTACAACTTTCTCATTTTTGCACAAAACCATATAACAATAAGCCCCTTTACTTGTGTAAAGGGGCTTAGAGCTATTTAGATTTTAAATAAAGACTTAAATCAAAGCCTGTATTATTCAATAATCTTTACAACAACGCCTGAACCAACTGTTCTGCCGCCTTCACGAATAGCGAAACGGAGACCTTCTTCGATAGCGATTGTTGTGATAAGTGTAACAGTCATTTCAACGTTATCACCAGGCATGCACATCTGAACGCCTTCAGGAAGTTCGATAACACCTGTAACGTCTGTTGTTCTGAAATAGAACTGAGGACGGTAGTTGTTAAAGAAAGGTGTGTGACGGCCGCCTTCGTCCTTCTTAAGAACGTAAACCTGACCTACAAACTTTGTGTGTGGGTGAATTGAACCCGGTTTGCAGAGAACCTGACCTCTTTCGATTTCAGATCTCTGGATACCACGGAGCAAAGCACCGATGTTGTCGCCTGCTTCAGCGAAGTCAAGCAACTTTCTGAACATTTCAAGGCCTGTAATAACAGTCTTCTTCTTTTCGTCAGAAAGACCAACGATTTCAACTTCTTCGTTAACCTTGATTGTACCTCTTTCAACTCTACCTGTAGCAACTGTACCACGACCTGTGATTGTGAATACGTCTTCAACAGGCATCAAGAAAGGAAGATCAGATGTTCTTTCAGGAGTTGGGATGTACTTATCAACAGCATCCATCAATGCAAGAATGCAAGCATATTCAGGAGCGTTAATATCTGTAGATGTGCTCTCGAGAACTGCAAGAGCTGAACCCTTGATGATAGGTGTATCATCGCCTGGGAAGTCATATTCGTTAAGAAGATCACGAATTTCCATTTCAACGAGTTCGAGAAGTTCTGGGTCGTCAACCTGGTCAACCTTGTTCATGAATACAACAATGTAAGGAACGCCAACCTGTCTTGAAAGCAAGATGTGTTCTCTTGTCTGAGGCATTGGGCCGTCAGCAGCAGAAACAACGAGGATAGCACCGTCCATCTGAGCAGCACCTGTGATCATGTTCTTAACATAGTCAGCGTGGCCTGGGCAGTCAACGTGAGCATAGTGACGGTTGTCTGTTTCGTATTCAACGTGTGAAGTATTGATAGTGATACCACGTTCTCTTTCTTCAGGAGCCTTATCTATGTTAGCGTAGTCTGTAAATTCAGCATCGCCCTTCATAGCCAAAACCTTAGTGATAGCAGCTGTCAAAGTTGTCTTACCGTGGTCAACGTGGCCGATTGTACCAATGTTAACATGCGGCTTAGTTCTTTCAAATTTTGCTTTTGCCATTTGAAAAATCCTCCTATTTTAAATGAAAAATGTCTAAAATCATTTTATCAATAATCCCTCGAAAAATCAAGGGATTATTGTAATTTAACTGTCAAAAATCTATGAAAAATCAATCTTTTTTAGCTCTGTTAGACATAATTGTCTCAGCGATTGACTTCGGAACCTCTGCATAGTGGCTTGGTTCCATTACATAGTTGCCACGACCCTGTGTCTTTGAACGCAAGTCTGTAGCGTAACCGAACATATTTGAAAGCGGTACAAGAGCATTTACCTGCTGTGCACCCGGTCTTGCTTCCGTACCCTGAATCATACCACGACGGCTGTTAAAGTCACCCATAACATCGCCCAAGTATTCGTCAGGAATAATTGTTGCAACCTTCATGATAGGTTCAAGCAATACAGGATTTGCCTTTCTCATAGCTTCCTTGAAAGCCATAGAACCGGCAATCTTAAAGGCCATTTCTGAAGAGTCAACTTCGTGGTAAGAACCGTCGTAAAGAGTTACCTTTACGTCAACTACCGGATAACCTGCAAGAACACCTGCCTGCATAGCGCCCTGAATACCCTGGTTTACAGGTTCGATAAATTCCTTAGGAATAGCGCCGCCGACAACAGCATTGATAAATTCATATCCCTTGCCCTGTTCGTTAGGTTCAAGTTTGATCTTAACATGACCGTACTGACCTTTACCGCCTGACTGTCTTGCATACTTCATATCAACGTCGGCATTGCCCTTAACTGTCTCTCTGTAAGCAACCTGAGGTTCGCCAACATTGGCTTCAACCTTAAATTCACGGAGAAGACGGTCAACGATGATTTCAAGGTGCAATTCACCCATACCGGCAATAATTGTCTGGCCGGTTTCTTCATCTGTATATGTCTTGAAAGTTGGGTCTTCTTCTGCAAGTTTTGCAAGAGCAATACCCATCTTTTCCTGACCTGCTTTTGTCTTAGGTTCAATAGCAACACGAATAACAGGTTCAGGGAAGTTCATTGATTCCAAGATAACCGGATGTTTTTCATCACAAAGTGTATCACCTGTTGTTGTGTTTTTAAGGCCTACAGCTGCGGCGATATCGCCTGCGTAACATGTGTCAATATCCTGACGGTGGTTAGCGTGCATCTGCAAAATACGGCCGATTCTTTCGCTCTTATCCTTTACTGAGTTGTAAACAGTTGAACCTGCATCAACTTTACCGGAATAAACACGGAAGTAGCAAATCTTACCTACAAACGGGTCAGTTGCAATCTTAAATGCCAATGCTGCGAATGGTGCATTGTCATCGGAGTGGCTCTCAACTTCCTCGCCTGTCTCAGGATTGATACCCTTGATGGCCGGAATATCTGTAGGAGCCGGCATATAGTCAACAACTGCGTCGAGAAGTCTCTGAACGCCTTTGTTTCTGTAAGCTGTGCCGCAGAGAACAGGAACCATTGTGTTTTCAATAGTAGCCTTGCGGATAGCTTTCTTAATCTCGTCAACGGTGAGTTCTTCACCTTCGAGATACTTCATCATAAGCTCTTCGTCTGTTTCGGCAACCGACTCAACAAGAGCATCGTGCATTTCAGCTGCCTTGTCTGCATATTCTGCAGGAATTTCGTTTTCGTAAAGCTTGTGAATGTCGTTTTTATCGTAAGTGATAGCAACCATTTTGATAAGGTCGATTTCACCAACATAAGAATCTTCGGAACCCATTGGGATCATGATCGGAACAGCATTACATTTAAGTCTGTCCTTCATCATCTGTACAGAGTTGTAGAAGTTAGCACCCATAATGTCCATCTTGTTGATGAAAGCCATTCTAGGAACTTTGTATTCGTCTGCCTGTCTCCAAACTGTTTCTGTCTGAGGTTCAACGCCGCCCTTTGCGTCAAGAACGCAAACAGAGCCGTCGAGAACTCTCAAAGAACGCTGAACTTCAACTGTAAAGTCAACGTGGCCAGGAGTATCGATGATGTTAATTCTGTGACGGTTCTTCTTGATGAGTGCCGGATCTGTATAATCTGAATGTGCCCAGTAACAAGTTGTCGCAGCAGAAGTGATAGTAATACCTCTTTCTGCTTCCTGAACCATCCAGTCCATTGTAGATGCACCATCGTGAGTTTCACCGATCTTGTGGTTAACACCAGTGTAGTAGAGAATACGCTCTGTAGTAGTTGTTTTACCTGCATCGATATGAGCCATAATACCGATATTTCTGGTCATTTCAAGTGAAACGTCTCTTGGCATATTTTCCTCCTAATTGATTGTTCAAACTGCCTCAGCCGGCCATACAGCCGGCATAAAGCAAGTGGTTATTAGTATCTGTAATGAGCGAAAGCCTTGTTAGCTTCAGCCATTTTGTGAGTATCCTCACGTTTTTTGCAAGCTCCGCCGTTGCCGTTAGCAGCGTCCATAATCTCGCCTGCAAGTCTCTCACGCATAGTCTTCTCATTTCTGCTTCTTGAATACTGTGTGAGCCAACGCAAACCGAGTGTCTGTCTTCTCTCAGCTCTAACTTCCATCGGAACCTGGTATGTTGCACCGCCTACACGGCGTGCTTTAACTTCAAGCAATGGCATAATGTTTTCCATTGCCTTTTCAAATGTTTCGAGAGGATCATTACCTGTCTTTTCAGCTACGATATTGAATGCATCGTAAACGATTTTCTGGGCAACGCCCTTCTTACCGTCAAGCATGATGCTGTTAACGAGCTTAGTAACCAATTTAGAATTGTAAATCGGATCTGCAAGTACATCTCTCTTTGCAATATTACCTCTTCTTGGCACCGTTCTTCCCTCCTTCATTAAATTTATGATATCTTTGGTACTCAAAAGTGTAAAAAAACTTCTGTCCGCACAAAAAGGGAATTATCTATATAAAGCCCTTATTTGGCATAAAATGTCATTTTACTAAAATTAAATTGCGGCTAAATTACTTTTTAGCTGCGCCTGCCTTAGGACGCTTTGCACCGTATTTTGAACGGCTCTGCATTCTCTTGGCAACACCCTGTGTATCCAATGTACCACGAATGGTGTGGTAACGAACACCAGGAAGGTCCTTAACACGGCCGCCACGAACGAGAACAACGCTGTGTTCCTGCAAGTTATGACCGATACCAGGGATGTAAGATGTTACTTCGATACCGTTTGAAAGACGAACTCTGGCTACTTTTCTCAAAGCTGAGTTTGGCTTCTTAGGTGTCATTGTTCTAACAGCTGTACATACACCACGCTTCTGAGGTGCTGACTGATCTGTAGCTACCTTCTTATGGCTGTTGTAACCCTTCTGAAGAGCAGGAGCTGTAGATTTTTTAACCTGTACTTCTCTGCCTTTACGAACCAATTGGTTAAATGTTGGCATTGCAAAATTCCTCCTATTACAATTATTCCTATCATTTAAGTGTGCCGCGAAACACACAAAAACCAAACGCAAAACAAATTGCGCCGAAAGTAATTGTACACTGTCGGCGCAATAATGTCAATAGTTAATTTTAAATATTTTTCAAAATATTCAAAATATTTTTAAATTTGCAAGTTAGTTACCGGCAATAGGAGAAACATCTTCCTCCATCTCTTCCCTTTCACGCTCGTTAACCGTAGCGCCGGCAGGAATAAGTTTACCGATAATAACGTTTTCTTTAAGACCGGAAAGGGTGTCTACTCTGCCACGGATAGCGGCGTCTGTGAGAACCTTTGTTGTCTCCTGGAATGAAGCGGCTGACAAGAAGCTCTCTGTTGCCAAAGCGGCCTTTGTGATACCGAGAACGATATCTGTTGCCGAAGGCTCTCTCAAGCCCTCCTCGCCGTTTGCAAGTCTTTCCCGAACTTCTTCATATTTAGCCTTAAAGTCTTTATAGTCAACAAGTGAACCGCCCATCAAGTCTGTTGAGCCGCCGTCCTCGATTTTAACTTTCTTCATCATTTGGCGAACGATGATCTCAACGTGTTTATCGTTGATTTCAACACCTTGTACACGGTAAACCTTCTGTACTTCGGAGATAATGTAATCTTCAACAGCTGTTCTGCCCTTGATAGCCAAAATATCGGCAGGTGCGGCTGAACCCTCTGTCAGGTAAGCACCTTTTTCAACATCAACACCGTCATAGATTGAAGATGAAAGACGCTGGTCAAACGGGATAAGGTAGCTCTTTTCAACAGGGGCACCGTTGTCGTCAAAACCTTCGATAACCGCATATGTGCCCTTCTTTGTCTGGTCAATTCTCAAACGACCTGCAATTTCGGACATAATTGAAATCATCTTCGGGCGTCTTGCCTCAAACAATTCTTCAACACGCGGCAAACCTTGTGTAATATCCGCTGCAGATGCGATACCGCCTGTGTGGAAAGTACGCATTGTAAGCTGTGTACCAGGTTCACCGATTGACTGTGCGGCGATGATACCTACAACTTCGCCTATCGGAACAGGCTGCCAGTTTGCAAGGGAAGCGCCGTAGCACTTAGCACAAACGCCGATTTTTGCTTTGCAGTTAAGCACGCTGCGAATTTCAAGTTTAACATCTCTCATATCGTACTTGCCTGTTTCCTCGTCGTATTTACCCAATGCCTTGGATATGATAGCAACATCTTCCTTGTCCATCATCTTGTCTTTTGAAACAAGAACTTCACCTGTCTTTTCGTCAACCAGGTCGTTTACAAGGTATCTGCCTACAATTCTGTCTGCAAGCGGTTCGATAAGGCTGTTGCCGTCACGAATTTCGCTTACCCAAATACCGTGTTTGGCACCGCAATCTTCTTCTCTGATAATAACATCGTGAGAAACGTCAACCAAACGACGTGTAAGGTAACCTGAGTCGGCTGTTCTAAGAGCAGTATCCGCCAAACCTTTACGGGCACCACGGGCAGAAATGAAGTATTCCAAGATATTAAGGCCTTCACGGTAGTTGGCTCTGATAGGAATTTCGATTGTCTTACCTGATGTAGAAGCGATAAGGCCACGCATACCGGCAAGCTGTTTAATCTGGTTCATAGAACCACGAGCGCCTGAGTCAGCCATCATCCAAATCGGGTTTCTTGCCTCCATGTTGTCTGCAAGAGCCTTAGAAACAAGGTCAGTTGTCTTGTTCCATGTGGCGATAACGCTCTTATATCTCTGTTCTTCGCTGAGCAAGCCCTTGTTGAAGAGCTTTCTTGTCTGAGCAATTTCCTTTTCTGCGTCGGCGATAAGTTCTTTCTTCTTAGGCGGAACGGTAGCGTCGCAAGCGGCAACCGTAATACCTGACTTTGTTGAGTAGTGGTAACCCTGTGCCTTGATAGCGTCAAGAACAACAGATGATTTCTTTGTGCCGTGGATGTCAATACATCTCTTAACAATATCGCCCAACTGCTTTTTGCCAACTTGGAATTCAATTTCAAGTTTAAGCAAATTATCCGGGTTGCTTCTGTCAACATAGCCCAAATCCTGTGGAATAGGTGTGTTGAATATAAGACGACCTACGGTTGTGTCAATAATTCTTGAAATCGGCTGACCCTGTTCGTCAAGAACATTGTTGCCCTCTTCATCCTTCAAGAATCTTCTTATTTTAACTTTTGCCTGAAGTGTAACGATACCTGTTTCGTAAGCCATAAGAGCTTCCTGTTCATCTCTGAACACCATGCCCTCGCCCTTGTCGTTATCGTTTACCATTGTCAAATAGTATGAACCCAAAACCATATCCTGTGTAGGAACGGCAACAGGTGAACCGTCTGACAATTTAAGCAAGTTGCCTGATGCAAGCATAAGGTTTCTTGCCTCGTTCTGTGCCTCTTTTGAAAGAGGTACGTGAACAGCCATCTGGTCGCCGTCGAAGTCGGCGTTGAAAGCTGTACATGTCAACGGGTGCAACTTCATTGCACGGCCTTCAACCAACACCGGCTGGAAAGCCTGAATACCCAAACGGTGAAGCGTAGGAGCACGGTTTAAAAATACCGGGTGGTCTGTGATAACTGTTTCCAAAGCGTCCCAAACTTCTGAGCCGGCTTTTTCAACAACTTTCTTAGCATTCTTAATGTTTGTGGCATAGCCCTTTTCAACCAATTCTCTCATTACGAAAGGCTTAAAGAGTTCAAGTGCCATTTCCTTCGGCAAACCGCACTGATACATTTTAAGTTCAGGTCCTACAACGATAACCGAACGGCCTGAATAGTCAACACGCTTACCCAAAAGGTTCTGACGGAAACGACCCTGCTTACCTTTGAGCATATCCGACAAAGATTTAAGAGGTCTGTTTGAAGTGCCGCCTGTGATTGCACGGCCTCTTCTGCCGTTGTCGATAAGGCTGTCAACAGCCTCCTGCAACATTCTCTTTTCGTTTCTTACAATAATGTCAGGAGCGGAAAGTTCCAAAAGTTTCTTCAAACGGTTGTTTCTGTTTATAACTCTTCTGTACAAATCGTTCAAATCTGATGTGGCAAATCTGCCGCCGTCAAGCTGAACCATAGGACGAAGATCCGGCGGAATAACCGGCAAAACAGTGAGAATCATCCATTCCGGGCGGTTGCCTGACCGACGGAAGCTCTCGCAAACTTCAAGACGCTTGTAGAGCTTAACTCTCTTTTGACCGCTGGCTGTTTCAAGCTCTTTATTGAGCTGAGCCGACAGCTGATCAAGGTCGATTTTTTGCAGCAATTCAAGAATTGCCTCTGCGCCCATGCCGGCTCTGAACATATCTTCGCCGTAGCGTTCAACCATGTCTTTGTATTCGTTTTCGCTCAAAAGCTGCTTGTCTTCAAGAGCCGTATTGCCCTTGTCCAAAACTATATATGATGAAAAGTAAATAACTTTTTCAAGTGCCTTAGGTGTAACGTCAAGGATAAGACCTATTCTTGACGGAACGGCTTTCAAGTACCAAATGTGAGAAACAGGAGCAGCCAATTCAATACGGCCCATTCTCTCTCTTCTAACCTTGGCTCTTGTGCTTTCAACGCCGCACTTGTCGCAGATTTGACCCTTGTGGCGGTTCTTGTTCAATTTACCGCACCGACATTCCCAGTCCTTTGTAGGTCCGAAAATAACTTCGCAGAAAAGGCCGCCTCTCTCAGGCTTCAATGTACGGTAGTTGATTGTTTCCGGCTTTGTAACTTCGCCGAAATCTTTAAATCTCGGGTCGTTCAAATCTCTGCCCTGAGCAGACCATTCTCTGATTTTTTCAGGGGAGGCAATGCCGATTTTTATAGAATCAAAAGTATTATTTGACATATTTCGCAAAACTTCCTTTCTTAATTGTTACGAAGGGCGTGTAATCCTAACCGTTATACGCCCTGTGATGATACAAACGGTTTATTTATTCAAAATCCGAGTCGTCTGTCTCATCCGCAACAGTTTCTGCCCGGGAAGAGAACTCAGAGTCCAAATCGGCCTCCGGGTTTTCGCCCACATTGTAGCCGTTTCTTACAGCAGCTTCGCTCTCGTCGAACTCACTGCTTATTTCAAGGGCTGTTTCTATCTTTCCGTCGTCCTCGTCGTAATTCTGTCTAAGGTCAACTTCATTGCCCTCCTTGTCAAGAACACGAACATCAAGAGCAAGTGACTGCATTTCCTTGATAAGAACACGGAATGATTCCGGAATGCCCGGTTTCGGTATTTCCTGACCCTTAAATATAGCCTCGTATGTCTTTACACGACCTACCATATCGTCCGACTTAACAGTCAAAATTTCCTGCAAGGTGTAAGCGGCACCGTAAGCTTCCAAAGCCCAAACTTCCATTTCACCGAATCTCTGGCCGCCGAACTGAGCTTTACCGCCCAAAGGCTGCTGAGTAACAAGTGAGTACGGACCGATTGAACGGGCGTGCATCTTATCGTCAACCAAGTGGTGCAATTTAAGGAAGTATGTGTAACCTACCGTAACGGGGTTGTCAAATGCCTCGCCTGTTCTGCCGTCGTAAAGTTTAACCTTACCTGTCTCGGACAATCCCGCTTCTTTCAACAGTTCAAAAATGTCTGTTTCCTTAGCGCCGTCAAATACAGGTGTCATAACCTTCCAGCCCAAAGCTTTTGCGGCGTAACCGAGATGAACTTCCAAAATCTGACCGATGTTCATACGAGAAGGAACGCCCAACGGGTTCAAAACAAGGTCAAGCGGTGTACCGTCTTCAAGGAACGGCATATCTTCTCTCGGCAAAATTCTTGAAACAACACCCTTGTTGCCGTGACGACCGGCCATCTTATCACCTACGGAAATCTTACGTTTCTGTGCGATATAAACTCTTACAACCTTCAAAACGCCCGGCTTGATCTCGTCGCTGTTTTCAGGTGTGAATATCTTAACATCAACAACCGTGCCGTATTCGCCGTGAGGTACTTTCAAAGATGTATCTCTTACATCCCCGGCCTTTTCGCCGAAAATAGCCTTCAAAAGTTTTTCCTCAGGTGTAAGTTCTGTCTCGCCCTTAGGTGTGATCTTACCTACCAAGATGTCACCGCTTGTAACCTCGGAGCCTATGCGGATAATACCGTTTGCATCCAGGTTTTTAAGTGCGTCGTCGCCCACATTCGGGATTTCTCTTGTGATTTCTTCCGGTCCGAGCTTTGTTTCTCTGGCCTCGATTTCAAATTCTTCAATATGGATTGAAGTGTAAATATCTTCCGATACAATTCTCTCACTGATGAGAACGGCGTCTTCGTAGTTGTAACCTTCCCAAGTTGTATAAC
This sequence comes from uncultured Oscillospiraceae bacterium, assembly GCA_934526065.1. Taxonomy (GTDB): domain Bacteria; phylum Bacillota; class Clostridia; order Oscillospirales; family Ruminococcaceae; genus RGIG3102. The sequence goes on from CAKSZX010000003.1 coordinate 28,088, forward strand.
CTACAAGTACGTTCTTACCCAGTGAAATTTCGCCGTGGTCTGTTGACGGGCCGTCGGCAATAACCTGACCTTTTTTAACTGTTTCGCCTTCGGAAACAATAGGTCTTTGATTTATACATGTGCCCTGGTTAGAGCGCATAAATTTAATAATATCATATTCGTCGGTAGTTGTTTTACCTGTGCGAATTGTAATTTTATCAGCGCTTACTCTCTCTACGATACCGTCGTTTTTAGCGATAACAACAACGCCTGAGTCGTAACCTGCCTTGTATTCCATACCTGTTGCAACGATAGGAGCCTCAGGGCGGAGAAGCGGCACAGCCTGACGCTGCATGTTGGCACCCATAAGGGCACGGTTGGCGTCATCGTTTTCCAAGAACGGAATCATAGCCGTAGCAACTGAAACCAACATTCTCGGCGAAACGTCCATATAGTCGATTTCATCTCTCGGAGCTTCAAGAATCTGGTCACGGTAACGGGCAGCTACGTGATCCTTTACAAAGTGTCCGTTTTCGTCCAAAGGTTCGTTAGCCTGTGCAACAACATATCTGTCCTCAACATCGGCTGTCATGTAAACAACTTCGTTTGTAACAACGCCTGTCTCTTTATCAACCTTTCTGTAAGGTGCTTCGATAAAGCCGTAAACGTTAATTCTTGCGTAAGTTGCAATGTAGGAAATCAAACCAATGTTCGGACCTTCAGGAGTTTCGATAGGACACATTCTGCCGTAGTGAGAATAATGTACGTCACGAACTTCAAATCCGGCACGGTCTCTTGAAAGACCGCCTGGGCCCAAGGCTGAAAGTCTTCTCTTATGAGTAAGCTCGGCAAGAGGGTTTGTCTGATCCATGAACTGTGACAGCTGTGAAGAACCGAAGAACTCCTTGATAACAGCCGTTACAGGTTTGATGTTGATAAGGCTTTCAGGTGTGATTGTATCCCTGTCCTGCTGATCCATTCTCTCACGGATTGTTCTTTCCATACGAACAATACCTGTGCGGAACTGTGTCTGCAAAAGTTCGCCTACGCTTCTGATACGACGGTTGCCAAGGTGGTCGATATCGTCATAAAGGCCTACGCCGTGGGCAAGGCCAAGCAGATAGCTGACTGTTGCAAAAATATCATCTATTGTAATGTTTTTCGGAATAAGTCTTTCACGGTTGGCAATCATAAGCTCTCTGAGCATATCCTTGTCGTCGCCGGCCTGATCCAAAAGTTCTTTCAATACAGCAAAGGAAACTTTTTCGTTAATGCCTTCTTCGTCAAGTTCCAAACCTGTGATAACCTTCGAGTCAACCATACCGTTTGAAACTACTCTTACAACTGTGCCGTCCTCTTTCTTAACGTGCATTACGGAAACACCGTTGTTTTCGATTACATAGGCAAGTTCTTCGCTTATCTTGTCGCCCTCGTTGCAGAGTACTTCACCTGTGAGAGGTGAAACTACCATTTCGGCGGAAACTTCGCCTGCAATTCTGTTTGCAATGGAGAGCTTTTTGTTAAATTTATATCTGCCGAATCTTGACAGATCGTATCTTCTCGGATCGAAGAAAAGGTTGTTAATATGTGTCTGTGAGTTTTCAACCGTAGGCGGTTCGCCCGGACGGAGTTTTCTGTAAACTTCCAACAAGCCTTCTTCTTTGTTTGATGTGATGTCTTTGAGAAGTGTTGCTTCGATTATCTCGTCATCACCGAATACGGCTCTGATGTCCTCGTTTGAAGAAAGACCCAAAGCACGCAAGAATGATGTGATAGGCAGTTTTCTGTTCTTATCTATACGAACATAGAAAACATCGTTCATATCGGTTTCATACTCAAGCCAAGCGCCACGGTTAGGAATAACTGTACCTGAGTACAATTCTTTACCTGTTTTATCGTGGTCGAGTTTGAAGTATGCGCCAGGTGAACGAACAAGCTGTGATACGATAACACGCTCCGCACCGTTGATAACGAATGTGCCGCTGTCTGTCATCTTAGGCAAATCGCCCATGTATTTTTCCTGCTGCTTGATTTCACCGGTCTCTTTGTTCAAAAGTCTGATTGTAACTTTAAGCGGTGCCGCATAAGTTACATCACGCTCTTTACATTCTTTTATTGAATACTTTGTCTTTTCTTCAACACGGTAGTCAACAAACTCCAAAGCAAGGGTGCCTGTGTGGTCTTCGATTGCGCCTGTATCTCTGAAAACTTCTTTGATACCTTCGTCAATAAACCACTGGTATGAGGACTTTTGCACTTCGATGAGGTTCGGCATTTCCTGAACTTCATGGATTTTGGCAAAATTCATACGCTCGGTGGTGCCAAGCATGGTAGGTTTTACTATTGCCATTATTTTACTCCTTCATAAATATTGTGTGATGATAATTACAAAGGCAATCGGGCTTTCCCGCCTGCCCGTGCGCACAAAATTACTGCGCCTTTGCCGGGGAATTAACCCAATACAAAACCGTCGGTTTTTGCATGGCTTGTTTGCAACTTCTTTGCACAGAATTACTACAAAAAACTTACAGACAAGACTTTGTATTGCCGTATAGCACAAATTTGTGAATTTAGCAGAATTTTTGCTTTAAATTTCTGCGTTTTAGACAAAAATAGCGTAAATTTGTCTACTTAGTCATTATTGTGCAATATAGAATTATATAACATCTATGTCAATATGTCAACGGTAAAATTAAATAAATTCACAAAATGTTTTTTGTGCGCTATTGCAATGTTCACTTTCTTGTGATAATATGAAAAAAATAAAAAATCGGAGGTTTTATATAATGAATACAACACTTGACGCCGTTATTCAAACGATTGTAAAAGCCTGTTCAAACATTGTTTTTGCCGTTATTTTGTTTTTTGTGGGCAAATGGGCAATAAACAAAATCACAAAATTACTGGATGGCGGCAAACTAATCGGCAAGTTAGAGGTTACCGCAAAGAATTATATACTCAGCACCGTAAAAATCGGTTTGTATGTACTTTTGGGTATTTCCATAATAAATATGTTAGGTGTGCCTATGGCCTCAATTATAACCGTTTTGGCCTCTTGCGGCTTGGCTGTGGGCATGGCTTTGCAGGGTGCGCTGCAAAATTTGGCAGGCGGCATAATGCTTATGGCTTTTCACCCATTTAAACGGGGCGACTTTATCGACGCCGCTGGCGTAAGCGGTACGGTAAAAGAAATTTCCCTTTTCTACACCTTGCTTTGCACCGCCGACAACAAACACATCACCGTGCCAAACGGCAGCTTGATGAACGCCAATGTTGTAAACTACTCTGCGGAAAAATACCGCCGTGTGGATATGGTTTTCTCCTACGACTGGGACGAAGACCCTGTTAAAATTCAAAATCTGCTTATGTCTGTTCTTGAAAAACACCCTATGATTCTAAAAGAGGAAGGCAAACTTCCCTTTGCAAGACTTTCCGGCGGCACAGACCAAAGTCTTGCCTTTACCGTAAGAGCCTGGACATTGCAGGAAAATTACTGGACGGTTTTCTACGATTTAAACCAGCAGATAACGGAAATTATGTCGGAAAACAACATAAAAGCTCCCTCATACCGTGTTATCGAAAGCAAGTAAAATAATTTATAACAGAGAATGGGTTCTGCACAGCGCAAAACCCATTCTTTTTATTTAATCTTTGTTTTTGTCTTTATGTTTCTTAATTCTTTTTGCAAACAAATCAAAACAGACGGCAAAATCACCGTCTGTTTAAATTCTAAAAATTATTAAAGCATATCAAAAGTTACTTTTTCAAGTTCGTCGTTTACCTGTTCGCTTATTCTTGAAAATTCACGCCTGAAAGAGCAAAGCCCCGGCGTCTTTTTCCATTGACACACATAGTTAGGGTCGATACATTTAACAATTTTATATGTGCCTTCGGTGGCCTCAATAACCTGTTTAAGGTTTATTTCGCTTGCCGGCCTTGAAAGCTCATATCCGCCCTTGGCCCCTTTATACGACTTTACAAGGCCGCACTTAACCAATTTATGTAAAATTTTAAGAGAAAAGCGGAGTGTAACTCCCATTTCCTCACTGATGGTACCGGCATCTTTTCTGCCCTGTGTGTTTGCAAGGCAATAAACAATTCTTATAGCGTAATCAGTTTCCCGTGTAATGTGCATATAGGCGCACCTCCGTTTTTTAAATCTACATAACAAGTATATTTTACACTTATTTTGTCAATATGTCAAATTTATAAAAGTAAAGATTTTGTAAAACTTACCCGGCCTTTTTGCGGCCGCCCGGTAAATCACTGGCTGTCTGCAAAGCCTTTAAGCAATTTGCCTCTGCTTGGGTGGTGTATCTTTCTCAAAGCCTTTGCCTCAATCTGTCTTACTCTCTCTCTTGTTACACCCAAAGTTTGGCCTACTTCTTCAAGGGTTCTCCGTCTGCCGTCTTCAAGGCCGAAACGCAATGTCAAAACAAGAGCCTCACGGGGGGTGAGAGTTTTAAGCACTTCCTGTACCCGTTCTTTAAGCTGCATAGATTCAACGGTGCTCTCCGGTGTAGGTGTGTCATGGTCAGGCAAAAAGTCTCCTAAATGGCTGTCCTCTTCCTCGCCTACCGGGTTTTCAAGGCTCAATGGATCCTGACCTATCTTCAAGATTTCGGACACCTTGTCCACCGGCATATCAAGTTCGTGGGCAAGCTCTTCAACGGTAGGTTCCTGTCCGTTTTTGTGCAAAAGCCGGCTTTGTACTTTTTTAACTTTGTTGATTGTCTCAACCATATGCACAGGAATTCTTATTGTTCTGGCCTGGTCGGCAATGGCTCTTGTTATAGCCTGTCTGATCCACCATGTGGCATATGTTGAAAACTTATAGCCCTTGTTGTAATCGAATTTATCAACGGCTTTGATAAGGCCGATATTGCCCTCTTGGATAAGGTCCAAGAACAGCATGCCTCTGCCTACATATCTCTTAGCTATGGAAACAACCAAACGCAGGTTGCACTCGGTAAGTCTCTTTTTAGCCTTTACATCGCCTTCTTCAATTTTTTGTGCAAGCTCAATTTCCTCATCAAGAGAAAGAAGAGGGAAAGAACCGATCTCTTTAAGATAAACTTTAACCGGGTCGTCAATGCTTACGCCCTCTTTGGCAAGTTCTTTCTGATATTTTTCTATATTGCTTTCAGTGAGTATTTCCTCACTGTCGGTATCCACAACTTCGATGCCCTTGCTCTCGATGTTTTCATAGATTTTATCTATCTCTTCGTCGCCGAAATCCGTGCTTTCAAGAAACCGGTTTATCTCACTGCTGGTGAGCTTGCCGGCCTTTTTGCCTGTTTCCAACAAGTCATCTATTGTTGTAATTTTCTTTTCTTTTGCGCTCATATACATTCTCCTTACGTTGTGGCGATTTGCTAAGCTAACCGCCATATATTAAAAGCCTTGTCTTTGTAAAACAAAACGTTTAACCTATTTTTTCTTTTCCCTAAGTGCGGCAAAACGCCGTGCCAAATCGTCCACCGTCCGCTCGCCTGCCTCTGCCCGGGTCAATTTTGCCGTCAAAAGGTCGTCGGCAAATCGTTCCATATCCTTTACCGTTGGGCTGTTGTCGGCGTTTCTGGCAAAAATTCCCGGCAGTACGCCGCCGTCCTCATCTGACAGCCTGTAAGCCAAAGACGAATATGTCACAGGCAAATTTTCCGCCATCATCTTTTCTATTTCCCGATAGGCGTTTCTCATGGCCGTATCCGTGAAATTTTCCGGCTTTAATCTCTTGGCAATCGTCGGGTAAAGGGTGTTATCCTTTACTATGCCGCATATTATCTGCTGTTGCGCATAGACTTTCGGCATTGTGTTGCCCTTTTGTCTGTAATCCACCTTTATTTTTGCGCCTACGCCGGAATTTAATATTTCTCTCTCCCGCTTTTTATCCTCTTTACGCCTCAAACTGCGCACCTTGCGGTTTATCATTTCAAGTATGGCGCTTTTGTCGGTGGCGGTTTCCTGTGCCAATCGCCGGCTGTAAACGTCCTGCCGTATAGGGTTGTGCAATTCCGCCAACACATCGCAGGCCTTGGTAAGATATTGCACCCTCTGTTCGGTATTTGAAATATCATATTGATTTTTCAGTTTCGACAAGGTGAAATCCAAAGCGGAACTTGCCCCTGATATAAGCATTTCAAATTTTTCGGCCCCGAATTTTTTTATAAACTCGTCCGGGTCTTTTGCGCCTTTCATCTGCAAAACCTGAACCGTCACATCTTCGTTGGCAAAAAGTTCCATGGCTCGCCTTGTGGCTTTCTGCCCTGCCTCGTCGGAATCGTATGCAAGCACAACTTTTTTGGTGTAATCCCCTATAAGCCTTGCTTGCTGCTGTGTGAGAGCCGTGCCCAAAGACGCCACGGCGCTGTTAAACCCGGCTTGGTGCATGGAGATAACGTCCATATACCCCTCACAGAGGATAAAATAATCCTTGCCGGATTTTTTCGCCAAATTCAATGCAAAAAGTCCATTGCTCTTTTTAAAAACCGGAGTATCCGAGCTGTTTAGGTATTTAGGGCCGCCTTCTTCCCCCATTCTTCTGCCGCCAAAAGCAATAACATTTCCCTGCAAATTTATAATCGGAAACATTATTCTGTTGTGGAAAGTATCGTGAAATCCCTTTCCGCTTTTATTGGGTGCGGCCAAAAATGCGCTTTGCATCTCCCTTATAGTATAACCCTTTGACTGCAAAAAATTTATAAGTCCGTTCCAGTCGTCTGCTGTGCCTGAATATCCAAGACCGAAATTTACGATAGTCTTATCGGAAAGTTGCCTGTTGCGCAGGTACTTTCTGGCCTCTCTGCCCCGGTCGCTGTTGAGTTTTGCATAAAAATACCTGGCCGCATCTTTGTTCATTTGTAAAATGCGGCTTTTAACTCTCGCCCGGCCGTCGTCCTCATCGGGCATGCTCATACCGCAGCCCTGAGCCAAAAATCTCACAGCCTCTATGTAAGACAAAGAATTTATCTCCATGGTAAATTTAATTACATCGCCGCCGGCACCGCAGCCAAAGCAATAGTAACTTTGTGTTTCCGGGTACACCGTAAAAGACGGACTGCGCTCGGAGTGAAAAGGGCAAAGTCCTTTGTACAGTCTGCCGGCTCTTTTAAGCTGCACACTTTTGGAAATCGTGTCATATATGTCGTTTCTCGCCGTTAATTCCTGTATGTATGATTGAGGTATTGCCATAATTCTCTCCTTTCCGCAATTATAATCGGGTAAAATACTTACCGTTACGCCTTACTGCTTGTCCTATCAAAATCAAGCTGTATTTTAAAGTCCTTAAAGAGGGATATGTATAAGATGAAAGAAACTTTCAAACACCGGGCTTTCGCCCCTGTGGGTATCTCTCATAAATATCCCTCCTATTATCTATATACCGATTTTTTCAAAAAAAACCTCTATTTTTTTAAATTCTTAAAAAATTTCATAAAATTCATCGCTCACATGGGGGATTTTCCCCTTTGTCAAAGGCATAAGGTCGTCTATCAACTTTTGCTGTGTTCCGCTTACCATTCTCACTTTAAGTTTTACATTCTCCGCATATACGGTATCTATAACCTTGCCGCCGTCGCTCCGGCACAAAGCCGCAACCCTGTCATACAGGGGATAGTCGATATTTATTTCCAAATCCACACACAAGCTGTAAGAAAGTATTTCCGCACCGCTTAAAGCGCTTTGAGCCGCAGCCGTATAGGCACGGACAAGGCCGCCGGTACCCAAAAGCGTACCGCCGAAATACCTTACAACAACTATGATAACATCTTCCAGCCCGGAATGTCGCAAAACCTCTAAAATAGGCATACCTGCGGTTTTTTGCGGCTCGCCGTCATCGCTTTGGCGCTGTACACCGCCCTCTTTTAAAATATAGGCATAACACCGGTGCCTTGCGTCATAGTGTTTTTTTCTTATTTTATTTAAAAAGTTTGCGGCGTCCGCCTCGTCCTTTATGTGGGAAATATACCGGATAAACTCGCTCTTTTTTTCTTCTATCGACCGAGAATAAACCTGCCCAACGGTTTTGTAATCTGCCAAAATAACCTCTTTTAAAAACGAAAAAACAGGGCGGTAAAAAATACCGCCCTTGAATTTTTATCATTAGTCTGTGATACCGAATCTCTTCTTGAATCTGTCAACACGACCGCCTGAATCTACAACTTTCTGTTTACCTGTATAGAATGGGTGGCACTTAGCGCAAACATCAACAGAAATGTTTTTCTTTGTGGAGCGTGTTTTAATAACGTTACCGCAAGCACAAGTGATTGTAGCTTCTTCGTACTTTGGATGGATGTCTCTCATTTTATTCACCTCAATTTCAAATCGACAGGGGTTTCCGTCCTCTGCCCTATAGTTACTTAAAGATGATAACACACTATTTAAAATTTTTCAAGTGTTTTTATCAAATTTTCAAAATTATGCCAATACAGATTTTATCGTCTTGTCAATATCGGCCTTAATCATGTCGGCTTCCCGCCGATCCTTGCCTTTTATCGAGTAGTAAACCTTAATTTTAGGCTCTGTGCCGGAAGGACGAATAATAACCTGATGGCCGCCCTGCAACATATAAACCAAAATATTTGAGCTTGGCAATTTAATATCCGTAACCCGGCCGGTCTTTTCGTCTTTGTGAACAAGAGTTTTGTAATCCTCTCTTGCCTCAACTTCGTAATCGCCCAACTTCATAAGAGGATTTGCACGCAATGCGGACATAATTTCCTTCATCTTGTCCATGCCCCGCAAGCCTTCAAATGTGTATGAATCAACCTTGTTGAGATAGAAACCGAATTTTTGATAAATTTCCTGCAAGGCCTTATAAACGGAAGAACCTATACTTCTGTAATATGCCGCCATTTCACAGATAATAAGAGTTGCCACAACGGCATCCTTATCTCTTACCTCTGTGCCTACAAGATAGCCGTAGCTCTCCTCAAATCCAAGGATAAATCTGTTCTTTTCGCCTTTTTCTTCCAGTTTTTTTATTGTATCGCCTATGTATTTGAAACCGGTGAGAACATTTACCGTTTCAACTCCGTGGCTTTTTGCAACCCGATCCGCAAGGCTGGATGTAACTATCGACTTAACCAAAATCGGATTTTCAGGCAATGTGCCAAGTTCTTTTCTTGTTTTTGCTATGTAGTCCACAAGCAAAATACCCACCTGATTGCCTGTGAGCATGATATAATCCCCAGCTTCTTTTACCGCAATACCCACACGGTCGCAGTCCGGGTCGGTGGCAATTAAAATATCCGCTTTCTCGCTCTTTGCCTGTTCAAGTCCCAAGGCCATTGCCTCTTTGATTTCCGGGTTCGGATAAGGGCATGTGGGGAAGTTACCGTTTGGCATTTCCTGTTCTTTTACTACGGAAATATTTTCAAGTCCCGCCGTTTTAAGCACATGGCGAACCGGCAGGTTACCTGCGCCGTTAAGCGGTGTGTAAACCAACTGCAAAGGTTCTTTTTTGAAAATATCTTTTCTCATCATCTGTCCCAAACACCATTCGTAATAGGCATTTATAACGCTGTCCGGAGTATATTCGATGGTTTTTTCTTCCAAAGCCTTTTCAAAATCAACCTTTTTAATATCTTTAAAAATATCAAGTTTGTTTATCTCGCCTAAAACCTTGTCTGCGCTTTCGCTTGTCATTTGGCAGCCGTCCGGGCCGTAAACCTTATAGCCGTTGTATTTGGCCGGGTTGTGGCTGGCAGTTACCATAATACCTGCGGAAGAGCCTGTGTTTCTAACCGCAAAGGAAAGCATAGGCACCGGCATAAGGGTTGAATAGATATATACTTTAATGCCGTTTGCCGCAAGCACCCGTGCGCTTATCTTGGCAAATTCCCGGCTGCGATTTCTTGAATCGTAAGAGATGGCCACCTTTGGGTGTTCTTCCTCAGACAAAAGATAGTTAGCCAAGCCCTGTGTCGCCTTTGCAACGGTGTAAATATTCATTCTGTTTGTGCCTGCGCCCAAAACGCCTCTCAAACCGGCTGTACCGAATTCAAGGTTTAATAAAAATCTGTCCTCAATTTCCCGGTCGTTATCTTTAATAGCATTAAGTTCTTCAAGAAGATAATCTTCTTTAACCTGCCGGCACCAACGCCGATATTCGTCTTTGTACATATACTGTTGCCTCCGTTATTTAATACGAGTATTTTATATAATAAGAATAACACATAAACGACTTTCGTTCAATTATATTCGCAAAAAATTTTAAAATTTATCTCAAAAATGCAACTGAAATTTGCCCACGAAAAAGGGGCTGCTTTCGCAGCCCCTTTTCGGGTGATACTTTTTAAGCTTCATGCTCAGCGCAATATTCTAAGCCTAAATCGTGTAATTACTTTTTAAAATTGTAATAAATTCAAGATTTTTTATTACAATAACTCGTAGTTAGCGGAAACCTTAACTTTACCGCTCTTAAGCATAACCTTTGAGTAAACAAATGCGAATATGAACATACCTATATTAGAATAGATAACCCAAGGTGCCTGGTTCTGGCAGTTCATGTAAGCCTGCATAAGCGTTACTGCAAGTGACAAGGACAACAATACATAAAGCATTGTATTAGATACATGGAACGGTGATTTTGCCCATGGTTCCGGGAAGAGCTTAGGCAACTTCATAATGCCCACGATAAGGAACACACTGTTAATGTTACCGATAAAGAGAACGAGTTTACCTATCATTGAGATATTCATACCTGATACGATAGCAACTATGTTAACAACCGCAAATACTATAAGCCAACCATAAGGAACTTTATGTTTATTAAGTCTTGCGAATACCGGTGGGAACCAACCGTCAGCTGCAGCTGCGAACAACGGTTTAACAGCTGATGCAATTGAAGAGTTAAGTGTTGTACCAAGTGCGAAGCAAGCGCCGCAAATGACAAAGAAGTAGTAGCAAGGTGTAGGCATAATCATCTTAGCGAGAACTGAAAGGTTACCCGCTGCAATAACTTCAGATGCCGGCAAGATACCGCCGATACATGATGACATAAATGCGTACAAAATAGCAACGCCTAATGTAGATACGATAATAACAATAGGAATATCCTTTGTCGGGTTAACAGCTTCAGCTGAGAATGAAACGATAACCGTAGCGCCGCCTGTTGCGAATGTAAGATAAGAAGCAGCTTCAAGCAAACCTGAAATACCGTTTGAGAACAGCGGCTCGCCGAAGAGTTCATTGCCGAAGTAACCTGCCCACTGTACCTTCGGAACGCCGAATACAGTAAACATTACAAGGGCGATGATGAGCAAATAGAACATGAAAGACTGTACCTTTGCCATCCAATCTGTACCGAACCAGTTGAGTGCAAAGAAAATCATATAGAATATAACCGAGAATACCAACTCATGTTCGTAAATAACCGGAATGAGAGATCCCATGTAAGATACAAGACCAGTTGCAAACATAGCCTGCGACATATTTGAGAAGATTTGAATAACAGAATAGTAACCTGCAAACTGGTCGCCTACAAAGATAGCGGCCTGTGAATAGAAACCACCCATAACACGAATGGTGGAGCCCATAAAGATTGACGGCAAAGAGCCGAAACAAGTCAAAACAGCGGCAACAACGAAAGCGATATTAACGGAACGACCCGTCATACCCAAGGCGGCAATGGACATAACCATAACGCCGGCACCGATAATCTGACCAACGGCGATAGACATCAAATCGCCTTTTTTAAGGGTCCTGTTTAGATCCTTAGTGGTATTAGTATTAGCCATAATTTTTCTCCTTTTACAATAATTACACCCGTAAGGCAATCACCTTGCCCTTTGATTTGTAATAATCTTATAACAATTTGTTCACATTTTCAATTTATAGAATTTTAAATTTCGTAAAAAAGTTTACATATTAACCAAAATTATAAACTTTTTATATTTGAATTTGTAGAATTTCATGTCATCACATTGACTTATTGCTGTACAGGTGTATAATAACACCATATAGGGAGATGTTAATTTAATATGGAGAGTTTATGTGCAGTTAAGTTAAAACGCAGTGACAAAGCGTTTGTAAATGCATATGCCGATTTGCTTACAAGTGGGTGTAGCGACAAAATTTATGTAAGCGATATTTGCAAAAAAGCCGGCTATACCACTATGTGCTTTTATCAAAACTACGAGGATAAAAATGCCTTTGGCAAATTTATAGTAGATTACGAAACGGATTTGTACATTGAATGTATAAAGAGAATGAACGACCTTATACTCTGCGGTGAAGCCACGCCGGAAAAATTCATAGAAAGCGGCTGTGAATTCTTCTCACGTGTGTATGAAAAAAGAAATATATTCAGTTGTATTTTCAACGACCTTTTAATAAACTCCACCGAAAGGTATATTGCCAAAAGAGTTGCAGACGCCATCGGGGAGTACATTCACTATGACGAAGAAAATCCGATTAAAAACGAATATCTTCATTGGTTTTTAATGCGCCGTTATATGACGGCTTACCGCTTGGCTGAGCGCTGGTGGAAAAACGGATTTGACTGCAAACCGGAAGAGATAAGCGAGGTTTATTACGAAATTTGTATGTTGCTTGATTCCGGCGTAAATCTTTCAAAGACAATCTTATTGTAAAATGCAGGCGGCAAAACTTTTGCCGCTTTTTGTGTTGAAATTATTATTTTTATACTGTATCATATAGATAAAATGCCAAAAGGTAAGGTGATTTTAATGTTCAGCAAAACATACAGCTTCGGCGTTATGGGCATAGACGGCTATGTTGTAACGGTGGAAACCCATATTTCCGGCGGTTTGCCGGGTTTTGAAATTGTGGGTCTGCCGGACAATGCGGTAAAAGAGGCAAAAGAGCGTGTTCGCAGCGCAATAAAAAACAGCGGCCTCACCTACCCTGCCAGCCGAATAACCGTAAACTTGGCTCCAAGCGAAATTAAAAAAAGCGGTGCGGTTTACGACCTGCCTGTTCTGCTTGGTATTTTAGCGGCAAAAGGGGATATTCCCCCTATAAACCCAAAGTATTCTTTTGCGGCACAACTGTCTCTTGACGGCACTTTAAGGGGCGTTTCTGGCATTTTACCCATGGCGATTAAGGCGAAAGAAATGGGTTTTACCTGCCTGTTTGTTTCAAAAGATAATGCCAACGAGGCCAGTGTGGTTGACGGTCTGCTTGTTTTCGGCATTGAAAGCGTAAGCGAAATAGTATCCTTTTTCAAAGGTGAAATCCGTCTTACACCCCACACATACACCGAGATTGAAAAGGAAGAAGAACTTTTGGACTTTCGGGATGTCAAAGGGCAAAGTCGGGCAAAACGAGCCTTGGAAATTGCCGCCGCAGGGGGACACAATCTTTTGATGAGCGGTCCTCCCGGTTCCGGTAAAAGTATGCTTGCCAAAAGGCTGCCCTCGATTTTACCTCCCCTTTCAAAAGCGGAAGCAATGCAAACCACAAAACTTTACTCAATAAGCGGTCTTATAGGCAAAGAAGAAGGGCTTATTACCAAAAGACCTTTCCGCAGCCCTCATCACACTGTGTCTGCGCCGGCTTTAACCGGCGGCGGCAGCAACCCCCGCCCCGGGGAAATTTCTCTTGCCAATAACGGCGTTTTGTTTTTGGACGAATTCCCATATTTTCAGCGTGATGTTTTAGAATCACTCCGCGCCCCTATCGAAGACGGCGTTGTCACGATTTCAAGGGTAAATTACAGTCGGACATACCCAAGCGACATAATGCTTGTTGCAGCCATGAACCCTTGTCCCTGCGGTTATTTCGGCTGTGAAAATCATGTTTGCACCTGCTCCGCCACAAAGCGACGGCGGTATATAAACCGCATAAGCGGCCCTATGCTGGACAGAATTGACCTGCAAGTTAAACTTGAAGATGTTAAATGGGAGGATTTGACAGGCGAAGAAAAATCCGAGCCATCCGCAGAAATTTTAAAACGAGTTATCGCCGCCAGAGCCCTGCAAACCAAGCGCTTTGCCGGTACTGACATAAAGACCAACAGCGGCATACCGCCGAAATATATGGCAAAATTCTGCCCGGTTACAGCCAAAGGTCAAGAGGTGCTTAAAAAGATTTTTGACAGAATGAGCCTTTCCGCCCGTTCCTATGATAAAATACTAAAAGTAGCCAGAACCATAGCGGATTTGGATCACTGTGATATAATAGATTCTTCTCATATTATGGAGGCGGTGCAGTACCGCCGGTTAGACAGAGATTTTAACATTTAAACCCCACATAAACAAAGCCGACCCAAAAGGGTCGGCATTTTTTATAAATCTTCCGTAAAATATATGTTTTTCATTCGGTACATATGGAGTATATCATCTAAATTATCGCTTATGTCATCATAAGTTAAAACGCTGTCCGCCTTGCCGTTTACAAACACAATAAGCCGAGGCAATCCTTCTATTCCATATTTATTGATAAATTCATAATATTCATCTTTTTTGTTTTCTCTGTCGGCTGTGCCGTCATAAGAATAGACTTTCAAAGGTTGATTTTTCAATGTATTGTCAATCGCATAATCAGTTTCTTTGCAATACATGCAAGAATCACGACGAACATATACCATATAATTGCCTCTTTCAATTGAAGATGCCTGTTCAAGGGATATTTCCTGCAAGGCATATCTTTCGTTTCTCAATAAATACGAATTTTTAAAATGCCTGTAAATTTGCACAAAACTGTCACCGCACAATAAAATGTTAAACGCAAGCACAGCAACTGATACAAGTGATATAAGCTTTTTCTTGCCTGTCATATACAGTAAAAGTGTCACCGCTGAATACACGGCAAATATCACAATCGGCACTGCAAGCCAAGTGTAGTAGTTGTAATACGGCAAATATCCATCAAATTTTTCAAGGCGTAGCTGCAAAATATACGTCAATGAATATGCGAACAAGAATATGATGTTGATCCAGTAACCTATCGGGATTTCTAATAATTTCTTTTTCATGGATTGCACTTCTTTCGGAGCATCTCACTCCATGAGACTATCGGTCGATACTCTTCCAGGTTCCAACAATATACTCCAGCCAATTCGTGGTGGCATTTGAACTGATTATACAATGTTGTAGGATTATTCACCCATTTAGTTCTATCGCTACCTGTTAAAGTACTCCTCATCCGAGTATCTATTGCATTCCATGACAGAGTTAATGTATTAAATCCTGAGCCTTGGTCCGCACTGAATGCGCCGTAATTTGGCGTCATCCAAAAATCGTGATACTCTCCACCGTTGTTATATCCATACCCAAAAAAGTAATATGACCACCGTCTTGTTGCCGTTACAGTAACTGCGCTACTTATAGCGTTAATTCCATTTTTAGGTACTTCATGAATTATCGAATTATCGTTAGATATTATATTTCTACCATAAGAAACCTTTCCGTTTTCAAGTTCAATGACAGGAATGTCAACAACAGCAATCATATTATCATCAGCATCGTATATACCAATAATATTTTTTTCTATCCCTTCGTTAGAAACTGGTTGCAGATATTGCCCATCCACAAGTTCGAATGTCGTTGTGAACATGTCTTTCGAGCTATGACTTTCAAGTGTAACGGTATCTGATGAACTATCTTGCGAATAAGTAACTATCTCATCAGAATCGTATAAATTGGTATTAAATGTTATAGAGGAATTTTCGTTTTTCAAAGTATGCTCAATTTTAGGGGTTTCATATTTAGAAATGTCATCCAAATATGCCCAACCATGTATTGATGATATTGATATTGCCCCAATAATCATAGCCGATACTGCTAACATTTTTTTAAATTTCATAAATTATTCTCCTTTCAAATTACATAAAAGATAAAATATCCTCAATAGCATATTATACCATAATAACATCACATCCTCTTCTTAGCTTTACACACACATTATACCAAATATCATTTAATATGTCAATATGTATTTTAATTATTAAAACTGTGCATTATTTTCGTGCATTTTACCAAATTATAAACAAAACAGCCGACAAATCTGTCGGCTGTATCTTTACCAAAGTGTAAGGCAATTTTCGTACATTTTAATATACTCTTTTGCGCTGTTTTTCCAACTGTTATCGCACTCCATGGCTCGCTTAACAAGGATTTTCCAACCCTTTTTGTCTTGATAACCCTCATAAGCACGCATACAGCAATCGTACAATTCGTCGGCGGAATAGCCCCGGAATGTAAAACCGTTGCCCTCTCCGTCAAGGGAGTCTTTAACGCTGTCTTTAAGTCCGCCGGTTTCCCTTACGATAGGCACCGTGCCGTAGCGCAGGGCAATCATTTGGCTTAAACCGCATGGTTCCGACTTGCTGGGCATTAAAAACATATCGCTGCCTGCGTAAATTTTGCGTGCCAAAGCCGGTACAAAGCCGATTTCAACACCTACCCTGCCCGGATATTTACCTGCCAGGTATCTGAAAAATTCTTCGTACTGCCACTCGCCGCTGCCAAGGCAAACAAGCTGATAACCCCGATTTACAAGTCTTTCGGCGCTGTCCCTTATTATGTCAACCCCCTTGTGGTCAACAAGTCTTGACACAATAGAAATTATCGGGCTGTCATCTTTTTCAAGATTAAAGTATTCTCTCAAATCATTTTTGCAAGCCGCCTTGCCTTTTATAAAAGCACCGCTGTAATAATTCTTTACTATAAGTTTATCTGTCTTAGGATTATACTCATCGTAATCAATTCCGTTGAGAATACCCTGAATTTTAAACTGTCTGGCCTGCAAAATTCCGTCGAGACCGCAGGCGTACCAAGGGTCGAGAATTTGCCCTGCGTAAGTGGGCGAAACCGTTGTAACCTTATCCGCAGCCTCAATGGCAGCCTTCATATAGTTGGCGTCGCCGTTGTATTCCAAAAGGTGCTTCCATGCGTCCGGCACACCTACAACTTCATCAATAACATTTAATCCGTACTGACCCTGATATTGAATGTTGTGTATGGTAAAAACGGTTTTTATGCCGTAAAACTTATCCAAATGCCTGTAATAGCTGTTTATATACAAATTCACAAGGGCGGTTTGCCAATCGTTTGTGTGTATAACATCGGGACCGAAGTCTATATATTGCATGCTCTCCAAAATTGCCTTTGAAAAATACGCAAACCTCTCCCCGTCGTCATAATAGCCGTACAAACCCGGACGATAGAAATAATACTCATTGTCAATAAAGTAGTATGTTACCCCGTCCTTTTCCAGTGTAAACAAGCCGCAGTACCGATTGCGCCAACCAAAGGGAACATAAAAACTTGTTATAAATTTTAAATCGTCAATATATTTATCTTTTGTCTTTTGGTAAAGGGGCAAAATCACCCTTACATCAAGTCCTTCTTTTACAAGGGCTTTCGGCAAACTGCCGGTTACATCTCCCAAACCGCCGCTGGCGGCAAATGGAACACATTCGCTTGAACAAAACAGAACCTTCACAGAATTACCCCCTTACACTATCTCTTTTTTGCCTACAAACACAGGGTGATTTGCGTCCCCGATAAGCCTTTTATCCTTTGTGATAACGGCCTTTTTATCGCAGATTACATTTTCAAGTATTGCGCCGTCCTCAACAATGGCATCTTGCATAAGCACACAGTTTGTAACTATTGCGCCTTTGCCGATTTTTACACCTCTGAAAAGCACACTGTGCTCAACATATCCCTCTATGCAACAGCCGTCAGCAACAATATCGTTTTTAACCGAGCTTCCCCGCAAATATCTCGCCGGTGCATCATCACGAATTTTTGTGTAAACCGGATGCTGCGAGAACAGGCTGTCCATAACCCTTTTGTCAAGAAGATCCATATTGGCGTCAAAATAGCATTTAAGGCTTTGTATTCTGCTTAAATATCCGGTGTAAGAATAACCGTAAATCTTTAAATTTTCTGTGTTTTTCTGTAAAACATCATTCTCAAAATTTATAAATCCCTTTTTATAACATTCGTGTACCAGCTCAACCAAAAGTTTTTTGTCAATAACATAAGCCCACATGGCGTTATTTGCCACAACGCCCCGGTTTTCGTTAACATACACCCCTGTTATTCTGTCGTCATCGCCTATTTCAAAGGTCACATTATCCTTTTCACTGCAAGTTGTAATTTTTTCCGTCTTGTATATCGCAGTGATTTGAGCGCCTTTTTCATAATGTTTTTCAAGGACATCTTTATAATCTATACAGCTTACAATACCGCTGTCGGCCAAGATTACGGTGTCCCGTCCGTTTTCGTCAATAAATGTTAGAATGTTGTTTAAAGCCTCGATTTTGCCCTTATAGGACCGCATACCGGATTCCGCAAAAGGCGGGAAAATGCGCAAACCGCCGTTTTTTCTTGCCAAATCATACTCCCTGCCGGAGCCCAAATGATCCATAAGAGAAACATAGTTTCTTTTAACCACAAGGCACACATTGTTTACCCCTGCGGCTACAAATTCCGAAAGGGTAAAATCTATAAGTCTGTATCTGCCGCCGAAAGGAATACTTGCGCTGGTGCGCAGCTCGGTAAGTTCCTTTACAGCCTCGTCATGCATATTGGGGAATATAATACCCAAAACTTTATTTCCGCTTGTCATATTATTCACCAGCCTTTACATCGGAATAAATCATTGCCTTTGCCTCAACGGTTGCACCTTTATGCACCGTAACATTATTGCCCAAAACCGCAATGCCCCATTTTTCTATATCTTCCATTTTTTCAGGGCGTTGTCCTACCTTTGCTCCCTCTTCAACAACGCAGTTTTCGCCTATTATCGCATACCGAACATCTGCGCCCTTTTTAATTACGGAACCCGGCATTACAACGGAATATCTGACATTTGCCCCTTCCTCAACCGTTACGCTTTGGAAAAGAACCGAGAAATCCACAAAGCCGTCTATGTCACAACCTTCGCTGATCATAGAATTTTCTATTTCGGCTGTCCGTCCTATATGCTGCGGCGGAACGTTGTGGGTACGGGAATAAATTCTCCAAGACTCATCCCAAACATCAAGGGGAACATTCGGGTCAAGCAGGTCAAGGTTTGAATCCCACAAACTGTCAATCGTACCTACATCTTTCCAATATCCCTCAAAGTTATAGGCATAGAGCTTTTGCTCGTCTTTTAACATCTTAGGTATGATATTTTTGCCAAAGTCATTTTCGCTGGACTTATCGGCCTCGTCCTCTATGAGATATTTTTTCAATTTATCCCATGTGAATATGTATATACCCATTGACGCCAAATCCGAATCCGGCTCTTTCGGCTTTTCGGTAAACTTGACTATTCTTCCGTCGTCGTTGCAGGTCATAATGCCAAAACGGCTTGCCTCCTCTTTCGGAACCTGTAAAACCGCAATGGTGGCGTCCGCCTTTTTCGCCTTGTGCCGTGCAAGCATCTTTTCATAATTCATTTTGTAGATGTGGTCGCCGGACAAAATCAAAACATACTGCGGGGCATATCTTTCGATAAAGTTTATGTTTTGATAAATTGCATTTGCGGTGCCCTTGTACCAATCGCTGCCGGTGGCCTTTTGGTATGGGGGCAAAACATGTACACCGCCGTGAATTCTGTCCAAATCCCAAGGCTGACCGTTGCCCAAATACTCGTTCAGTTCCAAAGGCTGATACTGGGTTAAAACCCCAACGGTGTCAATACCGCTGTTTACACAGTTTGAAAGGGGGAAATCTATAATTCTGTACTTTCCTCCGAAATAGACCGCCGGTTTTGCCGTTTGCCTTGTGAGGGCATAAAGCCTTGAACCCTGACCGCCTGCCAAAAGCATAGCTATACACTCTTTCATAATGTTCCTCTCCTTTTTTTACTTTTAGGCTCTGCCTGTTTTATATCATCCGGCACTGTGAAAAACAGCGTTGTCATAGCCGGAATATTTATTTTTATATGGTTTTCTCTGCCGTGCATAGCTCCTTTTTTGCTGTGCACTGCCCTTGGGTTGCCGCCGCCCTTGCCGCCGTACTTTACATTGTCGGTATTGAATACCTCTTTGTAGTAACCGGGTTTCGGCACGCCGAACTCGTAGCCCTCATAACTGCTGCCGGAAAAATTGGACACGCACAAAAGAGATTTTCCCTCTCTGTCTTTTCTCAAAAAGACTATCACATTCTGTGTGCTGTCGTCGGCGGAAATCCACTCAAAGCCCTGCCAAGAGCAATCCTCCTGCCACAGGGGGCTGTTTGACAGATAGAACTTGTTTATATCCTTAACCATTTGGTTGGCCTTTGCGTGTAACGGCTTTTCAAGCAGGAACCAATCAATCTCCCTCTCCTCGCTAAACTCCGAATACTGGGCCAAATCCTGACCCATAAACAACAATTTTTTGCCCGGATGAGCTGTCATATACCCTATAAAAGAACGGAAACCCGCAAATTTTTGTTCCTCGCTCCCCGGCATTTTATTCAGCAACGAGCCTTTCATATGCACAACCTCATCGTGACTTATTGGCAGAATAAAGTTCTCGCTGAAAGCGTACATAAACGAAAATGTTATCTTATTGTGTACCCCCGCACGGAAGTAAGGATCGGTTTTCATATAGTCCAGAATGTCATTCATCCAGCCCATATTCCACTTAAAGTTAAAACCCAAACCGCCCTTGTCGGCAGGTGCCGTTACCAAAGGCCATGCGGTAGATTCTTCCGCTATCATTAAGGCGTTGGGAAATCTTGCAAAAACTTCTGTGTTCAGCTTTTGTAAAAAGGCCACGGCCTCTAAGTTTTCATTTCCTCCGTTTTTGTTAGGGGTCCACTGCCCCGGCTGCCTGTTGTAGTCAAGGTACAACATACTTGCAACTGCGTCAACACGCAAGCCGTCAATGTGGTACTCTTTCAGCCAATACAAAGCGTTTGAAATCAAAAAGCTCTGCACTTCACCCTTGCCGAAATCAAAAACCATGGTTCCCCATTCTTTGTGTTCCGCCATTTGCGGGTTTTGATTTTCGTAACAGGCCTTGCCGTCAAAATGATAAAGTCCGAATTCGTCTTTCGGAAAATGAGCAGGAACCCAGTCCATTATTACGCCTATTCCGTTTTGGTGCATACAGTCCACAAAATATTTAAAATCTTCCGGGGTGCCGTACCTGCTTGTAGGGGCGTAATATCCCCCTACCTGATACCCCCATGAACCGTCAAATGGATATTCGGAAATCGGCATAATTTCCACATGGGTGTACCCCATTTTTTTAACATATTTTGAAATTGCCTCGGCGCTTTCACGGTATGTATAAACGCTGCCGTCCGGGTGGCGCATAAAGCCGGAAAGATGCACTTCATATATATTCATCGGGCAGTTGTATATAGGCTCTTTTTCCTGTGTCTGCCACTTTTTATCTTTCCATCTGTGTGCAGGTGCCCGATAAGCCTTAGAGGCGTTACCCGGCCTTGTTTCAAAGTGAAAAGCATAAGGGTCGCTTTTATTAACGGTTTTGCCCCTTGTGTCGGTTATGGCGTATTTATATGATTGAAACTGCATATCAGCCGTTACAACCGTTTGCCAAATGCCGCTGTCCTTTATGTTGTGCATAGGGTTTTGCCCCGCCTGCCAACCGTTAAAATCTCCCACAAGGGAAACCGCCGCAGCCCCCGGCGCCCAGACTGTGAAAACCCATTTATTTTTGCTTACCTTATGACTGCCGAAAAATGTATATGCCTCAAATAATTCGCCTTTTTTAAACAGATATATCGGCAAATCGGTACGCCGGTCATCTAAATATTTCATCCGAACACCTCCATACTAATATATTACCATTTGAGAAAATTTTTTCAAGTCGGAATATGTACGAAAATATCAAAATACACTTGTGTAAACCGACAATTTTTATATAAAAAGCGGCATATTTTTACAAATTTACAAGATTTTTTCAAAATAAAAACGGTGTGTTTACAATCCACACCGTAAAATATATTAAATTATTTGTGATACTTAGTACCTGCATTTATGGAAAAGGCACGGTAAATTTGTTCCAAAGCCATAAGCCTGAAAAGCTGATGGGGGAAAGTCATCTTTGAAAAAGACATACGCAAATCCCGACGGACTTTAACTTTTTCCGAAAGCCCATGGCTTGAGCCGATTATAAGGCATATACTTGAATACCCCTCTACCGCTTTTTGGTTAAACAGCTTTGCAAAGTCCTCGCTGGCAAGTTGCTTTCCCTCTATACACATGGCTATGACATAGCTTTGTTTCGGTATGGCGGAAATTATTTTACCGCTCTCCTTTTCCAAAGCCTTGTCTATAAGGGTTTGGTTTAAGTTTTTCTCCGGCAAAGGTTCGTCCTCTATTTCCACAAGCTTAAAATCGCACATGGCTCTCAAACGCTTTATGTACTCGTTGCAGCCGTCGGTCAAAAAGCCCTTTTGTACCTTGCCCATTGTTATTAAAGTTACATTTATCATATTTTGTCACCTAAAAGAAAGCCGGCCGTGTGACGGAATTTCTTGAATTGACCCTTACTTTTACATCCTTATCAAACACAATGCCTACATTTTTTGCCGTTGCAGCAATACTTGTCAGTGCAGTTGTGGGGGTGTTGTTGGTCTGTGAAAGGTGACATAGTTGTATTTGCTTTGCACCTTTTTCCACAAGTTTTGATATTGCCAATCCGGACTGTATGTTGCTCAAATGTCCGTAATCGGAGTCTATTCTCTCTTTCAGATAATAAGGATAAGGCCCATCGGCCAACATTCTGTTGTCATAATTGGCCTCGATAACCGTAAGATCCGTATTTGAAAGATTGTGTAAAATGTTTTCGGTTATATGTCCAAGGTCGGTGGCAATAGCCATTTGACTGCCCTCCGTATGTACCCTAAAACCCATACAGCCTGCGGAATCGTGAGGTGTGTCAAAGCCGGTTACAAAAAAATCCCCCAAATCTTCTCCGCCGTAATTCATACAGCGCACATCCGTATGTGCCGGTACAAGTTCACGCTTTACAAGATACTCCGCCGTTGCCGGGTTTGTGTACAAAGGCACATGAATGTTTTTTAAAAATACTTTCAATCCCTTTATGTGGTCGCTGTGTTCGTGGCTTACCAAAACACCCTGTAAATTTTTTATATCCAACCCTGCGTCTTTTAATGCGGCATTGGTGATTTTTGCGCTTTTGCCTACATCTATGAGTATAAATTTGCTGTCTTTTTCAACGACAGAACAGTTGCCGGAAGAGCCGGAGTAAAGTGATATATATCTTGCCATTTTATAGTTCCGTTCCAAAAATACGGGCGGAGATGAAAAATTCAGCTCTGCCCGATGTAAATCAATATGCCTTTTTAAGTGTTCCGCTTTCAGGAATATCAACCTTTACAATGTTGCCGCCTAAAGCGCGTATTTTTTTAACTATGTCAACATAGCCTCTTTCAACGTGAGAAATTTCGGATATTTCACTTTGACCGTCCGCACATAAAGCCGCAACAACCAAAGCCGCACCGGCTCTCAAATCCGTTGCCACAACAGGCGCCGGACGAAGTTTTTCAACCCCTTCAAAAACGGCAACCTTGCCCTCAACATGGATATTGGCGCCCATTTTTATAAGTTCGTCACAATATTTAAATCGGCTGTCCCAAATGCTTTCGGTGATAATTGAAGTACCCTTTGCAAGGCACAATAAAACGCCTATTATAGATTGCATATCCGTAGGGAAACCCGGGTGAGGCATTGTCTTAATGTTTGTTGCCTGGTATTCTTTTGCACCGGTAACATGAACATAATCGTCAAATTCTTCCACATTTGCGCCTATTACACGCAACTTGCTTGTAATGCTTTCAAGATGTTTGGGTATAACATTTTTAATGACTATATCCCCTCTTGTAGCTGCAGCGGCAACCATAAATGTACCGGCTTCTATTTGATCCGGGATAATTGCATAATCTGCGCCGTGCATAACTTTTACGCCGCGTATTTTTATAACATCTGTACCGGCGCCTCTTACATCCGCACCCATGGTGTTCAAAAAGTTTGCCACATCAACAATGTGAGGTTCTTTCGCCACATTTTCCAAAATAGTGGTGCCATCTGCCATAACGGAAGCAAGCATTGCGTTTATTGTAGCCCCTACCGACGCCGTGTCGAAGAACACATGAGCGCCCACAAGATTTTCGCTTTCAACATTTATCATTGCATAGTCCAAATCGTACTGGGCACCCAAAGCCGTAAACGCTTTAAGATGTTGGTCAATAGGGCGTGCCCCTAAATTACAGCCGCCTGGCATTGGCACATTGGCCCTGCCGAACTTTGACAAAAGGCTTCCTATAAAATAGTATGAAGCACGGAATTTTGCCCCAAGCTCAAGAGGCACCTCCGTTGTGTTAACATCGGTTGTGTCAATTTCAAGGCTTGATGAGCTGAGACGCCTAACACGGGCGCCCATCCGACGAAGAATGTCGATCTCATAACCTATATCGCTTATATCCGGTATATTTTCAAGAGTGCAAACGCCTCCTGCCAAAACCGTGGCAGGCAAAATTGCAACCGCCGCATTTTTGGCTCCGCTTATTGTAACTTCTCCGTGAAGCGGCTTACCGCCTGTAATAATATATTTTTCCAAGTCAATTCTCCTTTGGAGCTACTTTATGTATAGTGTATTATAAATATCTCTCAGTCAAACTACTATATTCTACACTATTTTACATTGTTTTGTCAAAAAAACAATTAAAAAATTCGGACAAAATATGTGTTTTTGTTACAAATATCTGAACTTTTATCCGTTTGTGGCTGTTTGCTGTCTGATATATCATATTCAAGCTGTCCGCTTTGTGTGTAACCCAAGGCGGACAGTGATATTTTGCCCCTTTTACAGGTAGTTGAATGGGTTGTAACGGAAGTTGCCGTTCTTAACTTCAAAGTGACAGTGAGGTCCCGTTGAGTTACCTGTGCTGCCCACATAGGCTATAAGCTGACCCTTTGATACGCTCTGTCCCCGTGATACCGCAAGTGACGAGCAGTGGCCGTACAATGTCTGATAACCGCCGTGTTCGATGATTACATATACGCCGTAACCTCTGTTAGTGTAAACCGCCGTTGTAACAACACCGGAATCCGCCGCATAGATAGGCGTACCGACATTTGCACGAATATCCAAGCCGTTATGAGCAGGATACTGGCCGGCAAAGCCTCTTGAAAGGCCTTTGTAACCCGGTACAGGCCACATAAGGCTGCCTGTGCCGCTTGTGGCAACAACTGTTCCTTTGTAAAGACGACCCACCTGGGTGATCTGGTCAACAGCTTCTTTGACAACGGTTGACTGAATAATCGTCTCGCCCTGATATACGCCGTCTATGTATTCTACATCTACAACTTCTTCTTTTATACCGTTTTGACCCTGCTGGGTAACTTTTCTCACACCGAATGTAAGTGAGTTGTTATCCTCTGTCTTAGACCGGAAAGGTATTTCAACCTGTCTTGTAACCCTCTCGGTATACTTAACCTGCAAGAACGGCACAGAAGCACTTATGATAAGCTGGTCGCCTATCCACATACCGCCGCCTTCAAGACCCGGGTTCAAACTGTAAAGCTGATTTAATGTAAGCCCGTGTTCGGAAGCTATCTTAGACGGTGAATCCCCCTGTACAACAGTGTAAACCTGCTGGCCGCTTACCTCACTTACAACGGTTGTTGCAAGCTCCTCATCCGGAACTATGGTGCCGGTAAAGTAAATACCGTAAACAAGGCTGACATCCTGTACAAATGAAACAGTTCTGTTTTCGTCTCCGTTTTCGTAAGGGGCTTTAAGGCTGTCTAAAGCCCGGTTAAGTTTTGTCGGGTCTTTTACTGCGGCTACAAATTTGCCGTCAACATAAAGGCCTGTGGCCTCTACAATATCCCGTGACGATGCGCTTAACATATTGTTGGCAAGCTGTCTTTCGCTAATGGTCTCATCGTCGGATTTTACGGATACCATTTTTATATCCGAGTTAAAGGTCCACTTTTCGTCGTTTGTGCTGACGATTTTGTTTTGAATTATATTATTGGCGTTTTTTACAGTGTTGTAATTTGCGACGGTACCCAGATTTTCGCCGCCGGAATAAACCTGAATTGCATAATTTTTTGAAAGGCCGGAATTCATAACCAACAAAAACAGCCGGCAAGTCAATATCGGCATTGTGTAAGACAAAATAATCTCCGCCGACTTGTTGTGTCTTGAAAGACCGTCTTTAAAATAAGATTTAATCTCGCCGAATGTGTTTACGCTTTTATCATTCTTTGTGGTTTTAAAAATATCCGTGGCCTTTGAGAGCGCCGTGTTGGCGATGCCCAAAGGTTCCCCCAAGTCATCAAGCAAAACGCCTGCAAGGTTGTCCATAAAGTCCAAAACATTTTGCAAAAATTTTTCAATAGGTATTAAGACTGTTTTTTCAACGGCTTTTGCTGTCATTTTGCAAGCCGCATCTATATTATAACCCACTTTATAAAAATTATATATCAAAAAATTTTTTATTCCCTGAGACGTAACATTAGGGGTGTTATATCTTTTAAAGCTGTTTATCACCGATGAACCGGTTTTTCTTCTTTTGCCATTGGCAGGGGTTTTATTACCCTTTTTGTAAAATGGCATTGACTCATCTCCTTTTTTCTAAACTCCGATTAAAAATTATACCATTCTTAATTACTTTTTTCAAGAAATCAGGTGTGAAAACACCCTTTTCAATAGCGAAATTTACATTTTGGCAACAAATTATACACTTTTTAATGGTTTTTTCACATTTGATTTACCAAATTTTCCATATCCGCCGGCAATTTTGACGCAAGTTCAACCCTCTTGCCGCCGTCCGGGGTAGTAAAGCTGAGGTGCGAACAGTGCAAAGCGTGCCTGCCGATTTTATCGGTTTCTCCGCCGTATAAATCATCACCCAAAAGGCTGTGGCCTATGTAAGAAAAGTGCACTCTTATTTGATGTGTGCGGCCTGTGTGCAGTTTTATATTTACAAGGCTCATTCCGCCGCCGCTTTTTTCGGTGAAATATTCCGTAACCGCATTTTGCCCGTCCTCTCGCACACACCTTATCATCAGCGAGTTATCTGCTCTGGCTATGGGGGCGTCAATTATTCCATGGTCTTTTTCAAGGCTGCCGGACACAATGGCAGTATAAGTTTTTTCTGCCTTGTCTTTTAAAAATTCGGCGGTGTAAGCGTCAAGGGCTATTAAAACAAGGCCGGATGTATTCCTGTCCAGTCTGTTTACAATTCTCGGCACCTTTGTTTCGCCTCTCTCCTGCCAGTAGCCCACAAAATAATTTGCCAGTGTATCGTCGTAGTGGTTAAAAGATGGGTGGCAGGGCATATTCCGGGGCTTTTCCACAACCATACAGCAGTTATCAAGATAGAGGATGTTTAAATGCCCATACCGTGGCACAACATCGGTTTCCTCCCGTGCGCCGTCAAGGTTTACGGTAACACTTTGCCCCGGCTGTAACCTGTAATCGGTATTTTGCTTTACCCCGTCAACGGTTATTCCGTCCCGGTTAAATTTTACCTTTTTTATAAGGGCAATGCTGACCCCTTGATTTTTCAAAAACTTAGAGAGTTTAAGCCCCCGGTCTTTCTCCCGGGTTTTGAATGTATATTGCAACTGAAAATCCCCCTTGTGGCTGTTTATGATATTATAACATATTTCTGTCACTTAGAGCTATTTTGTCTGAAAAGTTTGTGAATTTTTCTTTTTAACAATAATTTTCGGTTGAATTATAAGAAAAAATGTGATAAACTTTTTTAGTATCTTATGGGAGGTATGTTATGTACTGTGAAAAATGCGGCGAAGAAATAAACGATAACGCTCTTTTTTGCCCTTATTGCGGCTACAAAGTAGGCGTGCAACCGGCACACGGCGGCAACATACTTTATGATTTTGACCCTTACCATGGGTATGACAATTCATATCGGGAAGACCGGTACCGGGAATATGACCCGGGCTATGCGCCACATTACCGCTACAAATCCACTGCGGCGGTTTTGGCTCTTTTGTTCGGTTGGTTGGGGTTACATAATTTTTATTTGGGTTACACTAAAAAGGGCTTGATACAGTTTTTTCTCAACTTTTTGGGGCTTGGCTTTGTTTCCGCCATTTGGTCGCTGTTTGAGTTTATCAATATTATCAGCGGCAAAATCGCCTATGACGGCCGCGGTTACCCGTTACAATCCCGCAAAAGATAAAAGGTACAATTAAATAGTTTTTTACGAGTAAAACATACGATGGCGGGGGCATTTATGCCCGTGAGGAAAGTCCGTGCTGCTCAGGACAGGATAGCTGATAACGTCAGCCGAGGGCGACCTTAGAGATAGTGCAACAGAGATATACCGCCGTTTTACAACGGCAAGGGTGGAAAGGCGAGGCAAGAGCTCACCGGAGGTGCGGAGACGCATCTGCCATGTAAACCTTATCCGCAGCAACTCCCGACAGCAGAGCATTAACGTAGTCCTGCGGCTCTCAGGAGGAGGCTTGAGGCGCAGAGCAATCTGCGCAGTAGATAGATCATCGTTTAATACAGAACACGGCTTACGGTTTACTCGTATCTATAAAAGCGGAGGTTTCCTCCGCTTTTTCTTTCTCTCGATTTAGTTATTTTCAACATTTACACACACATTTTGTTAAAAGTTATGATAATATTTAATTAAAGAACACAATTTTATTTTTAAATTCACTGTATTACTGTAAAGCCTATGAGTATTTTGTTGTATTTAGCTTTTTTTACTTTATATATCTTGTGTTACAAGTTTATAATAAAGCCCAAATTGTCTTGTATTGAAAAAGACTGTTCTCAAAGTCGGTATTTGAGCTTTGTTTTACCTGTGTACGAAATGCACCTAATCACCTTTTTGACTGTTGCGATGTTTGCGCTGTGTGCGGTTTTTTTGCACCTTTGTTTACCGTCCTTTGTGCAGAAACTTCCTAAAATGCTTACCGTAATTCTGTTTGCCCTTGGGGCCGGGAATTTATCATATTCCTGTAAAAAAATAAAATCCGCATCTGCCGATTATCAAATAAAAGAGATAGCATATTCGGAGACATTGGCTTATACCGCAGCATTTACGGATTGTATTTCTCTCCCTGTTTACATGGCCGTTACGGAAGGTCAAATAAACAACACCGTCCAAGTTTTAATTATTCTTGCCGTCGGTGTGGTTTCGGCATTTATAACCTACTTATCAAAAAAGTCAGCCTTTAAAATGCTGTGAATATAATTATGAAAACATTTAAAAAATATATTTTACTTGCCGCAGTATCAATTATTTTTGTTTTTTCCTCAGGACTGCGGATTGATAAAAGAATAGGTAATCAAAGGTTTGAAAAATATATGAGCCGGTATGGTATTTCCCCGGAAGAAATCGAAACCGTAACCGCCGGCCAATACTATATGTTTTCTCCTTGGCACTTTGATGTAATTTACAAAGACCGGCCGGAATACACATACAGATATGATTACTATATGGCCGGTTACGGTATATTTGACAAGGACATTCTCCCTCGGCAGGTTACCGTGTACAAAAACGGTGAGACAATACTCGGTGATGAATACAGCACTTTAACACACCCCATCGCCTGCCAAAGCACCCAATAACACAAAAAGTCGGCTTTTACGCCGACTTTTAATTTTATCTTTGTTTTACAGTATAAACCCACCGTCAACAACTATGTTCTGCCCGGTTATAAAAGAGGAGCTTTCCCCTGCCAAAAATGCCGCAGTTTCGGCAATATCCGCAGGCAAGCCCAATCTTTCAAGAG
The DNA here is from genome assembly GCA_934526065.1 of uncultured Oscillospiraceae bacterium. Classification (GTDB taxonomy): domain Bacteria; phylum Bacillota; class Clostridia; order Oscillospirales; family Ruminococcaceae; genus RGIG3102. The sequence continues at coordinate 57,740 of CAKSZX010000003.1, forward strand.
GGGTTTCTTCTGCCAAATCTTCCAATTCCCGCCGTGTATAGCAGTCCAGCATTTTGGTTTTTATCACCCCGGGGCTTATACAGTTTACCCTTACTTTGCATGGGGCAAGTTCTTTTGCCAAAGCCTTTGTAAAGGCGATTACACCGCCCTTTGCCCGGGAGTAAACCGCCTCGCAAGAGGCACCGCACACCCCCCAAACAGAGGCTATGTTAATAATGTTGCCGAAGTGTTGCCTTGCCATTATTCCCCCTGCAAATTTACAGGAGAAAATAGTGCCTGTCAAATCCGTTTGCACAACACGGTTTATTTGCCGCCGGCTCATATCCTGTACAAGGTCTGTGTGGGCAACCCCTGCCCGGTTTACAACCAAATCTATATGCCCCAGCTTTTCAAGGGCAATGTTGTACAAATTTTCAACGCTTTCAAAATCCGACACATCGCATTTTACGGCAAAAGAATTTTCCAAATCTTTGCAAGGGGTGCTGTTGTATGCCAAAACTGTTTGGTAGCCCAAAGCGGCCAATTTTTGCCCGATTGCAAAACCTATTCCGCCGGAGGCCCCTGTTATAACAGCCGTTTTCATACATTAAGCCTGCCAAACATTGTAGGTGAAAGAGCCCTCTTTCGGCTGGATGTTTTCTTCCTGTTCTTTTTTAATAACTTCTTTAAGTTTTAAGCGGTATGTATCGTCATAACCCTCCATAACAGGGAAAACCTTACTTGCCTCATCAAGGAAGTGCATCACATCTCTGCCCATTGCTCTGCCTTTAACAGTATGCACATCATAGGCATAATCCGGTATTGTAGGCACATAACCCTGTTCAAATTTTTTGATAACAAGGTTTTTAAGGCAGTCTGTTGAACGCTCCTTAGGCTGTGCGCAAAGGAAACGAATTGCGTACATAAAGAAAAACGGTCTGTCGCCGTCGTTGTAAGGGAACTTCTTTCTTGCAATGTCCAAATTGTTAATGATTGTAATTGCGTTAGGGTTGCCGAAACCGATGTCCTCGCAGGCGATAATTGTAAGACGGCGCCAGAGCTTGTCCTCAAACTGTTCGCTTGTGATGTACATTTCATAAGCTATATCAATAGCTATTTCCCGATTTGCCCTTCTGATAGACTTCTGCAAACCTGCAACCAATTCATCACCGGGAATACCGTTTCTGCTTGTAATACCTGCCCATGGGTCGTAAGACATAAATGCCATAATAAAATCCTCCAAATTTTTTAATTTTTAATATTAAACATAAGGCAATACCGCACACAAAGTGTGAGGTATCACCTTAAAATTACTTAGTAAATCAATACGCTTTTGCCCAGATAACTCTGTGCTTTGCCTTTTTGCCGCAGCAAGGGCAAACGCCGTCAATATCCTCCTGTTCGCCAAATGGCATACAACGGCTTGAAAGACCGGCTTTTTCTTTCATCATATCCTCACAGGCCTCGTCACCGCACCAAAGAGTTTTTACAAAACCGTCTCTTGCCTTTGATGAAGCAATAATATCCTCCATATTGTCAAGAGTTTCTGTTTTTGCCTCTCTGTTTTTAAGGGCAATATCATAAATATTCTGTGCAAGCTCATTCAAAAGTCTTGAAATTTCGGATTCCAAATCTTCAAACTTAACAAATGTCTTTTCACGGTTATCACGGCGCACAAGAACGCACTGACCGTTTTCGATATCCTTCGGGCCGATTTCAAGTCTGAGCGGCACGCCCTTCATCTCATACTGGTTGAACTTCCAACCCGGTGAGTTTTCGCTGTCGTCAAGTTTTACTCTGTAAAGCTTTTCAAGCTGTGCTTTAAGTTCGTTTGCCTTTTCCAAAACGCCCTCTTTGTGCTGTGCAATCGGGAGGATTACAACCTGAATAGGCGCAACCCGAGGAGGCATAATAAGGCCGTAGTCATCGCCGTGGCTCATAATCAAAGCGCCGATAATTCTTGTGGAAATACCCCAGCTTGTTTCATAAGGGTATGAAAGGCCATTGTTTCTGTCGGCAAACTTAACATCAAAGGCTCTTGGGAAGCCGTCGCCGAAGTAGTGGCTTGTAGCCGACTGCAAAGCCTTACCGTCGTGCATCATAGCCTCGATTGTGTATGTGGCCTCTGCGCCTGCAAATTTTTCGCTCTCTGTTTTCTGACCCTTAATAACAGGTATCATCAATTCCTTTTCAACAAAATCGGAATAAATATTAAGCATCTGCAAGGTTTCGTCCTTTGCTTCCCGGGCTGTTTCGTGAATTGTGTGACCCTCCTGCCAGAAGAACTCTCTGCCTCTGAGGAAAGGTCTTGTTGTCTTTTCCCAACGAACAACGCTGCACCACTGATTGTACTTCATAGGAAGCTGACGGTATGTCTGCAAAACTCTTGACCAGTGGTCACAGAAGAGGGTTTCGCTTGTAGGGCGAACGCAAAGTCTTTCTTCCATTTCCTTGCTGCCACCGTGTGTAACCCAAGCAACTTCCGGTGCAAAGCCGTTTACATGGTCCTTTTCCTTCTGCAAAAGTGACTCCGGGATAAGCATAGGCATAGCCACATTTTCGTGACCTGTCCGCTTGAATTTTGCATCGAGAGATTTTTGAATATTCTCCCAAAGTGCCCAACCGTATGGACGCATGATATAAAAGCCCTGAACCGATGAGTAATCAACAAGCTCGGCTTTTAAGCAAATATCGGTGAACCACTGAGCAAAATCAACATCTCTGGCAGTGATTTCATTTACAAAATTTTTCTCTTTTGCCATTTTTTACCTCTTAAAAATATCTTTAAAAAACACTGTCCCAAATATTGCTATCGGGGACAATGTATGTTCGGTATATTACTTATTTGCGTCGATGTATTCGACAACATCACCGATACGATGCATGGTTTCCATAGCGTCATCGGGAATTTCAACGCCGAATTCATCTTCTATATCCATAACAATATCAACCATTTCAATGCTGTCAGCCTCGAAATCTTCAACAATGTCCGAGTCCATCGTAATTTTGCTTTCATCAACATACAACTGTTCGCTGATGATTTTTTTCAACTTTTCAAAAGTTGTCATAATAATCTCCTTTCGATTATAAATTACGCTATTCTATATTTTACAGTTTTTGACGGTTTTGTCAAGTGTCAACAGTCAAAATCTATCGGCAGAGAGGGTATTCCGTTTAAATCCAGGCCTGCGGTTTTGCCGTTTATAAACTCGTAATAGCCCTGGGCGGCTATCATTGCCCCATTATCCCCGCAAAGGCTTATTCGGGGAGCGTAGAATTTTCTGCCGTCTGCCTTTTGCTCTATCAGCTCTCTCAGCCTTGTGTTGGCGGAAACACCGCCGGCAATGGCTATCTTGTCAAAGCCGTATTCCTTTGCGGCATTTGTGAGATTATCCGAGAGAATTTGTGCGATTTTTTCCTGGAAAGATGCGGCAAGGCTGTCAATATCCGTCTGAACGCCTTTCATATTATCGGTGTTATAAATATTTATAACCGCTGTTTTCAAGCCCGAAAAACTCACATCATATTTATTTTCGGTATGGGGTGTAGGCAGTTTGTATTTATGCATATCACCCTTCAATGCGGCTTTTGCTATTGCCGGGCCGCCGGGATAGCCAAGGCCCAATGTTCTGCTGACCTTGTCAAAAGCCTCGCCGGCTGCGTCATCTATTGTTTTGCCTATAACTTTAAATTTTGTGTAGTCCTCAACCGCTACGATGTGGCTGTGGCCGCCGGAGGCAACCAAGCACATAAACGGCGGTTTAAGTTCCGGATATGTGAGATATAAAGCGGCGATATGCCCCCTTAAATGGTGTACCGGAACAAGGGGCTTATCTGCCCCGAAAGCCAAGCCCTTTGCAAAATTAAGCCCCACAAGGAGCGCCCCTATAAGCCCCGGGGCAAAGGTACATGCCACAGCGTCTATGTCATCCATAGTCATACCCGCCTGGTCAAGGCATCTTTGCATAACCTCACTGACTGCGTCTATATGCCTGCGTGAGGCTATCTCCGGTACCACACCGCCGTACAGACCATGTTCTTCCACCTGGGTGTAAACGATATTTGAGATTATCTCTCTGCCGTCCTTGACTATTGATGCCGCCGTTTCGTCACAGCTGCTTTCAAATCCGAGAATATACATAACTTATATAACTTCCTATCAATTTAATCTAATTCTTTTGCACCCCTGAAGTTTAACTCCATAACTATTGCGTCGTCGTTTGGGGTGGTGTAAAAATCACGGCGGACGCCCAATTCAACAAAGCCGAGTTTTTTGTAAAGGCTTATTGCCTCCCGGTTTTTACTGCGCACTTCCAAGACAACACGGTGTATTTCATCCGGCATGGCGGCAATGGTTTCTTTTATCAATTTTGTGGCAAGACCGGAATGTCTGTACGCCGGGTGCGTGCATACAAACAGCATTTCCGCATCGTCGGTCATAAGATATGAAACGAAAGCCAAAGCTCTGCCGCTGCAAACGGCCACATAACTTTTTGTTGCGCTGTTGGCAATGTCGCTTATAAGGCTTTTCATGCTCCAACCGTCAAATACCTGAAAGTGAATTTCACTTACATCCTCGATATAATTTATGCCGAAAGGTTTAATTTCGGTCATGCTTAACATTGTATTTTCCATAATTTTACCCCTTTGCGATGTACCAGTTTTCGCCGCTGTTTACATCCGCTTTAAGCGGAATGTCAAGTTTTGCGGCATTTACCATCTCTTCATGTAAAATTTTTGCGGCTCTCTCTGCCTCATCGGCGGGAGCCTCAACGATAAGTTCGTCGTGAACCTGTAAAATCAATTTTGATTTAAGCCCCTCGGCTTTAAGTCGGTTGTAAACTTTTACCATGGCAATCTTTATTATATCGGCGCTGGTGCCTTGAATAGGTGTGTTCATTGCCATGCGTTTACCTACCGACCGAACATTTTTATTTGAACTGTTTATTTCCGGCAACATTCTTTTTCGGTTGTAAATTGTTGTGACATAACCATTTTCCTGGGCAAATTTTACCGTGTTATCAAGGTAATCTTTAACGCCGCTGAAATTTTTAAAGTAGTTGTCTATAAAATCTTGGGCCTCTCTCACTGTTGTGCCTATGTCCTTGGCCAGTGAGAAAGCCGAAATACCGTACACAATGCCGAAGTTTACAGCCTTTGCACGGCTGCGTATTTGCGGCGTAACCATGCTTGTGGGTATGCCCATAACCTGTGCCGCCGTCCTTGTGTGTATATCCTCGCCGTTTAAAAAGGCAGTCTGCATAACTTTATCGCCGCTTATGTGTGCCAAAATACGCAACTCTATCTGCGAATAGTCTGCGTCAAGCAAAACATATCCGGGCTTTGCAACAAAAAATTTTCTCATCTCACTGCCCAGCTTTGTCCTGACCGGAATGTTCTGCAAGTTCGGCTCGGAAGATGAAATTCTGCCTGTTCTTGCCTCGGTTTGGTTAAATGTGGAATGTATCCTGCCGTCGGGCTTTATTTTGTCTATAAGCCCTTCAACATAGGTGGAATTTAACTTTTGATATGTGCGGTAATTTAAAATCATATCAATTACCGGGCTGTATTGGCGCAGATTTTCCAGTGTTTCCGCATTTGTGGAATAACCGGTTTTCGTTTTTTTGCCGCTTGGCAAGCCCATAACCTCAAACAGAGCATGAGCTAGCTGTTTCGGGCTGTTGAGATTGAATTTTTCACCTACAAGAACATATATTTCTTCCCGGGTTTTATCAATCATTTCCCTTAACTTTTCGCCGAACTCCTCTATTCCCTGCCTGTCCACCGCAAAGCCCCGGTACTCCATAGCCGCCAAGACTTCTGCCAGCGGCATTTCAATATCGTACAAAAGCCGATGCTGATTTTCATTCTCAACTTTTTGAGATAAAATTTCATAACAAGACTGCACAAAACCAGCCCCCGGAATATCACATTCAAATTTTTGTTCCCGGCCAAAGTCGTTTGCCACTGTGTCTGTTTCATAGTTGCCGGCAAGGGGGTTTTCAAGATATGCAGCAAGCTGAATATCAAAAATTATATTCTTCGGCTCTATGTTATTTTCAAAACAATATCTGTATATTGACTTGGAATCAAGGGCGATTTTTTCAAATTCTTCCCCCTCCAAAAATTCTCTCAATCTTTCGTCCGTATATTCCAGGCGCTGTACCCGATTTTCCCAAACGAGAGCAAACCGGTTTTTGTCCTGCATTACAACGCACTTTTTCAAACTGCCGTCGTAGTCTTTTACTTCCGCCTTTGGGAGCTTCGGCTTTTCCTCCTCTGTGTTTGTGGCAGGAACAAGCTTTTCCGCAAAGGTGAACATTTCTAAATCGGTCAGTATTTTCTTCGCCTTTTCAGGCTCGCCTACACCCCTTTTGTAAAGGTTCAAATCCGGGTCTGCTGGTGCGGTTTTGCAAATTGTGCCAAGCTCTTTTGACAGATAGGCTGTATCCTTGCCGGCAATGAGCTTTTCCCTCATTGCCTTTTTTATTTTGTCGCTGTCTATATTTTCATAGACACCGTCCAAAGTTGCAAAATCTTGCAAAAGAGCCACGGCGGTTTTTTCGCCGACGCCTTTTACACCGGGTATATTGTCGGAGGAATCTCCCATAAGAGCTTTTAGATCTACAAGCTGACTTACTTTTAGCTTGTACTTTTCTTCCACAGCCTCCGGGTTCATAAACTCGCTTTTGCCTGTTGTGGCAAGTATAACCGTAGTTTTGTCAGTCACAAGCTGCAAGCTGTCCCTGTCACCTGTGGCAATGTAGCAGTCGGCTCCCTGCTCCTCGCATATTCGGGAAAATGTCCCTAAAAAATCATCTGCCTCATAGCCCTCGGCCGATACGGTTTTGTATCCCAAAGCCGGCAAAAGTTCTCTTAAAATCGGCATTTGCTCGGCAAGTTCCCGTGGCATACCTTTTCTTGTGCCTTTGTAATCCCGATACATTTTGTGGCGGAATGTGGGGGCTTTTAAATCAAAAGCGATAACAACCCCGTCCGGCTCTACCTGTTTTTCAAGCCTTTGCAATATATTTAAAAAACCGTATATTCCGTTGGTGTATTGGCCGGTTTTTGTTGTAAGCACTTTTATTCCGTAAAAAGCACGGTTTACAATGCTGTTGCCGTCAATGGCAAGTAACTTCATGGGGATAACTCCTTAATTAAAAATATCTTAATTTACAATATACAGTATATCACAAATAATAATTTTATGGTATAATTTATTGACAAATTTATTGTGATAAAAAGGAAAATAATTTTTGTATGAATTTAAACGGTTTAATTATAGACAACAGGGCGGTGCTTGCCCCTATGGCCGGGTTTTGCGATATTGTAATGCGCCAAATTCGGGATGATTACGGCGCAGGTTTTACCGTAAGCGAGATGGTATCCGCCAGAGCTTTGGCTTTCGGCGATAAAAAAAGCCGCAGCCTTATGGAAAGCTACCCCCACAAAGGCAAGTACGGCATTCAGCTATTCGGTTTTGACCCGGAAGATTTTAAAATCGCCACAAAAATTGCCTTGGAGTACCACCCGGATTTTATAGATATAAATATGGGCTGCCCGGCGCCGAAAATCACAAACAACAACTCCGGCAGCGCATTGATGAAAGACACGGATTTGGCCGCAAAAATTGCACGGACGGTTGTTGAAAATGCCGGCGGCCTGCCTGTAAGCGTGAAAATGCGCAAGGGTTGGGACGGCAACTGCATAACCGCAGTGGAACTTGCACAAAAGGTAGAAAAAGCCGGTGTAAGCTTTATAACGGTACACGGCAGAACAAGGCGGCAGATGTACACCCCCGGCATAGATCTTGACATAATAAAACATGTTAAACAATCTGTCGGCATACCGGTAATAGGCAACGGGGATATAACAACCCCGGCAGACGCCTTAAAAATGGCGGATTACACCGGCTGCGACCGGGTTATGATGGGCAGGCGGGCATTAAGCTCCCCTTGGATTTTCGGTCAAACAGACCGGGCTTTCAAGGGCTTGCCCATACCGGCAGACCCGTCGGTTAGGGAGAGAGTTGAACTTTTGCGCCGCCATGTAAAGCGGTTGCGGACGGTAAACGGCGAGGAGGCCGGCATTAAAAAAGCCAGAGGTCAAACAGCCATGTATCTTAAAGGGTTAAGAGGCGCTCGGCGCTTGCGTGGAATGACGAATACCATGTGCCGTATGGAAGATGTGGAAAATATAATTACAGAAATTTTAAAAGAAAACGCCGATAATTGATTAAATACCGATATTCGACAATTTTTAAAGAGGTAATAATGATTAAAATAAAAAATACTCTAAAACAAAATTTTTATTTAAAGGCGTTTTTGCTTGGTTTTTTAACGGCATTCTGCCTTTTTATACCCTTTCTCGTTGTGGATAAGGGCTTTTTTACCTATGCCGGGGACTTTAACAGCCAGCAGATACCATTCTATATGTATATGGTAAGAATGGTGCAAAGCGGCAATTTAAAATGGGGCTGGGCAATCGACTTGGGTTCTTCGGTAATCACAAGTTACTCCTTTTACCTTTTAGGTTCCCCATTCTTTTGGCTTGCATGCCTGTTCCCCTACAAGGCAATACCTTACCTTATGCCATTTTTGCTCATGCTTAAATTTGCGGTAGGTTGCCTGGGTGCTTTCGGCTATTTGCGCAGATATGCAAAAGACGACAATTACGCCCTTATAGGAGCCTTGCTGTACACATTCAGCGGTTTTGCGATTTACAACATATTCTTTAACCACTTTATTGAGTCCGTTGTTTTCTTTCCCTATATGATATGGGCAATGGATGAATTTGTTTACAATGACAGAAAAGCCATTTTCCCGGTGACAGTGGCCTTAAACTTAATAAACAACTACTTTTTCTTTGTGGGACAAGCGGTATTTTTAATTATCTACTTTTTTGTAAAAGTATATACCGGTGAATACCGCATACCATTTAAAAAGTTTTTCAATCTGTTTTTTGAAGCGGTTTTAGGCTGTGTAATGGGCATGGTACTGCTTATACCCTCTGCTGTTTCTCTGGTGCAAAACCCCAGGGTTTTAAATTCCCTGCAAAATTTCGGTATTTGGATGTACAGCACGGTTCAGCAATATTTTGCAATACTTGCCTCTGCATTTCTTCCGCCGGATCCCCCTTACATTCCCTCCCTTTTCACATCCGGCAATATAAAATGGACAAGTCTTTCGGCATTTGTAGCTTTTGGCGGTATGTTCGGCTTTTTCGTTTTCAAAAAGTACAACAAGCACTCGGCTTTCTTTATAACGTTTTCCGCCTGTATAATCTGCGCTTTTATACCTGTTTTCAACAGTATGTTCTACGCTTTCAACTCATCTTACTACGCTCGCTGGTTCTATATGCCCATACTTATGCTTCGGGCCATGAATATGCAAAGTTACGCCATGGATAAAAAACAGATATACCACGGATTAAAAATAACTCGGATTATAACCGCAATCTTTGTCATATTCGGCCTTACTCCCACAGACCATGATGGCAAGCTGTTTATAGGCATAGAATCTGAAATGGCTATTTACTGGATGAACATGCTTATCGCCCTGCTTAGCCTTTATCTTGTGTATGTCACCGTTTCAAATTACAAGGATAAAATAAATTACACATCAAAACTTCAAAGCGGAGCTTTGGTGGTTATAATGCTATTTGGCATTTTACACATGGGGGTTACCAAAATGCCCCAGTACGAAGCCGATCAACTGTACAAACCCCAAAACTATGATATTCTAGATGATTTCGGCTTTGATGACGAAACAAAAAATTACCGTATGGACGCCTACAACTGTTACGACAATATGTCTTTGTTTACCGGGGTGCCGTGTATAAGATTTTTCAACAGTACGGTAACGCCGTCTATAATGGAATTTTACCCATCGGTTGGCGTAAAGCGTGATGTATCCTCAAAACCGGATCCGTCAATTTATGCCCTCCGTGGTCTTTTAAGCGTAAAATATCTTGTAATGCCCAACTGGGAAGTTGAAAACTACAAAGAAGATGGCAACTTAGACCAATATAAACTTATAAAGGATGATTACCCTTATAATATCTATGAGAATAAATATTTTGTTCCCATGGGATTTTGCTATAATAAATTCGTAACCTATGACAGCTTGTCCGCTATAAACGCCAGCCGCCGCAGTAACATTTTAATGCGTGCCTTGGCCTTTGAAGATCTTTCCCTTACCGAAAAATATGACTTGCAACTTGAAATGTTAAGCGATGATGATTTGTATGATTTTTCATACGAAAGATATATTAAAGACTGCATAGACCGTGGCAATATGGCAAGCTATTATTTCAATCAAACCGACGACGGCTTTGACTGCAAAATAAAAATGGACAAGGCAAATTTGGTGTTCTTCTCTGTGCCATACGACAAGGGCTTTACCGCCTATGTAAACGGCGTCGAAACTGAAATAGAAAAGGTAAGTTACGGTATGTGTGCAGTGTACGCCCCTACCGGCGACAACGAAATCACATTTATTTACAAAACTCCTTACCTTGGTTTATCGGCCGCTTTATCCGCCATGGGCGTTGCAATTTGGGCAGGATATGTTGTTTGGTTAAAAATTAAAAGGAACAAAATTTAAAAAGCAAGGCAAATAAAAACTGCATTCTCGGTTAAGAGAATGCAGTTATTTTTATAAGTATTTATTCAAATCAGAATTCTTCCGGTTTCATAGGTGCGGAATAAACATCTTCATATGCAGGAATGTCATATGTCTTGAATTCGTCCCACATCTTCTTGATTGTCTCCTCATCGCCGAACAAATCCAAAGCACCCTGTGCAAGAACCTTACCGGCATGAACAGCGCCTTTCATACCGATTTGTGTGCCTGAACAGGCTGTAACCGTCCAGTGGTGACCCGGCAATCCCTTAACCTCACCGCCGCCGTGGAGGTGTGCCGTCGGGCAGAAGTAAGACATATCGGAAGCGTCTGTGGCTGTCAATTCCTCCATAAGACCCTGGTAGTCCTTTTTAGATGTAGGAAGAATTTCTTCCAAATTTTCCGGTGCGTTTTCTTCGCCGAAGTAATTTTTGTAAAGTTCCTTTGCCCATGCGATTTCATCTTCCGTATAATCAGCTTCCGGAACTTTCAATGATGCCTCGTAAAGCTTTTTAGAAAGCGTATCATTTGTATAGAAATAAGGGATAAGGAAAATTACGCCGTAATCAAGCTGTGTTTCTGTCTGTGTAGCGGCGCCCTGTGCGCAAAGAACCACTCTTCTGAGCAAGTCCTTGGTGTTTTCCGTAGATGCGGAACGGAGGAAATATTTAACAGATGCAAAATCCGGAACGATGTTCGGTGCTGTACCGCCGGCTGTAATCTGGTAGTGATAGATACAATCCTTTGTAACATGTTCTCTCAAAAATTCTGCGCCCATGTTCATAAGCTGAACTGCGTCCAAAGCCGAACGACCTGACCAAGGTCTTGTGGCGTGGGCTGTTTTGCCGTGGAATTCAAAGTTTACACCCATCATGCACAAGCCGTGCTGTGGCTCGGTGTTAAACTCTGATGAACCCGGGTGCCACATAATGCAGGCATCGCAATCTTTCCACATACCGTCAAAGGCAAGCAATGACTTACCACGGCCTACTTCTTCACCCGGTGCCTCTACAAGCTTCAATGTGCCTTTTACGCCCTCTTTTTCCATGGCGTATCTCAATGCACATGCGGCACCCATACATGAACCTGCGATAAGGTTGTGACCGCAGCCGTGGCCTGCACCCTCAACTTCATCCTGATAAGGTGCGTCGCTCTGACCCAAGCCGGGCAAAGCATCAAGCTCGCCTACGATGGCAATTACCGGTTTGCCCTCGCCGTATGTAGCAAATACTGTGTTTGGATCCTCACTTGGTTTTATGCCCTGGCCTGCTCTCATAAGCATTGCATCCGGGAAGCCGTGAGTTTTTGCAAACTCGGCGGCTCTCTTGGCGGCGTAGCCGTTCTTCAAGCCTGTTTCCGGGTGTGACCAGATGTCGTGCATCATCTCATCAAGTTCTGCTTCATGCAGGTCGTACCATTCTTTTATCCATTTGTTAAGACTCATTTTTAAATAATCTCCTTTAAAATCAGTTTATAGTGTGCGTAATTGTTATTATACATACTTTGATAAAAAATACAATATAAAACCTTAAAGTTACTTTCAGGTTTGCCCGTATAAAATCAAACACATTAAAACACCTCCCGTTACCGGGAGGTGTTTTTGCCATAAAAATTAAGTTTGAAATAAAGGAGAAACGCAAAAATTAAAGGGCTTTAACGGCAGCCAAGAGAGCGTCAACCTTATCGGTCTTTTCCCACTTAACACCAAGGTCTTCTCTGCCTATGTGACCGTAAGCTGCCAACTGGCGGTAGATAGGTTTTCTCAAATCAAGTGTTTCGATAATTCCCTTAGGTGTAAGGTCGAACACCTGCTCAACGGCCTTTTCAATCTTGTCCTCGTCAACTGTGCTTGTGCCAAATGTATCAACCAAAATCGAAACAGGCTGTGCAACACCGATAGCGTAAGCAAGCTGAACTTCGCACTTCTTTGCAAGACCTGCCGCTACAACATTTTTTGCAACATATCTTGCCGCATAAGTCGCACTTCTGTCAACCTTTGTCGGGTCTTTGCCGGAGAAAGCACCGCCGCCGTGACGGGCATAACCGCCGTATGTATCAACAATAATCTTTCTGCCTGTAAGGCCGGAGTCCCCCTGCGGACCACCTACAACAAATCTGCCTGTGGGGTTGATGAAGTACTTTGTATTTTCGTCCAAAAGTTCCCGTGGAATAACAGGTTTGATAACTTTTTCAATAATATCTTCTCTGATCTGTTCAAGTGAAATTTCCGGTGAGTGCTGGCTTGAAATAACAACCGTGTCAACTCTGACAGGCACGCCGTCGTCGTATTCAACAGTTACCTGGCTCTTTCCGTCCGGACGGAGGTAAGGCAAAACATCTGTCTTTCTAACCTCTGTAAGTCTCTTTGCAAGTTTGTGTGCCAAAGAGATAGGCAAAGGCATAAGTTCCTTTGTTTCGTCACAAGCAAATCCAAACATCATACCCTGGTCGCCGGCACCGCCTACTTCATCGTTTGTGCCCAAGGCAATATCCGATGACTGTTTGTCAATAGATGTTATAACGGCGCAAGTGTCGCAGTCAAAGCCGTACTTGGCTCTGTCATAACCGATTTCTTTTATAACTTTTCTTGCAATATCGCCTATATTGAAATTGTATGTTGTTGTAATTTCGCCTACGCAAACAACAAGACCTGTTGAAACGGTTGTTTCACAGGCAACACGACCGTTAGGGTCGTTAGCCAAAATTTCGTCCAATACGGCATCTGAAATTTGGTCTGCAATTTTATCCGGATGTCCTTCTGTTACGGATTCTGATGTGAAGTAATGTCTTGACATAATAACTTCCTTTCTGTACATAAAAATTTTGTAAATAATATATTGAATGAATTAAACTTATTGAAATAAAAAACTCACAGGCAAAACCCGTGAGTATAATTACTTATCTCCCGGTTTCTTACCGATGGATTTAGCACCTTACTTATGCAGGTTGCCGGACTTCACAGGGCCATTTCCCTCTGCCACTCTTAATAAGCTGAATTCAATTTGCAAAACTTATTGTACCAAACCCCACGCATAAAGTCAATAGGCATTTTCTTGATTTTGTGGTAACACAAACACATATATGTGTAAAAGAAAAACTCCCCGCCAAAGCGGGGAGAATGTACTCATCATTTGCCGGTGGCAGTACAAGTCGTTTTTCTTATCTCTTGCCCTTTAAGATAGGTGAAAGAGGTTTGTAAATAAGCATTGAAATTGCAAGGCTTATCATACCTTTCATAAATGTAAAAGGCATATTAAACATAATAAGAGCCTGCCACAAATTTGTAACCTTTGGGTTTATTGCGCTGTAAGCGGCAATTATAGCCTCCATAGGCATAAAGTTTGTATATACCGGATATACAAAATAGTAGTTTGAGAAAATACTCATAACCGCCATTGCAACTGCGCCTACAAGAGCGCCGATAAAAGCACCTTTTTTGGTTTTAATTTTGCTGTAAATAAGACCTGCCGGCACAACAAAGAATATGCCCAAAAGCGCATTGGAAATTTCTCCTACGCCGCCGGTCTGTGAACCTTGTATAAGCAGGTGAAGAAGATTTTTAAGTACGCATATAACAGCGCCCCGTGCCGGGCCGTAGGCAAAAGAGCCGATTAACGCCGGCAAATCTGCCATATCAAGGGTTATAAAACTTGGCATAAAGGGCAATTTAATGCCGATATACATAAGTATCGCACCGACGGCAGAAAGCATTGCCGTACCTACTAATTTTCTTGTTTTGTTTACACTGTTCATAATAATACCTCCGAGTATTTTTAAAATATATAGAGGTCTGTTTCCCAATTATAATATAGACTTCGGTTTATACTAACAGAAATGATGAACTGTCTGCCACAACAAAAAGCCCCTTTGCCGTTTGCAAAGGGGCGATATTGCGGACATGTAAATAAGCCGTTGTTTCTTTCATCCGGACTATACCGTCGGTTTTGGAATTTCACCAAATCAGTGCCATAAGGCAGTCGTGGACTTTACCACCGGTGAGGAATTGCGCCTCGCCCCGAAACAGACTACAGTAAGTATACATCAAACCGCAAAATTTTTCAAGTACTATTTAAAATATTAGTTAAAAATTTAATAACAGCATCTTGGGCGATATACAAAAGGCAAGCAGTCCCTTGCCTTTAAATTTTTATCAATCCTTATCCGTAATAACCAAAAGCAAAGCCCCGTCTTTGACGGATATTTCAACGGTTTCGCCTATGAACTCATTACTTGTGCCTATGGGGTAAAAATTGGTTATTGTGTAATTATCAAGGGGGTATTTTGCTCCCTTTATACTTACGCCCTCTGCTGTATCCCCCATGGAAAACAGTGAGAAAAACTTGCCGTCCATATTCGGCAAGGATACTTTACCGTTGTGAATAACCATAAGCTGAGAGTGGCTGTCTATCATTGTGGCATTAACTCGCCGTTTGGCAAAAAAGAGCAGAGTTTGAATATTCGCAATGGTATGTTCTATTCTTGCGCCGCCAAGCAACCCGCATAAAAGCACATCGGTAAAATCATTTTCCACAACATATCTTGCTATGTGGAATGTGTCGGTATCGTCCTTTACCACCGGCAAAACAACAATATCCGTATCGGTGTTCTCAGGCTTTGGCGAGGAGTCAAAATCTCCCACAATCATATTTGGTTTTATGCCATGAGCCCTGGCATTAAGCCAGCCTTTGTCGGCACAGATTACAAAATCCGTGTCTTTTATAAGTTTTTCGTATGGGTAATCGGTTTCAATCGCACCGATTATAACGCATCTTTTCATTTATAATTCCCACTCTTTTATATTCTTTTGTCTGTCATACAAAGCCTTGTAGCTTTCGTATCGGCTTTGGGGTATTTCGCCTCCATCAACAGCACCCTTAACGGCACAACCTATCTCGTTTATATGGCGGCAGTCGGCAAATTTACAGCTGCCCAGATATGGTGCAAATTCCACAAATGCGTACTGCAAATCATCTTTTGAAATAAAGTTGTCGTCAACAAGCTCAACGGAAGAAAACCCCGGCGTGTCCGCCACCATACAGCCGTCGGTTTCAAAAATTTCAACCCGGCGAGTTGTATGTTTGCCCCTGCCCAGCTTTTTGCTTGTAATGCCTGTTTCCAAAGACAGGTGTGGAAACAATTTATTCAGCAATGTGGATTTACCCACACCGCTGTTGCCGGAAAAAACACAGAGTTTACCCTGCATTTCACGGCGGATTTCTTCAAGTTGCCCATCATCGTCGGCGCCGGTGTAAAACACTTTAAAGCCGGCCTTGGCGTAAACGGAACGGATATTTTCATACTCGGCCATATCGGTTTTTGTGATAACCATTATTACCTGCACATTCTTGTTTTCCGCAATGGCGCACATCTTGTCTATCACAAGATAATTCGGCGCAGGGTCAACGGTGGATATAACCAAGACCAAAAGATCCAGATTAGCAAAAGGCGGGCGAATAAACTTATTTTTTCTCGGGTGAATTTTTGTAATTACATTTGTACTGCCGTCAAATTCGGTGTCCACAATATCACCGGCAACAGGAGAAAGGGAAAGATTGCGAAACTTTCCCTTTGCCTTACATTCAATCACTTCGTCCCCGGACTTAACATAGTAAAAACCGCCTATGCTTTTTAAAATCACTTTTTCAGACATGTATTTTACCTGTTAATTCTGTTATTCTGTTCCGCTGTGAGCAGTTTCCTCAGACGATGCCGGCGGTGTTGTAGGTTCCGGGGCAGTGCTAGGGGTAGGTGTCGATTCCGGTGTAGGTGTCGACTCCGGAGTAGGTGTCGGCTGTGCCGCACTTGAAGCTGCTTCGTCGTCCCGCTTCTTCTTCGGGCAATCGTCTACATCGTGGCCGTGTTCATGGCAATATGAGCACTCGTGCCGGCTTGTTTCGTGTTCGCCGCCGCAAATACCGCAAACAGGTTTTGGCGGACCGGAGGAAACAACAAGGTTTACCCTTGTGCCTGCGGAAACATACTCCCCTGCCGCAGGGTTCTGCTCAATAATTGTGCCTGCCCGGCTGCCGTCCTCTCTGTATGTGTAAGAGCCTATAACAACATCGCTGGCGGCCAAAGTTTTACCCGCATCGGTCAAATTCGTAACTCCGATTACGGACGGAACGGAAACATGGGTTTTAATTTTGTCCAAATCACCTGTGGAAACCACCAGGGTAACCGTTGAACCGGACTCCACAATGCTGCCCATCGCCGGATCGGTTCTGATTACATGGCCCATTGACACGCTCTTGTTGTTCTCGATTATAATGTCAACATTAACATCAAGATCTGACAAGTAGGATTCTGCGTCGGCTCTTGAATAGCCGGTTAAATCTTTAAGCTGGCTTGTTGTAGGGCCTTTGCTTATTTTTAATTTTACGGTGCCGTTTTCCTTTACGGACTTAGGCGGCTTAGGGGTTTGGAATATAACCGTGCCGCTTGGCTGCCGTGAAGTTACATATTCAAAGTTATATTTAAAGCCGTAGCCTGCGTTTTTAACTTCGCTTTCATTCATTCCAACAAAGTTAGGCAGTTCAACATCCCGCCGCCTTGTTAAAAGGGGGTTGCCGCTGAGCTTGAATATCATATAGCAAGATATAAGAGACACCAGCAGGAACGCCCGGGCAACGCCGGCCATAACCGGCAAACCGCCTTTTATACCTTTTCTAACTTTTGTTTTTTTGCTTTTGGTTTTGTTCACTTTATCCACCGCCACAAATTGAGTTTTTTCATTTTGCAAATCATCATAATGGAAATCAATATCGGGGTTGGCCTTGAATTTATCAAGGTCGGCTATCATCTCTTCCGCCGTTTGGTATCTGTCCGCCGGGCGTTTTTCGATGGCCTTCATAACAATTTGCTCCAATCCCTTAGGTATGGTATCAACTATTTCGCTTGGTTTTTTTGCAATGTCGGAAACCTGCTTCATAGCAACCGAAACCGCCGTATCGGACACAAAAGGCAATGTGCCGGTAAGCATTTCGTACATCATAATACCTATGCTGTATATATCGCTTCTGGCGTCGCTTTCTTTACCACGCACCTGCTCCGGGCTGATATAGTGCACCGAACCGATAGCCTTGTCCGTAACCGTGTGCTGGTTTGCCGTGGAAAGTCTTGCGATGCCGAAGTCCATTATTTTTAAAGTGCCGTCACGCAAAATCATAATGTTTTGCGGCTTTAAGTCACGATGGATAATGCCGTTTTCATGGGCATGAGCCATAGCCTTTAATATGGTGGCAGTAAATATAACGGTCTCCTGCCGAGAGAGAACCTTGCGGTTTTCCATATACTGTTTTAAGGTTATACCGTCGATATACTCCACAACAATATATTTTTCTTCGTCCGACATATTTATGTCGATAACTTTTATTATATTTGGGCTGTTTAACAGCGAAATAGCCTTGCTTTCGTTTTTAAAACGCCTAACCAGTTCTTCGTTTGTGTAAAATTCTTGCTTTAAAAATTTTACAGCAACGGTTGCACCGGTTTTTTTATCAATGGCTTTATACACATTTGACATACCGCCTACGCCGATAAGAGACAGTATTTCATATCTGCCGTCAAGCAATTTGCCTATATAGTTCAAATCCATAATTATACCCTTTCGTTAGTATTCCAAAACTACAGCGGTGATATTATCCGTAGAATCGTTTGCGACAGCCGTTTTTATCAATTTTTCCGCCACATTATATATATCAGATGTTGACAAAATTTGCAACAATTCTTCCTTGCTTACAAAATTTGTAAGGCCGTCGGAGGCGCATAGCAGCCTGTCCCCCGGCTGCAATTTAAGTTCAGTAACATCTGTTTCCACATCTTTTTTAACCCCTACTGCCCTGGTTATAAGGTTTTTCTGTGGGTGATTTTGCATATCCTCCTCGGTTATGGCACCTTTTATATAAAGTTGCTGTACCACCGAGTGATCAAGGGTTATTTGGGTCAGTACCCCTTGCCTTAAAATATATGTTCGGCTGTCGCCTACATTATATACGATACAGTTATCCCCCTGTACCGTAACCCCGGACACAGTGGTACCCATACCCTTTAAATTTTCATCGGACAGAGATTTTTGATATATCAGCGAACAAGCGGTATCAATGGCGTCCAATGTGACCTTTTCCGCATCCATTGCCCTGTTATCGTTTTGCCGATAAAGATATTCTTCAATAACCTTGCTCAAATATCCGCTGGCAACGCTGCCCCCGTTGGCGCCGCCCATGCCGTCGCACACAAATCCGAAACTTGTGCCGTTAGCCAAGGTGCCGCCTATATATCTGTCCTGGTTTTCGGGTCTTTTATCCCCCTTGTCCGTTCTGCCAACAATTTTCATACTTCACCTGTTTTCGTTTCTAAGCTGACCGCACGCCGCCGAAATATCCTGTCCCAATCTTCTGCGGATGGTGGCGTTTACATGGAGAGCCTGTAATTTTTTTTGGAAAGAATGTATAACCCTGTCATCACTTTGTGTGTAAGGAGAGCCGTCCACCGGGTTGATAGGTATTAAGTTTACATGGCTTATCATACCCTTTAACAAGTCCGCAAGCTCCCTTGCATCCTCATCGGTGTCATTTACCCCTTTAATCATAGAATATTCAAAGGATATTCTTCTGCCTGTTGTCCGTGTGTAGTCACGGCAGGCCTGCATAAGTTCTTCAACGCTGTAAGCATTAGTAACCGGCATTGTAACCTTGCGCTTTTCGGTAGTTGTGGCATGGAGCGAAATTGATAATGTTATGCCCAATTTCAGCTTTGCCAAATCATAAATCCTCGGCACAAGACCGCAGGTTGAAAGGCTGATACTGCGTTGGCTGATGTTTTTGCCCTCCGGTGAGGAGATAATCCTGATAAAGCCTATGGCGTTGTCAAAATTATCCAAAGGTTCGCCTATGCCCATCATAACGATGTTGCTTATTCTCTCGCCTATGTCCCTTTCGGTGTTGTAAAACTGCTCCAAAATTTCGCTTGTCCGCAGGTCACGAACCTTGCCGTGCTGTGTGGAAGCGCAAAATGTACACCCCATACGGCAGCCCACCTGGCTTGAAACGCAAATACTGTTGCCGTGCTCATATCGCATAAGCACCGTTTCAATACAGTTGCCGTCTTCAAGTTGATAAAGGTACTTGATTGTGCCGTCCTTTGAAACCTGTTTCTTTCTTATGGAAATTTTTGTTATGTTGCAGTTTTCCTTTAACTTTTCTCTTAAATCCTTTGAGATATTTGTCATCTCGTCAAAAGAATTTACATTTTTTTCGTGCAACCAGCCGTAAATTTGCTTTGCCGCAAAAGGTTTTGCCCCAAGGGAAACCACATATTCTTTCAGCCGGTCAAGCTGCATACTTTTTATATCTGTCTTTGCCATTTTACCACACTTTTTCCAATACTGCCACAAAAAAACCGTCATATTCAGTAAAACCGGGTAAAAATGTTACTTTTTCACCGATGTTTTTTGCTCCCGCAACGGGGCAATTCTGTTTTACAAGTCGGAAATTTTCATTGGCGGATATAAATTTATCTATCTGTCTTTCGTTTTCGTCTTTATTTATCGTGCAGGTGGAATAGACGATCCTGCCGCCTTTTTTAAGATACCTTGCCCCGGTTGACAGTATTTCGTATTGCAACTTCACAAGGCTGTCCGTATCGGACATATCTTTGTATCTTAAATCCGGCTTTTTGGGGATAATGCCTATGCCCGAGCAAGGCACATCGCAGATTACAATATCTTTTTCGGCTAAATCTTCCCTGTATATTTGCCCTAAATTTTTTAGGGTTTTTATATTTTTAAGATTTAATCTGTCTGCTCCGGAATTTATCAAAGCAAGCCTTGAATCATTGGGGTCGCAGCTTGTAACCGAGCCGGTATTGTTCAGCAAAATGCTCCGGGCAAAACTCTTGCCCCCCGGTGCGGCGCACAAGTCCAAAATATCATCTCCCGGTTTTATCCCGGCGGATTTAACCCGATACCGGCTTGTCACACCCTGAACAAAAAAGTAACCCTCTTTAAAACCGGGCAAGGCGGTAACACTGCCTCCGGTTTTAAGTTCAAGTGAATTTTCAAGTTCCGTATCCAGATATTTTACGCCCTTTTCATCAAAAAGTTTTTTTAAATTTTCTGTGGAAACCGCCGTTTCGTTTATATTTATCGTAAGTTTCGGAGGCCGGAACATTGCGGCAAAAATTTTGTCGTAATCATTCCGATAATCCCTCATTACAATTTCGGCAATGTCCGGGTTCACGGAGTATGTAACCGAAACCCTTTCGGTTTCACTTTGAAATTTTGCTTTTTCAATGTCAAATTTTGCCGCCTTTCTTAAAACAGCATTAACCAAGCCCTTGGCACTTGTCTTTTTTAACACGGGACAAATACCCACAGCTTGGTTGATTGCCGCAAATTCCGGCACAGAATTCATATATAAAATTTGATACAATCCGCTTTCCAAAACCGCAAGAACATCTCTGTCTAATTTTGAAAGGGGCTTTGATATATATTTTTGCAAAATATAATCAAGGGTGATTTTATGCTCCAAAGTGCCGTAAAACACAGCGGTTACAAAATTTTTGTCTTTTTCTTGAAGATTTCTGTCTTCAAGGAGAGAGGGCAGTACAAGGTTTGAAAATCCCGATTGGGAAACCTTTTCAAGCCCCTTTACAACTGCCAATCTCCGAAAATCTTTCGCCATAGACTCCTCTTTTTATCTTCTTCTGTCTCTTCCGTTTCTTCCACCGAAAATAAGCACCATACGCAAAAGGTTTGCCACAGACACTGCCAAAGCCGCAACATAAGTTAAAGCCGCAGCGTCCAAAACCTTTTTGACATCGTAAAGCTCCTCGCCTGTCATAAGCCCGCCCTGACCCAAACAGTCAACGGCTCTTGAGCTTGCGTTAAATTCCACAGGAAGTGTGACAAGCTGGAAAACCACAACCAATGAGAACAAAATCAAACCTAAGTTTACAAGTTTTGAACTGCCCAAAATAAAGCCTATAAATACCATAGGCCATGAAATCGAAGAGCCGAACTGGCACACCGGTATAATTGCGGACCTTATTTTTACTGGTATATACCCCTCGGCATATTGCACTGCGTGGCCGGCTTCGTGAGCCGCAACCCCTATTGCGGATATGCTGTCGGAGGAGAAAACCCTCTGTGAAAGGCGTATAACATTTGCCCCCGGGTCATAGTGGTCGGTTAAATCCCCGTCTATCATCTCTATTTGAACATTGCGCAGACCGTGGGCGTCCAAAATTCTGCGGGCGGCCTCAAAGCCGGTCATACGGCTGTATGTGGAAACATTTGAATATTGATTAAAGGCTGACTTTACTTTTCCCTGAGCCCACATTGCAAACAGCAAAGCCGGCACAACCAAAATAAAGTAATAGTAATCAAAGTACATATTTTAAATATCCCTTCTTACTTGAATTTATTGTTCTTATTTTACGATAAATATTTGTTAAAATCGTAAAAACAGATACAAAAAATTATTATTTCAGTATATCGCCTTTCTTAAATCTGCGCCCCATTGCCCAAGCGGTGCCCTCCATAGGTTTTGACCCCTCCGGTCCGACCTGCAAAAGCTGTATTGCGCCGTTTTTGGCGGCAACTGTGAGAGGTTTAAGGGACAGAACCTCTCCCGGCTCTCCCTTTTCATCTGTCGGCTTGCTCTTTAATACTTTTACCTTTTTGCCGCCATACATAAAAAACGCACAAGGCCAGGAGTACATACCTCTGATTTTATTGTGCAGAGTGCGGCTGTCTTCTTCAAATGTAAAAAGAGCCATCTCTTTTGTAAGTGGCGGCGCATAGCTTGCCAAAGAATCGTCCTGAGGCACAGGATTTATATTGCCTGCCAGCACATCTTCGCACACTTTGCTCAAAAATACCTTGCCCTTGGCGGCTACATCGTCAAAAAGTTCTTCCCGGGTTTCGTCCTCGCCTATTTCAACAGGCAAAACATCTATGATGTCGCCGGTGTCAAGACCCTCGTTTATATACATAACGGTTACGCCTGTCTGCTTGTCGCCGTTTATTACAGACCACTGTATAGGTGCCGCACCTCTGTACTTTGGCAAGAGAGAAACATGCAAATTTACACAGCCGTACTGTGGTATATCTATTATATTTTTCGGCAAAAGCCTGCCGTATGCCACAACGACGATTAAATCCGGGGCAATTTCCCGAATTATATTCCCTGCATCGCCCTTTAATGTCTTTGGCTGATACACGGTTATCCCGTGCTTTTCCGCCACTTGTTTAACCGGCGGAGCAGTCATAACCATTTTTCTGCCTACCGGCTTATCTTCTCTTGTGAAAACAGCGCTTATATTGTAGCCGTCGTCTATCATTTGTTCAAGGCAATCCCGAGCTATGTCCGGGGTGCCCATAAATATTATTTTAGCCTGTGATTTATTCATCGTCGTCGTCAATTTTCACTTTCTTTCTCTGTTCCGGGGTAAGGTCTTCATAGAATATTTTAGTTTTATCCAAAACCGTTATACCGTTCAAGTGATCATTTTCATGCAAAATTGCCCTTGCAAGCATACCTTCGGCCTCTATTTCAAACCAGTCGCCGTTTCTGTCCTGGGCTTTCCGCTTAACATATTTAGGTCTTGCTATCGCACCGTTTCTGTCCGGGTAAGAAAGGCAACCCTCCCAAAGGGTTACGGTTTCTTCGCTTGTTTCCAAGATCTCCGGGTTTACAAAGTCGATAATTTCGTATTCTTCCTCGCCGTCATCGTTTAAGTAAACGTCAAGCACAACAAAGACTCTTCTCAACATACCAACCTGTGGGCCGGCAAGACCCAAGCCGTTGGCATGAACCATCGTCTCCCCCATATCGTCCAAAAGCTGTGCTAATTTCTCGTTAAATTCCGTCACCGGGCGGCAAACTTTTTTCAAAATCGGGTCGCCGTCCTGTACTATGTTTCTAAGTGCCATAATTATTTCTCCTTTATTCTGTCATCGGGTTTACATTGATATAAACTGACGATTTATTGTTTTTATCTTTTAAATACCTCTCGGTAACACCGTTCAAAAAATCTCTGAACCTTTGGTTGTTCCTGCACTTTATGCTAAGTCGCCAGCGGTAATTTTTATTTACCATTTCCACATCAAAAGGCACCGGCCCCAGGCAAATAAGGGGTATTTCCGGCGTTGACATCTTTTTGATTATATCCAAATATGTCTTTGCGTCCTTGGCGCACACCGCCCGGTTATAGTGGGTAAAGGCAACCGTTATTAAAGTGCAGAAGGGCGGGTACATATTGAGTTTGCGGTAGGCGATTTCACCGCTGTAAAAATCCGGGTAATCCTGCTTTGCCGCAAGGTTCAACACCGGGTTTTGACCGTCAAATGTCTGTATAACGGCCTTTGCTCCCCGGCTGCGCCTGCCTGCCCTGCCTATGACCTGGGTTATCAAATCAAAGGCCTGTTCGCCGGCAGAATATCCCGGATAGTTGAGCATTGCGTCCGCCCCGAAAACGCAGACCAAATTAACATCTTCAAAATCAAGCCCCTTGGCAACCATCTGCGTGCCGATGAGAATATCATATTCTTTTCTGCCAAAGGCCGCAAGCATCTCCTCATGGGCGCCGATTTTTTGGGTTGTGTCCGCATCCATACGCAGTATTTTAGCGGTTGGTATGGCGTTTTGAATATACTCCTCAATGTGCTGTGTGCCGAAACCGCCGTAAATTATCTCTCCGCCGCATTTGGGGCATCTGTCGATAATCGGGTAAACCCTGCCGCAGTAGTGGCACATAAGCCTGTTTTGGCGTTTATGTTTTACCAAATTTACCGAGCAATCCAGGCACTTTAACGGCTCTTTGCACTCTTTGCAAATGCCGATTGTCTGGTATCCTCGGCGGTTTATCAAAACTATGCTCTGTTTTTCCGCCGCCTTGTTTTCCGCCAAATAGCGGAGGACAACATTTGAAACCGGCCCGGTGTCCCCTACAAGCCGCTGTTGAGACATATCTATAATTTCCACCGACGGCAAAGGCAGCTGCGCATACCTTTGCTCCAGCTTGTGCAGATGATAAAACCCCTTTTGCGCCAGAAAATAGCTTTCCACACTTGGGGTTGCGCTGGAAAGCACCAATTTTACCCCATGAGTTTTAGCTATAAACTGTGCCACACGAATTGCCGAATACCTTGGCGAATTTTCACTTTTAAAAGACCTTTCGTGTTCTTCGTCTATTATAATCAGTTTTAAATTTTCAACAGGGGCAAACACGGCACTTCTTGTGCCTACAACAACTTTTGACTGTCCCTTTAAAATAAGATTATACTGTAAAAGCCTTTCCGTATCCGTAAGCTTTGAATGTATAACACTGACAGTATCGCCGAAATACTCCCTCATAAGCCTTATCATTTGCGGAGTCAGAGAAATTTCCGGCACAAGAACCATCGCTCCACCTCCACGGCGCAAAACATTTTGTATCAGTTTTATAAAAACCATACTTTTGCCGGAGGACGTAACCCCATATAGAAGATGGGTTTTATTATCGGTACAGGTTTCTATTTCTTCAAAAACTTTTTGCTGTTCCCCGGAAAGTTCCACCCGGTCACGGCACTTTTGAATATGATTATAAGCCACGGTGTGTCTGTCCCGGTTTTTAACAATCAGCGCCCCTTTTTCCTCAAGGGTTTTAATCACCCGACCGCTTACTCCGGCGGCCCGGCAAAGTTCTTTTTCGGTCAGGTACACCTCTTTAACCGCATTGTAAACCGCCTTTTGTTTTTCCGTTTTCACGATACCCGGAGTGCAATCCGGGTTGGCACCGTAATACTTGGTTTTGTACTCGGTCAGCTGCCGTGACAAAAAGCCGCCTTTTATCTTGTACAAGCCGCCGTAGGGTATAACGGCCTTTACGGCCTCGTACCAGGTGCAAAATGTGGTTTCCTTTAAATGTTTTATTAAAGACAATGTGTAAGGAGTTATCCGGCTGTCGGCATTTTTTAAATCCGCAACATATTTCAGTTTCTCGTCCCGCCGCCGATTAAAATCCGCCTGCAAAACAATGCCTATTCGCAGTTTATCCCCCTTGCCGAAAGGCACAAGAACTATACTGCCTACCTTTAAATCCCGCCGAAGGTTTTCCGGCACGGCGTATGAAAAAATTTTATCAAAATCAAGGGTGGCTTTGTCAACCGCAACACCTGCCACAATCATATAAGCCGCCCCCTTTTAAAGTTATTTTTCTCCGTCAAAAATTTCTATTATTGACCGGGCGCACTGCTCCACATAATTATTTTCAACTATGTAATCGTAGCTGCTTTGGAAACCCAGTTCTTCTTTTGCCTTAAACAGGCGCTGCTTGATAACTCCGTCATCCTCGGTATTTCTGTCCCTTAAACGGCGTTCAAGTTCCTCCAATGATGGGGGAGCAATGAATATTGTAAGGGAATCCGGATAAACTTTTTTAACATTCCGTGCCCCCTCAACTTCTATAACCAAAATAACAACCTTGCCGGATTTTACTTTATCCTCTATTTGGCTTTTAAGGGTGCCGTAGTAGTTGTCGCAGTAAAGGGTGTGTTCCAAAAATTCACCCTTTGATATTTTTGATATAAACTCGGCAGTTGACAGGAAAATATAATCCACTCCGTCAACTTCATAAGGTCTTTTTGCCCTTGTAGTTGCGGAAACGCTGAGAGCAAATCTGTCGTCATGGCTTAAAATATACTTGACAACAGTGTCTTTACCGCAGCCGGAAGGGCCTGAAATAACTATAAGATTTTTTCCTATTTCACTCATTTTCTTCTGTCTCCATAAATTCTATTAAACTGTCTTTGCTTGTGCCGAAAATTCTCTCTGCGGTAAAAGCGCAGAGAATAACCCGGTTTGTGTCGGTTATAAGCACCGTTTTTGTTTTGCGGCCGAAAGATGCGTCTATAAGCATTTTGTCGCTTTTAGCCTTTGTGATCATTCTTTTAACAGGGGCGGAATCCGGGCTTAGCGCCGCCACTATTCGCCGGCTGTTGATCATACTGCCGAAACCGATATTCAACATTGACATTTTGTTCACCTTATTCGATGTTTTGAATTTGTTCTCTTATTTTTTCAATCTCGGCCTTGATTTCAACAACCTTATTTGTGATGCTTAAATCGTTTGCCTTAGAGCCTATTGTGTTTGTCTCACGGTTTAATTCCTGGGTGAGAAAATCCAACTTTCTGCCCCGTGGCTCACCGGAATTCAAAATATTTCTGTACTGTGCAATGTGGCTGTGCAATCTTGTGGTTTCTTCGTCTATGGCCACTCTGTCGGCAAAAACGGCAGCCTCGGTTAAAATTCTGCCCTCGTCTATCTGCTTATCCTCCAAAATTACAAGCAATTTTGAATAGAGTTTTTCTCTGTAAGCCTGCACACGCAAAGGCGCTTCGATTTCTATTTCGCCTAAAATATTTTCTATGGTGACAAGGCGTGATAATACATCTTCTTTCAGCTTTTCGCCCTCTGCCTTTCGCATTTCCAAAAAGCCATCCATAGCCTTGTGCAAAACGATATTAACATCGTTCCAAAGGGCGTCCGCATCTTCTTCGGTTCTTGTCCGTGTGAGGACGCCGTCGAATTTAGAAAGCTCCTTTACACTTGCATTAAGTGGTATATCAAGGCTGTAAGCTATACTTTGCAATGCTTCGTAATAACTTTTGGCAAGAGGTATATCCGCCGTAATTCTGGTGTCGCTTTTCTGCGTGTAGTTTATCATCAGGCTGACTTCCACCTTGCCGCGGGAAATCATGCTTTGAACTTCTTTTTTTATCTTATCGTCAAGAAATGAATACGCCCTGGACATTCTGCCAGTGTATTCAAAATATCTGTGGTTGACGCTTTTAACTTCAACGGTTATATCTCTGCCGTTCAGTACAAGGTTGCCCTTGCCGTATCCTGTCATACTGTAAACCATTTTTTAATATCCTCCGTTTAATAGCTTATTTTACACCATTTCAAAGGGCTGTGTCAATTACTTACGGCTTAATTTTATATTGCTAAAATTTTGTCGATTTCCCGGCGGTAAAATTAAAAAAGCGGAGCAAAAATTTGCCCTGCTTTTTTGAATAAATTATCTGTCTTTAACCGGCTTTTTGGCGTTTTTTCTGCCTGCTTTCTCTGCGGCGGCCTTTAAAGCCAAAATCTCGCTTGGTTTAAGCTCTCTGTACTTGCCCGGTGCAAGCATACCCAGTTTAACCGCACCTACACTCTTTCTGCTGAGCCTTGCAACATCAAGACCCACTGCCCGGCACATACGGCGGATTTGTCGGTTTTTGCCTTCTTTAATCGACATTTCCATAACCGTTCTGTCCTCGTCCTCGGCCACAACTCTGATGATTGCCGGCAAAGTTTTTGTGCCGTCGTCCAAAACAACGCCGTTGGCAAGAGCAACAACCTGTTCCTCGGTAGCCGCAGGATGAACCGTAACACGGTACATTTTAGCCACCTGATGAGAAGGATGTGTAAGGGCGTTTGCCAATGCGCCGTCGTTTGTAAACAGCAAAAGACCCTCGCTGTCCTTGTCAAGTCTGCCCACGGGATAAACTCTCTCCGGAATATCCTTTATAAGCTCCATAACGGTTTTTCTGCCCCTGTCATCGCTTGATGTGGTTATATAGCCTCTGGGCTTGTGGAGCATATAATATTTGTATTCTTTTTTCTTTGGCGGGCGAATGGTTCTGCCGTCAACAGACAAAACGTCTTCGTGCATATCCATTTTGTCGCCCAATTTAACAGGGTGGCCGTTTAACTTTACTCTGCCCTCTAAAATAATCTGCTCTGCCTGTCGTCTGGAACAAAGTCCCATATCCGCAAGAGCTTTTTGTATTCTTGTGTCCCTCATATACTTTCCCTATTCTGTTTTAGTTTTGTGATGTCTGCCGTTTTTCGATAGCGGAGATTACCTCCTGCTCATCGGTGCTTTCGGTCTTTGGCTCCGACTGCTGTTTTTCCCCTTTGTCGGACTTTTTGTCTTTTGAGATAAAGCCCTCTACTTTGTCCAAAACTTCCGGAACCATATTGAGAACACGGTCAACTGCCCGTCCGTTTTCCGCAAGCTGAATAAGTTTAACGCTGTCGCCTTTTATAACCAAAAAGCCCACAGGAGTGATTGACGCACCGGAAGAAGCCGCACCGCCGAATAAATCTTTTTGCTTTTCGTTGGCAAAATCGGTGCCGCCGGACACAAAGCCAAAACTGATTTTTGACACGGGCAAAATTGTCGTGCCCTCCCGTGTGGTAATCGGCGTGCCGATAACGGTGTTTGAATCCACTATCTCACGCATTTTACCCATTGCGTCGTTAATAAGCTGTTGAATTGGATGTTCCATATCAATTCTCCTTTTCTTTGGCGATGTCCGCCTTTTTGTTGTTTTCCAAAATTGTTTTATACCGTTTAAAACCGTAAAGCGCCGCCGCCAAAAGCAGCACCGGGCTTGCGGTTATCTGACCGTAAAAATAGACGCTCTGCCCATATTTATCAGCAAAATCCGCCACAAATATAGGGCTTTTAAAACTGATATTTACATACATTTGTAAAAATGATGACAGGGTGTAAAAGGCGGTTGTGGCCTTGCCGTAGGCCTGCCGGGTTTCAAAGGCGTCCTCCCTGTGTATAGGCAAGGTGAAAGAAATATCTTTAAATTTTATGGCCTTTAAAACTCTTTTCATCAGGCCTTTAAAGGCGGAAACCGTCTGTTTTACCAGGTCAAAAGAAAGCTGCAAGTCATCCGATACCTTCGGCTTTTTCCGTTGGTTTTCCTCCGATTTCGGCTCTCGTGACGACTTTTTTTCTTCCTTTTTAAAGGACGGCAGCTTTGGCAAATGGTAAATTTTAACCTTAAAGAAAATCAGCCTTACCCACAGGCACACCTTGTCCCTTGCGGTGTATTCAACCCAAAAACTGCGAGGTATTATAACAACCCACAGAATAAGTGCAAGCAGACACAGCAAAACTTTGCCCAAAACCGCTAATATTTTAATAATCAACCTGAGATTCTCCGTCTATAATTTCCTCTGCGGAAATCTGTCCCTCTATTTCCCGGCTCTTGTCGGATTTTATCTTCGGCAGTTGAGATAAACTGTCAAGACCGAAACTCCTTAAAAACACCCCTGTGGTGCGGTAACTCAAAGGATGTCCCGGTATGTCAAGTCTGCCGGCCTCCTCCACAAGCCCCTTTGTAATCAATGTTTGAACGCTGGACGTGCTGTCTATTCCTCTTACCTGCTCTATAAAAGCCCTTGAAACCGGCTGGTTATAGGCTATTATAGCAAGGGTTTCCATAGCGGCCGCCGAAAGGGGCGCACTTTTCTTAATGCTCAAAGCTGATTTTACTATGTCCGCCACATCCTCATCGGTCACAAGGCAAATATTTTCCTCGTTTGCCACCAACTTAACCCCGGAGGACGGCACATTGTACTTTTCTTTAAGGGTTTCTATTATATATTTAAGCCGTTTTTCGTCTATTTCCAAAATTTCCGTTAAGCTCCGGGGGCTTACTCCGTCGCCGCCGGCAAATATAATTGCCTCTGCGGACTTAACCGCCTGTTCTATCGTCATTTAATTTTCCCCTTCGGATTAAGTTCATATCGCCGTTCCGATTTATTTTAATGCGGTGGGCACGGACAAGTTCCAACACCGCCAAAAATGTGGCCACTGCCTCGCTTTTCCCTTTTATGTTTTTAAAGGCGTCCCCCAAGCCGGTTATGCTCTTTTTCATAAGTCCTTTGAGGACATTGAAAATTCGTGAACTTACCGAAACCATAGGGGCATTTACGATAGGCCGAAAATTTTCTGCCGTAGGCGGGGATTTTCTCAAATCCCTTGCCGACAGCTTGGAATAAGCATTTGTCAGTGTGGAAATATTGTGGGTTAAACTGTATGTATAATCCACTCCCACTTCCATTGCCGGCCTTAAAATCATCTTGTCTCCCGTGTACATTTCACGCATAAGAGCCGCCGCCTGCTTTGCCCGGGAGTATTCGATCAACTGCCCTTGCAATTCGGCTTTAAGTTTTTCGCCCTCTTCGTCCTTAGGCAATAAGTAAACGGATTTTAGATATATAAGCCTTGCGGCCATATCAATAAAATCACTGGCTATATCCAAATCCACAGCCTGAGCTTGCCGTATAACATCCAAATACTGATTTATTATGGTGATGATTTCCACCTGGGCAATGCTCATTTTATTTTTTGAGATAAGAGTCAGCAAAAGATCCAGCGGCCCCTCAAAATCGTCCAATTTGTAATTTATTCTTGTCATTCGTTCTCCCGAATATATTGTCTATTATAGGACGAGATAAAAAAATTTATCCACAAAAAATGTCAATGCGTCCAACAGTTTGTACACGCAACCGTTTAAAAATGCAAGAGGTGCGTCCAACAAGCCTGTAAAAACCAATGCAAATACAATCATAAAAATGTACTTTTCATATTCCATAATTTTAAAGTACCGCCTGTCGCTTAAAAACAGGCTGTAAATTCTGGAACCGTCAAAAGGCGGGAAAGGCAACATATTAAAAATGGCAAGAGAAATATTTATTTGGCACATATATGAGAAAACTATATACCGCCAAGACAACACTTTGCCCCCTAAGCTGACGTAACTCAAATTTGAAATAAAGTGAACCCAGTAAATCATCTTGCTGATAATCATACTAAAAAGCGCCATTATCAAATTTGACATCGGGCCTGCGGCTGCGGAAATTGCCATACCTTTTTTTCTGTCATCAAAATTCATAGGGTTTATAGGCACCGGCTCCGCCCAGCCTATACCAAAAACCAAAAGTGAAATAGTGCCCCAAAGGTTATAATGTGCAAAGGGGTTTAAAGTAAGCCTGCCGGCATATCTTGCGGTAGGGTCGCCCAATCTGTCCGCCACATAGGCATGGGCGGCTTCGTGCACCGGTATTGCCGTTAAAAGAACTATCACCCTGGCCAACAGCGTAAACGGGTCAGTTGAAAAAAATGACATAAATATTTCTCCTTTATCTTGCAAGGCGCAAAACAACGCCTTAGTTATTTATTATATGTTGTTTTCTCTTGTTTTTCAAGAGATTATTTTGATTATAACCCGGGTTTGTGATTAAACTTTAAAAAAAAGAAAATTTTTGCTTGCATATATTTAAAAGATGTGGTAAACTATTTTAGCAATAAAAAAGTTGTGCGCTTACTATTGCAAATATGCAATGTTTGTGTTATAATTTAATGGTTATCAAATTTTAGGAGGTGCAACAGAATGGCAAAATGCGATTGTTGTGGCAAGAGTATGGAATTCGGTATTAAAGTTTCACACTCACACAGACGCTCAAACAGAACTTGGAAACCAAACGTGAAGAGAGTGAAGGCTATCGTGGATGGTTCTCCACGTTATATTCACGCTTGCACCAGATGTCTTCGTTCTGGCAAGGTTACAAGAGCTATGTAATTCAGCCTTGAAAAAGGGAAAATATAAAGACAGCTTCGGCTGTCTTATTTTTTTACCACTTTCAGCACAAAACATTAAATTTAATTGTAATATATGGCTTATTGGTATATAATCAAGACAAATAAACTTTTAAGGAGTTGCACTATGAAATATCAGGTTTCTGAAAATGTTAAAAGCAAATTTGACGCCTTGGTTAAAGACGAAAAAGTTTTAAAGGCTGTTGAATTTGTAAAGGACGATAATGACGCAATTATCGACAAACAGATCGAATTAACCCTTATTCCTGCCCCTACATTCCATGAGCAGGACAAAGCCGCAAGACTTTTGGAAATGTTTAAGGAAGAAGGCCTTGAAGATTGCCATATAGATGAATACGGCAACTGCGTCGGCATAAGAAAAGGTACCGGCGGCGGCAAAACAACACTTGTTGAGGGCCATCTTGACACGGTTTTCCCTTTGGGTACAAAGCTTGAAATCAAAAAAGAGGACGGTTTTATCAGATGTCCGGGCATCTGTGACGATACAAGGGGTCTTGCCAGCGTACTTTCCACAATAAGAGCCTTAAATGCTGCGAATATTAAAACAAAAGGCGATATTCACTTTGTGGGTACGGTACAGGAAGAGGGCACCGGCGCATTGAAGGGTATGCAGTACTATGTACAGCACCACCCGGAATTGCAGGCCAGCATTTCCGTTGACGGCGACGGCTACCAAGAAATAACTTACGAGGCAACAGGTATTCAAACTTTTGAAGTTACATTCCACGGCATAGGCGGTCACGCCTGCGGCGCATTTGCAAAGGTTGCAAACCCGATACACGCAGCCGGCAGAGCCATTGCAAAAATTGCGGAACTTCGTGTGCCGAAAGAACCTATGACAACATTTGCCGTTACAAACCTTGAAGCCGGCAGCATTCAGGCGGTACACGCCATTGTGCCACGGGCTACAATAAGATTTAACTTCCGTTCAAACAGCCAGGCGGAACTTGAAAAACTTCACGACGCTATTTTCGGCGCAATCGAAGATGCCTGCAAGGAAGAAACAGACCGCTGGGGTATGGACACAATTACATACACCGTTAAACACATCTGTGATGTAAACGCCGGTAACCAGGACAGCCACGCACCTATCGTTGAGGGCGCTATGCTCAGTGCGGAATTTTTGGGCTGTGAAGAACCGAAACTGGGCAACGGCGGTTCAACAAACTGCAACCGTGCTTTGGAGGCAGGCTTGCCTGCCGTATGCCTTGGCGGCGGTATGGACTATGACTCAAAGTGCCACACACTTGACGAACAGTTCAGAATTGACGGCGCATATAAGGGCTGCCAGCAAGCGCTGCTTATGGCATTGCTTTGTGCCGGCACAGACGCAGCTGAGAGTATTATAGAATAAATAATTTCTATATAACCTATTTTGCATAATTTAATATAAAAAAATCATTCCACTTGCATTTTATTTGTGCAAGTGGAATTGTTTTATTTTTTAAATATAAACAGATATTCGTGTGCTATAAGTAAAAAGGGCATAAAAACACCCTTTAAATCAAGTAAAAGCGGCCTTTACGGTCGCTTTTCTTAATTATGCAAAATTTTAAACGCCTTAAATTATCGGCTTATATTTCCACATATGTGCCTATGCCGGCTTCAGTGGCATATTCATAAATCATATTGGCGGCGGAAATATCCTCAACGGAAATGCCTACGGATTCAAAAAATGTTATTTCATCATCGCTTTCTCTGCCCGGGGCGGTGCCGTTTATAACCCGACCTGCCTCTGTCATTTTCGGCATTTTCTTTATTTCCCCATTGTTTACCGGAATAAATATATCCCCTGCATCTCGCAACACGGCCTCTGTCCAGTCGGTGAAGATTTTGCTTTTTTCTATTGTTTCCCCGTCAACCTCTCTGCCTGTTGCGGTACAAGCGCCAACCCGGTTAATATGTGCGCCGGGTTTAATCCACCGACCTTTCAAAAACGGCCGGGTGCTTCTTCCTGTTGTGGTTGTGCAGATTATATCTGCGTTTTCAACGGCGGATTTTACATCGGCGCAAAGGGTGAACTTAACTGCCGGGTATTCCCCGGACAAAATTTCCGCCGCTTTTTCCGCCCTTGCCCGGGTTCTGTTCCAAAGAGTTACTGATTTAATATTTCTCACAAGCATAATCGCCCTTACATGAGCCATGCCCTCTTTGCCGCAGCCTAAAATCGCAAGATTTTCTGCATCTGTTCTTGCCAAAACATCGGTTGCAGCTGCGGAAGTGGCGGCAGTTCTCATAACCGTGATAAGACCTGCGTCCACAATGGC
This sequence comes from uncultured Oscillospiraceae bacterium, assembly GCA_934526065.1. Classification (GTDB taxonomy): domain Bacteria; phylum Bacillota; class Clostridia; order Oscillospirales; family Ruminococcaceae; genus RGIG3102. The sequence continues at coordinate 92,062 of CAKSZX010000003.1, forward strand.
TTTAAGGCTGCCGTCGGAAATTCGAAACAGCGGAATAATCCCTCCGCTTGTGCCTTTTTTAGCTGTCTCCACGCCCGGAAAAATCGTAATCTTTGCGCCGGTTACATCTTCCCGAATATTTGAGGCCGGCATATTGGCCAACTTGTTGTCGTTGTCATGGATAATCATCGTTCTCTGCAAAACCTTTGTCCGTCCGTTGCTGATGGCGGCCAAAGATTTTCTCATTTCGGGAATACACCTCTCCGGGGTGAGAATTTCTTCACATTCTTTTCTGTTCACAATTAAAACTCTGTTCATAACTGCCTCCGTTTAAATTTCTATCTTAGCCCATTTGCCGGTGGCAAATCTGGCTGAGTTAAGTACGCATCTTACTGTTTGGTCGATAAGAGTGCCTATCCAAGCGCCTATAAGACCCATACCCAGCGGGTAACAGAACACCCAAGCACCAAGCGGTCTTATAATCGTAATACTTACAAAAGCCACAAAAGCCACAAACTTTGTGTCGCCTGCGCCTTTAAGGCAACCGGCGGTGATAACCTGTCTTATCTGCAAAAGAACCCGGACAGCCAAGACTTTTGTTATTATACTGCCGTAATTCAATATTTCGGGGTCGCTTGAAAATGCCCGGAAAATTGCCCTGCCGCAGGTAAAGAAGAACACAAACATAATTGCGGAAACCGTCATGCCAAAGCGCTGGCAGGCACCGCCGTACATGGCGGCCAAATCCCGGCGTTTTTCGCCAAGGCTCATACCTATAAGGCTTACCGCCGCAACATTAAAGCCATCGCCGAATGCAAAAGAAAGTGACATACAGTTCATGCCTATTTGGTGTGCCGCATAGGCGGTTGTGCCAAGGTGGGCAACAACCATTGAAAACATCAAAAAGCCTGCCCTCATAAATATCTGTTCAACGAATGTGCTTGATGTAAGGTCAAGAACCGAGTGCATTGTTCTCTTGTCAAATTTAATGCCTCTTTCGTGATGTATGTACAAATATCCGTCTTTTTTGCAGATGGACATAAGAGATATAACAAACCCGAACACACTGCCTATTACGGTGGCAATGGCTGCTCCCCTTACCCCCAATGCCGGGAAACCGAAATGTCCGTTGATTAAAAGATAGTTAAAGAAAACATTTACAACATTTGAAATTATATTTGTTTTCATGGCTATTTTTGTGTTGCCTATACCCCTTTGGGCGGCGTTTATAGTCATTGATGTGAGGTTGAAAAAGCTGAGACCCATAATTATCTGGAAATATTCCGTGGCGTACTCTATCGTATCAGACTGTGCGCCGACTATTTCCATTAAAGGCCTTGCAAAAATTGTCATTATCGAAAGGACGATAACCTGTAAAATTATTGAAATAATCAAAACTTGTTTCAAAATTCTGTTGGCGGAATCTCTGTCGCCTTCGCCCCTTCTTCTGGCAACAAGGGCGGACATGGCAACATTCAATGCCATAAACACGGCGTAACCTACAAATTTAGGCTGTGTGGTAAGACCCACGGCGGAAATAGCATAGGTGCCAAGGCTTGAAACCATTATGTTATCTATAAAACCCACAAGGGCAATAAGGAAAGATTCCACAACCCGGGGCCATGCGATTGATATTGTTCTGCGCATTATTGTCTGTGCGCTGGGCATTTCACCCATTGGTTTAAATTTACCGATAAGTTTGTTCGGCTCGAATAATTTTGAATATAACTCTAAAATAAATATCACTCCCCTAAAAATAAATACACACAAAATTATACTATTGATTTTGCGTAAAATCAAGTTTACAAAGCCATAACAAAATATTTATAAGCGGAATAATATAAAACAGAATAGGAGGTATTTTCTTGTTTATATTCGCAAGTTTACTTGCCGCAAGTATTGACGCCTGTCTGCGGGGGTTTTTACTGGGCAAGATAGAAATAAAATATCGTTTTGTGGATTATTTCAAAATCTTTGTTATAATTTTTCTCGTTTGTACATTGGCCTGTTTTTTAGGAGATGAAATAAACCAAATTTACAGCCGGCGGTATCTTAACATAATCGGGGGATTTTTAATGCTTTTTCTCTCTGCGTCCGCTTTTAACGGCGCCAGAAAAAGCAAACTTCCAAAAGGTTCTTTGCCGGTTATGGCCTTATCCCTTGCCCGGGACGGTGCCGCCGTATGTATGTATCTTGCTTTCAGCGGGTACGATATACTTTTGGTAAGTTTTTTCTCGGCGCTGTTTCATATTTTAATGCTTTGGGCGGGAGTTGCGGCTTCCAAATTTTTTTCATTTAAAAATGAAGGAGCAATAGGCAAATACTTTTCGGCACTGGTATTTTTCCTTATAGCCGTTTACAAATTTTGTCAAATATGAAAAAAGATTGCAGAACAATAACCAAAGAAAAACCGCACTTTACTTTAAAGTGCGGTAAAAAATCAAATTCTATTATACAAATAGTAATTTAAAATTAAAATATAACCAAATAATCAATATTTATTGTAGTGGACACGGCTTTCGTCATATCTTTCAACAAATTTGTTGGCGTTTTCCTCTGCCGGGTAACCTATCGAAACAACACCGAAAGGTTTAACATTTTCCGGCAAGTCAAAAATTTTTATAAGGTACCGGTCTCTTTCGTCACCGAGGCCTGCGCCCATCCATACGGCGCCAAGGCCCAGTTCAACTGCCTGCAAAAGCAAATTTTCCATACAAGCGCCCATGTCCTGGGGCACATGACCCTGAGCACGAAGTCCCGTGCGATTTAACAGCACCATGGCCAAAGGGGCATCTGCGACAAATTTTGAATATGGGCTGAAAGAAGAAAGTTTTTTCAAAAGCTCTTTATCGTCAACAACGATAAATTCCCAAGGCTGTTGATTGGTGGCACTGGGCGCTTGCATAGCCCGGCGCAAAAGTTTTTCAACTTTTTCTTTTTCAACAGGCTTGTCGGCATATTTTCTCACGCTTCTTCTTGTAAAAATTTCATTCATAGTCAATCGTCCTCCTTTAATATCTGTTCAAACACATCGCATACTCTTACGGCGTCTGCCTTGGAGACATCATTATTGGTGATAAATCGCAAATAACCAAGTTCCTCTCCTGCCATTTTAATGCCGTGTTCCAACATTTTACCCGGCAATGAAGCTATAAATTGCCTGGATTTGTCAACTTTAAAGAAAACAAGATTTATATCCACATGGTCGCTGCGGACACGAACCCCTTTCATTTTGGACAATCTGTCCGCTATGTACTTTGCGTTGTCATGGTCGTCTTTTAGTCGGTCAACCATTTTGTTTATGGCGATTATTCCACAGGCCGCCAAAAGCCCGGCCTGGCGCATACCGCCGCCTAAAAGCTTGCGATTTTTTCTGGCTTTTTCTATAAATTCGGCACTGCCGCAGAGAACACTGCCCACCGGGGCGCAAAGCCCCTTTGAAAGACAAACCATAACGGAGTCGCAATATTGGGTAAGTTCTTTTGCTTCTACCCCCAAAGATACCGATGCATTAAAAAGCCTTGCTCCGTCAAGGTGTACAGGCAATCCGTGAGCCTTTGCGGCGTCATACACGGCTTTCATCTGTTCAAGGGTCATAACTTTGCCGTTGGAAAGGGCATTTTCTATACACACAAGGCCGGATTTCGGCTGTGTTATATCCTCATCAGAGGGTCGGCAAGCACTTTCAATAATCGCAGGGGTGAGAATATCATCTTGGCATTCTACCGCCTTCACTTTTACGCCGCTTAAAATTGCAGCCGCACCTACTTCGTGTACAACTATATGACTGCCGGATGAAATAATTATTTCATCTCCTCTTACGGTGTGTGTCATAACTGCCAACTGATTGCCCATTGTGCCGGATGCCACAAACAACCCGGCCTCTTTGCCTACCTTGCGCCGACACAGCTGTTCAAGATTTTTAACCGTCGGGTCATCGCCGTATTCGTCGTCCCCAACCGGCGCTGTGTACATAGCATCTCTCATTTCCTGTGTAGGTTGGGTGACGCTGTCTGAGCGCAAATCAATATAATTCATTCTTAACCTCTTAATTTATTTGGCGGTAAATGTAACGCCTGAGTAATAGTGCGACAAAATTTGCTGATAGTTCCAGCCCTCGTAGGAAGCGTAAAGCTGTGCTCCCCACTGGCTTAAACCTACGCCGTGGCCGTAGCCACGGGTTACGATTATAAAATTGCCGTCGGCATAGGAAATATCCATTGCGTGACTGCGCAGATAAACCCCGCCCTTTGCCATAATATCATTTACGAACCAATAGCCCGTTATATTTCTTGTATTGCCGTTTGAGGCCACATAGGTTGTCGCATCGCCTATGTGCAATCTGCGTATATAACCGCCGTCGGTGTAATCCGCAACCGAGAACCAGTTTGCCGCATTTTCCAAATCAAGGTTCACGGAAACCGACTGTTCTATTATTTCTTTCATCTTTTCGGCGGAAATATTGTATGTTTTTTCATAATTTGAAGCCAAATAGTCATATTTGCTTTCCACCGTTTGCAGGTAGGCATAATTTTGCCCCCAAACTTGGCTTGCCGGGTTTGTGTACCCTGCCGCCGATGCGGTGTAAACGGCATTTACATAGCTACCGTTGTACTGCATAACCACATTTGCCACTTGGCTTACGGCGTTTACCACGCTTTGCGACGGGCTTGATCTGCCGTTTACCGCCGGTGCGCTGTTGCCTTGGGCATATTGGAACTCAAGCCATGAGTGTGTTGCCACAGCTTGAGCCTTTAAGGCCTCCCGGTTCCAGTTGCTTGTCATTTCAATGGCCACAATTTGGCTTAAAATCTGTGTTGCGGTGCCGGATACCACACTGCCGTTCATTGTTACGGTGAGAACTTCTTCCCCCGGATTTGAGGGGGTTTCCGGCGCAGGTGCCCGGGTAGGCTTCGGCGTATTGTCTTCCCCACTTGGAGTTTGGGAATTTGCCGTTGAATTTTGCCCATTTGACGAAGGTTTGCTTGGCTCCGAACCGTTGCCTTTATTTGATGAGCTCCGATAGCTTGAAGAATTTGCACCCTCACTTGACCGTATATTTGCCGACGAAGATGAAATTATCGGCGCCGGTGTGGCGTGTTCGCCTATATTATTTATATTGTCATAGTTAAGACCCGACCAGTTGTTGCGGTCATATACCTCTTGTGCATACATAACCGCATCAAAGAAAAATTCGTCGGTCAGATTTTTTTCACTCATATACCAATCGGCGTATAAAGCCATGGTTTTGACATCAACGCTGGGGTATGTGTTTCGGTTGCCTTTTACCGCAAAGACAGCCACATACTCGCCATTTTCGATTTCCTGCAAAAGTATATAGATTTTCATATTGTCTGTTATCGCAATATCAACATCAAACAAACTTCTTGCAAGAGCCTGGACTATAAATTCCTGCTTATTGTCTATGGTTTTTAAATTTTCCAAATCCCGCCGAGAGAATGTACCCACGGAAAAAATTTGGCAGTCGGTGTAACCGCCCTCCTCAAAAAACACAAATGAGGAATTTTGCCTTAAAGTTTCAATATCCGTAAAATCAAAAGAATTCTCCGGGGTAAAGCCGTAAACATACAGGCAATTTTCCGCTTTGCCGCTGCTGTCGGTATAAAGAGCTACCCCCTCTGCCGACAAATCCTTATCGGCTACCGCAAATTCTTTTTTGCTCATTTTAAATGTCAGCCAGCCTTTAATATCAGGGTTTTGAGCCGTAAGGCGACTGAGCATCTTCACTGTTTTTTGCTCAAAACCCCGCCGAAAAAAATCCGTTGACTGCCTTTTTTCCATTGTTCGGGCTATGTCAATGTCCTTGTCAAACAAGCCCTTAACCATGCCCACCGTTTGCCGGGTAACCGATTTAAAGGAAAAATCCGGCATCTTGCCGTTTTTATAGTAATACCGGCCAAAGGCAAGGCAACCTGCCAATATTATGAGAAGAATTGTTATGGCAAAGCCCCTTAAAAACCCGACTGATTTTTTAGGCCGTGGCTTTTCCTCTTCTTCATCCTCCGGCTCGTTGTAATAAGCCCTTGCGCCGGGATTCGGTATGTTGTACAAAACGCACCTTAACAAATCAAAAGTGCTTTGGCAAGCCAAGTGAGTGATCTTTTCCCTGTTGCCCTGAAAAAAACACCTTTTAACAAAAACCGTGTCCTTTGTGGCTACGGCAATATAAACCGTGCCCACCGGGTCTTGGGGTGTGCCGCCGCCGGGGCCTGCATAGCCGGTGGTGGCAACGGCGTAATCGGCGCCGCTTATTCTAAGCGCATTTTGAGCCATAGACATGGCAACCGGGGATGAAACTGCGGAATAATTTTCCAAATCCCGCTTTTTAACCCCTAATATTTTATTTTTTTGCTCGTTGGTATATGTGCAAACACCAAGGGAAAAAACTTCCGACGCACCGCTTACACTTGTTATCCTGGCGCTTAAATTGCCGCCGGTACAGCTTTCCGCCGTGGCGAGGATTTTTCCCTCTTTTTTCAATTTGCCCACAAGGGCGGTTTCGATATTATCCACATCTACGCCGTATATGTAGTTATGTACCGCACTGTCTATGGACTTGTATGCACCGTCAAGCATTTCCTCGGCGGCGGCTTTGTCTTTGGCAGAGGCGGTTATGCGCACAAGCACTTCCCCGTCCTTTGCGTAAAGGGCGGTTGTGGGGTTTTTGCCGTTAAGCATAAAGGCAAGTTTTTCTTCAAGCCGGCTTTCTCCTATGCCTATGGTGCGTATGCATTTTGAGATGATGACCCCGGTTTCCAAGCGTTTGAGCATAGGCACAACCTGGTTTTTAAACATCGGCTCTGCCTCTTTGGGCACACCGGGCAGCAAAATTGCCATTTTTTCACCGTCCAGGAATATTATTCCCGGGGCGGTGCCGTTGTGATTTTCCAAAAATCTGCCATTTTTAGGCACATATGCCTGTCTTTTGTTATTTTCGGTCATCTGCCTGCCTGTTTTGGCAAAATATTCGGATATACTCTCCTGAATTTTTTCATTGAAAACAAGGCTGTCATTATAAACCCGGGCAACCGTTTGCTTTGTCAAATCATCTTCGGTAGGTCCCAGACCCCCTGTGTAAATAACTATATCGCTGCGGTCTTTGGCAAGCTGTGCCGCCCGGCGCAGTCTTTCCGGGTTGTCCCCTACAACCTGTTGATTGTAAACATTAAGCCCTATGGCGGAAAGTTCTCTGGCTATAAACCGGGCGTTTGTATTTACAATGTCTCCAAGCAAAAGTTCGGTGCCGACGCAAATTATTTCGGCTTTCAACCGTATCACCTCTCTGTCTTGCCGTAAATAAAATTTACAGCGTAATTCTTATAATATCCGCCTCATCAGCGGCCTTTCTTTCAAGTTCGCCCAAAACTTCCATATTCATCTTTTCCTCGGCTTTGAGAATTTCATACATTTTAGGCTTTGTTCTCGGATGTGCCGGTGTAAAGATTGTACAGCAGTCCTCATAAGGGAGAATTGATGTTTCAAATGTGTCTATTTTTCTTGCAACTTCAACAATTTCGGTTTTATCCATACCGATGGCAGGTCGGAATATGGGCATATCCACCGAGGCATTTGTGATTGCCAAGGCATTTATCGTCTGCGACGCCACCTGTCCCAAGCTCTCGCCGGTGATAATTGCCTGTGCGCCGTTTTTATGGGCTATCATTTCGGTAATTCTCATCATACTTCTGCGCATGAGAATTGTAAAAAGTTCCGGCACGCCGTTATCACGAATATACTCCTGTGGAGCTGTGAAAGGCACAATGTGCAGTGACATATTACCTGTGTAATCGGAGAGCTTTTCACAGAGAGTAATAACTTTCTGTCTTGCTCTTTCCCCTGTATACGGAGGCGACGCAAAATGCACCGGCATAATTGTCATTCCCCTTTTTGCCATCATATAAGCGGCAACCGGGCTGTCGATACCGCCGGACATCATAAGAGCGCCCTTGCCGGAAGAAGAAACCGGCATACCACCTGCGCCGTTTTCCTTTGCCTTATGTACATATGAGCCGAAGTCACGGACTTCAATCATAACGGTAACCTGCGGATTGTGCATATCAACCGTCAAATTCGGGTACTTTTCCAAAATAACATGGCCGATTTCAGCCGAAATTTCCGGGCTTGTCATAGGGAAGCTCTTGTCTGCTCTCTTGGCTGTAACTTTAAAAGTTTTTGCGTTTGCCAAGTCCTCGCCCAGGTAATCAAACACAGTCTGTGCGATATTATCAAAATTTTTGTCGGTAACCGCTGCCTTTGTAAGGGTTGCTATACCGAAAACTTTCTTCATTTTTTCATAGGCCGATTCCACATCTGCCTCGTCGTTTTCCGGCTCGATGTAGAATGTGCTTTGGGCTTTGTAAATTTTAAATTCTCCGAATTTTTCGCATCTTATTCTGATTGCCTTAATAAGCTGTGCTTCAAAGGTTGACTTGTTAAGCCCCTTTAAAGCCATTTCGCCTACCGAACACATAATTAACTGTCTCATTTTATTCTCACCTTTTGTAATTTTTCTCTTGCTTGTTTAAGCCCGTCAATAAGGGCGTCTATATCTTCCTCCGTATTTTGCGGGCCGAAAGATATCCTAAGTGCGCTGTCAATGCGCTGTGGGCTTACTTTCATATGGGTCAGCGTATTGCTCCGATTTCCCTTTGAACAGGCTGAACCGGAGGAAACACAAATTCCCAGGCTGTCTAAAAAGTGCAAAACCGTCTCGCTTTTATAGCCCAAAAAAGATATATTCACGGTAAACGGTGCGGACTTTGCCGGACTGTTTATCACCACATTGTCAAACTGCTTTAAATCTTCAAGCAATTTATCGTGGAGTTTTTGGTAGTGAGCCATATGCCGTGCCATTGTGGGTTTTAAAATTTCACAGGCTTTTGCAAAGCCCTGAATATAGTGTATATTCTCTGTGCCGGAACGGATACCTCCCTCTTGGCCGCCGCCCCGGAAAACCGCCTTTATGTTTGTCCCCTGTTTTAAGTACAAACCTCCTATGCCCTTTGGCCCGTTGATTTTTTGTGCGGAAAAGGACATACTCTCGATTTTTAACTTTTTTACATCCAAAGGGTATTTCATAAAGCTTTGGGTCGCATCTACATGAACTGCCGTTCTTGGGTTTTTCTCTTTGATTTTCCGGCTTATATCGCTTATGTCCAATATTGCACCGGTCTCATTATTCACATGAATAAGAGCCACAAGTGCCGTTTGCTTGTCCACCGCATCTATGATTTTATTCCGATCGATAGTGCCGTCGCTCTCCGGGTCTATGTAAACCACATCAAAACCCAAAGTTTTTAAAAATTCAAAAGGGTAGCGCACGGCAGGGTGTTCGTAGCCTGTGGTTATAAGTTTTTTACCCCAATTTTGTCTTGCCAAAGCCATGCCGTAAATGGCTATGTTATTGCTCTCACTTGCCGAGCCGGTAAAGTGGAGTTCAGTCGGCTTTGCATTTATACAGCTTGCCACAGTCCGCCTTGCAGTGTTCATCTGCTTTTCGCTCTCTGCCCCTATGTCGTATAAAGACGAAGGGTTGGCAAATGTGGTAAGCATACTTTCGTAAATGACCTTTGCCACTTCCGGATTTACCGGCGTTGTGGCCGCATTGTCAAGATATATCATCATTAAACCTCTTTTTAGATACTTAATCCATTTTATTATATCACACACAGGTTGCTTTTTACAACAAATATGTACAAAGCTTTTAAATTTATTCCGTTCATTTTAACAGTTTAAAAAACCTAACTTATCGTGTATAATTAAGAAAAATACAATAATATTGCGGAGGTGTCTGTTATATGATGACCGATATTGAAATTGCCCAGGGCGCAAATATGCTGCCCATAGAGGAAATTGCCGAAAAAGTAGGTTTGAGCAGAAAAGAAATCAGCCTATACGGCGACTACAAGGCTAAAATAGACCTTAACAAGATTAAAAATCTGCCGGACAAAAAAGGCAAACTGATACTTGTTACCGCCATAAGCCCCACACCTGCCGGCGAGGGCAAGACCACAACAAGCATAGGTCTTGGAGACGCTCTTGCACAGCTTGGCAAAAATGTTATGCTGTGTCTGCGTGAACCCAGCCTTGGCCCTGTTTTCGGCGTAAAGGGAGGAGCAGCCGGCGGCGGATATTCCCAGGTTGTGCCTATGGAAGATATAAACCTGCACTTTACAGGGGATCTCCACGCAATAGGTGCGGCAAATAATCTTTTGGCGGCTCTTATCGACAATCACATCTACCAGGGCAACCGGCTGAACATAGACCCAAGAAGAATAACTTGGAAACGCTGTGTTGACATGAACGACCGCCAGCTTCGTTACATAACCGACGGTTTAGGCGGAAGGGTAAACGGCACCCCCCGTGAGGACGGATTTGACATAACCGTTGCCAGCGAAGTTATGGCGGTTTTCTGCCTTGCCTCGGATTTGGCGGACTTAAAGGAAAGATTGGGCAAAATCGTTTTCGGTTACACATATCGGAACGAGCCGGTAACGGTTGCACAGCTTGGCACACAGGGCGCTATGGCGGCTCTTTTAAAAGACGCAATAAACCCGAACCTTGTTCAAACTTTGGAAAACACACCTTGCCTTATACACGGCGGCCCGTTTGCAAACATTGCCCACGGCTGTAACAGTGCCGTTGCCACAAAATTAGGGCTTAAACTTGCGGACATTGTTGTTACCGAGGCCGGTTTCGGCGCAGATTTGGGTGCGGAAAAATTCCTTGATTTAAAATGCCGTATGAACGACCTCTGCCCATCGGCAGTTGTGATAGTTGCCACGGTGAGAGCCTTAAAGCACCACGGCGGTGTTGCAAAAGCAGATTTAAACACACCGAACCTTGAACGGCTTGAAAAAGGCTTGCCGAACCTTGGCCGCCACATTGAAAACATAAAGGACAAATTCGGCTTGCCGTGTGTTGTTGCATTAAACAGCTTCCCGACAGACAGCGAAGAAGAGGTAAAAGCCGTGTTCGACTACTGCCGGAAAATGGGCGTTGAATGTTCGTTAAGCGAAGTATTTGCCAAGGGCGGCAAAGGCGGCACAGACCTTGCAAACAAGGTTTTGCGGGCTATGGACGACAGTGCAAAAATAAACTACGCATATGACGAAGATTTAACCGTTGACAAGAAAATCGAGGCAGTATGCAAAAATATTTACGGTGCAAAGGATGTTATCTTTGCAAAGAGCGCCGCAAATATGCTGAAAACCCTAACTGCCGCCGGATATGACAAATTGCCGGTTTGCATTGCAAAAACTCAGTATTCTTTCTCCGATGACGCCAAACTTTTGGCTGCGCCGAAAGACTTTACAATGACTGTCCGTGAACTCAGACTTTCTGCCGGCGCAGGATTTGTAGTTGCCGTAATGGGCGATATTATGACTATGCCGGGCTTGCCGAAAGTACCTGCCGCCATGGCGATAGATGTTGATGAAAACGGCGTTATAAAAAATTTATTCTGATTTATATTTTCATATTACAAACAAAGCAGGCGTACCGCCTGCTTTATTTATGTTAAAAAGGGTTTAAAAAATTAAGCCCCTGCAATAAACAAACGGCAGGCGTTATGCCTGCCGTTTTATAATTTAATTTAAGTTTTAAAGCTAAAATTTGAAAATATCAAATTTTACTCTGCCTGTGAGCTTGATTCATCACTTTGAGAATTTTCGCCGTCGGCGTTTTCTTCGTTGCCGTCAGTTGTTTCTCCTTCTGTGTTTTCACCGTTTTCGGCAACTGCGGAATTATCCCGTGAGTTTCTTGTAACAAGGTTCGAGGCAACCTCCAAAGCTCTCTGTATCTGCGGGTCGCTTTCAAAAGGCAGGTTGTACCAGTTTTCCAAAGATGTATCTATGGTCTTTTCATAGTCCGCAACAATACCTGTGCCGTTAAATGACTGTGATACCGTAGGGACAAGAGCACCTACCGTAAGTTCAACGCCGGAGCCGTCTGTCAAACGGTACATTTTTTTCAAAAGTCCTTTGCCCATTGTTGTGGTGCCAACGGTTTTTGCCCCTGCGCTGTCTTTCATCATAATCGTAAACATTTCGGCTGCATAGCCTGTTGTGTTGTCGGTGATGACTACATAAGGCAAATTAACGGAAGCCTTGTCCGAAGTGTACAAAACCTTTGTTTCCCCGTCTTTGTAAACTGCGTTCATAATTGTACCTTCCGGCAGAAGAACATCTGCCGCTTCTGCGGCTGCTGTGTAGTTTTGGCTTTGATTGTTGCGCAAATCAATAACTATTGATGTTGCACCCTGTTCCAAAAGACTGCGGGTTGCATAGTCCAAAAGTGACGCTGTGTTTTCCTCAAAACTGCGGATTTTAATGTATCCGTTATCACCACTCTTTTGGTAGGACAGCGACGGCGCGTCATAAGTTTTGCGGGTTACGGTAGCGGTGTTTTCGGTGCCCTCACGGAGATATGTGATTGCAACCTGTGAACCTGCTGTGCCTTCAAGCATTGACTTTGCCGAATCCAAAGACATATTTATAGTGCTTACACCGTCTATTGCACTTATCAAATCCCCTGTGGCAATGCCGGCAACATCTGCCGGGGAACCGGAGTAAACATTGTAAACCTGCATATAACCGCTGTTTTCTCTTGATTTTATAATGTCTGCGCCAACGCCTAAAATTTTGCCGTTGAGAACATTTTGATAAATAATAAGTTCATCTGCGGAATAGTACTTGCTCTCTCCGTCGCCCAAGCCCTTAACATAGCCGTTGGAAATTGATTCCAACACCCGGGAGTCGTCTATATCGGAGTAAAAATACTGCCTTACCATTGTATCTATTTCGCTTATTTTGTCATATATTGCCTCTTTTTGTGTTACGGAGTCAACTTTTGATTCAAATATTTTGGTGGACAAAACCATTGTCAGGCAAAATGTCAAAGTCATTGCCACAAACATAATACTTATTGCCGCACCGGTTGTTATTTTCTTTTTCATTAACAATATCCTTTCTTATGGTCTTGTGCCCTGTACATAAGGTGCCGGGTCAACACAGTTTTTCATAGAAGAACCGCCCATTCTTATTTCAAAATGCAGATGTGGCCCTGTTGAATTGCCGCTGTTACCCACATAGGCTATAACCTGTCCCTGGGTCACATAAGTACCCAAGCCCACAGCCAATGAAGAACAGTGGCCGTACAAGGTGTAATTTCCGCCGCCGTGGTCAAGCATAATACAGTTGCCGTAGCCACTGTTGCGATACTGTGCCCTTACAACTGTGCCGGAGTTTGATGCAACTATCGCCGCACCGTAAATGGTTGGGGAAGAGCCCTTTGAAATATCTATACCTGTGTGATAATCGTTTACACCGTAGAGAACACGCCAACCGAAACCGGAAGAGATATTTCCGTAGGTAGGCACAGGCCAAATCCAGTCGCCGCCTACATATTCCGTATTGCCGCCGTTATTGCCGGATTCGGCAATTTCTCTTTCCATAGCCTCTTTGGCAGCCACATATTCCCGGTAGACCTCGCTTTGGGTTTGCGCCGTCCGCTGTTCCTTGGCCTCTGTATCGGACAGATTAGAATTTATGGTCTGCAAAAGGGAAGCATACTCGTTGGTTTTGCTCTGCAAGTTTGCCTGTTTTTGGTTTAACTCGTCAAGTTTTGTTTGCAATTCCGCCTCTTCCTGCCGTATTATCTGCCTTTGTTGGTCAAGATACTTTAACAGGTCGGTGTCCGCAACGGATATGCGCTGTAATGTGTCCGATGCGGTGAGCAATTCCGCATAGGTATTGGCTCCCAAAACGGTGGACAGTGTGCCGCTGTTGCGCATCATATACATGGCCTTTAAGCGGTCTTTAAAAAGCTCATCCGTTTGTTGTATTTCAAGCTTTTTATTGTCCAAGTCCTGCTGTTTTTGGGTCAGTTCCCGGCTTGCGGACTCTATTTCCGCATTTAAAATCGAAATTTGATTTTTCACAAGGCTCAGCTGGGTTTCTGCGTTTTTCTTTTGCTGTTCCTGTTTTTTCTTTTCGTTTTTTATGCTTTCAAGCTCTTTGTTTATTTGATTTAACTTGTCCTGAGCCTGCCGGTAGTCGCTTTTTGTGTCTGCGGATACAATAACCGGCAAACCGATACCCACGGCCATAAGAAAGACCATTGCGGCGCAGACAAAAATTTTAAGAAATTTCTTTTTCGTCATAATATCTTCTTAAACCTCCAGGTATTTTTTCATAGAGATAAAGCTGCCCATTCCGCCGATAATCCAGCCGAAAAGCAAAAAGCCCAATCCCATAAAGGGCATAATTTTTGTATAGGGAACCATGCCGAGACTTAACATTGCAAAGAAGCCGGTGGCCTGCCGGGATATGTAGTCAAACACATACACATAGCCTGCGGATACTGCCCGGAATGTGATAACTGCCGATACCGTTCCGATTAAAATACCCTCCACAACAAATGGCAGTCTGATAAAGCCGTTTGTTGCCCCTACATACTTCATAATGCTTATTTCTTTTCTTCTTGCAAAAACCGTAAGCCTTATTGTATTTGATATAACCACCATACTTACCACAAACAAAACCGCTAAAATGGCCATTCCGGCGTAGTAGGTGACATTTTTAAGGGTTATGAGAACATTTGCAAGCTCCGTTGGAGTGGACACATAATCAACCCCGTCATAAGCGGCAAATGTCCGAGAAGTCCGGGACACCTTTGTCAAATCTTTTACATGTATTCTGAAAGAGGCAGGCAGCGGGTTATTGTCCCCCCGGTAACCGTTCAAAAGGGAGGCGTACTGCCCCAAATAGTCCATTTGCTCTTGCAAAGCTTCATCTTTAGAGACAAAAGAGAACTTTGAAACTTCCCGGTTATTTTGCAGGTTTTCGCTTATTGCGTCAATTTGCTCTTGGCCGGCGTCCTCCTTCATATATATGATAACCTCGTTTTGATCTCCCAAATAGCGGACAAAACTGTTTACATTTATGGCGAGAGATATGCTTATACCCACCATTATAAGACAGGAGGCCACAACGCCAACTGAGGCAACGCTCATCAATCTGTTATCCCTGAAATTGTGTAAGCCCTGTTTAAAAAGGTATTTAAAACTTGAAAATTTCATCGTTTTACCTCCTCATAAGGGGCCACGCCCTGTTTAAATTTCGGGTCGGCGGTATCGTCCACAATTCTGCCGGAGCGTATTTCTATTATGCGCTTTGCGTATCTGTGGGCAAGTTCGTGTTCGTGGGTAACCACCACCACCGTTGTGCCTATGCTGTTAATAGCTTTTAAAAGCTCCATAATTTCTATGGAGAGAGCCGGGTCGATATTACCGGTAGGCTCGTCGGCTATTACCAAATCCGGGTTGTGCACCAGGGCCCTTGCAAGAGCCACACGCTGTTGTTCGCCGCCGGATAATTGGCTTGGCAGCTTGTCCCCTTTTTTCTCCAAGCCCACAAGGCTTAAAATATACGGAACACGCTTTTTTATCTCTTTTTCGTCAATGTTTGTAACTCTCATTGCGAATGCGATATTTTCATAGGCTGTAAGGTTAGGTATAAGCCTAAAATCTTGGAAAACCACCCCAAGGGTGCGGCGCATATAGGGGATGTCTTTTTCCTTTATTTTGGACAAATTGTAACCGTTTACTATTACCTCCCCTTTTGTGGCCTTTTCCTCACGGAGCATAAGTTTTAAAAAGGTACTTTTGCCTGCGCCGGAATGCCCCAGCACAAATACAAACTCCCCTTTATCTATGTGAACATTGACATTTTTAAGAGCCGTTATTTTAGGCTCGTAAACCTTTGTTACATTTTTAAAATCTATCATGTGAATACCTTTCGGTTTATTTTAAAACCGCCTGCCGTAAATATAATTTTTACAGAGGCAGGCGGTTTTTGTTTTAAGCGACAACCGCATAACACGCCGGTAAGCCGCCAACTATTTTATTAGAATTTATCCTTTGCCGAATCCAAGTACTTTTTAACCATAAGGGCCACTTTAAATACAATGGCGTCGTCAAACTGTCTTAAATCAAGGCCTGTGATTTTTCTTATCTTTTCAAGTCTGTAAACAAGAGTGTTTCTGTGTACAAACAAGCCTCTTGATGTTTCGCTGACATTCAGGTTGTTCTCAAAGAAGCTCTGAATGGTAAACAGTGTTTCCTGGTCAAGGCTTTCGATAGAACCCTGTTTGAAAACTTCACGCAGGAACATTTCGCAAAGTGTTGTAGGCAACTGGTAAATAAGTCTGGCAATACCCAAGTTTTCGTAATTTACGATTGTTTTTTCGGTGTCGAAAACCTTACCGACTTCAAGGGCAATCTGAGCTTCCTTAAATGATGAAGCCAAATCTTTTATGTTTGTAACCTGTGTGCCTATACCCACGCAGGCTTTGATGTAATATTCAACATTCAAAGTATCTACAATAGAAGCCGCAAGTTTTTCAACATCTTTTGAATCTATGCCCTTTTTAAGTTCCTTGATAAGAACAGTGTCGGACTCGCTTGTGTCAAAGACAAAGTCTTTCTGTTTGTCCGGGAACAGGTTCTGCACAACATCGTAAGTTGACATTTCCTTTTGCTGTTCAACACGGATAATCAAAACAACACGGGGAATGTCCGTTGCGAAATGCATTTCCCTTGCACGGGCGTAAATATCCCCGGGCATGATATTATCCATAACCACATTTTTAATAAAATTCAAGCGGTCAAACTTCTCATCGTGGAACTGTTTGAGGCTTTGAAGAGAAATGGACACTATCGTTGCGAACTTGTCCGCCATATCATCGGTGCCCTCAACAAAAACATAAAAATCGTTTCTCTTGGAATTTGTAAAGCCTTTATATGTGTAACCGTTTCTTACAAAAGACCGGTTGTTGGCCATGCGCTCTGTTTGAACGCCGTCTCTTATATTATCAATTTGCGAAAGTTCGCTGCAAGCAACAACTATACCTGTTTCATCGGCAACGCCGATAACCCTGCCGATGGTGTCTTTCATTTGATAGACAACGCCTTGAAACATTCTGTTTGACATCTGTTTTTCTCCTAAATAAAATAAACTGTTGTAATTTTACACAATTACTGATACCGATTACTTTATATTTTACACAATGACGACATAAAATGCAACATTTTTTTACAAAAAAATTTGTCGGTTTATGTGCAAAAAGGAAAAATCATTGTCAAAATAGACAAATTAAGCCTATTGTTTTTTGTTTGACAGCCCGCTGTTTACATTTGTTTTCTCGCCGGGCACATAAAATTAGGCAAGAAAACCGTAAAGTTCGGCGGTGCTGTCCAAAAACCGCAATTATGATTATAAATGATAATTGTGTTTCTTTTTTTAACAATCTGTAAACTTATAATCGCTAATTTTTGACAATTCTTCTTCCGTAATTTTCCTGTACTCTCCCGGGGCAAGGGCTGTATCCAGCTCCAAGCCGCCTATTTTTACTCGGTGCAGGCTGTTTACGCCAATGTCGTAAACCCCCAGCATCCTTTTTATTTGGTGATATACCCCTTGGTGTAAAATAATTTTGGCTTTCAAGTTATCTTCAAGTGGAATGATTTCCGCCGGCAGCATTTTTTCTCCGTCCGCCAATGTTACCCCGGTTTTAAATCCCTCTGTGACGTCCCCGGTTATGGGGCTGTCAACGGTTACGATGTATGTTTTGTCAACATGTCTTTTGGGGCTTAAAATGTTATGTGCAAATTCGCCGTCATCGGTTAAAAGCACAAAACCGGTGCTGGTTTTATCAAGTCTGCCTGCAGGGAATAAATTTCGGTTGGGAAAATCCTTTTTAACCAAATCAACCACCGTCACATCGTTTTTGTCCTCGGCGGCGCTTACAACCCCTGCCGGCTTATTGAGCATTATGTACACAAATTTTTCCGCCTTTGCCCGGCGGCCGTTTATTGTAACATTGTCTTTTGCCGTGTCTACTTTGCCGTCGCCTTTTTTAATCACAACGCCGTTTACCGCCACCGCCCCTTTGGCAAGCAGTTTCTTTGCTTCGGTTCGTGTTACGCCCCGGCTTTCGCTTACAAATTTATCAAGTCTGTATATCATAAGTCCGCCTTTTTCATATTTTAATATTATTATATCACAAAAGGCCGCCGAGAAAAAGAGAAATTGCCCTGCCTTTGCGGCAGAGCAAAAATTTAATCGGTTTTTTCTCTTTCTGTCTGTCTTGCCATTGGGCATGCCAAACCGTCCGGCTGTTGCAGGATATATGCCCCCACAAGTTTATCTTTCCTGATTAAAAGCACCGCAGTGGCCGTTTTGCCCCGAACATCATAATCGGTAATGTCAAATGTCCACTTGTTCACCTTTTTATTTTTCAGCTTTGCCAATGACAGGCCGTCTGTCATCTGTATTTTGCTGTCGAAGTTTTCAAATTCCGCATCGAATTTTTTGGGGATTTTCACCTCTTTCACCTGTGCGGACTGCAAATCCACCGTGTACCCTTTTGACAGTATATATTCCGCCATTTGGCTTGTGGTTGTCATTTCCCCGGTGTTTACCGAGGCGGAAGTTTCTCTGTCTTTAAACAGCGAATTTTTAATTTTCACCCCGGCAAAACCCAAAACCGCAAAGGCTAACAGCCCCGCCAAAATTTTAACGGTGTTCTTTTTATTGACAGTTAAAACAAACATAACTTTACCTCCCTTGTGCTTTAAACCGCAAAAACACAAATTTTTTATAGTAATTTTTATGCTATTAAACAAAAAAATATCACAGCACTTTTATTTTTTTAATTTTATGGTAAAATAGGTGTAACAATTACACAAGGAGAAACCGAAATGGTACTTTGTTTTGATGTAGGTAATACCGACATAGACGCAGGGGCTTTTGAAAAGGACAAATTGTACAAAGCCTTTAATATAGATTATAAAAAAGGGCAAAGCGTTGAGGAATATAAAAAGGGTATAAAAAATGCCCTTGAAGTCAACGGCATAGACCCTAAAACCGTTACAAACTGTGTCCTTTGCAGCGTTGTGGCAGGTTCCACAGGGGCAATGGAGGAGGCAATAAAAGAGCTTTTGGGCTTTGAACCCCTTATTTTTACAAATGACGAAATAGCCGATATGCAGGTTAAAATAGGCAATCCGCAGGAAGTCGGCGTTGATATTGTAGCCGCCTGCCTGGCTGTTAAGCACAGATACAGCCTGCCGGCAATAGTAATTGATATGGGTACCGCCACCACGGTAACGGCCATGGACAAAGACGGCGACCTTTTAGGCGTAAGTATTTTAACCGGGGTTATAACCTCTTTAAAGGCTTTGCGTGACAGCACGGGTTTGCCCATAGACGAAAGCCTTACGCCCCCTGCCAAGGCCATAGGCACCACCACCCCGGAGAGCATGGCAAGCGGCTGTGTGCTTGCAAACGCCTATATGATGGACGGTATGATCTCCGCTTTTGAAAAAGAAATGGGCACAGAGTGCCACATATATGCCACCGGCGGAATATCAAAGATGATTATGCCCCTTTGCCGGCACAAGAGCCTTATAAACGACAAACTGCTTCTTGAAGGACTTTACATATACTGCAAGAAAGCTGAAAATAAAAACAACAAGGAGATATAAAAATGGTTGTTATCACAATGGAAAACGGCAAGCAGATCAAATTGGAACTGTACCCGGAAATTGCACCGATAACGGTTGCAAACTTTGAAAAATTGGTAAAGGAAAACTTTTACAACGGTTTGACTTTCCACAGAATTATACCCGGATTTATGATTCAGGGCGGCTGCCCTAAGGGGGACGGCACAGGCGGCCCGGGCTACGGCATAAAGGGTGAATTTGCCGCCAACGGCGTTAAAAATGATTTGAAGCACACAAGAGGAGTTATCTCAATGGCAAGAGCCCAAGACCCTAACTCCGCAGGCAGCCAGTTCTTTATTATGCACCGGGACGCACCTCACCTTGACGGCCAGTATGCGGCTTTCGGCAAGGTTGTTGAGGGTATGGATGTGGTTGACGAAATCGCAAACACACCTACGATAAACAGTTTCTTTAAGAGAGACTTCCCACGGACACCTCAGGTTATAAGAAGCATCACAATAGAAGAATAATTTAAAAATCGGCGCAGTAATGCGCCGATTATTTTTAAATAAATTGTTAATTCTTGATAATTACTGTTTACATATATAAATAAATTTAGTATAATTTACTTGAAAGTAAATCGATTTACATTTTTTCCGCTATTTTTATCATATTGAAAGGGATACCTATGAATTATTTCTCATCATCTATTCTTTATTCATCTCTTATTGCAAGTTTTTTTCAAGTCGCAATATTTTGCCTTGGGGCAGTTATATCCGCAATTATAATTATCGACTACTACTTTAAGAGAAAAGAAAAGTACGATAAAACAAAAAAGGACGAATGATTGTTTAAAATTTAATCAAACACTCCAAAATTTCTCTAAACTTTAATCATTCGTATTAAATAAGTTCTGTAACGGAGGTGCGCTTATGTTCAAATACACTGCCGAAAAGAGAAATATTTACCGCCTTACCCTTGCAGGTCTTATTTACGGTCTTTTGCGGGATTTGAACATTGTTATAAATCGGTTCGGCCGGCATAAGGGGCTGTTTAATTCAATTCTCGGTGCGGATATTGCCGTAAGGTCTTCAATTTTCAAATTTTCGGCACTTTCGGTAATTCTGTCGATTTACGCCCTTATTGTTTTATTGGCAAACAAAAAATTTTTTAGCGGCGACTGCAACGGGTATATGAGTAAAATCGCCTTTTACAGTGTGCTTTTCCCCTTAGGTATTCCAGAGCTTAACCGGTATGGCGTTGTGAGAGATGCCCTGAAATATAATTTTGACCCCGGCGCAGCAGCAATAAGGAATATTACCATTATACCCTACAATTCGGTTTTGTTTATACAATCCATAGTTGGTTTGTTTTTTATCCGGGTATGTTACAGCGTATTTTTCCGCAAGAAAATTTTATTTGCACAATCTGTTGAAAAACCGATTACCCCTCTTGGATAGACAAACTAAAATCCGCAGCCCCAAAAAGGCTGCGGATTTATTTTTATCTTAAAGTAAAAGTGTAGATTATAGCTTTATTAAGGTTTTGCGTTTTCAACGGCATTGGTGATGTTATCCCCTGCCTGTTTTGCGTGAGTATCCACCTTAAAGGCCGCCTTTGCCCCGTTGTGAGTAAGGCAACCGGCACCGTTTACACAGCCGCCGTCACAGGCCATACCCTCGATAAAGTTTTCTTTAAGTACGCCCTTTGAAAGTTTAAGCAAAGCGGCTTTACATTCCAAAATACCGCTGCAAGTTGCAGGCATAACCTCAAAGTCAAGGTTCTGTTCTTTAAGTGATTTGCCCACTGCACCTGTCAAACCGCCGGAGTGTGCAAAAATTCTGCCGTAGAATGAGGCGTCGTTTAATTCGTCTTCTTCAAGAGCTGTTACATTTATCTCTTTTGCGTCAATAAGCGCCTGCAATTCCTCAAATGTCATTACGCTGTCAATATAAGGCTTAACCTTATCTTTCTTGATTTCCGCTTTCTTTGCGGTGCAAGGGCCGATAAACACAACTTTACAATTCGGGTCCTTTTCTTTAAGGTAACGGCCAAGCTCGCCCATCGGGGAAAGATTGTGTGAAACATAAGGCAGCAAATCCGGGAAAGATTTTTCTATGTAAGAAACAAACGCCGGGCAGCAGCTTGATGTAAGCTTGCCTTTTTCAACCAGTTCGGCGCCCTCTTTCAATGCGACCATATCGGCGCCGAGAGCAACTTCCCTAACATCCGTAAAACCGAGTTCTTTAATGGCGCTTACAACCTGGCCCAGTTTTGCATAAGAGAACTGGCTTGCGATAGACGGCGCAACGATAGCGTAAAGTTTTGTGCCGTTTTCCTTTGCCTGCTTAATCATTTCGATTATATCAAGAATATAGCTCTTGTCCATAATTGCGCCCCATGGGCATGAGTAAACACAGGCACCGCAGGAAATACACTTATCATTGTTGATAGCCGCAGCTTTTGTCTCCCGGTCGGTGGTGATTGCCCCTACCTTGCAAGCCTGCTGACAAGGGCGAATATTGTTGCGTATTGCGCTGTACTGGCAGGCATTTGCACATCTGCCACAGTTTATACACTTACTTTTGTCGATTTTTGCGTGGTGGTTTTCGTCAAATGTGATAGCGCCCACCGGACAAGCGTCAAAGCATCTCTTTGCTATACAGCCACGACAGGAAGTTGTAACTTCGTAACCGCTCATAGGACATTCGTCACAGGCAATATCCAAGACCTCGATAACATTGGGGTTTTCCTTGTCGCCACCCATGGCAACCTTCATTCTCTCAATAACTATCGCTCTTTCTTTGTAGATACAGCAACGCATTGTTGCCTCACCCTTAGGCACAATAACCTTTGGAATATCCGCAAAATTTTCCGCCAATGTGCCGTTAAAAGCATTTCTGGCGATTTCTCTCAGCACTTTGTATTTTAAATGTTGTACCTTAGTATCAAACTTATAATTTTTATCCATAACTTAACCTCTTTATTTAACCCTCTTGAATATTCGATATTTTTTTATCTTTATTCGCCTAAAATTTTACCACAAATAAATTGTTATTACAATATAATTTAACAACGAAAGATAAATTTCGCCCTTTTTGTCTATTATGAACATCAAAATGTTAAATTTTTGTTAAAGTTACACAATTAAATTTTCAAAATTCACACTGTTCCGATTTAAAAGCTGTGCGTCATCCGGCGAATGTGTTATTAGAAGCAGCGTCCTGCCATTCAAATTTTTATTGATATAATCTGCGCATTGCTTTTTTGTGTCACGGTCTATGCCGGTAAAAGGTTCGTCTAACACAAGTATATCGAAATTTGCAATTACCCGGCGGACTATCGCCACTCGCCTTTTCATACCGCCGGAATATTCCTTTATCGGCTTTTGGGCGGTTTGCCTGTCAATGCCCACAGCCTGTAACCGAGGGTAAATTTCCAGCCGGCTTTTTCCTGTGGCACGCCGTATATTTACAGCGGCAGAGAAGTCTTCCGCAAGTCGGTTTTCCTGGAAAACCCGACTGCAAGTTCCCCTTACCGAAACAGTGCCGACAGTCGGTTTTACAAGCCCCAATACGACCCCGGCAAGACTTGTTTTACCTATGCCGGATTTGCCAAAAATCGCAATTCTCTCTCCTGCGGGCAATTCCAGATTTAAATTTTCAAAAATATTTTTATCGCCATAGCAAATACCGATGTTTTTCAGCGTTACCCAGCCTTTTATACTTTTCTGTTCCTGTGCCATTTGTACATTGCCTCCAACAGGTTCAAAACAACTTTTTCAAAAACGATGCTGCAAAGAACAATTACAACTGTCCAAGCCAGTAAATCACCTGTTTCAAAATATATCTTTGCGCTGTAAAGCATTGTGCCTATCGACCCGGTGGGCGTGCCGATAACCTCGGCCGCTATGCCGGCTTTCCACGCCATTGCAAGAGCCGAGCGGCAGCCGGAAGTCAACATCGGGTAAACCGACGGCAGCTCTATAATCGCAAATCTGTCGGCACCGGGCATTTTAAACACCGTTGCCATTTCAAGCATTTTGCGGTCAATATCCTTCATACCGGATAGAATCCCAAAGTAAATTATCGGCAAAACCATCAGAAAAGAAATTACCACAGACAGATTTTTTGATTTAAACCATATAAGGCAAAGCACCACAAACGAGGCCACAGGCACCGCCTTGACAGCCGCCATATAAGGCCAAAGCAAGGTTTCTATTTTCTTGTATCTGCCGGCTAAAAGCCCCAAAACAAAGCCTGTTACAAGGGCTGTGAGAAAGCCCAGGGTTATTCGCCGCCCGCTAAAAATGACGGCACGCCAAAATTCCTTTGAGAAAATCAGCCGTGCCAGTCTTTTTATCACCGTTATGGGGCCAACCAAAATGATAGGTTGGCCTATAATCAATGTCAGCCCTTGCCAAACAAGCAGAGCCAATATAAGGGAAAGAGTTTTTTCCCTTTTGTTTTTATCCTGCATAGTAGAAATCCCGGCCGGGCATTTCTCCGCCTACGGACTGCGGTTTTTGTTCAAAGAGAATTTGCAAATATCCTTCTAAGGCCTTGTGCATTTCCTCCCCGTCAATATATGTGATATTGCACCGTGGCAAAGCTTTTTGCGCAACTGCAGCTTTTACAATGTCATATTTTTCAACAAGTCCGGCGGCTTCTTCAACATTGGAATTTACATATTCCGTTGATGCCTTGTATTCCTCCAAGAATTTTGCAAGTGCCTGGGGGTGTTCCCGGGCAAACTGTTTGTTTACTATTAAACCGGCAGTGATAAACATACTGCCGTTGTCAAGGTCTTGCCATTCCTTTGTAAGGTCAAGAACAACATTTAAGTTTTCAACCTTTGTGCCGGCAACCGTAACATATGGCTGTGGCAACATGGCGATAACACCTGTTCTGTTTGTCATTTCAGCAAGAATTTCAGAAGTTTCGTTTTTCCATTCAACGGTTACATCCTCGCCTATTGTAAGGCCGTGCTGTGCCAAAAGATAGGTGAGCGCCATTTCCGGGGTGGAGCCTTGGCCTGTTGCCAAAATCGTCTTGCCCTTTAAATCTTCTATGGAGTTAACGGTAACATCGCCGTTTTCCACAATGTATAAAACCCCAAGAGTGTTTATTGCGCAAAATTGAACATTGCCCTCTGTTTTTTGATACAAAACGGCACCCAAATTTGCCGGTACGGCAATAATATCAAGATCACCTTTTATAAAAAGAGGGGTCAATTCGTCGGCGGTGGTAGCCATTGTAAATTGAATTTCATTTGCGTTTTCGCCTTTTTCGGCGTCGTCAAGAAGTTTTACCATACCCATTGACGTAGGGCCTTTCAAACCGCCCAAGCGGATTGTAACGGCTTCTTCCGGCCGCTGTGATTCCGATGAAGAATTGTCTTTCCGGCAGGCCGTGAAAACCGAAACAGCCATCAAAGCCGAAAGCATAATTGATAAGAATTTTTTCATTTTCATATTCCTCTCTGCCGTATAACACGGCGATAAAATAATTTAATCTATGGACATTATAAACTCTGTAAATAAATTTTTCCACTGTTTTTAAATAATAAATAATTTTTTATTTATATCGTCAAAACTCCGCACTGTTCACGGGAGAAAATATAATATGTTGCATAAATAAAGCGCACCCGATCGGTGCGCTTATTTGTGATATCTTACCAACACTTCTGGCAAGGTGTTCTGCCGGAGGCCTGTGCCTGTTCCAATGTGACAGTGTACGGATTTTTCATATTACTGCAAGAAGATGAGCGATGATATCTCTTGCCCTTGGCGGTTATCCAAACCATAGTGCCTGATGCGGTTGTGGCTGTGTTTGTGTTTTCTGCCGGTGCAGGCTTTACAGCTTCTCGGGGCTTTGTGTCGCTTAAATAGTATGCGGAAACAAAAGCACTCCGTCCGTTGTATATAACAACATACCAGGTATCCCCGTCCTTGTCCGTACATATGCCGGTTAGGGAAATTTCATCTCCTCTGCCGTAAGTGCCCAATTTTTCAGTTGTGTCATAGGCGCCGGCATATATCGGGGTTGCTCTCTTGGCATACATTGTTTTATTTATGGATTTTACCCGTCCCCAAAGGGGTTGTGATGATACCCGCTCCTCTTTGGAACTGCTCTCTGCAACGGAGCTTTCATCATTCTCTGAATTCTGTGAAGAATATGTATCCTCCTCTGATACCCGCATACTCCGAGAGGATTCTTCGTCATCTGATGAACTATCAATAAATGAACTGTCCCGAAAATCAATTTCAGATGACCGGTCTTTGAAAGAGCCGTGTCCCTCACTTATCCTACTGCTTACGGATACGGAGTTGCTGGAAGAGTGGTCGGTGCTTTCGCCGCAACTGCCAGCGAACATGGCGAGAACCAATATTCCAAATGTCACAAACGCATATCTTATTATCCGTTTATTCCTTGCGGGATTTTGCCGGGCTTCTTCGATTACCTCTTCTTTCGGACACTCTTCCTTTTTCTTAAATGCAAATACCTTGTCCCTTGAAGATACATCCTTCGGCTTGGTTTTTTCCTCTTTTTTGATATTAAACAGCTTTTTCATTGCAACCCCTCGTAACACATATAAATTTTAATTGCTTACATTATTGATTATAGCACCAAAACACTTTATTTCAATACAAAATTCATATATATATATATATATCGGTACAAAAGCGGATATTATAAGGATAAACAAAAAAGACGCCCTAAGGCGTCATATTTTGGAGCTGTTGAGCAGGTTCGAACTGCCGACCTCTACCTTACCAAGGTAGTGCTCTGCCTACTGAGCTACAACAGCTTATTGAATAAAAAAGGCACATCACTGTGCCCTTTTTATTGTTGGCGACCCGAATGGGGCTCGAACCCACGACCTCTAGCGTGACAGGCTAGCGTTCTAACCAACTGAACTACCGGGCCAATTACAACCTTTAAAAGGCTGTGGCAGGGGTAGTAAGACTCGAACTCACGACACGCGGTTTTGGAGACCGCTGCTCTACCATCTGAGCTATGCCCCTGTGTGTTACTCGATTATTATATAATAAAGCATGTATTTTGTCAACAACAAATTTACCGTATTTTCTATGAATTTGCCATTTTACTTTTACTGATTGTATATTTAAAGACAAATATTACAAAATCTATCTGTTTTTACCTGCGGACACGCTGTTTTTAAACAACCGCCTATAATTTTTTTCAAAATATGAGGAAATCAAAATAAATCCCACCGTCATATATAAAACCGCAAAAGCCACATCGCTTAAAAAGTGTCTGCCCATTACAAGCCTTGAAAAACCCACGGCAAAAACAAATCCGTAGCACAAAATAAACAACAGTCCTTTCAGTTTTTTAAATTTAGGATACATAACCGGCAAAATAAGCAGAACCAAAATCCCCATAGCCGCCGCAGTATGTCCCGACGGAAAGCTTGTGCCCGACGAAAAGAATACAGGTTTATACCAGGGTGCAAAGGCGTAATCGCCGCCTGTGATTATATCCGCATATCTGTCACGGCCGCAAATAACCTTAATTGCCCCGGTGCTTACATAGCAGATCAGATACATAAATGAAAAATAACAAAGAGACTGCACCCTGCGCATATCTCTCTTGCCCATTTTTCTGACCCAAAGAAAAATAATTGAACCCATTATCCCACCGAAAATTCCGCAGAGGTAGGGGTTTGCACGGAGAATTACAGCCCTTTCCGCCATATTGGACATAGCATAGTAAGAAAAAAGGCTGTAAAATGAAATCATTGTAAGCAGACCTGCGCCGAAAACCGCTACGCTGTTTTTACTGCGCACCGCCACACACGCTCCAAGGACTGGGATAAACATAACTATTGGCAGCTTAGCCATGCTTTCAAGCCGAATACAAACAGGGTTTTGGGGATTGTACAAAGTGTCGGTTACGGCATAATCATACTTTGCCCCTACCCCCATAAGAACAAGGGAAAGCATTATAACAAAAATAAAACCTGCCTTGTAATTTTTATATATCATAAGTAACTCCAAAATAAATAATAAGTATATCTTACCTGTTATCACATTTTAAGTCAAGGCAATAAATTAAAAACGCCGGAACATGCCTGCAATCATGTTTCGGCGCCTTTATGGCTAAATTATATTAAGAGGATTTAAAAAAATATAAGGAGGTTAAAAATGCAGGTTAAATAACAAATGAAATTTGATTTACCGCACTTACTGACAAAATCATAATAACAGCCGTTGCCAGTATGCCCAGTCTGCTTGTAATTCTGTTTTTCATGGTAAATCTCCTTTCGGTTAGCTTTTGCTAACTATATGTTTTAATTATGCGGTTAGTCTTTGCTAACCGCACTTATAATATACTATACTTTTTTCTGTTTGTCAACAGTTTTTTTCGCTGTCCGCCGTTTTTTTACAGGCTTTCCGGCAGTTTTTAAATTTGTTGCCGAAGGAGCATACATTTGCACCGCCCGATTGATTTTATCCCGTGTTGCCGCAGGCGTGGGATACCAACCTCTGGCGGACATTGCCTCAAAAATTTTAAACTGAATATCGTGTTCGTCGTTTAAAATTTTAACAAGTTTGTTTTTGGCGGCTTTGCCGGCCCGCTCGTTTGCAAAAGTGTTGTAATTTCCGCTGATAAATTTTTCGGTGGAAAGCATATCTTCCATTATGGTTTTGTCATCGTAAGCCATGATTTTCTCCCTTAATTTATTTGATTGAACACGGCGTTAAAGTGTTCCTGGTGTCTTTGTGCCGCCTCTTTGCACAACTTTTTAAGCTCCGGGTCTTTTACATTTTGGGCGTAGAAATTAAATTTATCCACAGCCGCTTTTTCCTGCCCCAGCAAATCGCTATAGGCGGAAAGCTCTTTTTCTGTAATATTTTTCATAACTTATCCTTTCTGTATATTATCTAACTATAATATGGCTTCTTCTATGAAAAATATACACAAAAAATGCGTTCCGTTAAAGCCGGAACGCAAAAATATTATTTTTTCTTTTCAAATTTATACTCTGTGCCGTTAAGCAATCTTTTTATATTCGAGCGATGAGCGTAAATAATTATACCCGGTATAACTATTGCGCTTATAAGTGCCGGAACAGAAAATGTGTGAGTAAGTTTGAAATAGAGCAGAGTGCCGATTAAAAATCCCACAGATGCCGTTATTGAAGCCAGGGACACTATTCTGCTTGCCGCCACCACGGCGAAAAATATGACCATGGCAAAAAGTGTGGGAATAGGAGAAGCCCGCAGCATTGCCCCGGTGCCCGTTGCAACCCCTTTACCGCCTTTAAATTTAAAGTAAATCGGGTAAAGGTGTCCAAGCAAAGCACCAAGCACTGCGATATAACAGGCAATTTCCCCTATTGCGGTACCGTCGGGCATACCCTCAATATATTCCAAGGTGCTTATTGCAAACATACGTCTTGCAAACAGCACGCTGACGGTACCCTTTAAAAAGTCGCCTATAACAGTCATTGCGGCTGCTTTTTTCCCATAGGTGCGCAGCATATTCGTTGTGCCTGCATTGCCGGAACCGCATTGGCGCACATCCTTGTGATAAACAAGATTGCTTATTATGATGCCGAAGTCAACAGACCCCAACAAATAGCTCACAATAAAAACAATAAGAAATTTTGAAATCAAAATTATTCTCCTCTTTCTCTGATGAGTATCCTGATAGGTGTTCCCTGTAAGCCGAAAACCTCACGGATTTGGTTTTCGATATATCTCTGGTAAGAGAAGTGGAACAACTCTCGACTGTTGCAGAATGCCACAAATGTAGGCGGACGGGTGGAAATTTGTGTCATATAATAAATTTTCAAACGCTTGCCCTTGTCACTCGGCGGCTGAACCCTTGCAACGGCATTTGCCAAAATGTCGTTGAGAACACCTGTTGTTGTTCTGAAGGCGCTCATTTCGTCAACCGATTTTATCATCTCATAGAGCTTGTTAATTCTCTGCCCTGTTTTGGCTGAAATAAAGATGATCGGCGCATAGGACATAAAGCTGAAATCATTTTCAAGCTCGGCTTTCATAACCTGCATGGTCTTGTCGTCTTTTTCAACTGCATCCCACTTGTTTACGCAGATAATGCAAGCCTTGCCCTGTTCATGGGCATAGCCGGCAATTTTGCTGTCCTGCTCTGTAAAGCCCACTGTGCCGTCAATCATAATAACGCAAACCTTGCTTCTTTCAATAGCCGCCAATGCACGGATAACGGAATATCTCTCCACTCCATCGTCAACATTGCCCTTTTTGCGCATGCCTGCGGTATCTGTAAATACAAACTTACCGTACTCGTTTTCCACATAGGAGTCAACAGCGTCACGGGTTGTGCCGCTTTCGTCACGGACAATCATTCTTTCCTGTCCGAGAATTTTATTTACAAGGCTGGATTTACCTACATTCGGTCTGCCTACAACGGCAACTTGAATGTACTCGTCATTTTCTTCTTCCTGTTCATCCCAATTTATGTGCTTAAATGCCTCGTCAAGTACATCGCCTGTACCGTGACCGTGAACAGAAGAAACAGGGAACGGATCCCCTAAACCCAATGAATAAAATTCATATATATCGTCCGGCACACCGCCTACCGTGTCGCACTTGTTTACAACAAGCACAACAGGCTTGCCGCTTTTAAGAAGCATGGTGGCAACATCGTAATCGTTAGCCGTTACCCCTGTCCTTATATCGGTTACAAAAAGTATAACACTTGCGGTTTCAATGGCTATTTGCGCCTGTTCCTTTATGTGCTTTAAAATGCTGTTGTCGTTGGCTATTTCAATACCGCCTGTGTCAACAAGCAAAAACTTTTTGTCAAGCCATTCGCCCTCGGCATAAATTCTGTCTCTTGTAACGCCGGGAGTATCTTCAACAATGCTTATTCTCTCGCCTGCCAATTTGTTAAAAAGTGTGCTTTTACCTACATTAGGTCTGCCCACTATCGCAATAATCGGTTTTGCCATATTTATCCTCCTATCAATATTCGGTGCCCAGTAACTCCTGAGCCATTTTAACCCCATCATTGGGATAGAAACTCAATTTTACCCCCAGTGCCTTTTCAACATCTTCCGGGGTTTTGTCGTCAAGGAAAAATTCATTTTCGCTGTCCAACATATCGGCGCACAAAAGCAAAGTGTCGCTTGTAAGCTTGCCCTGTACCTGCCGTATTAAATCTTGGGCGGTGATAAGACCCGTAACCCAAACATTGCCGCCAAAGAAATTATTTACTATTTTGTGTACTTTTATATCAAGAGCGCCCTTTAATTTTTCATTTGCTTTTTGGAAAACTTGGCACATAATCGGGTACATGGCCTCGCCTACCGCCATATCCGCCTTTACCTGCTTATACGGTTCTTCGGCGTACTCCACTTCTTCCAAAAAGTTGTCCATAAAGTTTCTCACCAAGCCCACGCCGTTTTCAAGCTGCGCATAGTCGCAGTAATACTCTGCCGGGGGAAGGGGCACTTCGGCTCTCATATAAAATTCATCTGAGAGATACACAAGCCTTTCTCCGTTGTGCTCTTTTACAAAGTCCTCTGTCCACCGATTTACCTGTTCGATAATCCGCCGGCATTCTTCTTTTGTATAGCTTTCTACTTTTTCAAGGCCGTCACGGTATCTTGTCATACCGAAAGGCACTATCGAAACGCTGTGCACCTGTGGGTACAGCCGTTCCATTCTTCTTATGGTCTTTTTAAGATGTTCGCCGTCGTTGATGTTTTTGCACAGAACAACCTGTGTATTCATAGTTATGCCGGCTTCGTAAAATTCGTCCATAAGGCTGTTTATTTCCGCCGCTCTCGGGTTTTTCATCATAAAAACACGCAATTCCGGCTCAACGGCGTGAACAGAAATATTTATAGGCGAAATTTTCATCTTTTTTATTCTGTCAATCTCATGCCTTGAAAGATTTGTAAGAGTTATATAATTGCCAAAAAGGAAAGACAACCTTTCGTCATCGTCTTTAAAGTAAAGACTTGGGCGCATACCCTTCGGCAACTGGTCAATAAAACAGAATATACACTTATTTTTGCAGGAATGGTGCTTATCTATAAGATAGGTTTGAAATTCAAGACCCAAAGAATCATATTCGTCGGCTTTTTCCATATCTATTGCAAATTCTTTTCCGTCACGCTTTAAAACAATTTTAAGGTTTAAATCGCTGGAAAAAAACTGCAAGTCCATCATATCGTTGATTACTTCTCCGTTGATGGAAATAAGGTCGTCCCCGGGCAAAATGCCGTATTCCGCAGCCAAGCTGCCCCGGTCAATGCCCGTAATGTGTACTGCCATGCTGTCCCTCCGTAAAATTTGATTATATATAACGGTTAATTATAACATATAAAATGTCATATTTCTATGATAATAACGCCTGTTTTTACGCTGCATATAAATATTTATAAAGATTTATAGCCCTAAAAGACCGATTTTACGCTGATTTTATCCCTCATACAGCTTTATATCTGCCCAAAACGGCCTTGCACAATTTTAAATACTCAATATGTTCAAGATAAATTATAACCGCTTACCTATACCCCACAAAAAGCGGTCTTGCACAATTTTAAATACTTATGTGTTCAAGTTAAATTATAACCGTTTACAGGTAGGCTTGCGCCGTTTTTCACAGATTATGTAACGGGGTAAAAGCGTAAGATGCTGTGCTATTTTCAATATTAACCCTACCAAAGCGGTCTTGCACAATTTTAAATGCCGATACAGCAGGCGAAAAGTGCAAGATGTGAAGCAAAAAGCGCAGGTAATACTTGGTGTATTACCGAGCATTTTTGCAAAGCAGATTGTGCTTTGCAGTTGATGTAGCGGCGTTTATAAATTGTAAAAGGCCGCTTAAAACAAAAATAAAGGGTAGGATGACCTACCCTTGACTGCTTTTTGTGTGAAAGAATTAAGCTTCCTTCTTGATGATAGCCTTGCCCTTGTAGTAGCCGCAAGCCTTACATACTCTGTGTGGAAGTGTCAATTCGCCGCACTGTGGGCATTTTACGAATGATGGAGCTTCGAGCTTCCAAACATTTGAACGTCTCTTATTTTTTCTTGCTTTTGAAAGTTTTCTCTTTGGTACTGCCATTTTAAGCACCTCCTCTAATTATTCATCATTATCCAATAATTGTTTTAAGATAGATAACCTTGGGTCAACTCTTTTTGGGAGCTGACAGCCGCAATTTTCCTCCAATGGACGACCGCACACGGGGCACAGCCCCCGGCAATCCTCTTTACAGAGTAACACCGACGGTATTTCCAATGAAAGTTCCTGCAAAACAAGTTGTTCAACATCCAGATTTCTGTTACTGTCCACGGGAATTTCGTTCTCCGTTTCTGTGAGGTTTTCGGGAGAAACTATAAAATTTCGTGTGAAATCAAATTGTCTTTCAAACAGTTTAAGACATCTGGCGCAGGTACATACAGCTGTTGCCTGTACAGTAAGCTCAATAAATGTTTCGTTAATGCCTTTTTTAAAATCCAGCCTTGCGGCAACGGGTTTTTCAAAGGTTGCATCATAACTGACATTTTCGGCAGAGAAATCAAACTCTGCGCTAAGCTGTTTTTCAGTCTCATCACGAGTGAATATATTGCTGAGATTAACTAACATAAAGCACCTCATAGGTCACTTAAATATTATATATATCCCTTGGGCTTTTGTCAAGGACAAAATCCGCTTAATTTACAATAATTTTTGCAAATTTACCGGGACATATACGGTATTTTGAATTTTGTACGGTCACAAAGACAGGCGGCCTGTGGCCGCCCGCCTTTGCAACAAACCGATATTAAAGAAGAATATCGTATTATAAGTATTTTTTGATTGCAGCAGGAAGACTTTCCTCATCTGCCGAAACAGTTACAACCACTTTCTTATCACCGCTTACGCCGTCGATAAGTTCAAGCAACTTGCCGATTTCCTCAAGGTCTTTTGTGCCTATTCTCATCAAACCGTCAATATAAACCTGTTCGATGTCATAGTTGCCTGCCAAAACACCGGCAAAGAAACCGTAAAATCTATCATAAGAGTCAATCTTGTATTCGTCAATATCAATAAGTCTTATATTGGAGTTCACATTAAATGTTGATTCCATGCCTTCTTCGATACATACGATGTTGCCGTTAACCTTTGCAACACTGTCGTTCATCATATCGATCAACTGTTTTGTTTTTCCTGTGCCCTTTTTACCAACTATCAATTTAATCATAATTGTATCTCCTTTTATTTACAACGCCGCTAAGCGTTTAATCACTTATTTTGGCAAGCAGTTCTTCACGCCTGTCCTCATATCCCGGTTTGCCCAAAAGAGCAAACATATTCTTTTTATACGCCTCTACACCCGGCTGATTAAAGGGGTTTACCCCAAGTATGTATCCGGATATTGCACAGGCCTTTTCAAAGAAGTAAATTGCATAGCCCAGGTTTTCTTCATCCTTGCCGTCAAGTTCCAAAACTATGTTCGGCACTCCGCCCTCGGTGTGAGCCAAAATTGTGCCTTTCATGGCGTTTTGGTTTACCAGGGACATATTTTGATTTGCAAGGAAGTTAAGTCCGTCTGCGTTTTCCTCATCTGCCTCGATAAAGAAATCCTCTCTCGGTTTCTTTATGTCGATGACGGTTTCAAACATTGTTCTCGCCCCGTCCTGCACAAACTGACCCATGGAGTGAAGGTCTGTGGAGAATATAACGCTGGCCGGGAACAATCCCTTTTTGTCCTTGCCCTCGCTCTCGCCGTAAAGCTGCTTAAACCACTCGTTCATTTTAGTCCAATCCGGGTCATAGCAGGCCATAAGCTCTATTGATTTGCCCTTGCGGAGAAGAATATTTCTGGCTGCCGCATATTTGTAACAATCGTTTTCCTTTGACGGTTCGGCAAAATCCTTGCAGGCCTTTTGCGCCCCAAGCATAATTTTATCTATGTCAAAACCTGCCGCCGCCACCGGCAACATTCCAACCGCTGTGAGAACGGAATATCTTCCGCCTATGTCGTCTGCGATTACAAAGCTCTCATAGCCCTCACGGTCTGCAAGAGTTTTTAAAGTTCCTCTCGCCTTATCCGTAGTTGCGTAGATGCGCTTTGCCGCCTCTGCCTTGCCATATCTGTCCTCCATAAGTTTTTTGAAAACCCTGAAAGCCAAAGCCGGCTCGGTAGTTGTGCCGGACTTTGAAATAACGTTTACCGACAATCTTTTGCCCCGGCACAACTTAACAACATTGTTAAGCCGATCCGGGCTTATGCCGTTGCCGATAAAATATATTTTCAAATGGTTTAAATCATTGTAATTTTCCGAACCTAAAAACTCTATTGCCGCACGGGCGCCCAGGTAAGAGCCGCCTATGCCTATTACAACAAGCACGTCGCTGTCGCTTCTGATTTTTGCCGCCGCTTTTTTGATTCTTTCAAACTCCTCTTTGTCGTAATCAAAAGGGAGATTGAGCCAGCCTAAAAAGTCATTGCCCCGGCCTGTTTTTTCGTTTAAAACCTTGTGTGCCGCCTCTACCTGAGGATATATATTTTCAAATTCTTCCCGGGACACAAAGGAAGATAAATATTTACCGTTAAATTTTAACGCCATAATTTCACCTTCATATACAAATAATAAAAATATTCTGCAATTTGTTATCTTTATAATACAATAGTAACGGTTAAGTGTCAATAAATTTCTGTTTCTTTTACTTTTTGGTTACATTGAGGCCGCTTTATTTGTTAAAATTGCCAATGCTTTTTTAAAATCTATTTTGTCTGTATTCTCTGTTGCGATTATATCGTACCGGGCTATTTTTCCGCCTTCGGAGTAAAGGGACAAAGTTCCTATCCTCATGCCTTTTGTAACCGGTGCCGAGATACTTTCCGGCAGATCGACTTTACAGGTAAGGTTTGAGGTTGCCCCCTTGGCAAAAAGCAATTTTTCCGGCCTTTGACATTCCAAACCCACAAAATCCTCCGTGCCGAATTTAACAGGCAACCTTACAGGCAAATCCGCCGCCTCCGGGAAAGCCTTTGTCTCAAAATTTTGAAAGCCGAAATCCAACAATGTCTTTGCCGCCGCAAAGCGTTCGGTGCCGGATTTTGCCCCCAAGACCACCGCAACAAGGGATAAATCATTGCGCTGTGCCGTGGCGCAGATACACACCCCGGCTTTGCTTGTGGTGCCTGTTTTAAGGCCCGTTATGCCGTTGTAAGATTTTAAAAGTTTGTTTGTGTTTACAAGCTGGGTTTGGCCGTTTCTCAAATAGTCAAGCCATATGCCGCTGTATTTAAAAATGTCTTTGTGTTTCATCAGCTCCCTGGCCATAATCGAAACATCCGCCGCAGAGGAATAATGCCCCTCGGCATCAAGTCCGCAGGCGTTTACAAAGTGAGTGTTCTCCATACCGAGGGCTTTGGCCTTGTCGTTCATAAGCCGGCAAAATGCCTCTTCGCTGCCGCCTACAAATTCCGCAAGGGCAACTGCGGCGTCATTGGCCGAGGACACCGTGACTGCCTTTATCATCTCGTCAACGGTGAGTTGCTCTCCGGGTTCAAGCCATATTTGGCTGCCCCCTGTTTCAAATGCGTGTTTTGAAACCGGCACAACATCGTTATATGTGATTTTGCCACTTTCTATGGCCTCCATAACCAAAATAAGGGTCATGATTTTTGTGATTGACGCCATGGGCACCTGCTTTTCGCTGTCTTTTTCATACAGCACCCGCCCTGTGTTTTCCTCTACAAGTATTGCGTTTCGGCATGGTATGTCAAAGTTTTCCGGCCCTGCCGGATTGCTGACAAAACTGTCCCGGCCGGCCATAACCGACAAAATATCCACAGGGATTTCGGTTTGAGCTGCCATGGCATCATACCGCAAAATTTCCGGGTCATCCTCCGCAAAAGCCCTTAGAGGGGAAAATAAAATCAAGAAAAGGCACAAAACCGCCGTAAATTTTCTCATATTAGACGCTCCTAAATTTATAATCTTATAAATTTTATGAAAAAGAGCGTCAAAATATTAAAGCAGTTGAGCTTTTGCAAAATTTTTGTTATAATAATTCAATACGACTTTATTATACTGAGGAGTTATTATGAAAGTATGTTTTTTTACCCTTGGCTGTAAGGTTAACCAGCAGGAAACCTCTGCCATGATGAATATATTTGAAAAAGGCGGTTACACCGTTGTAAACGACGAAGAACCTGCCGATGTGTATGTTGTAAACAGTTGCACCGTTACTTTAAGCGGCGACCGCAAGAGTATCCGGTGGATAAGGCGTGCCAAGAGAATGAACCCCGACGCCGTTGTGGTTTTATGCGGTTGTATGCCCCAGGCATACCCCCAAAAAGCCATTGATGTAGAGCAGGCGGATATTATAATCGGCACAAGCGGAAAAAACAATGTGCTTGATATGGTAAATAAATTTTTTGAAAACCACGAGAGATATATACATATCCCACAACATGTGAAAGGCGAAAAATTCGAGGAATTTGCCGGCGAGGTTGACCGCTTGCACACAAGGGCATTTTTAAAAATCCAGGACGGTTGCAGCAGAAGATGCGCATATTGCATTATTTCTTATGCAAGAGGTCCTGTCCGTTCACGACCTGTGGAAAATATCGTTGCCGAGGCAAGAAAAATGGCTGAGGCAGGCCAGCACGAAATAGTGCTTACAGGCGTAAATCTTTCCTGCTACGGCCAGGATTTAGGCAACAACCTTTGCGATGCGATAGAGGCAGTGGCTCGGATAGATGCCGTGAAAAGAATAAGACTTTCCAGCTTGGAAATGGATATGTTCACCGACGATATGCTTGTGAGAATGAGCAAGGTCAAAAAGCTTTGCCCTCATTTCCACCTTTGCTTACAAAGCGGCTGCGATAAAACCCTTAAAAGAATGGGCAGGCTTTACGACAGGCAGTTTTACACAGATGTTATGAACAGAATGAGAGAGTTGTTTTACCGCCCTACATTCACCACTGATGTTATAGTGGGTTTCCCGGGAGAAACCGAGGAGGACTTCTTGGACAGCCTTGCATTTGTGCAAAAATGTAAATTTGTAAGGGTGCACGCTTTTCCGTATTCACAGCGCCCGGGCACTGTTGCCGCAGATATGCCCCAGCAGCTTGAAAATGCCGTTAAACAGTCACGAAACCGCACAATGATATACAAGAGCGAACAAACCAGAGACCGTGTTTACGCAGAATATATCGGCTTTGAGGACGATGCCTTGTTGGAGGCAAAAAATGCCGAAGGCTACTTCTCCGCTTATACATCGAGATACATTCCGGTTTTGGTCAAGGACAGAGGATACCATTCAGGTGATATTGTAAGGGTAAGGCTTACAGGCATCGAAAACGGAAAAATGAGCTGTGAGGCAGTAGACACAGCCGATTAAAATTCAAAATATAATAATTTAAAGTAAAGCAAAAGTGCAGTTCGGTTTGTGAACTGCACTTTTTAATTTATCGTTTTTTTGATTTATAAAGCCTGTATCCGCCAAAAACCGCAAGAGCGACTATGACTGGGGGCAAAACATATTTACCGTATAAGCCCAACCGATTGACGGCAATATCAAACAAAACAACCCCAACAATAGCCAAAAGACATCCCTTGCCCACGGCAGGGTCGGCCTCATAATTGCCGTTGTTATGCTTTTTTCCTCTGTCCTTTGAGTTCTTGGAAAAGTCTGTGTCGAGAAAAGCTATCCTCTCTTTTTCTTCTTCCTCTCTTCTCTCGGCTTCTCTGAGGTACTCGTTATATTTTTTATTCAAAATTCTGCTCTCTCTGCCCTGCTTCGTTGCCCTCATTTTCCGCCGATGCAGACCCGGTAATCGACTCCGGTGCTGGCTCAGTAGTGGGCGGTGTTGGTTGTTCGGTAGTGGGTGGTGTTGGTTGTTCGGTAGTGGGTGGCGTTGGTTGTTCGGTGGTGGGTGGCGTTGGTTGTTCGGTAGTGGGTGGCTCAGGCTGGGTAGATGGTGCCGGTGTCGGCTCAGGCGCAGGTGTAGGTGCCGGCTCATATACAAGAACCGTATACGCAGCGGTATATCCGTTGTATTTGGCTGTTATTGTAACACTGCCGCCGGCGTGTCCCGTAACCAATCCGTTCCGAGAAACCGTCGCTACCGCCTCGTTATCCGAGGACCATGTTACATTGGCACCGTCTATGCTTTCGCCCTTTGGCTCTGTCACAACAGACAGCTGTGAGGATGCCCCCGCCTGTATATTGTTTGCGCCCTGTATGGCAATGCCCTCCACACCGCTTGCAACGTTAACAGTGCAGTATGCCGACACGGCTCCGTTTAAAATTATGGCATGTATCTTTGTACTTCCCCGACCTACTGCAGTAACGTTGCCGTTTGAGTCCACGGTGACAACGGACTTATCGTCACTGTGCCATGTTACTGTTTTGTCACCGGCAAATTCCTCTGTCACATGAGCTGATAAAGAAATCATGTTGCCGCTTTTAAGGGAAATATCTCCCACATGAGAATCGCCGTTTCTGATTGTCACTTCCGCGCGTTTAAAGTTTGCGGTTACAACAATTTCGCTTACGCTTTCGTCAACGGTAGGCATAGTAAACTTAACAGTGCTGTCGGTTGTTGATGAAAGACCGCCGTAACTGCAAGACCAGCCTGTGAATATACCGCCGTTGGAAAGTTCAGCCTCTGCGGTAACGGAAGAACCCGTAACCCCGGCTTTAAGCTTTTGCTCTATCTCGCCGTTTACCTTGCCCAAATTGGAATCGGATGTTGTAAATGTAACTTTCACCTTTGCGCCTCGCACCGCTATCGGGTCTTGGCTTATTATGCCGGTAGGGGTTTCTTCTCTGGCCGGTACTTTATTAAGAGGCTTGGGTCTTGTATCCTCGGTTATGTATGCGTGGGTTTTTATGTAGTTTACATAGGCCTCCATGCCTTTTTTGCTGAGATGCACGCCGTCGCCTATGGTGTAATCTGTCTTTGCAAAGCCGGTTTTTTCGTCTTTGAGAGCCTCGGATGAATTAAGGAATTTGTATCCCTCTTCTTTTGCCATTTCGGCAATAGCCTTATTAAATTCATCAACCCGCTGCATTGTAAGTCTTGTATTTTCACGCTGTTTGTCCAAAGGGGGAACGGCATTTACAATAATATCGGCGTAGGGATATGCCTCGTGAATTGCCGCCAAAGCCTTTTTATACACTTTAATAAACTCGTCCGTATCCCAGAACAAATCATTTGTGCCGTAGGTGATAATAATTCGTTTAGGCTGAATTATCTTCACGGCGTCTATTGCGGTTACCGGGCTCTTATAGCCCTTGAAATAGGTCATTTTCAGGCTCTGAATATGCTCCACACCCATTGATACGGCCGCCACAACATTATCCCATGTTGTAAAGCCATAGGCCATTGTGCGCACGGTGTTTGAATCACCTATAAACAATGTTTCATCAAGATATTCTTGGCCTGCGTCATCGGTTTCGGCAAGTATTGTGTTGCCAAGCTGATCCGTATCCAAGGCCTCCCGGTCTTTGTCATAATCTTTATCCACCTCGGTTTCGTCCGACATATCGGTGTTCCCAAAGTTTGAGCCGCCTATGGCCTTTACAGCAAAAACCCCTATGGATACAACAAAAATAAGTGAACACACAATTATTGCTATATGAACCTTACTGCCCTTTTTAGCCTGTTTTATAATATACGATATACTTTTTCCTATACTGTTTTTGTTTTTATGCGAATGATTTTCCATGTCATACTCCGTCTGTTTAAAGAGCAGTTTCGCCCTTTGAATTTTTGAAACATAATACTCATATATGATACCATATTAAAAGGCTTTTATAAAGTAAATCCTAATAAATTTGTAAATATTTAACAATTTTATCCATATATTTTTGAGCAATAAAGATCTAACCCCGCTTTTGGCAGGGTTAGAAAAATAAATTTATTATTTTATCAAGTAAAAATATGCAAATACAGACAGACCCAAAATTATGCGGTAAATACCGAATACCTTAAAATCGTGTTTCTTTATGTAGTCCATAAACGAATTTATAGCAACAACCGAAACCACAAAGGCCGTGATACAGCCAACCCGAAGAATAAGCAGTTCCGCCCCGGTGAACACAAGACCGAACTTTAAAATTTTAAGCAAGCTCCGTCCGAACATAACCGGAATTGCCAAAAAGAATGTATACTCCGCCGCAACGGTTCTTGAAACACCCAGTAAAACTCCGCCGATTATAGTTGCGCCGCTGCGTGATGTACCCGGAAAAATTGCCGCAACAAGCTGAAACATACCTATCCAAAAAGCCTGTGCAAGGGTGATATCATCTATTGAATTTGTTGTAAACCTTCTTGCGCCTCTGTTTTCCACAAGCAAAAACACGATACCGACAATTATAAGCATGGCGGAAACCGTCTGCCAATTATAAAACAGCCGGTCGATTTTATCGTCAAACAAAATACCCACAACCGCCGCAGGCAGGCAAGAAACAACAACTTTAAACCACATAATCCAAATGTCTTTGTCGGTTTGTATCTTTCCCTTTTCTATTTTAAATGGGAAAATCTTCTTCCAATAAATCATGACAACCGCAAGAATAGCCCCAAGTTGTATAACAACAAGAAAAAGATTTTTAAAATCCTCCGACACATTTAGGTGGATAAATTCGTCCACCAATATCATGTGTCCGGTACTGCTTACAGGCAGCCATTCGGTTATACCTTCTACAATGCCCAAAAAGGCGGCCTTTAACAATTCAATTAACATAACATACCTCTGTTTATATATTTTAATTTTATCCGTTAATTATTATACATAAATAAACCTAAAAAGTACAGTAAAATTCCTGTAATAAAAAGAAAATCCGCAGAATAAATCTGCGGATTGAAAATATTTTAATTATAGCTTAAACAAGCTCAATGATTGCCATTTCGGCTGCGTCACCACGACGAGCGCCTGTTCTGATGATTCTTGTATAACCACCGTTACGGTCTTCGTATCTTGGTGCGATTTCGTCAAAAACTTTCTTAGCTACATCTTCTTTTGTGATGTAAGCAAATACCTGTCTCTTTGCGTGCAATGTATCTGTTTTGCCGAGTGTAATCATTTTTTCAGCCACTGCTCTAACTTCCTTAGCTCTAGTAACTGTTGTTTCGATCTTACCGTTTTCAAAAAGGTATGTTACCATAGCTCTCATCATTGCTCTGCGGTGGTCGCTTGTTCTGCCGAGCTTTCTTGTACCTGGCATTTGAGTCACTCCTTTACTTAACTGTTTAGATTAATCTTCATCTTTTGGGAACTTGTAGCCTAAAGAAGCCAATTTCTGCATAACTTCTTCAAAGCTCTTTCTGCCGAGGTTTCTGACTTTCATCATTTCACCTTCGGTTTTGTTCACAAGGTCTTCAACCGTATGAATGCCTGCTCTCTTTAAGCAGTTGAAAGAACGAACCGACAAATCAAGATCTTCAATAGTCATTTTAAGTGTTGACTCTCCCTGATCAGGTTTTTCTTTCTCTACCATTGTAGGCAAGGCCACATCATCTGACAAACCTACAAAGAGGTTCAGATGTCCTATGAGTATGCGCGCACCCATGCTCATAGCTTCGTTAGCATTGATAACACCGTTTGTCCAAACTTCAAGTGTAAGCTTGTCGTAGTCTGTTATCTGGCCAACACGAGTATTTTCAACTGAGTAATTTACCTTCAAGACAGGTGTATAGATACTGTCTGTGGGTAAAACGCCCAAAGTTGTATATTCCTGCAACTTTTTGTTCTTGTCGCCCGGAACATAACCACGGCCTCTGTCAAATGTAAGCTCCATAACAAGCTTTGCGCCCTCAGAAAGAGTGGCAATGTGCCAATCAGGATTTAAGATTTCAATATCCGAATCCCGTTCGATTGAACCTGCCGTAACCTCACAAGGACCTGTTGCGTTAATGCGAACAGTTTTAGCTTCATCACAAAAAAGCTTAGCTGTGATGCCCTTAACATTGAGGACAATGTCAGTAACATCTTCTTTAACACCGTTGATGAATGTAAATTCGTGAAGAACACCGTCAATTTTAATGCTTGTTACAGCAACGCCCGGCAGAGAAGAAAGCAAAATTCTTCTCATTGAGTTACCGAGTGTGATACCGAAACCTCTTTCAAGAGGTTCGATAACGAACTTACCGTATCTTCCATCTTCGGACAAAACCGCTGTTTCGATTCTTGGTTTTTCGATTTCTATCATTTCTGAACCCTCCTATTATAAAACTAAGGCTGCTTTTATAATTGCATTCCCAATGCTTGGGTGGGTTATTTTGAGTAAAGTTCGACAATAAGGTGTTCCTGAACCTCAAATTCGATGTCGCTGCGCTCCGGCAAACGGAGAACAGTACCCTTCAACTCGCTCTTTTCGCAGCTGAGCCATGCCGGTACAAGTACCATTGGTGCCTCAGGGCCTGCCAATTTAGAGAATTTAGCTGAAGATTTGCTGCGTTCGCGAACTGCGATCACGTCACCGGCTTTTACCTGATATGAAGGTATGTTAACTTTCTTGCCATTAACAGTGAAATGAGCGTGGTTCACCAACTGGCGAGCATCACGACGAGTTGATGCAAAGCCAAGGCGGAATACTACATTATCCAAGCGGCATTCCAAAATCTGCAAAAGATTTTCACCTGTCAAACCGTTTCTGCGTTCAGCCATGTTGAAATAGCTGGAGAACTGTTTTTCAAGTACGCCATATATAAAT
Source organism: uncultured Oscillospiraceae bacterium (assembly GCA_934526065.1). Classification (GTDB taxonomy): domain Bacteria; phylum Bacillota; class Clostridia; order Oscillospirales; family Ruminococcaceae; genus RGIG3102. The sequence continues at coordinate 135,256 of CAKSZX010000003.1, forward strand.
TTAAGCTTCTGCTTTTCTTTCAACTGAGTTGCATATTCTGACTGCTTTTTACGCATACCGTTGCCAGGGTTACGAGTAGTTGTCTTTTTGTCATAGCCCATAACAGCAGGTGAAATGCCCAAAGCCTTGCAGCGTTTTGCAATAGGTTGCATATTCTTTGCCATAATTTAATATCCTCCTTTTAAAATTATACACGTCTTCTTTTCGGTGGACGGCAACCGTTGTGTGGGATAGGTGTAACGTCTTTAATCATTACAACTTCAAGGCCTGCAGCCTGCAATGCTCTGATTGCTGATTCTCTGCCCTGACCTGGACCCTTTACATAAACTTCTACAGTTTTAAGGCCGTGATCCATAGCTGCCTTTGCTGCTGTTTCAGCAACCATCTGTGCAGCATAAGGAGTAGCCTGTCTTGAACCTCTGAAACCGAGGCCGCCTGCACTCCGCCATGAAATAGCGTTGCCCTGCATGTCTGTAATTGTAACAATAGTATTGTTAAATGTTGACTGAATGTGGGCTGCGCCGCGTTCAATATTTTTGCGCTGAACTCTCTTACGAGAAGTTGTCTTTTTAACTGCCATTTGCGTACCTCCTTAATTATTTCTTCTTGTTCGCAACTGTCTTCTTTGCGCCCTTGCGTGTTCTTGCGTTTGTCTTTGTTCTCTGACCACGAACCGGAAGACCTTTTCTGTGTCTTACACCTCTGTAACAACCGATTTCAGTCAATCTCTTGATGTCAAGAGCAACCTGTCTACGGAGATCGCCTTCAACAGTAACCTGCTGTTTTTCGATCTGATCTCTGATTGCCTGTACTTCATCATCTGTAAGGTCTTTAACCCTTGTATCCGGATTTACTCCGGCAGCCGCGAGAAGTTTCTGTGATGTTGAAAGACCGATACCGTAAATATAAGTAAGGCCGATTTCAACACGCTTTTCTCTTGGTAAGTCAACACCTGATATACGAGCCATATATCTTACCTCCTGCTAAATTTAATGTCATTAACCCTGACGTTGTTTGTGTTTTGGATTTACGCAGATTACCATAACTTTACCTTTACGCTTGATAACCTTGCATTTTTCGCACATTGGTTTAACGGATGGCTTTACCTTCATATTCGTAACCTCCTATAAAATGCTGTGTGTCGTTATTTGGAACGCCAAGTAATGCGTCCCTTTGTTAAATCATAAGGCGACATTTCAACAGTAACCTTGTCGCCCGGTAAAATTCGAATGAAATTCATTCTGAGTTTTCCTGAAATGTGAGCAAGCAAACGATGACCATTTGCAAGTTCGACCTGGAACATAGCGTTAGGCATAGCCTCAACAACCGTTCCTTCTACTTCAATAACATCATCCTTAGCCATATTTTCCTCCTAATTATTCATAAGGCTGTCAATAGCCTTTTTCAGATGCTTATTTGCCTGCAAAGCCTCTGATTGCAATTTGAATCCGGTAGCGTTTATATGCTTTACATTTTTCTTTTTGGGCTTTTCAACTTTAAACAGTTTGCCGTCCCGCAAAAGACAATAAGCCTTCTCGTCACCGGTAAACCCCACAACACAGAAAAACCTGTCTTTGTCTTTACCCGCCAAGGATTTTACCACGCTGCCAACTTCTATATTCATAGAAATCACCAGTCAGTCAAAATCACCGGACCGTTTCCTGTGATGGCGATTGTTCTCTCAAAATGAGCTGCCAATCCACCGTCAACTGTCTTTACAGTCCACTCATTAGGCATAACTTTGACATTGTACGATCCCTCTGTAATCATAGGTTCAATAGCAATGGTCATACCCGGTACAAGACGTGCACCTCTGCCCCGACGGCCGTAATTCGGCACCTCAGGCTCTTCGTGCAAATCTCTGCCGACGCCGTGACCGACATACTCTCTGATTACACCGAAACCGTTTTCTTCTGCATGTTTCTGAACAGCAAAACCTATGTCACCTACTCTGTTACCTGGTTGTGCAGCCGCTATACCCAGGTTTAAACATTCGTTGGTAACACGCATAAGCTTTTCAGCAACAGGGCTGACAGCACCTACCGCATATGTGTAAGCATTGTCACCGTGGTAGCCGTCAATATAGGCTCCCACATCTACACTGACAATATCACCGCTTCTTATAATGGTCTTTTTAGACGGTATACCATGAATTACCTCGTCATTTACCGAGATACATGCACTGGCAGGGAAACCGTACATTCCGAGGAATGACGGTTTTGCCCCATGTGCAGTGATATATTCGTGTATAAGTTTATCAAGTTCGTAGGTAGACATACCTGCAGTAATTTCTTGCCCAGCGTATTTTAGCACATCTGCGCTAATTTTGCAAGCTTTTTTTAGCTTTTTTAAATCTTCAGGGCTTTTTATTATAATCACAGCTTAAACTCCTAAAACTTTGAGAACAGCAGCAGTTGTTTCTTCAACGCTCTTTTCGCCGTCAACTTCCACCAAAACACCCTTAGCTCTGTAAAAATCTTTCAAAGGTTCGGTAATCTTGTGGTAGTTTGCAAGGCGGTCAAGAACTGTGGCCGGCTCGTCATCCTTGCGGATTGTAAGGGGCTTACCGCATTTATCACAAATGCCTTCAACTCTGCTTGGTTTGTATTTAATATGATATGAAGCGCCGCATGAGCAAACTCGTCTGCCGCTTACACGTTCAACGATCACTTCGTCACGAACTTCTATATCCAACGCAACATCAATTTTGATGCCCATTTTTTCAATAACTTCTGCCTGAGGGATTGTTCTCGGAACACCGTCAAGTATGAAGCCGTTTTTGCAGTCATCCTGTCCCAGTCTGTCATGCAAAATTCCGAAGATAACTTCGTCCGGAACCAAATCGCCGGCGTCCATGTAGCTCTTAGCTTTAAGACCCATCTCTGTACCGTCTTTGATGGCTTGACGAAGGATATTACCTGTGGAAATCTGCGGAATATGCAGTCTGTCGCAAATGATTTCTGCCTGTGTGCCTTTGCCGGCACCCGGAGCGCCTAATAATACTATATTCATAGTTAGTGATCTCCTTAATTGTTTAATCGGCTCTTATTCCAAGAAACCTTTGTGGTGACGCATCACCATTTCGTTTTCAAGCATCTGTGCTGTTTCAAGAGCAACACCGACGATAATGAGAAGTGAAGTACCGCCCATCTGAATACCTGTGCCTGTAAGGTTACCTGTAACAATAGGCAGGATAGCTACAACGCCCAGGAAAATAGCGCCGATAAATGTAATTTTGCCCAAAACCTTCTGAATGAAATCCTGAGTCATCTTGCCCGGACGGAAACCAGGGATAACGCCGTTGTTCTTTCTCAGGTTATTTGCAATTTCAACCGGATTGTACTGCATTGTTACATAGAAGTAGTTGAAAGCAATAATCAACAGCAAATATGTGATAGCATATACAAAACCGTTATAGTTGAATACGTTCAATATTTTAATAAGAAGTTCTGACTGAACGTTGAAGAAACTTCTGATAGTACCCGGAATAGAAACCAAAGCACTTGCGAAGATAATAGGCATAACGCCCGTCATATTAACCTTGATAGGTATATATGTGTTCTGGCCGCCCATCATCTTTCTGCCTACAACTCTCTTTGCATACTGTACCGGAATCCTTCTCTCGGCGTTGTTCAAAACAACAGCGAAAGCAATAACTGCTACGGCAAATATAAGATAGAGAGGAATAAGGAAGAAGTTCTGTGTTTTCTGGCTTTTAACCGCGTCATTGAACATATTAACAAAGATTGTCACCGTGCTTGAAAGTCTTGAAACTATACCGGTGAAGATAATGAGAGAAACACCGTTGCCGATGCCTTTTTTATCAATCTGCTCACCCATCCACATAAGTAAAAGTGAACCTGCAACAAATGTTACAATAATAACCAATCCGGCAAAAAAGCCTTCAAGCCCGTTTGTATAAATAAGGGCGCCCTGGTTTCTGAGGACCATATAGTAACCCAAAGCCAAAACGGCACCGATACCTATACTTACATATCTTGTAATTTTATTGATTTTTCTTCTACCTTCTTCACCTTCTTTTGACAGGTTTTCCAAATAAGGAACAGCCACTGTCAAAAGAGTGATGATGATGGATGCGTTGATGTAAGGAATTACACCCAGTGCAAAAAGAGTAGCATTGGCAAATGCGCCACCGCTTATCATATTCAGATAGCCAAGCATGTTGCCGTCGCCGGCTGAAATCATGCTTTTAAGAGCGGAGGGACGGATAAAGGGCACAGCAATGGCACAGCCCAAGCGATACAAAATAAGAACTATCGCCGTGAAGATGATTTTCTTTCTCAAATCTTCAATTTTCCACGCATTTTTAAATGTCTCTAACACTTTATTTTACCTCTGCCTTTCCGCCTGCTTTTTCGATTTTCTCTTTTGCAGATGCAGAGAAAGCTTTAAGTTGAACAGTCATAGGCTTTGTGATTTCGCCGTTACCAAGAACCTTGATACCGTCGCAAACCTTTTTAACAAGACCGCTTGCTACAACTGCTGCTTCGTCAACAACGCTGTTAGCTTCAAATCTTGCTTCGAGGTCACTAACCTTGATAGTTGCATAAGTGGTTCTGAACGGTTCGTTAGTGAAGCCAACCTTAGGAAGTCTTCTCTGCAAAGGAAGCTGACCGCCTTCAAAGCCTGCTTTCTTAGCGCCTGAACGAGCCTTCTGACCCTTGTGACCGTAACCGGCTGTTTTGCCGTTACCGCTGCCGTGGCCACGACCTTTTCTCTTAGCAGCTTTTGATGAACCTTCTGCAGGTCTCAATTCATGAAGCATCATATTTGTGCACCTCCTGTCGATTATTCAGCGATAACTTCAACAAGGTGTGAGATTTTTGCAACCTTACCCATTGTTGCCGCTGTGTTAGGCTGAACTTTTACGTCGCCTACTCTTTTAAGTCCAAGAGCTTCTGCACATGCCTTCTGATTCTGAAGACGACCTGCAAGACTCTTAACAAGTTTGATTGTTACTGTTTCAGGCGCTTTTACTGCCTTTTTTCTTCCAGCCATTTAAAAGTACCCCCTTAACCCAACAATTCTTTTTCGTCAATACCACGGATCTTAGCAACTTCACCGATTGTTCTTACAGAAGCAAGACCGGCGATTGTAGCTGCAACCACGTTACCCGGGTTTCTTGAACGAAGTGATTTTGTACGAATATCCTTGATACCGGCTGCTTCGATAACAGCACGAACTGCGCCGCCGGCGATAACACCTGTACCAGGAGCTGCCGGTCTCATAAGAACTCTTGCAGCACCTGAAGCACCTACAACTTCATGCGGAATTGATGTGCCTTTCAGTGAAATTCTATACAAATTCTTTCTTGCATCCTCTGTACCTTTGCGGATAGCTTCCGGTACTTCAGCTGCTTTACCGATACCATAACCTACAACGCCGTTGCCGTCACCAACTACAATAAGAGCTGAGAACTTCATAATACGGCCGCCTTTAACGGTCTTTGATACACGGTTAATTGATACAACCTTCTCCTGAAGGTCTAAAGTACTTGCGTCAATTCTTTCCATTGTATCCCTCCTACATTACAGCTTGAGGCCGCCTTCACGGGCGCCGTCAGCCAAAGCCTGTACACGACCGTGATAGATATAGCCGCCACGGTCAAACACTACGTTTGTAATGCCTTTTTCCAATGCAAGCTTAGCAATCTTTTCGCCAACTGCTTTAGCTGCTTCTTTATTACCGCCATAGCTTGTGAAATCTTTGTCCATTGTTGATGCACTTACAAGTGTAACACCTGCAACGTCATCAATAATCTGAGCATAGATGTGCTTTGAGGAGCGGAATACATTCAGACGAGGACATGCAGCTGTACCGCTAATCTTTGTGCGAACTCTGGCATGTCTTCTAAGTCTTGCCCGGTTACTGTTTGGTTTCTTTACCATAATTAGCTCACTCCTTTATTATTTACCTTTACCTGTCTTGCCTTCTTTGCGGATTACATATTCACCGGCATAGCGAATACCCTTGCCCTTGTAAGGCTCCGGCGGACGCTTTTCACGGATTTCTGCCGCAAACTGGCCAACCTTCTGTTTATCGATACCGATAACCTTGATCTTGTTGGCATCCGGACATTCAATCTTGATACCTTCAACTTCAGGAACAATTACCTGGTGTGAATAACCAAGGTTCATAACAAGGTTTGTACCCTGTTTTGCAACTCTGTAACCAACACCAAGAACTTCAAGGTCCTTAGAGAAGCCTTCTGAAACACCTACAACCATGTTGTGGATGAGTGATCTTGTAAGACCGTGCAATGCTTTGTTTTCGTTTTCGTCATCTGGACGGGAAACAACAACTGTATCACCTTCAACAGCAATTGTCATATTTGGGTGAAAAGTGGAATTAAGTGTTCCCTTAGGGCCAGCAACTGTAACATTATTTCCATCAACTGTAACTTTTACACCTGCTGGAATAGCAATGGGTTTTCTTCCTATTCTCGACATAACTATTTACCCCCTTACCATACATAAGCGAGAACTTCGCCGCCCACATTTTCTTTGCGAGCTTTTTTGTCTGTCATAACGCCCTTAGATGTTGAGATGATGGCTGTGCCGATACCTCTCAAAACCTTTGGCAAATCTTCGCAGCTTGAGTAGATACGAAGACCTGGTTTAGAAACTCTGCGCAAACCTGTGATTACTGAAGCGCCTGTTTCTGTGTATTTAAGTGTGATTGTGATAACGCCCTGTTTATCATCCTCAGTCACTGTGTAGCCTTTTACGTAGCCTTCATCAACAAGAATCTGACAGATAGCCTTTTTCATGTTGGATGCAGGTACATCAACTGTTTCGTGTCTTGCCCGTGAAGCATTTCTGATTCTTGTGAGCAAGTCAGCGATTGGATCAGTGATATTCATATTTGCCTCCTATAATATTTAAAAGTTAATTACCAGCTTGCTTTTCTTACGCCAGGAATTTCGCCCTTGTAGGCCAATTCTCTGAAACAGATACGGCAAATGCCGTACTTGCCGATATAAGCATGTGGTCTGCCACAGATTTTGCATCTGTTGTACTTTCTTGTTGAAAATTTAGGTTCGCGCTGCTGCTTAACCTTCATAGATGTCTTTGCCATAGTATATATCTCCTTCCTTAGTTAGCGAACGGAGCACCAAGAGCTTTAAGCAAAGCCTTAGCTTCTTCGTCTGTTGTTGCTGTTGTTACGAATGAGATATCCATACCACGGAGAGCATCGATTTTATCATATTCGATTTCAGGGAAGATCAACTGTTCCTTGATACCGAATGAATAGTTGCCACGACCGTCGAATGAATTACCGTTGATACCGTGGAAGTCTCTAACTCTCGGAAGAGCAACTTCGAACAATCTCTCGATAAATTCATACATTCTTTCACCGCGAAGTGTTACCTTAACGCCGATTGGCTGGCCTTCACGGAGCTTGAAGTTAGCAACTGATTTCTTAGCCTTGCAAACGATCGGGTGCTGACCTGTGATCTGCTCGATGTCGCTGATAACAGAATCGATAACCTTTGAATTGTCCTTAGCTTCTGAACAACCAACGTTTACAACAACCTTTTCAATTTTTGGAATCTGCATTACACTCTTGTAGTTGAACTGCTTCATAAGAGCAGGAGCAACTTCGCTTGTGTATTTTTCTCTAAGATTTGACATAAAAAGTTTCTCCTTTCTCAATTACAGTTCAGCACCGCAGTGTTTGCAGATACGAACTTTTTTACCGTCAACGATCTTGTGGCCTACTCTTGTAGCCTTGCCACATTTCGGACAAACCGGCATAACCTTGCTTGCGTAGATAGCGCCTTCTGCGTCTACAATGCCGCCTGTTTCACCCTGTCTTCTCGGCTTAACATGCTTTTTAACCATGTTACGGCCTTCAACGATTACTTTGCCTTCAGCCGGGCTTACAGCGAGCACCTTGCCGGTTTCACCGCGGTCTTTACCGCTAATGATTTTAACGGTATCACCTGTTTTTACATGAACCTTATTCATTATAATTCTCCTATTAAAGTGATTCCGGTGCAAGGCTCAATATTTTAAGGTAACCCTTGTCACGAAGTTCGCGAGCAACAGGTCCAAAAATACGTGTGCCTCTCGGATTTTTATCGTCTTTTATAATAACTGCTGCATTTTCGTCAAAACGGATGTAAGAACCATCCTCACGGCGAATACCGCTCTTTGAACGAACGATAACAGCTTTAACTACTTCACCTTTTTTAACAACGCCGCCCGGTGTTGTCTTCTTTACTGAAGCTACAACAACATCGCCGATATTTGCATATCTTCTGCGTGTGCCGCCAAGAACTCTGATACACATAAGTTCCTTGGCACCTGTGTTGTCTGCAACCTTCAAGTAGGTCTGCATCTGTACCATGTACAAGTCCTCCTTTTCAAAATAAGCTTATTTAGCTTTTTCAACTATTCTAACAAGTCTCCAGTTTTTATCCTTTGAAAGTGGACGAGTTTCCATGATTTCTACACGGTCGCCGATGCCACATTCATTGTTTTCATCGTGTGCTTTGAATTTAACAGTCTTTTTAACAATCTTCTTGTATAAAGGGTGCCGAACTCTGTCTTCGATAGCAACAACAATTGTTTTATCCATCTTGTCGGATACAACTGTACCAACTCTTGTTTTTCTCAAATTACGTTCCATTGTTTTTCCTCCCCTTATTATTTGTCGATAGCGCTGAGAGTTGTCAAAACTCTTGCGATATCTTTCTTAACTGCCTTAATTCTTGTCGGATTGTCCAACTGGTTTATAGCGTGCTGAAAACGGAGGTTGAAAAGTTCTGCTTTCAGCTCTTTGAGTTTAGCTGTCAACTCTTCGGCTGACAAGTTACGAAGTTCACTTGCTTTCATTATTCAGCAACCTCCTCTTTCTTCACGAATTTGCACTTGATAGGCAACTTGTGCATAGCAAGACGCATAGCTTCTTTGGCTGTTTCTTCTGAAACGTCGCCGATTTCAAACATAACTCTGCCCGGTTTAACAACTGCAACCCATTTTTCAGGGCTACCTTTACCGGAACCCATTCTGGTGCCGGCCGGCTTTTCTGTGATTGGCTTATCCGGGAAAATCTTGATCCAAACCTGACCGCCACGCTTGATGTAACGAGTCATGGCAATACGAGCTGCTTCAATCTGGTTTGATGTGATCCATGACGGTTCCAAAGCCTGAAGGCCGTAATCGCCGTATGTCACTTTATTACCACGCATAGCTTTACCGGTCATACGACCTCTGTGAACTCTGCGGTATTTAACTCTCTTTGGCAAAAGCATTATTTGTTGCCTCCTTCTTTACGAGGTTTAGAACCTTTGAGTACTTCACCTTTGTAAATCCAAACTTTAACGCCAACCTTACCAAATGTTGTGTTAGCTTCTGCAAAACCGTAGTCGATATCTGCACGAAGTGTTTGAAGCGGAATAGTACCTTCATGGTATTGTTCTGTTCTGGCAATATCTGCACCGCCAAGACGGCCTGAGCAGCTTGCCTTAATGCCCTTAACGCCAAGTCTCATGGCTCTGGACATTGACTGTTTCATAGCTCTTCTGAAAGCAATTCTTCTTTCAAGCTGTGCTGCAATGTTTTCTGCAACAAGCTGAGCGTCTGCGTCAGGCTGTTTGATTTCTGTAATGTTGATAATTACTTCGTCAACAGGTCTCTTAACCTGCTTTGCAACCTGAACTCTGAGCTTTTCGATTTCTGCGCCCTGACGGCCGATAACCATACCGGGTTTTGCACAGAAAATGTTTATTCTCAATACTTTTGAGTCTCTCTCAATCTCAATTTTTGATACACCGGCAGTGTAAAGCTGAGCTTTGAGAACTTTTCTTATTTTATAGTCTTCTACAAGTGTATCGCCGAAAGCTTTCTTTTCAACGTACCAGCGAGAATCCCAGTTTTTAATAACGCCTACACGCAAACCGTGTGGATTAACTTTCTGTCCCATAGCTTCCTCCTTATTCTTCGATTTCTTTGAGAACTACAGTCATGTGTGATGTTCTCTTAAGAATTCTATATGCTCTGCCCTGTGCTCTCGGCATAACTCTTTTAAGAGTTGGGCCCGGTGTTACAAAACACTCTGCAACATACAGATTGTTTTTGTCCATCTGAAAATTGTGTTCCGCATTTGCCATAGCTGACTTAACCAATTTAAGTAAAGGTTCACAAGCAGCCTTTGGTGTGTGCTGCAAGATAGCAACAGCTTCGTTTACCGGCTTATTTCTGATAAGGTCCATAACGATCTGTACTTTTCTTGGTGCGATGCGGACATGTCTAGCGTATGCCCTTGCTTCCATAATTATATTCTCCTTACTTACCTGATTTTGTGCCTGCATGACCACGGAATGTTCTTGTTGGTGCAAATTCACCAAGCTTGTGGCCTACCATATCTTCTGTTACATATACCGGAACGTGTTTACGACCGTCGTGAACAGCAAAAGTGTGACCAACGAAATCCGGGAAAATTGTTGATGAACGGCTCCAAGTTTTTAATACTCTTTTTTCGCCAGTCTTGTTCATTTCCTTAACTCTTTTGAGAAGGACAGGCTGTACGAAAGGGCCTTTTTTAATACTTCTACCCATTTCTTAACTCCTTTTCTTAACCGTTTCTGCGTCTTACGATAAGCTTGTCTGAAGCTTTGCGCTTGCTTCTTGTCTTGTAGCCCATAGCAGGTTTGCCCCAAGGTGTAACAGGACCCGGACGACCTACCGGAGCCTTACCTTCACCACCGCCGTGTGGGTGGTCAACAGGGTTCATAACGCTACCACGAACGGTAGGTCTCCAACCCATGTGGCGCTTCTTACCGGCTTTACCGATTTTAACATTGTCGTGATCAAGGTTTGAAACCTGACCGATTGTTGCATAGCAGTTAAGTGTTACATTTCTCAATTCGCCGGAAGGAAGTCTGATAAGACCGTAGCCGTTTTCCTTAGCGATGAGCTGACCGAAGTTACCTGCTGAACGAACGAGCTGTGCGCCCTTGCCCGGGTAAAGTTCAACGTTGTGAACGATTGTACCAACCGGGATGTTTGCAAGCGGAAGTGCGTTGCCCGGCTTGATGTCGGCATTAGGACCGCTTACTACTTTATCACCAACATTAAGGCCGTTAGGAGCAATAATGTATGATTTTTCACCGTCTTCATACTGAATCAAAGCGATAAAAGCTGTTCTGTTCGGGTCATATTCCAAAGTGATAACTGTTGCCGGAACATCAAGCTTGTTTCTCTTAAAATCAATAACACGGTATTTTGTTCTGTTTCCGCCACCGTGATGACGAACTGTTATACGGCCTGTGTTGTTACGGCCGGATGTCTTTTTCATAGGTTCCAAGAGACTTCTCTCTGGTGCAACCTTTGAAAGAGCCGAATAATCTGTCACAGCCATGTTACGGCGTGAAGGGGTAGTCGGCTTAAATTTCTTAATAGCCATTTAGGTTCACTCTCCTTATGAGTCTTTTTGCGAGAAACGGTCGGTGCCGCCTCCCATACTTAAAAACGCTTAATCATTTAAGCGGAGGGATTAGTTCATGCTTTCGAAGAACTCAATACCCTTTGAATCAGCTGTCAATGTTACGATAGCTTTCTTTGTGGCCGGTGTGTAACCGCCTTTGATACCCTGACGACGGAATCTGCCGCGTACAGAGATTGTGTTTACCTTGCTTACCTTAACGCCGAAAAGTTCTTCAACTGCCTTGGCAATTTCAATCTTGTTAGCGTCTTTGGCAACCTGGAATGTGTATTTCTTGTCAGCAATGCCCATCATGCTGTTTTCAGTGATGATTGGCTTGATGATGATATCCTGTGCAAATTTCATTATGCGAATACCTCCTCAAGTTTCTTAGCAGCATCAAGATTTACAACAAGTGTTCTTGCGTTGATTGTGTCGTAAGCGTTCATTGTTGTTGCCAATGTTGTTTGTACACCCGGAATGTTGCCGGCTGACTTAACAACCTTCTCATCTGCAACTGCCTGAACCATCAATGTCTTGCCTGACACACCGATGTTTTTAAGCATCTTAACAACTGCTTTTGTTGAATAATCAGCGATTGCGTAATCGTTAACGATCACAAGTTTACCCTCTGCAGCTTTGGCAGAAAGTGCTGAGCAAATAGCAAGTCTCTTAACTTTCTTGTTAATTGAGTAGCTGTAATCACGTGGCTTAGGGCCAAGTGCGATACCGCCGTGTGTCCACTGTGGTGAACGGATAGAACCCTGTCTTGCACGGCCTGTACCCTTCTGTCTCCAAGGCTTACGGCCACCGCCGCGAACCTCAGCTCTTGTAAGAGTTGACTGAGTACCCTGTCTCTGGTTTGCAAGGAAGTTTACAACTGCTGCGTGCATAGCTTTTTCGTTCGGTGTAATACCGAATACTGCATCAGAGAGTTCAACTGTGTCGACTGTTGCGCCGTTAATGTCTAAAACATCAAATTTCATTTTCGTTTCCTCCCTTAAGCTTTCACAGTGTCTGTAAGAACTACGATTCCGCCCTTAGCGCCCGGAATAGCACCCTTAACAGCAATGAGATTATTTTCTGCATCAACCTTTACGATTGCAAGGTTCTGCACTGTAACTCTTTCAGCACCCAAGTGACCAGGCAACTTCTTACCCTTGTAAACTCTTGAAGGTGTTGATGTAGAGCCGTTTGAACCGGCATGTCTGTGAACAGGGCCTGTACCGTGAGTAGCTCTCAAAGAGTGGCCGTTCCAGCGCTTGATTGTGCCGGCATATCCTTTACCTTTGCTGATGCCGCAAACGTCAACTTTGTCGCCTGCTGCAAATGTATCAGCTTTGATGATATCGCCAACGTTGATTTCATCAATTGAATCAAAGCGGAATTCCTTCAAAGTTTTCTTAGGAGCAACGCCCGCTTTTTCAAAATGTCCTTTTGCAGGTTTTGTAAGCTTGTTAGCTTTAACTTCGCCAAAACCTACCTGAACTGCTGTGTAGCCATCGCTTTCAACAGTCTTCTTCTGTACGACAACACAAGGACCTGCTTCGACTACTGTAACCGGTACTACCATACCGTTTTCGTCAAAAAGCTGTGTCATACCGATTTTTTTACCGATAATTCCTTTTTGCATTATAAATGCCTCCTGTTAGGTTATTGGTTGGCCTTTCAGCCAACATGACTCCAACTTGTGGTTGAGAGGTTCGCTCTAAATAATGAGTAACTGTTATTATTTATTAGAGCTTAATTTCAATTTCAACGCCTGCCGGAAGTTGCAAGCTTGTAAGAGCTTCAACAGTCTTGTTTGTAGGTTTCAAGATGTCAATAACTCTCTTGTGAGTTCTGTTTTCAAACTGTTCACGAGAATCTTTATACTTGTGAACGGCACGGAGAATTGTGACAACTTCCTTTTCTGTCGGGAGCGGAATAGGGCCTGAAACTCTTGCACCTGTTCTCTTTGCTGCTTCAACTATTTTGTCAGCGGCTGTATCTACCAACTGGTGATCATAACTCTTCAATCTCACTCTGATTTTTTCCTTGACTGCCATTGTAACGCCTCCTTATAATTTTTTGTTTAGCGGCGGTTTATGAATATTGAACACCGTGCCGGGTGTTTCGCATTTCCCCATTAAAAACACCGATTAACCACACACTTGCAGTTACATCGGAACTTTGAGAAAATCTCATCAAGTCGCATCGTTAACGGCCAGCGGACTGAATTTCAGTCATTCACCCTTTGCATTCAATATTCTATTCGCCCGGTTCAAAGATCGGACATACTCAGTGGAAAAACCCACGAAGCCGTGGCAACCTCCCACTTCATCGCATATCTTTGCAGTCATCTGTACTATAATACTACAAAACCAATTCAAATGCAAGCATTTTTTTATGTTTTTGTAACTTTGTACACATAACTTATTTTATTGTGATTATTTCGGCAAATTTTGTATATTTTGCCACAATATCATGTCTGATTTTTACAGACAAGATAGATTATACCATATCTTTAAAAATTTGCAAGTTTTTTATTAAATTTTATTTTCATTAGGATGAATTATTTCAAAATTCATAAATAAAGTTATATATATTTGCATCTCTATTTTTTCAAAATAGGCAAACAATTATAAAACCACAAAGACTGTAAACGGTCCTTGTGGTTCATAATAATCATTTGTTGAGTTTGTTCATCGCTTCTTCAATCGCAGGTAATGCAGACATTATAAATATAGGGTAATAATTAAGTAAATATCTTGTGCCGGCTTCCCAAAGCAAAAGAAAAAGTAACATACCAAAAGAGGCAAGCTGCGCAACAAAATACTTTCTGTTTTTTCTCACAGCTCCCATCGCCATACCTGCAACAATCATTGTAAAAATCAAAATATGATAGCCCTGAATTATATTATCATATATGAAATTGTATTTTCCTTGGGAGTTTAAAATATCAATCATAACATTTTGATGCATAGGGGAGTCTGACACAGTATTGGGATAGTCCAAATTGCCGGAGCCAAAACTGCGAATTGCCTTTTTACCTAAAAATTTTACATAGCCCTTTGCACCCATGCATTCCAACCTTGCTTTCAGCAAAAATTCGGCAGCCTCTACTTTTTCTTCGTGAGTATCATGTGCCCATACAAAATGGTTGTCACCGGGAGAATGGGTTCCGTCTCCTTGCATTCCCATAGCTATCCACGCTATATAAGGCGTTTGCATGTCATAGGATTTGTCTTTATCAAGTATGTGTTTATAAATAAATCCGTCAAATATGGCTCCCGCCACCGAAAACCCGACTATACAGCTCAGTACAACAGACAGCATTTTTTTAAATTCAAATTTTAAAATACACCGTACTGCAACGGCAATAACCATTATTGCGACGGAATATTTTATTTTCATGCCAAAGCCAATTAGCAGTCCGAACATCCGGCATAGCAAAACTTTTTTCTTCAAGCTGTTTTCTTCTCCCAACAGCAAGTAGAAATACAAAATCACAGGCGGATACAGCATGGATGTGGTATCGGTATAAAAGATAGAAATATATGTTTGCAACGGCAGACAGAAAAACAATATTAAAATTGCCATAACGGCATTTTTTGTGCTGTCTATCTTTTTGACCGACAAAAATGTAAACAAATATGTCAAGTCAATACACCGTGCATTAAATACAGATCCGATTACAAAGTAATTTTCAATCCCAAATTTATGGGCAATTCTAAAAATGAATTGCAAAACAACCGTGATGGGCAAATTGTTGGGGTATTTGTAAAAATAATCAAGATAAGGATCCTCAATCTTACCGGTTATTGTGTAATTGTAAGCTCCGGTAAATACATTGGCAAAATCCCTTGTAGGGTAGCCTCCCCGCACATTATACAGAAAAATCTGTACAATCGTCAAAATAACGAAAAATGCTATTCCAAATTTTAAAAGGTTATTTTCTATATATTCAATGTTTCTTTTAACAATTTTATACATAAACGCAAAAATTATGAACCACACACCGGCAACCGGCAATACAATATATGGTTTATAATCAAAATATGGGTTCAAAAAAACAATTCCCACTAACAAAGCTGCAAAAGAAGCAAAAAACACCCGGTAAAGTATATTCTTAGTAATTGTTTCAAACTTGTTTTCCATTATTTTATCCTCTTAAGCCTATCAATAACATCCATATCCGGGGATATATACGCCGTATTATATGTATCGTAAATAACCATTCCCGGTTTTAAATCATTTGTCTTTTTAATATTTTTTACGAATGTATAGTCGACTTCAACCTTTGCCTGTCCGCTGTAACTTGAATAATAAGCCGCCAACATAGCCGCCTCATTTTGGGTCTGCACCGGAATATCTCTGCCCTCGCTCATAACAACAACATGGCTGCCAGGGGCGTTTTTAACATGGAACCACAAGTCCTTGCCTCTGGCGGTTTTCATTGTAAGCTTATCATTTTGCACATTGTTTCGTCCGATTAGTATTAAAAATCCCTCTGAGGATTCATACCTTATAAAGTCCCGGGGCTTTTGCTTTTTTTCACGGTTTTTATAGTATTTAAGATAACCTGCATCGTGTAACTCACTCCTTATAAGCATAAGTTCCGCCTCGGTTTTTGCACTGTTTACGGCGTATTCCACGCTTTTTAAATATTCAAGCTCAATTTCGCCTTTCGCTATCAAATCAGTCAGCACCTTTACCGCAGTTTGTTTCTTTTTATATTCTTTATAATATTTCTGTGCGTTTTGATTGCCGGTAAGCCTTGGGTCAAGTTTAACGGTTATGGTACTTCCGTCATAATAGTTAAACACATCTGCGGTTTTCATTCCCTTTTCGAGATTATGCAAGTTTGCCGTCAGCAGTTCACCGTATATGCGATATTTCTCATTGTCGGTGCTGTCTGCAAGTTCTTCTTTTCTGGCAATTTGCTTTCTCTGTGTACGGTCTATTAAATTTCCGACCAATTTGTGTAAGTCCTTGCCCTTTTGTCTAAGTCTCTCTGCCTTGTCCTTGGCGCTGTAATATTCATTGAGCAAATCATTTATGCTGCCAAAGTCTTTTGTTTCAAGGCCGGTGTACTGCAACAGAGGCATAAAGCTGTATTCTGCCGGCATACCCTGCCGATTATATATGATAGAATACTCCGGCTTTTTGTAATATGCCTTAACTTTTTCCACAGTGTCCTTCACAGTCTGTTCTTCTTCCAATGTCAAATGATCCCCGTAAGAAGATTCCGTGTTTGAGCGATAGGCAATTTCCCTTGCCAAAACCGCACCCATACCCTGGCTGCACTTTAAAAACGCCTTGTCAACAGGGCCGTTGAACTTAAATACTTTTTCCAAAACTTCATCACTTTGGCTTATAAGTTTTGGATTACCGGTGTTCGGCGGCAACTTATAAGTAAGCCCCGGCAAAAGTTGACGAACCCGTGAAGCGTCTGCGTCAACCCTTTTCATTGCGTCTATGATTTTTCCGTCGCCGCCGATTATAACCAAGTTTGCGTATCTGCCCATAAGTTCTGCGGCTATGTCAAGATCTATTGTGTCTCCCATTTCGCTGGTGGCCGTAAAAGAGAGCATTATAATTCTTTCCCCCGGGACGCTTTGGGCACTTACAAACCTTGCTCCCCGGAAATATTTTCTTAAAAGCATGCAAAAAGACGGCGGCACCCGAGGATTTTCAAAATCCTCCTCCGTGGTGCATATTCTTGCGGAACCGCTCCTTGCCGACAAAAGCAACTTTAAATTTCCGTCCCTTTTGCGCAGGTGAAACACCACCTCGTCCTTTGAGGGTTGGTGCACCTTATCCACCCTGCTGCCCTGTAATTTTTCGTCAAGCTCTCTTGCCAAAAGAGAAAGCGTAATTGAATCCAATGCCATATTTTCACCTAAACACTTTCTGTAAGGCTCTCGGCCAAATACAGAATTATATTTTCTTCCTTGATTTTTTCTCTTAAAATTTTCGCAAGTGTTTCAACACTTACCATTTCGGACAAATCATGTCCCACGGCAACGGTGCTTATACCGATGTTTTTCAGATCAAGCATATCGTGGTATTTGCACTCCCCGGTTAAAAAGCAATCGGCACCGCTTGCAATTACCTCATTTTTCATGCCGGAACCGCTGCCGGCGCATATAAATACTTTATTCACATATTTTCCTGCCTGAGTAAAACTCCGCCGGCCGAAAGCATCTTTGCATCTTTGTGCAAAATCCTTAATATTCACAGGCCGGCAACCGGCCAAAATACCTATGTCAAAATCACGGCTTAAAATTTCAAGTCCTAAAAGTTCCGCCATTTTATAGCAAGTGCCGTACCTGTATTTATCAAAATTCGTGTGTGCGCTTATAATGCTTATTCCCTTTTCAATCCGCTTAAATACTATATCACCGCTGTCTACGGATTTTATAGGTGTAAAAATAACAGGATGATGAGAAACTATGATTTTCGCCTCTGCTTCTTCGGCTTTTAATATTACATCTTCCGTGACATCTAAGCATACTAAAACCTTTTCGCTTTTCTTCCCCGTGTTTATAAGCAAACCGCTGTTATCCCAATTTTCCTGCCGGGAAAAGGGAACTTCCTCATTTATAATGTCATATACCAGTTGTGGAGTAACCATTTTTATTCTCCTGTCTATTTTGCATTTAACATATTATATCATATATTATAATATAAACACAAACAAAAGGCGGCAAAAGCCGCCACGAAAATCAAATTATATCGGCAATCAGTTTTTCAACTTTGTCTATGGCCCGGGCATAGCTTTCATCTGCCGCCCCAAAAGCCGCCACAAAACCGGCCTGCTTATTTTTAAGTCTTGTAAGTACAAGTTCAAAATAACCTTTGGCGCTGTAATCTGTATTTATATATGATTTACCTATGTATATATCAAAAACATCTGCCTGCTTTACAACGCCTGTGTATTTTACAAGCATACATGTATAAAACTTGCCGTTTTCCCGTACGGTTTTCTCGGTTGTTATGTCGTATCCGTTTTCATAGAGATACTTGCGTATATCAAAGCCCCTCTGCGCCGGCAAAAGCACATAATTTATACTCTCGTCCTTTACAAAGTCCGCCCCCTCAAAAACCTTAGTCATGGTAATTCCGCCCATTCCGGCAATCACCACATGAGTTATCTTTTTATCACTGTTTTCAACACCCTGCAATCCGTCGGTAAGTCTGAAATCCCGCTTGTCTGAAAGCCCGTTTTCCTCAAACAGTTTAACAGCTTTATTCAAGGGTTTTATATTTATGTCGGTGGCAATAATCTTTTTTGCCCTGCCGGTTTGAATAAGATACAGCCCCAATTTTCCGTGGTCGCAACCTACGTCGCAAACTGTATCCCCATTCTTAACAAAAGAGGCAGCCATTAACAAACGGCTGCCTAAGTTTGTATCTTTCACAAATCAACCTGCAAAATGAGCGTTAAGCTGTTCAACAAGCTCGTCAACATCAACGCCGTGTACCCAACAAGCCTGTTCCAAATTTTCGCCTCTGGATGCCGGGCAGCCCAAGCAGTGCATACCTATCTGCATGAAGTAAATGGCCGTTGTCGGATCTGCGTCCAAAATTTCGCCCAGATTAGTTTCTTTTGTAACTACCATAATATATCATTCTCCTTATAGAGTTATTTTAATCCTTACGCCTTGCATTATACCAAAGAGGTTAAAATTATGCAAGAGATTTGTAACTTAATCACATTTCAAACCAGAATTCGCTGCCCTTGCCCTCTTCGGAATTTACCCCATACTTAAATTTATGGTTTTCAAGTATGGTTTTCACCACCGCAAGGCCGAGACCCGTACCCTGTTTGCCCTCTTCTTTTCTGGATCGGTAATATCTGTCAAACAGATGTTTCTGATCTTCCCGGCTTATACCGTCGCCGGAATCTATAACGCTTACTCTCACCTTGCCGTTTTCCAAAATCCGCAGTTTAACCAAAACGGCGGTTCCCTCCGGCGTGTGAAGAAGAGCGTTTGACACAAAGTTATGCATTACCCTTTCTATAAGCTGTGCGTCTGCCATTACATATACAAGCTCCGGGCCCTCGTAAGAAATACTCTTTCCCTCTTTTTTGGCCTTGTCGGAGTAAATATCCACAATGTCAAGGCACATGTCTGCCATGTTGTACTGTACGATATTCAGCTTGTAAGCACCCCGGCTTAATTTTGTGTAGTCAAGCACGCTGTTTACCATTTTTGAAAGCCTGTCGGTTTCGTCAATAATGGTGTTCAACTGCTGTTCTCTTATTTCCTTGTGGTCGCCGGTTATATCCCTTATGGACTCTGCATAACCTTTTATTATGGTAAGAGGCGTGCGCAAATCGTGAGTAATGCCGGATACAAGCTCCTTTTGCATCTCCTGGCTGTCCTTTATCTCTTTAACCATGGTGTTAAAGTCCTCGGCAAGTTGACCGAACTCGTCGTTTGAGTTCTCCGGCACTATTACATCGGCATCGTAGTTGCCTTTTGCAACTTCCTTTGTGGCCTTGGACAGCTCCATAATAGGCTTAATAAATATCTTTGACGCCACCGCCGAAATAACAAGAGCAAAAAGTATAGTTATAAACGTAACCGTTTTCAACTGCTGGGTAACTATTCTTATAACCCCGTCTGTCTGAGCAATGCTTGCGGACACAATAACCGTATATTTGTTGTTCCAGTATTTGCCCTGTACGGCCTGTTTGTTGCCAAAATTATCCGTAAGGGTTCCCACATACCGGCCGATTGTACGGGTTTGATTGCGCAATGACACAGAGGAAACTGTGTTCAGCTTTTTCTGTTCGCTGTATATATTTCCCTTTGCTATCTCCTGTCCCTCTCCGTGAAGCTGGCAACCGTCGCCGATGCCCTCCATAAGCAAAAGTCCGTTGCCGAACTCATCGGCAATTTCTATACAAAAACTGCCGTTTATGTAGGATTTTATTTTATCCACCGTATCATCGGTTAAATCGCCGTCTGCCCGAGAAAGGGTTTTTATGGTTTTTGACAGCATAGAAGAAATTTCAGCCTGGGTCATGGCATAGTACATAGGCTTGAAAAACGCAATAGTGCCTATCCAGATTATCATCACACCGGATAGGCATATTGTCAAAATCAATGCTGTCAGCTTATTTCTTATGCTGATTTTCATTGATTATAAATCCTTAGGTTCAAATTTGTAGCCAACGCCCCAAACCGTAACAATGCAGTCACGGTATTCGCCCAAATGGCTGCGCAGCATTTTAATGTGGGTGTCAACTGTTCTGTCCTCGCCAAAGTAATCGTAATTCCAAACTTTAAGCAAAATTCTCTCACGGCTCAAAGCAACGCCTTTGTTTTGCACAAGGCACACAAGCAAATCAAACTCTTTCGGCGTAACGTTTATAACTTCGCCGTTTATCTTAATGCTGTGGCTTGGCACGTCAACAACCAAACCGCCGAAAATATATCTCTCTTTGCTATCACCTGCATCCGGGTTCACACGGTTGATAACCGCCTTAACCCTTGCCATAAGTTCTTTCGGTGAAAAAGGCTTTACAACATAGTCGTCTGTACCGGCCTCAAAGCCCTGTATTTTGTCGTATTCTTCACCCTTTGCGGAAAGAATGATAACCGGCGTTTTAAAACCACGGCTTCTCATCTCTTTCAGGCAGGTGTAACCGTCCATAAACGGCATCATAACATCCAAAATGCAAAGGTCAATATCGCCTTTGCTTATTTTTGTAAGAGCGTCAATACCGTCCTTTGCCTGCTCCACGTCGTAACCGTCAATGGTAAGATACTGGGTGATAAGGTCTCTTATTCTCTGTTCGTCATCAACAACCAAAATTTTCATAATAACACTCCGTTCTTCTTTTCTTTTAATTTATATAATGTTCCCTAATAACTCATTTACTCAAAAATATTATATAATCCATAGGTTATAATTCTGTGAAAAATTATAAGCCATATTGTGAACAGTTAAAATGTTAAAATAACTTGATTATACCGCCGTAATTGATTATAATTGTATACAAGAACTGAAAACAGGAGATAAAATAATGATATACATAGTTTCAATTATCATTGTGCTGCTTGGTTTGTTTGTTTATACATTCTACTGCGGCGGCGTAAAAAGAAATTTGAGAGAAATTTTCTACGGCAAATATTATGCGGAAGACGGTGTTCTTGACCCACGGGATAAACCAAACACCGCCGAAAGTTTTAAAAAATGCGTGCAAGCCGGCGTAGGCATAAAAACAAGCATTTACCTTTCAAAGGATAAAAAGCTGGTTTTAAGCAGTTACAACGACCTTTCAAAGGAATACGGCTTAGATAAAAAGATAACCGAAAGCGATTATTCGGAACTTGGGGATTTGCATCTTTTAACCCTGCCGGATTTGATAGAAATTGCCGGCGGTACAACCCCGGTTTTGGCAGAACTTAAAGTCTGCTCCGACAACGAGGTTTTGTGCCGCCTTACCGCAGACGCTATTTTGGCAAGCGGCAAATTCAATGTGGGGGTTGTCAGCTTCCACCCGGGTATGATGGCTTGGTTTAAACACACGGAAAAATCAATTTTCCGCGGTTTGATTTCCGCCCCGGCAAAAGATTTCACCCGGTTGCCGAAAACCCAGGCATTTATGACAGGCAACCTGTTTAACAACTCCGTTTGCAAACCTAATGTTATTTTGTACCGCAACAAGCCGGAAAGCTTCTTTGTAAGATTTACCTATTCCCTTGGGGTTATGGCCGGCACTTGGACAATTACCGACCGGGCAGAGGGAGAAAAATTACAGGAAAAAAAGGACATTATCATATGCCGTGGCTATATGCCGAAAGAGCCTGTGTTTAAAGATCTGCCGGAAATACAAAAAACCAAGTTTGAAATAGAAAACGAGGAAAAAATGCAGAAAAAGCTGGAATATCAGCTTGCAAAAGAAAAAATCAAAGAAGAAGTTCGAGCTGAAAAGGCGGAAAAGAAAAGAGAAAAAGCCGCCGAAAGCGGAAAACCTATTCCGGACAGCAAAGCCGCATATTTCTATGATGAAGAAGAATTCGGCACCCCTGATTTTAACTATGACGAAAACAGTGAAAGCAATTCTTCCGACCCGACAGAAGAACCAACAGAAAATAAATAATATACCGTAAATTTAAATACCCTATCCATAAAGGAAAGGGTATTTTTATTGCGCTTATTTACTCAATTTGCCTCAATCGGCCTTATCGGCTTTCTTTTTTAACCTTAAAACAATCATATAGGCCAACCCGGCAATAACCGCAACCGTCAAAACAGGCATTGAATATTTTAATATCAACGCTATCACGCCGTAGTAAGTTTTGCCCGCCCCGGAGATATACTGCTCTGTTTTTCCTGTTTCTCTGTCGGCGGTTATTGCAAGCCTTATTTGCCCGGCATTTTCTCTGTTGCCTTTAAAAATACAGTGTTCATAGCCGATGTACAAAGCCAAACTTTCAATATGGGCACCGGATACCGCCGGCCTTACCGTGCCGGTAAAGATAATTTCTTTTGCGTACACAACGCCTTTTGGCGTTATCTTTTTCATTTTAATTCCCCGGTCGGATTCCGCCAACGCCCCGTAGGCATCACCGGTGAACTTTTCCTCATACTCCGGCAGGTACTCGCCGGATTTTGCGGCATATTTTACGATTAAGGTGTAATCACGAATGTCAACGGCTAAATCACTCTTGCCGTCGCTGCCTATCATATTAAAATTTAACACATCATCATAGGTAAATGTGGGCTTTTCCCGCCATTGCAGGGCGTATATTATTTTGGAATGATTTTTCTCATCAATAGGTGAAATTGCCGCAAACACATTTAATCCCGATGTGAATTTAGGGGATTTGTCCCTTGTTATCCTTTGCCGAGGGGTGAAATTTTCAAAAGGGTCAGCTTCCCCGGCAAAGATTTTTTCAAATTCTTCGTCGCTCAAACTCCGTTCCTTATCGGCAACAACAGCCTCTGCCGAAGAACTGTCATAAACCAATGCACTCTCGGTTATTTGCGCTTTGTACACATCACAGCTTTTTTCATTCAAAGCCCGTACCGGCAACCGTGATAAATTCAAACACATCACAAACAGCACCGCATATAAGATTTTAAAAATTATTCTTTTATTCATCCGATTGCCCTCCTTTGTAGAAAACCCACACTTCATCAGCACGGATTTTAGATTTTTATTATACAACTATATTTATTTGCATATATTGTACAATATATTTTTCTGTATATCAATATTTTTAGTGTAAATTTAATATATTCGGCGTTTATATGCCAATTAAATCAATTAAATACAACTAGCGCAACACATCATAGGCTCTCTTTGGTAAAGAGAGCTGTCAGCGGTAGCTGACTGAGAGATTGAAAAACATTTTATTTATATATGATATTCGGTTGCAAATTAGGTTGTTGTACCAAGGTCAATCCCTCTGGTTTTCTTACGAAAAACCACCTCCCTTTACCAAAGGGCGGGCAGATTATA
This sequence comes from uncultured Oscillospiraceae bacterium, assembly GCA_934526065.1. Classification (GTDB taxonomy): domain Bacteria; phylum Bacillota; class Clostridia; order Oscillospirales; family Ruminococcaceae; genus RGIG3102. Next base: position 159,176 of record CAKSZX010000003.1, read on the forward strand.
ATAACAAGTGCAACAGTAAAAAAATAGATTTCATATCGACCAAGGTGTAAAATAATGCTACCAACAAAAACAGACACGGAGGTCAATATGAAACCATATACACATTTTACACTAAATGAAAGGAAATATCTACAAGAAAGTTTGGAAACCGGCGACAGCATCAGAAAAATTGCAAAAGCACTGAGGCGTAGTCCGTCCACAATAAGCAGAGAGATTAAACGAAATTGGAGTAAGAAACCCAATCACTACCACCATTGGGCGGCTCAGATTAAATATTGGGAAAGAAGAAAGTCCTGTCACAGGAAAAACAATCTTCTCAAAGACAATGCCGCATATGCTTTTGCTCTTGAAAAATTGCACCAATTTTGGTCACCGGAAATTATTGCAGGCAATTGGAACTTAAATCATGATAAAAAAACTTCCTATTCCTCAATCTATCGAGCTGTATATGCCAAGCAATTCCCCGGTATTAAACCGGGAACACATCTGAGAAGAAGAGGCAAACCCTACTCAATAGGGCGCAAATCGTATACTCATTATATGGATAGATCTATTCATGACAGAGGCAAAGAAGCCGATTTAAGGATGAGATTCGGCGATTATGAAGGTGATACCATCTATGGCTCGGTTGGCAAGGGATATCTTGTAACAGCTATCGACAGAAAATCCAGGTATGTTGTTGCAGCCGTTTGCAAAGATAAAACCATTGCCTCTATCAATGCAGCTTTCGCCGAAGCCTTTGCAAAAGCCACCGTAAAAATCAGACCGTTAACTCTTACCTTAGATAACGGTTCTGAGTTTCTTGGCTACAAAGACATTGAAAAAGATTTAAATCTTAAAGTATATTTTGCAGACCCTCATTCTCCTTGGCAAAGAGGCTCAAATGAGAATGTCAACGATGTTTTTAGATTTTTCTTTCCCCGCGGTTTTGATTTCAGAACTCTTTCAAGAGAGCGCCTTGATGCTGTTCTTGATTTGATTAACAATCGCCCCAGAAAATGTCTTGACTTTATTTCTCCTGTCGACTTTTTCAACAAGACTGTTGCACTTGGCTTGACAATTTGAGGCGGCAAAGTTGCGGATTTTTGGGCTTGTTATTTGTTGCCGAAATTCGATGTAGACAGGTTGTTTATGTGCAAACCTACGGTTCGCATAGGCGTTCAATGAACGCCCCTACGATGCTAATTTATGAATACATTTATTTGTGACAGATAAAAATAAATCACGGATACACCGTAGGGCGACCATTGGTCGCCTCATTTCAAATTATTTAAACTGTTTTTCCTCTATAAATCAACAACCCAAACTAATCGCAAAATCGGCTCTCTTTGGTAAAGAGAGCTGTCAGCGTAGCTGACTGAGAGATTGGAAAACATTTTGTTTATATACCATATTCGGTTGTAAGTTCGGTTGAAAATCAGGTTGTTTTACTAAGGTCAATCCCTCCGATTTTTCTTACGAAAAATCACCTCCCTTTACCAAAGGGCGGCGAAATTGCGGATTTTTGGGGTTGTTGTTTGTAGCCGAAATTTGATGTAAACAGGTTGTTTATGTGCAAACCTACGGTTTGCATAGGCGTTCAATGAACGCCCCTACGGATTTATTTTATAAATATATTTATTTGTAACCGTAATTCAATACAAATAATCCGCAAGACAACCCCTCAGACGGCTAACGCCGCCAGCTCCCCTTGCACAGTGGAGCCAAGGTGTTGCTAACCTTTGAGAATGTTGTCTTGTATTTGACATTTGTTTATGAATTATATTGTTTAAAATGATTTTCCGCTGTAACAAACTATCCGAATAGACAGCAAAACTCGCCCTCCATTTACACAAGGGAGGCTATTTTACGGATTTTTGGGGTTGTTGTTTGTTGCCGAAATTTAGTGTAAACAGATTGTTTATGTGCAAACCTACGGTTTGCATAGGCGTTCAATGAACGCCCCTACGATGCTAATTTACAAATACATTTATTTGTGACCGACAAAAATAAATCACGGATACACCGTAGGGGCGACCATTGGTCGCCTCTTTTCAAATTATTTAAACTGGTTTTCCGCTATAAATCAACAATCCAAACTAATCGCAAAACCGGCTCTCTTTGGTAAAGAGAGCTGTCAGCGTTAGCTGACTGAGAGATTGTTTAAGGAAGTTGTTTAATCTTATCTTCCGCTATAAAATAGTAAATCAAACAAACCGCAAATTTGCCCCCCGTATCTCACGGTTTAGCTTTTAATTATTACACCAATCACCGTATTTTATCCTTTCAAAATCTATCCGCCATCATTTTTGACACTCTCATCGGTAATTTTATTTGATTATTTTACCGTATAATGATAAAATAAAGTTAAATTATTTTACAGGCGGTGACACCATGGCAGAAAGCTACACCCACAGCCTTAACGCACTTGCAGCTGCGGCACAGGCTAAATATATACCAAGGGATAAAACAAGTTTTTTAATGGGCTCAAACGGCCCGGACCCTATGTTTTACTATAAAATTTATAATCCTTTTCGCTCTTATGACTTAGCCATTCTGGGAGATATTATGCACATCAAAAAAACAGGGGTATTTTTAAAAAATCTTTTTCTCAATGCAAGAACTGATATCCAAAAAGATTATTGCCTTGGTTTTTTGTGTCATTATGCCCTGGACAGTGCAATTCATCCCTTTGTAAACTATATAAGCCAAGCTTACGGCTCACCGTTTAACATTCCACGGGGGCACAATTATTTTGAAACCGCACTTGACTGTGCTTTAAGTCAAAAATATTTGCACACTTCCTGCCCGGATATTGAAGAATACGCCCCGGAAATGAATGACAGCCAGCTTGTTCAGATTTCTTATCTGCTTAAAAGAACTGTTGACTTAACATATTACGAACATGATTTTCCGCAGGAAGAATACGCCCGGTGTTTTAAAGATTTTCGATTTATAAGAAAATTTCTTCACTCCCCGGGAAAAACCAAATTTCCCATAGCTTTAATTATAGAAAAAATAATCGGCAAGGGAGATGGGTTTATTATGGGTCGTATGCAGCCATGCAATATGCCCATATCTGATTTTACATTTTGGCAGGATAAGATCACCGGCCTTTACTACGCCGACAGCTTAGAAGATATTTTGCACCGTGCCGACCTTTTGGCGGCAAAATATATAGATTTAGGCCTTGCATTTTTCCGGGGACAAATAAGTATTGAGGATTTTGCCGAGGAAATAGGCAGCAGAAGTTACGACGCCGGCTTTGCCGCATATTGATTTACAAACTTCGGCGGTAAAGTTGAAGTTATGCCGCAATGGTAACTTATCATTTTTGCAAAAAAGTATTACATATTTTTGTACTGCTATTTATAGAATTATTTAAAGCAATTTTCAAACACAAAACAGCGAGTTTTAAAAAGCTCGCTGTTTTAATATGCCTGTAAATTATAATAATTTTAATTTCCCCGGTCCACCCGGTTTTCCCTAAATATATTTACTGTACACCGATAATATTCCATAGAGTAGTTTTGTTTTTCCGTTAAAATACTCTTTGGCGGAAAAACCCAATATTCATTTTACCTCTCAGCAAATGCAGCAAAATGGTTGACACAATAAATTTGAAAGACAAAGACAGGTAAAACACTGTTGCAGATTGTAAATTGAATTCATATCATATCCCCTTGCATTTTGGCGGTATGTCTGCTGGGACCTTGTCATGTATTCGTACAACATACGGTACTGCCGATTGTTAGGGCTCATGGCACAGGCCCGCTTAATATCCTGTATGGCCTGTACGGTATTGCCCATATTGTAATTGGCAACTGCGGAAAGATAATACCACCTGCTGTTGCGCTGTGAATTTTCCACATTTGCAAGGATGTTAAGAGCCCGCAGATACTCTCTCTTATTTATATAGTCGACGGCTCGCCTCATATATTCGTTGTCAAACCTGTCATATTTCTCACCTGTTGTATAGGTGTATGTATGCCAAGTTCCGCCGCCGAAATTGCCGAAAATATCCTCAAAATTTCCGTAATCGAAACCGCCGCCCCTTGAATATCCGCCGCCCGAAGCAGAATAAGCTCCGCCTGCCTGTGGATTTCTGTATTTTTCCGGGTTCATAAGCATGTCATAGGCTTGGTTCACCTCATTCATTTTTTCGGCGGCCTTAGGGTCGTCAGGGTGTAAATCCGGATGATATTTTTTAGCCATTTTCCTATATGCACTTTTTATTTCGTCCTTTGTTGCCCCCGGGTTTATGCCAAGGACTTCGTAAGGGTTAATTGCCATTTGTGTTCTCCTGCTTTTGCTGTTTTCTGTTAAGCTCTACCCATATTCCCGAATAGATTATATTTCTCATCAAATTCAAATCTTTTTCCAGGGGCAAGATTTCAAACCGCCGTGAGGCCTGCCCCATAATTACCTGCAATATCCGCCTTATGTCCGTATCCGAAGAAAGATTTACAAGGGGATTGTAACTTCTGCTGTCCTCGTCTTTCTCCAAATCCCGTGCGGCGTCGGCAAAGTAAATAAATCTGCCTAAATTATAGCCGAAATCGTAAAGAGTTTGCCGCCACATATCTTTTTTCAAAACAAATACGGCGGCCATAAGCCTGCTGAAGCTGTTTGCGGCAAGGTCTACGGACAGATCTCCGTCCTTTTCTATAGCAGAAATTTCGGCCATTTCTTTTTCTATCACAGCGGTCTGTTCCGGGTATTTTTCTTTTATCTTTTCATAATTGGATTTTATGATTTTTGCATATTCCGCCGATATAAAACTGCCCTCGTCATGCCGGTCGTCAAGGCTTTTATGATAAGCCAAAGCCACCGTCATATCCCGGCAATAATCTATAACCGAACTTTGCAAATAGTCTCTCCCGGCCACAGGGTGTGCGGTACATCTTCCGCTGTGTGGGATTTCTTGCGGCTCGTATAAAGATGATAAAAGCAAGGCCAAAAAGGTCATATCATAACTCAGCCCCAGTCGCCGCATAAAACCGTGATTTGCCCCGAGAGAATGACAAATACCGCAGTATAGCATGGTGTATCTTGCTTTTTCCTCATCGGTTATGTCTTTAGTGTTTGGCTGTACAAATCCGAACATATTACTTTTTACCGCCGTAGAATACTGTCATTTTAAAATTTTTGCCGCATCTTGGGCACTGCACCGAATGTCTGCCCTTTACTCGCTTAAATCTCAATTTTGCACTGCAAGCCGGGCATTTTTTATAAACATAAGTGCCTGCATTTACAAACTTGTTTTTCTCGTATTCCAGTTCAGGCTGCATATTGCCCCATATGCTGAGCCATACCCGGTTTTCTCTTTGGCGCTTGTATATATTTTTGGAAAATGTGCGGTAAAACAAAATAATTATCAAGGCATATTCCAAAATTCTGATTATACCTAACACAAAACTCGGCAGGATAAATCTTAAAAATCCGCTGAAAATAATCAAAATAAAATACAATACCGCAATGGCATTGTTCAACCGGTCGTTTCCGTAGCGTCCATACATAAAACTGCTTAATTTGTAGCTTAATTGATTAAAAAAGTTTCTCATACTTCACCTTCATAAATTTACAAAGAGAATTATACACTATAAACTGTGTCATTACTGTGGTAAAACCGCAACAAATTTTGCAAAATGTATGAAAATAAAGAAATATCACCTTACATCAAATGATATAAGGTGATTTGCACTTAATTTTGCTCTGTTTTGATCTGCAGCTTTTTAAGTATCCGTGCCTTGTTTTTTAACCGGCTCTGTGGTATTGCCCGCACATAGTCATAAGCGTCGGTTAAAATCTGCCTTGCGTAGAGCTTTTCAAGGGTCTGCATTTGTATGCCCTCGCTCCAAGGCGTTGAGTTGTCCGTTTCCACCGACCATGAAAGCTGAGTTGTGTCTATTTGGGAAAAGTCAAACTTTCCCATGTAATATTCTCCGTTTTCATCTGTCATTTCCACATACCTCTCGCCAAACTTCGCCCTTGCAATATCAAGCATAATCAAAACGCAATCCTCCATAAACCGGTAAAAATACTGCCTTTGATTTGCCAAGGGTATGGTTGCCGCACGCTGTACCGCAAGAATTGCCGAGGTATTATCAGGGCTTACATTGCCAAGAGAATTATCCGAAGCCCCCATAAACTCCTTTGTGTAAGAAATGGTCTTTTCCACAAGTTCCATAAGGCTATCGGACATATCGTCCGCTTTGAAGCTCATGGCCACTGCATCTTTCGGGTTGCCCACAACCCCTATTGCCGCACCTACTTTGTTTGTCCAACTGTCAAACTTTGTCTTGTCGAAAAATATTTTCGGAAAAGCCATACTTTTTTGATGCAAAAGAGCCATAGCCCAAAGTTTGTTCACTGCGATTTGGTTTGGTATCAAACTCTCCACAGCGCCGACGCCGTGATAAGAATTTGACTGCTTGTCCCAAGAAAATTTTGCAATGGGGTAAACTGTGTATCCTGTTGCCGTAGGCGGGGTTACCACACCATCCTTGGTCACCCGGGTGTAGTGAACAGTGCCGTTTTCGATATACATTTTTGTTATCACCGTAACCATTGGCAAGGCCTCTACTGCGTTCATATAGTTTTCGTCGGCCTTTATTTTCTCCGGCTCTCCCTTGTTTTTCTTTGCCGTTTCTATTACCTTTTCAACATAATCTCGCTTTTCTATCAAGATGTAAGGCTGTTTTTGTATGTTATCCAAATAAGGATTTGCCGGCATAACATTTTCCGGTTTTAAATTCTCGCAGTATATTCCGCCGTCACGATAAAGCCAGTACAGGTATCCGTCACCTTTTACAACCCCATCGGCAACGGCCTTTTTGGCGTGTATCATCAATTTTGAACTCTCGCAAATTTTTTCAATCTGCGTGTTTATATAATCTGCGGTTTTCACCCTTTCCGCTCCGTGAGTGTATGGCGTTATAAATGCGGTTATGTCGTCCCCGGTGGTCATAGCCACAAGAAATGAACAGGACCTGCGTATAAAGTTCAAAACCGGTTTGTCCAAATCCGGGGCATTTACCCCATACCACTGCCGGCCTATATAAAATTTTTCGTTTAAGTTTGTCCTGCGGTAATAATCCTGCATAACATTGTAATTGACGCATTTTTTGTGTTCTTCCAAAATGCTTTTTAAATCCGTTTTAATTTTCAAGTTCGTTCACCCCCTTCTCGCCTATATTGTAGTACATCAAATTTGCAAACTGTCGCCGCCGAAAATCCCCACTTTCACCAACGGCGCCGATTTTATCATCTGCCGGCTTTTTTCTTTTAAAATAGACCGCCAAGCCCGCAGTGAATGTACCTGCCGCAAATCCTGCCAAAAAACATATCATTTTTTATCCCCCTTGTCCTCTTTTAAAAATTTTTCATAACTCAGCCATGCCCGCAGCCATATCACACTGCCCTGTGTTATTGCCGCAAAAACGCAGGCCGTTATTTGACCCACATCAAAAATAAATTTTGTGCTTGTGAGATACAAAAGAACCACCGAACAGGAACACAACAGCAAAATAAGGGGTATAAACCTATTTTCTATTTTGCTGCGTTTCACTGCCATACCTATGCCCCAAAGCATCGGCACAACTATAAAAAGCTGTGGGTCTATGTATTCCGTAATTGTTTCTATACTCATAATAATCCTCCTCAATTAACTCTGTTATTTTGTCTTATGGCCTCTAAGGCGGTAACCCTGCTTTGCAAGGCATAATGTCTTTCGTCCATTTTTTCCTGTCTGCGCTTTATGTCGTCAATGCCGGATTTCACATAACCTATCTCAGATATTATCATCGCCGTTTCTCTGCTGTGTTTTTCCCGATCTTGCCGACCGTTTCGCCTTGCGCTTAAAATGCCTAAAATCGTGCCTGTTAAAGCGGTCACTGCGCTTATTAAAAATGTAAGTTCAACGCTCATGTGTCACCGCCTAACTTCCCAAGCCAAAAATCAATATTGGCTTTGTGCCAAAAGTTTTTCTCCATGGCCTGCCGCAGATTTATTCCCAAATTCGGATTGTATTTATTTTGCAAAATAAGTGCGGCAACATTTCTTGCGTTTGTATCATTATATTTTTCCTGTTGTAAAGTCATTACTCTTAACCTCCTTTCAGTTGAGTTTTAACTTAAAGTTATGTTGTTTATCACCAGGCCTATGTTCCGCCTTTGCCCGGATGTGCCCACCAATGCGCCGATATATCCTATGCCGCTCCGGCTTTTAATGTCCATTGTAACGGTGCTCATATCCCCGGTTACGACAGCTGTTTTAATCATTCCGCCGTAATTGTCCGGCCATATGTAGCTTATGCTCCCTGCCGTTGATGATACCAAAAACACTGCGCACACCGTATAATCGCCATATGGAATTGTAGGGCTTATATCCAATGTGATTTTATCCACAGCGTCAAGTTCTATGGGCCGGGTAAGTACATCGGCTATGAATTTCCCGTTTTCGTTTATATTAAACACCCAACCGTTTTGAGTTGAAGATGTTTTTCTTCCTCCGGCGGAATAATCGCTTCCGCCCACTTCATAGCCGGCAACCGCAATTTGCGCCGTTTGGCTTTCCACAACTCCGTTTTTCACCAGCGCCGGCAGCGGACTTTGCCATCCGTTTTTATAAAAAGCAACAGGACTTTTTTCAACCTGTCCGCCGGCTGTTATATAGGCTGCGGTAGGAACGATGTAAATTCTCTTTTCCCGGGTAAGACTTATTTCCGGGTTTACCCCCGGCAAACCGGGATTGAAAAATACAATGCAATCCCCCTCGCTGCCCGGCTGGGTTTTCCCCTTGTCACCGTATGCGGAAAAGATAACCTTTTTTATTTTTTTATCGGTTTTAACCCATATATCCCCGTTCTGCGGTGAAGCTGTAAGGTTTTTGTTTGAATATACCCCCGGGCGCCGTCCTGCCTCACCGCCCGTAAAATTTAATGTTTTGCTCCGGTTGTCCAACACAAATGTGTACCAGCACCGGGAAATCAGGTTTTTACCGTTTTCCTCTCCGTTTTTTACCCGGTACTCTGCGCCGATCTTACCCGGTGCTTTGACGATAAATTTTTCCGCCGTTCTGCTTTTGGCACACTTAAATTTGCCGTTTACCGGTGTGAGATTTTCAAGTGAAGATGTCAAAATATTTTCCTCTCCGCTGTCTGTGTACTCAAATATGCCGTTGTCCGCCATATTTACCGACCCGTCGTAATTTTTATCGTAATAACCGGCGTACATGTCGCCTATGCCTGCCTCATAAGAAAAATTCCGCAAATCTTCCTTTGATACGGTTTTATCCGCATTTTCGTTCATTGTGGGTATAACCACATCTCGCAGTATTTCCTCCACTTTTCTCTGCATTTCTTCCGGGGAAAGATTTGGCGTGTCCGCCATGCCCACAACACCCTTTCCCCGAATATCCCTGTCTGTTATTCTCTTTAAATACATTTTACCTCCTTTAACTTTCGGTGTAGGCAATGCCTGCCTCGTATATTCCGAAAGGTTCGTTTAACTCATTGTTTTCAAATCTGAAGGCTGTTTTATAAATATTCTTCAGCCTTATGTCTTTCATTATTTTTCTCGGTGTCCCGTCGGTTGACCATGTGAATTTTGACCATACCAGTTTTGACCAAACAAAAACCCTTGCGGTGGCGCTGTCTGCAAAAAGGCTTTCCCACAGGCCTTTTTTCTGCCGATATACTCTTACCCCTGTGTAAATTGCCGGGGCGGTTATCCGCCAAAGTTTATATATGCTTTTTCTTTTATAAATACCGCCGCCGATAAATTCCCCGGTTTGCCAATATGCCTGTATAGGCAGTCCGTTGTCGTTAAAACTTGTGTATCGACTGTAATCGGTGTAAAAGCAACCGATTTTTCCACTTGCCTCGGCAAAGCATAGTTTGCCGTCCCGCACAAACAAAATATCAATGTCCGCCGGCACTTTCCAGCGATAACACTCATAGCCGTATTTCCCGGTACTTCCCGCCCGGGCGGATTTCTGTAAGCTGTCAAGAAGATATATATCCTCCCCCTTTGCCAAAATATAAAAATTATCATAAATCGCCGCCGTGGCAAGATTTAGGTTTTCCGTCTGCAAAAGCTGCGGGTTTATAAATCCGCTTCTCATATTTAAAAAGCACTGTTCTCCGCTTTCGCTTTCGGTTATCCCATACACCCCGGAATCCGTCAAAAACAGCGGGTCGTTATTCAAATTGCCAAAGGCAAATTTTGATATGGTTCCCGGGCCGTACAATGTGCTTACAACAGGGTAAGTCATAAAATTGTCATCGTTTCCCTCTCCTCGGCACACATAGATATTTGCGCCTTTTTCGGTAAATCTCTTATGCACAAACAGTTTGTCGCCGGATCTGCTGTAGCCCATGTTTTCCCCGGTGCCGATCTGCTTTATGTTATCTTCACCGAAGTAATTCCGTTTGCCCGGCACGCTGTACCACTGAACCCCCGGCTTTTCCGGGTTTCCGGTTAAAAACAAAGTGTCGCTTCGTCCTCCTTTGCCGAACAGACCTATTACAGTACATTTGTTCAAATCCTCAGGAGAAAATTCCGTCGCTTTCCTGTAAGTTATAACGATATTCTCCTCGTCCCGGGCTCTGGGTTCCGGCGGCGGAGAAAGAAATGTAACCACCCCTGCAACATAATTTATCTGCAATCCGTTTTCCTCATCTAAAGTGTAGCTTTTGCCATCGGCCTTTGTCACCGTAGCCGTTACTCCTTTTTCAATATTCTTACAACTCAGGGCAAAATATTCGCTCTGCCCGTCGCCGAAAAATGTCTCTCTTTGCCATGGAGATAAAATATTTCTCTGGGCCCTTCTCTTTCCGCCTCCTGTGGCTTTCCTGCCGGTGTAAATTGTCGGCACAAAACCGTTGTCGGTAACTTTTGTTACTTTTTCGCCGTCAAAACATAAAAAGCCTTTACCGTCCACAATATAAAGCCGGTTTCCCATCTGCACCCGGCTGCTGGGGTTTTTATTTGCCCCGGTGTATACAAGTTTGCTGTCGGCATACAGTTTATCCCCCCGATGCACCAGTCTGATTGTTCCGTTTTCCGTTTTTAATATATGGACGCCGTAAATTTTATCCCGATAGGAAAAATCTTCATAGTAAAACCCTGTTCTTTTTTGTACCTTTCCAACTTCACTGCGCACCATATTAAGGCAATCGGCGGCTCGGCCTTTGTGAATATTTAACGGCGACCGGGAATAATCCGCACCCTTAAAATCGTCAAATACCCGGGTGTTTATTTTTCTCTTTTCTCCGATTTCTTCATTTATCATGGTCTGCCTCCGTAGTAATCCGTTATGGGCTTTTCTATGCTTCCGGCAGTCTCCGCAAGCCGGCCTAAAAATCGGTTTCTGTACACCGATGACATATAATTGTCCTCTCTGTCCCGGTAAACCATGGCCGCAACGGCCAACGGCAGACAGTAAGCGGCAATTTTATAATCGTTATCAACGGTGTCTGTAAGGCTGTTTGCTTCAATGTTTTCGGCAGGTGCTTTTCCGGTTTTTTCCCTTATCATATTTTCCCGGCAAAGGCATTCGCCTATTGCCTCGTTCAGCCATACAAGAGCCGTTTCCTTTTCGCCGAACCCCCGAAAATTTTCACCGCAAAGGGAAAACCCCCTGTTTAATATTTCGTAAGCTGTCATAAAATGCTCCTTTCCTTTTTATTTAAAGGCGGCTTCACAGCCGCCTTTGGGGAATGTTTTGTAAATTATTTGTTTAAATTTTAAAATGTTTTTTCGCAAACCGCAGAATCAAATGCTCCGTCCAAATGGGCATAGGCCTTTACAGTTGTGCCTGTTGCGGTTGCGGCTTTTGCACCTTGTACCGCAGTGGTTGAATACCTTGGGTCAGTGCCGTCTGTTGTATAGTATATTTTTGCGCCAGATGTGCCACAGGTGATGTCACCTGTCCGTGAAATTACAGGTTTGGCGCACACCACGCCTCCGTCGGCGGTGTTTACATCGGTGTAAACGCCTGCGGCTCTCGGGGCAAATACAAAGCAGTCGTAATATTCTCTGCCTTCAAGCAAACTGCCGGAAATACCCGGTGGGTCCTTGTGCAATTTTGTCTCGCTCATTTTAACAGGCGCAGTTGCGGCATTTTTGTGGACAATCATAAAGTTTACATTTGCCGGCCAGCGTGGGGCAGGCACTTTTATAACCTGCATATTGTCATACATGCCTATAACCCCTTTGCTCAACGCCTCTTTGCCAAGGCTTTCAACCGCCATAAATTCATTTGAATGTTTAAGCAGTTTATAACCCTGTGTTGAAATAAACAACATTCTGTCATATGCCGGCACTTCGTTATCGTCCAAAATTGCCGTGGCTTCGCTGATCTTGTCACAGATGTTTTCCTTTGTAACAGCCGTGTCATCGGCATTTATATGGCCTGCTTTGTTGGCAAGTTTGTTTAAAACATACTTGTCAAATTCCGGTACAGCTCTCTCCGCAATCTGCAAAAGCAGCATCTTGCCTGCATTTTTGGCATAGCCCTGGTCGCCGTCGTTGCCCTTGTCTATTGTCAGGGCAAAGCTTCTGTCCTGGGTAAGGGTAAGTTCTTGAATAATGTCCTGCATTTCAACAGGGCTGCCGTAGCGGTTGTTGCCTGCCCTTCTGTAATTGTTCATAGGCACCGTTATTGGTGTCAAAATTTTTACCGTCTTTGCGCCGGTAAATTCATAATCGTTGCACAGCTTGCCGGATACAAGGCTCTCTCTTTTAAAAGCCGACCGTGTCATATCGCTGTTAAGTGTAAAATAGTTAATACTCATTAAATAATTCCTCCTAAGTGATTAAAATAAATTTTTGTTGATATACTTATCCTTTTAAAGTTCTTCCATTGCAAGCATAAAACCTGCCGCAAATGGGTTCTTTTCCCCCTCTCCGCCGGAACTTTCCAAGCTGATGGGTTCTTCCGTGAATTTTTCAAGTTTTACTTTCAAATTCCGATTTTCTCTTTTTAAATTGTAATTTTCCCACATTGACAAGATCTCTGCCAATGTTTTACCGCTGTTTATCTGGCTCTGAATTTCATCGGGCAGGTGTGATATAACATAGTCGGCAATTTTTTCTCTCTCGCTTTTTCCCTCCTTTTCTTCAAGATTTTTCGGCTTCTCCTCCACATTTTCCGTGGAAACTGTCCATTTTTCTTTTTCCTCCATTTTTCCACCTCCTTTCTTCATCTGCGTTGTTTTACCTCCTTTCTGTAGGGCTCTGTGCCTTACAAGTGAAATGATACACTATCCCCGGCCAAATTACCTCCCGACATTTTCCCGCAAATTTCCCGGGAAATTCCCGTAAAATTCCCTAAAAATTCCCGTTTTTTCACATTTGGGCAACAAAAAAAGAGGTCTTTTTCAAGACCTCTCTCAATTTACCTCTTAATTTTAAAATAAGGCAATGATATTCATTTTTAAAATCACATCAGTTCATAGTTTGCGGAAACCGTAACCTTGCCGCTTGCAAGCATAACTTTTGAATATATAAACGAGAACACAAACATTCCTATATTGGCTAAAATTACCCACAAAGGCTGGTTTTGGCAGTTCATCCATGCCTGCATAAGCGTTACCGCCAGCGTGCAGCAAAGCAGGAATTTAAGCATTCCGTCAGACACATGGAAAGGCGATTTGCTCCAAGGCTCCGGGAAAAGTTTCGGCAATTTCATAATGCCGCAGATCATAAACACGCTGTTTATATTGCCTATAAAAAGCACCAATTTGCCCAGCATTGAAATATTCATACCCGAAACAAGAGCAATAACATTAACCGCCCGGAATGTGATAAGCCAAGCATAAGGAACCTTGTGCTTATTCAGCTTTGCAAATACAGGTGGGAACCAACCGTCTGCCGCAGAGGCAAATAAAGGCTTTACCGCAGAGGCGATGGAAGAATTAAGTGTCGTACCCAAAGCAAAACAAGCACCGGCAATGATAAAGAAATAATAGCAGGGGGCAGGCATAATCATTTTTGCTATAACCGAAAGATTACCTGCCCGTATAACATCTTGCGCCGGCAAAATTCCGCCTATACAAGAGGCCATAAATGCGTACAGTATCGCCACACCTACCGTTGAAAGAATGATAACCACAGGTACGTCTTTCGTCGGATTTACCGCCTCTGCGGAAAAAGCCACTATAACAGTTGCGCCGCCTGTGGCAAAGGTAAGGTATGAGGCCGCTTCCAACAAGCCGGAAATGCCGTTTGTAAACAAAGGCTCGCCGAAAAGTTCATTGCCAAAATACGCACCCCACTGCACTTTCGGCAAACCGAAAAGGGTAAACATAACCAAGGCCCGAATAAGCAGATAAAACATAAAAGACTGCACCTTTGCCATCCACCGGGTACCAAACCAGTTCAAAGCAAAGAACGCCAAGTAGAATAAAACAGAGAACAGCAGCTCATTTTTCGCTATAACAGGTATCAAAGAGCCTAAATACGAAACAAGGCCGGTTGCAAACATGGCCTGTGACATACTTGAAAATACCCGAATAACCGAATAATATCCTGCAAACTGTTTACCTACAAAAATTGCCGCCTGTGAATATGTACCGCCCATAACACGAATTGTAGAACCCATAAATATCGACGGCAGCGCCCCGAAACAGGTTAAAATTGCCGCCACCACAAAGGCAATATTTACCGAACGGCCCGTCATACCCAATGCGGCGATAGACATGACCATAACCCCGGCACCGATAATCTGCCCCACCGCAATGGACATCAAATCCCCCTTTTTAAGGGTTCTGTTTAGATCTTTTGTTGTATTTGCCATACAAATTTCTCCTTTTTCTAAAAATACACCCGATCAAAGTTTTAAAACGGCGCCAAGCGAACTTACGCCGCCTTAAAATCTCTTTGTACAAGTATATTCCGCAAGGAGAAATTTATGATATTAACAGTAACCTGTCCTGAAATTTCCGCTATAAACCGGCAAGACAACAAACTCCAAATAAAACAAAAGCGGGGCAATAATACCCCGCATTAAGTCTTTGCATTTAGCCGCAGTTAAATATAAATTATTTATACTTACGCTTACGAGCAGCTTCAGCTTTTTTCTTGCGTTTTACTGACGGTTTTTCGTAGTGTTCGCGTTTACGAACTTCTGCAAGAACACCTGATTTTGCACATGAACGCTTAAAGCGACGAAGTGCTGAATCAATAGATTCATTATCTTTAACTCTAATTTCTGACATCTTTTTCACTCCCTTACGCTTTTTAGCTCTGATTTGTTTAATCAAATTAAACACAACATTTATTATACATATAGTAAGCCGAATTGTCAATAAAAATTCTTTAATACAGGCCTAATTTGTACCCTAATCTGTAAACTCCGTTTGATTTATCGTTAATTTTGCACAAAAAAGGCGGTAAAAACCGCCTTTAAAGATTATAAATTACTTTACAACAATGTTTACCATCTTGCCGGGGACAAAGATTTCTTTTACAACAGTCTTGCCCCGGATATTTGACTTAACATTGGGCTCATCTTTTGCAAGCTTGATAATCTCGTCTTTTTCGGCAGATTTAGAAACGGTAATCTTGCCTCTCAACTTGCCGTTTACCTGTACAGGAATTTCAACAACATCATCAACGCACTTGCTCTCGTCATAAGTAGGCCACATGGCGACACTTGCCATACCCTCAAAGCCTAAAATCTGCCACATTTCCTCAGTGATATGCGGTGCAAAGGGGCTTAAAACAAGCAAGAATGTTCTCATTTCGCCTCTTGTGATGCTGCCCTTTGCGTAAATATCATTGATAAGGCTCATCATTGCGGCAATAGCCGTGTTGAAACCAAGGGACATAATATCCTCGTTGACTTTTTTAACCAACTTGTTAAACTTGCTTTCCAATTCGGCGGAATAACCTTCTTCGTCGGTCATTATATCCTGTAAAGCCCAAACTCTGTCCAAAAATCTTGCACAGCCCTTTATGGAATTTGCATTCCACGGTGCGGCCTTTTCAAAATCACCCATAAACATTTCGTAAAGACGGAATGTATCTGCACCGTACTGTGCGATAACATCATCCGGGTTTACAACATTGCCACGGCTCTTTGACATTTTCTCGCCGTTTTCACCTAAAATCATACCGTGAGAAGTTCTCTTTGCGTATGGTTCCGGACATGGCACAACGCCGATGTCATAGAGGAACTTATGCCAGAATCTTGAATACAGCAAGTGGAGAGTTGTGTGCTCCATACCGCCGTTGTACCAGTCAACAGGCATCCAATACTTCAATTTCTCAGGGTCTGCAAGAGCCTTGTCATTGTGCGGGTCAATATACCTCAGGAAGTACCATGAAGAACCTGCCCACTGTGGCATTGTGTCTGTCTCTCTCTTTGCAGGGCCGCCGCAGCAAGGACAGGTTGTGTTTACCCAATCTGTCAGCTTTGCAAGAGGGCTTTCTCCCTCGCCGGAAGGCTCAAAGTCTGCAAGATCAGGCAATACCAAAGGAAGCTGATCCTCCGGCAAAGGCTGCCAGCCGCATTTTTCGCAATATACCATCGGTATCGGTTCGCCCCAATATCTCTGTCTTGTGAAAATCCAGTCACGGAGCTTGTAGTTCTTCTTCTGCCGGCCGATGCCCTTTTCTTCAAGCCACTTTGTCATTGTGGGAATGGCCTCTTTAACGGTCAAACCGTCAAGAAAACCGGAATTTACCATAATACCTGTGTCGTCTTTTGCCGTAAAGGCTTCTTTTTCAACATCGCCGCCTTTTACGACTTCAATTATTTCACAGCCGAACTTCTTTGCAAACTCCCAGTCACGGGTGTCGTGGGCAGGTACGGCCATAATGGCACCTGTGCCGTAAGAAGCAAGAACATAATCCGAAACAAATATCGGAATTTCCTTGCCTGTGGCCGGGTTAATGGCCTTTACGCCCTCTAATTTAACGCCTGTTTTTTCCTTTGCAAGCTCGGTTCTTTCCATGTCGCTCTTGCGTGCGGCGGCGTCTCTGTAAGCTATGATTTCATCATAGTTTGTCAGCTTGTCTTTCCACTTTTCGATAAAAGCATGCTCCGGGGCCATAACCATATATGTTGCGCCGAAGAGGGTGTCCGGTCTTGTTGTGAATATTTCAAGTTCGTCCCCTGCCGTTGTGGCAAAGCGAACCTGTGCGCCGTAAGAACGGCCGATCCAGTTTTTCTGCTGTGTTGCAACCGCCGGAATATAATCGACAGTGTCCAAATCGTCAATCAATTTGTCGGCATAGGCTGTAATCTTCAATACCCACTGGCTCTTAACCTTGTGCACAACAGGGCTGCCGCAGCGCTCGCAAACGCCGTTTACAACTTCTTCGTTTGCCAAAACAACTTTACAACCTGTACACCAGTTTACATTCATCTCTCTCTTGTAAGCGAGACCGTGTTTGTAAAGCTGAATAAAAATCCACTGTGTCCACTTGTAATAGGACGGGTCTGTGGTGTTTATCTCTCTGTCCCAGTCAAAAGAGTAACCCAGGCTTTTAAGCTGCCGCTTAAAGTGTGCAATGTTATTTTTTGTTACGATAGCCGGGTGAATATGGTTTTTCATCGCATAGTTTTCGGTAGGCAAACCGAAAGCGTCCCAACCCATTGTAAACATAACATTATTGCCGTTCATTCTCTTGTATCTGGAAATTATATCCATAGCGGTGTATGAACGAGGGTGACCTACATGAAGCCCCTGTCCGGACGGATATGGGAATTCAATCAAGCCGTAGAATTTCGGCATTGTGTAATCGTCTTTTGTTTTATAAGTTTTTTCTTCGTCCCAGGTCTTTTGCCACTTTGACTCTATGGACTTAAAATCATATCTTTCCATTTTACAGATTTACCTCTTAAAATTTAATCCTCTTTAAGTTCAACGGCAATTTCTTCGCCGTCCGCCCAAAGCTTGTCCAGGGTGTAATAATCCCTTGCGTCCGGTGTGAAAACATGCACTATAACGGTGTCATAATCCATCAATATCCAGCTCTGAGATTCGTATCCCTCAATCCTTGTGGGTTTAATGCCAAACTGCTCGTTTAGCTTGTATTCAACCTCGTCTGCCAAAGACTTAACCTGCGTTGTGGAAGTACCTGTGGCAACCACAATGTAATCGGTTACAACGGTCAAATCCTGAATTTTCAAAACTTTCAAATCACGGGCTTTTTTCTCGTCCAAAATTTTGGCGATGTTAACGGATAACTCCAAACCTTTCATATTTCCTCCTTGCGATATATATTAAGATGCCTGTAAGCTTCTTTGTAAAAAAATACAGGAAACCCCGATATACTCGGTGTTTCCTATTATTTTAAAACATTTTTTATTATAAATCAATAGAAAATAACTGTTTTTTGTTTATTTTCTACTCAGTGGGCAGGCAAAATCACTCCCGGGGACCCGCATTGTTTAAAAGCTCCCCTATTGTGGTTATGCTGCTCTCGGTTATGCCATAATCACGCACAACTTGCCCTGCCGGCGGCCGTGTAGGCAACTGCAAAACGCTTCCGTCGCTCTCGTTTTGGTAAGGTCTGCAATAAGTGTTCAACAGCTCTGCCCAGTTATCCTCAACAGGAACAATCACGTTTGTAGCCGAATTTTTTCCTGTCTTTATAACATCATAACCGTGAAGCTCCGGCTTTATAAGAACCATATCGTTATAGTCCACAGAGAACCCGAACTGTGCTATTGAAGCAATCTCCTTCCAGTCCATATCTGTTGTAAGATACTGTGTAAAACGGCTCATAATCTTTATAAAGTCACTTACTGAAGTATTTTCCGTAAAGTATTTAATTACCGCCGCATAAAAGTATCTTTGAACTTCCAAGCGATAAACATCGGCGTTAGGGTAATTTCTGTTGCGGACAATCTGTTCCGCTAATGCGCCGTCAACTTTGTACCAGCCGGCCTCGGGAATAATGGTTTCCTCTCTGCCTGTGGCCTTGTCCTTTAATGTTATAGGGCAAGGCACATACATATCAAGGCCGCCGTCAATGCCGTTTACAACATTTATAAAGGCGTCCATATCAAGTGTGACATAATGGTCAATGGAAAGATTTAACTTGCTGTTCAAAGTCTTTGCCACGTCCATTATAGGGTTGTCGCTGCCGTTTTTGCCGTACACGGCGTTTATTTTACCGGTGTTGCCTGTGTTTACATCCTCACCGATGTAAGTGTCACGGGGTATCTGGAAAGCGGAAACTTTCTTTGATTTAATATCCAATGTAACATACATCATAACATCGGTGTTTGCGCTTGTTCTTCCCTCGTTCCAGTCGATACCGCAAACAAGGATGTTCATAACATCCCCTTTCAGCTCGTCGGCTGTTCTTATGTCGCTGTCAACCTTGCCTCCATGCTGATACATACCGTTGATAAGGGCATTTGCCCCAAATACAACAGCCAAAACGCACACGGCGGCAATTATAAATGTTCTTAAAGTTTTAGCCTTCTTTTTCTTTTTGGCTGCCCTTCTCTGTTCGCTTTTAGTAACATAGGTGTGTTTGTTCGACATCTATTTACCTCCCAATCATATCATTTTCTCATTGATAAAATCGGCACAATTCAAACCAAAATTTGCATTGATATAAATTATGCGGATTTTATCCCATTCACATACACAGTTTGACTTAGCATTTTCTCAGACTAAATCAATACGACATATGTAAAAAATATCTGCAAACCGTTTAAAGTTTGTTTTTTAATTTTGCTTCAAAGTAGTTATACGCCTCAACGCTGTCGTTGTCAAGTCCGTCGCCTCTGTCTTTCAACCACTTTATGCTGTCTGCCAAAGCCCGATCCATGGCAACATCCAAATCCTGCCAGGCCAAATTCAGCAAATAATCCTTTTCCGGAAAATCCCTTTCCCGGCTCAACATATCCGCAAGATAGATGATTTTTTCAAGGGTTGACATACCCGGCCTGCCGCAGGTGTGGCTTTTAAGAGACATAAGCAAATCCGGATCTTCTATACCCATCTCATATTTTGCATAATCCGCCGCCGCAAAACCGTGCAAAACAGGATAATTCTTGCTCATGATGCGTTCTTCATCATCACTTCTCACAGACCTTGCCACAACAATATCTCTGTCGGCCTCTTTTTGTATATCGTGCAAAAGACCGGCAAGGTAGGCCTTATCCGGGTTTTCTCCGTATTTTTCTGCAAATTTTCTCGCCAAATCCGCCACATTTTTCGTGTGGGCGGCTCGTTTTTCACGGAGAAGAAGCGGTATCAGCCGCTTTGCCACGCCTATGTTTCTCTCGTAATAATCCCTGCTGTAAAGATGATTTTCCTGTATATATTTCAGCACATCCCGGTCTATATAATCCTCTGCCGGCCGGTTTTCGGTCAGCTTTTCTCTCAGTTCCGTGGAAGAAATCGGCATAACCCGGGTTTTTATTATCCGGCTGTTTGGGGAATATTTTTGTATCCTTTTAAGGGCCGAATTAAGTTCTTTTTCCTCATTTTGCTCTCTTTGAGCAATAAGAAAAATAACATTTTTTTGCAGATATTCCCGCTTTTTCCACTTGTCAACGGCAAGGGCGCTGTCGCCGCCTATCAAAAAATATACATTGGCACCCGGGTATTTTTCTTTAAGCCGGTCAACGGTTATATAGCTGTAACTCTTTTCAAGTTTTTCTCCCTCATAGCCGGAAACCTCAATCCCCTCACAAATCTTATCAAAGGCAATCTCCGCCATTTTTTTTCGCAGGGCAAAAGGCAGTCTGCACCGCCGCTTGTGCCCCGGCGTACCGGTGGGCATAACGATTATTTTGTCGAAATTTTTGTAATTCAAAGCGGCTTTTAATATATTTTCATGTCCCATGTGAACAGGGTCAAAAGCGCCGCCGAAAAAAAGAATGTCCATTTTATCCTCTTTTAAAGCACCGTAAGATTTTTCAAATCGTATTTGGAATCCTTGCTTTTTTTCTTAAAAAGCACAATTTTGGAACCGATTACCTGAACAACGTCACATTTTACGGCTTCGGCCAAAACAGGCGCCGCCTCTTTTGCGTTATAAGGACAGGTTTCAAGAACATGTAACTTGACAATCTCTCTCCGGGCAAGGGCGTCGGCCACAGCCTTTACGCTTTCCTCGGAAATACCGGTTTTGCCAAGCTGAAAAATGGCGTTTAAATTTTGTGCCTGGCCTCTTAAAAATGCTCTCTGTTTTGATGTAAGCATAATTTTCTCTCCTATATATAAATAACAAAAATGTATAATTTGTGATAAAAAATGTAATTAAATATTAACTTTTATCTTCCTGTTGTTAATATTTAAAAGTATAAACATTATAAGCCCAATTTCTCTATGTCTTTTTCAAGCAGAGCCAATGCATTGCCTCTGTGGCTTATTTTATCCTTTTCTTCCGCCGTCATTTGGGCATAACTTCTGTCGCCCACCATAAACACAGGGTCGTAACCGAAGCCGTCCTCGCCTATTCTTTCAAAACCTATCCAACCCTCGCAGGTGCCGGTTTCGCAGACATAAAAATCTTCTTTTCCGTCCTTGCCGGGAATGTAAAGACAAACTGAACTTACAAACCTTGCCCCTCTCTTGTCTTTCTCAACTCCCTGCAATTCTCTCAAAAGCTTGTCTATGTTTTCATCGTCCGTAGGGCGCTCGCCGTGTTCCGAGGCATATCTTGCGGTGTAAACCCCCGGCCGGCCCTTTAATGCGTCCACTTCAAGGCCGGAATCGTCACTTATCGCAGGCATACCGCTCCGATAAGCTACGGCCTTTGCCTTGATAATGGCATTTTCCCGGAATGTTTTACCGTTTTCCTCGGCGTCCACTTCAAGACCCAGCTGTTTTAAGGTTTTGGCCTTGTGACCCATAGAGTCTAAAATACGCTGTATTTCCGCAAGTTTTTTTAAATTGTTTGTAGCCCGGGCAAATATCATTCCTCTTTATCCCCCTCTGTTTTCACAAGAGTATCCGCAAACCGCTTCCGGTCAAAGGCCATTAAATCGTCTATGCCCTCGCCCAATCCGATATATCTTACAGGTACGCCTAAGTTCTTCTTTATTGAAATAACGCTTCCGCCTTTTGCGGTGCCGTCCAATTTGGTCAAAATAATTCCCGTTGCGTCTGCCGCCCGAATAAATTCTTTTGCCTGACTTATGGCGTTTTGTCCTGTAACGGCCTCTAACACAAGGAGTGTTTCAACGCCTGCCTCCGGGTCTGCCTTTGTGACTACACGGCGGATTTTTGAAAGCTCCGCCATAAGATTTTTCTTGTTGTGCAGTCTTCCGGCAGTATCGCAGATAACTATATCATAGCCATCTCTCTTTGCCTTTTCCACAGCCTCGAATATAACCGCCGCAGGGTCCGCACCCTCACCGTGTTTTACAATGTCAACTCCGGCTCTGTCCGCCCACTCGGTAAGTTGGCTTGCCGCAGCGGCACGGAAAGTATCCCCTGCCGCAAGCAAAACCCTGTTGCCCTGATTTTTGTAGAGATTTGCCAACTTGCCGATAGATGTTGTCTTACCAACGCCGTTTACGCCGATTACAAGGACAACCGTCGGTTTTTTTGAAAAATCCATCTCGCTATCCCGCTGCAAAAGTTCTGTGATAATTTCTTTCATCAGTTCCAAGGCCTCATCGCCGGTTTTTACCTTCTGTTTTTTAACACGGCTTTCCAGCTCGTCCGTAAGGTACTGTGCGGTTTCATAGCCCACATCTGCCATTACAAGGTTGTCAAGCAAATCCTCGTAGAAATCGTCCTCTATCTGTGAATTTGAAAAAGCCTTTGCTATGGCGTTAAAAAACCCGCCTTTTGTTTTGCGCAGGCCGTTGTCTAATTTGCCCATGGTTCAATCTCCTTTTGGAAAATCAATTTAATATTGTGGCCGAGATGTTATTAACATCAAGTTTAAGCAGCTTTGAAATACCGTCCTCCTGCATGGTTACGCCGTACAAAACATCGCAGGCCTCCATTGTACCACGACGGTGAGTGATAACTATAAACTGGGTTTTATCGCATATTCTGTGTAAGTAGTTTGCGTACCTTGCAACATTTACATCGTCCAATGCCGCCTCGATTTCGTCCAAAACACAAAAGGGCGACGGATTGTGTTCCAATATCGCAAAATATATTGATATGGCAACCAAAGCCTGCTCGCCGCCGGATAAAGCGGTAAGGCTCTTTATAACCTTGCCCGGCGGGCTTACAATTATTTCTATACCGCTTTGAAGAACGTCCTCCCGGTCGGTAAGTTCCAGCCTTGCCGTACCGCCACCGAAAAGTTCCGCAAAAATACTGCCGAATTTTTCGTTTATGTCATTAAAGCTCCGTGTAAACATGGTTTTCATCTCGCCGCTTAAAGAGGTGATAAGTTTAACAAGTTGATTTTTACTGCCGTTTAAATCCTCAAGCTGACTTTTCAGATATGTATATCTGTCATTTACCTCTTTAAACTCCTCTATGGCTCCCACATTTACATTGCCAAGCCTGCGGATTGAATTTTTAACTGCGGACAATTTGCGTCGCATTTCCGCCTCGTCGGTTACTTCCACGGCAATCTCTCTTGCCCCGGTAACCGTCAACTCATATTCCTCCCACAATTTTGAAATTATCTCGTCGTAGTCGGTTTCCATGGATTTTATTTTATCTGTCTCTCTGGCAATTTGGGTGTTCAGCCCCTCACGCTGTCTGGAAAGCTCTTTGTTGTTCCGGCTCAGTTTGTTGCGCTCGCCCTCAATTTCAATTCTCTTTTCCGCAAAACTCTTGTTTTCTTCTTCTAAGGCGATGATTTTTTCACGCAACCGATGAATTTTCCGATTTTTTTCATCTTTGTCACAGCTCTTTTCACCGCTGTCTTTTTCAAGGTTTTCAACCTGCAAACGGATTTCTTCTTTTCTCTGGGCGCTGTTTTTAATGCCTGCCAAAATCGAAGAAAGTTTCTCCCTTTCAATGCCTACCGAACCTGCAAGTTCCGTATTTTTTAAATTGATTGCGGAAATTTCTCCCGTTATGCGGTTCTGCTCCCGGGTGCTTTGCAAATCCTCCCGCTCCATGCCCCGGGCGCTTTCTCCCAAAGCCTGAGCTTTTGCGGTGTTATCCCGTATTTCTTTAAGGATTTTTGCCTTTTTATCCCGATTTTGCAAAATGGTATTTTTATAATTGTCAACGGATTTTTTCAGGTTTTCTATATTGCCCCGATAATTGTTTGCCATACCGCTGAGCCTTGCGTACTCTATTTGAGCATTGGCCTTATCGGTGTTCAAATCCTCAATATCCCCAAGACAGGCCTCTATACCGGCGTTTAATGCGTCAAAATCATTTTGCGCACTCTGTCTTGTTTTATCAAGCCCAAGCTCCTCTGCCTTTATACCGTCGAGATTTTTCTTCAAATTTTCTATCTCGGTTTTTCTTGTAAAAAGTCCCGTACCCCTGCCTGTGGAACCTCCGGTGAAGGAGCCCCCTGCGTTTATCTGCTGTCCGTCCAAGGTTACAATTTTATATCTGTAATTAAGGCTTTTTGCAAGGTTTGATGCGCTGTTTATATCCTCGGTGAAAATTGTCCTGCCCAAAAGATTTGAAATGATATTTTTAAATCTCGGGTCGGCGGTTACAACCGTGTCTGCGGTTCTTGCCCACCGGGGAAGTTTTTCGTTAAAGTTTGAGGGCTTAACCGTGTCAAGAGGCAAAAATGTGGCTCTGCCGCCTTTGCTCTGCTTCAAAAATTCTATGGCTCGCTTTGCGCTTTGCTCATTTTCCACAACAATATTTTGCAAACCGTAGCCCAAGGCGATTTCCACTGCGGTTTCATAGCCCTTTTCAACGGCTATAATCTGTGCCACACTGCCTATAATTCCCCTCAGGGAACCGCTTTTCGCCCTGTTTAAAACGGTTTTTACGCTTTGAGCAAAGCCGTCCATATTGTTTTCAAGGTCGGTTAGTATTCTTATTCTGTCCGCCGTTGCCCTCTGCCTGTTTTGGTTTTCGACAATTTGCGAAGAAATTGTTGAAAGTTTTTCTTCCGCAGACTTTCTCTTTAACAGCAAACCGTTTTTTATATTTGTATTTTTGTTTATTTCCTCATCGGTGGTTTCGATAAACTCTTTTAACTCCCCGGCGTTTTCCCGGGTTTCCCGGTGGTATCTCCTTGCGGTTTCAAGACTTTCCTCTGCGCTTTTAAGGCTTGTCGCAAGGGTTTCGCTCCGGCTTTCAAGGGAAGATAACTCTATTTTATCCTCTTGTATTTTCAAATTAAGGCTGTTTATTTCCCCGTTTATTCTGGTTCTTTCGTCGCCTTTTTCCCGTGCCTCGGCTATAAGCCCATCAAGCTTCATCTGCAAAACTGCCCGGTTTTTCTGCCCCTCAAGAATTTTTTCTTCCAACCGGGCTATTTTCTCCCGGGTTTCCTTTTGCCGCCGCAATCTTTCGGCACCGGTGTTTTCAAAATCCGCCGCCTGTTTTTTAAGTTCTTCGATCTGCCGCAAATTTCGCTTAATATCCGTGTCAATAACGGCTATATCGGTTTCCAAAGATGAAATTTCATTTTCCCGGGCTCTTATTTCGTCGGTGTTTTCATCTTTTTTCACAAGCAAGCTGTTTGCAAGCAAATATCTCTCTTCAAGATATTTTTCCCCCTCACTCAGCTTTTTGTCAACAGCCTCATAGTCCTCGTTAAATACTTCAAGTCTGCGCTGCCGTGATCTGATAAGCTCTTTGGACTTGTCCACCTTGTCCATCCAAAGGGAAATTTCCGCCTCTTTCTTTTGCCGAGAAAGCCGAATAAACTCCTTTGCTTTCTCGCTCTCTTTTCTAAGGGGTTCCACCCTCTCCTCCAAGCCGGTTAAGATGTCCGTAAGTCTTGTGATGTTTTCCTCGGCAGAAGCCAACTTTCTCTCTGCCTCGGTCTTTTTAAAACGAAATTTTGCAATGCCGGAAGCCTCTTCAAAAATTTCTCGCCTGTTTTCCGGCTTTGCGGTTACAATTTCATTTACTTTGCCCTGGCTTACTATGGAATAGCCGTTTTTGCCCAGACCTGTGTCAAAAAATAATTCCTGTATGTCACGCAGACGAACTCGGCTGCCGTTGATATAGTATTCGCTGTCGCCGCCTCTGTAATACTTGCGCATTACGGTGATCTCGTCGCTTTCCACATCAAAAGTGTGCCGGGAGTTATCCAAAGTAAGGCTTACCCAGGCGTAACCCATAGGATTTCTGCCTGCGCTGCCGCCAAAAATTATATCTTCCATTTTGCCGTTGGCACGGAGCCGGCTTCCCTTGGTTTCTCCCAAAACCCAGCGTATGGCGTCGCTTATGTTACTTTTGCCGGAACCGTTAGGCCCCACAACGCCGCTCATTCCCCGTGTAAATTCAATTTTGGTTTTATCCGGAAAGGACTTAAAACCTTGCAGCTCAATAGCCTTTAAATACACTTTGTTACCTCTTTAATAATATACTCTTCGTCTTTTATATCTCCGTCGTCAACAACGGTGATGTTATATCCCATATTTTTTAAGGCGATAACATTCGCCTTTTTTTGCCCTGTAATCTGTGAGCGCAATTTCGGGTTTACACAAAGCCGATAATCCCCTTTTTTCATGGAGGCAAAATCCTTTTTCAGCTTTTCAAGGTATATTTTACCGAAAACGATTTCTTTAAACGCCGGGTGATAAGGCCCCGCCACAAGGCTTTTTTCAAGGCCGGTGTCGGCATGCAAACCCAATTTGATTATTTTTATATTTGCCTTTTGAAACATAGGTACTATAACGGCGCAAATTTCCGCCGCTTCGTCTATGCTCAAGGGCTTGTACTCCCCCATAATATACAAGCTTTCAAGCAGAGTGCCTTTCAGCGTGAGTGTAGGATATATCCTAACCGTATCCGGGGCGATTTTTATAAACTGATTTGCGGTGTCCACAGCGGCGGCCATATAGTCATCCTGGCCGTATATGCCGGGCATCATCTGCAACCCAAGAGAAAACCCATACTCTTTTATAAGTCTGCTCCGGGCGTAAACATCCGCTACCGTGTGTCCCCTGAGATTTTTTTCAAGGACAATGTCATCCATGGCCTGTGCCCCAAGCTCAATGCTTGTTACGCCGTAGGCCTTTAAAATATCCAAAATTTCCGGAGAAATTGCATCCGGCCTTGTGGAACACCTTATGCCGGCTGCCCTGCCGGCTTTTACAAAGGGATATGCCGCCTGCAAAAGGCTTAGCATATACCGCCTTTCGATGGCGGTAAAACTGCCGCCGAAAAAGGCTATTTCATAGCTTTTGCCCCGCCGGGGGTCTTTGGGCAAAAATTCTTCGCACAGTGCCGCAACCTGCTCTGCCGTGGGAGGATTTTCCGCCCCTGAAATTTTATTCTGATCACAAAAACTGCATTTTTGCGGACAGCCCCGGTGTGGTACAAAAATAGAAAGATTTTTATGTTTTTCTGTCACGGTGTTCCTTCTCTCTCAATAATTTAAACGGCTGTATGTGACTTTAAAGCCTTTCGGCCTTAAATATTCCGCTATTTCTTTAAATTTTTCGGTTTCTCCCTGCCGGCTGCTGCTTAGCAATTCATAGTCCACGCCGTAGTAGTGCAAACCCATGCCGGTGTAATAAAAACCGTTTCTCAGATAAAACCGTCTTCTCCTTTGGCGCTGTAAGGCGTTTTCCGCCCTTTCGTCAAGCTGTTCCAAATCCAAAAACACGGTTTTACCCGGGTATAATTCAAAAATTTTATTTATAATCCGTGAACCGTAGCCCATGCCCTGAAAATTTTTACCCACAGAGAGATAAAATATATAAACTCCCCGGCCGAAAACATACCGACCTTCAAAGCCTATAAATGCACTGTTTAAGTCCCGGTCAAACACGGCATACAAATCTATATCTTTACTTTTAGCCATAAATTTAACCGGCATGCTCTCGCTCTTGGGAAAATTTTCCTCCATCTGTTTTTGCAAAACAGGCAGATACTCACTTTTACCGGTAACGGCAATAAAATTTAATTTCATATATTGTCTTTATAGCCCATAAGAGCAAGAGCCTCTTTTGCGGCTGCCTGCTCGGCGTGCTTTTTGCTTTTGCCTGTGCCTTTGCCTATAACATTGCTGTTAAGGTGCACTTCCATTGTAAATTGCTTGTCGTGATCCGGTCCGCTTTCCTCCGTAACCACATAGCTTAATTTTTCACCGGGATTTTGCTGAATGATTTCCTGCAAAAGAGTTTTGTAATCCTGCAAAGAAAGGTGCGCCGCATCGACAAAATGAAGAACAAATTTCTTTGCCGGTTCCATACCGCCGTCAAGGAAGATGGCGCCTATCACGGCCTCGAATGCGTCGGAGAGTATAGACGGGCGCTTTCTGCCTCCCGTTGTCTCCTCACCTTTGCCAAGGTTCAAATAATCCCCTAAATTTATCTCGTGGGCATAACCTGCCAAGGCGTCCTCACATACAAGGGCGGCACGCTGTTTGCTCATTTTGCCCTCCGGCATATTGGGGTTTTCCTTAAACAGTTTTTCGCTTGTTATAAGCTGCAAAACTGCGTCGCCCAAAAATTCAAGTCTTTCGTTAAACCGAATTTTGCCCTTTTTCTCATTTGCGTAAGAGGAGTGGGTAAGGGCTGTTCTTAAAAGCTCCTTATCATTAAATGTATAATGTATATTTTTTTCAAACTCTACCATTTCAAGCCTCCGTTTCCTCACCGGTTGTCAGGTTTTCGGCAATAATCGCCGAAACATTGTTATCCGTATATATTTTAGCCTGTCTGATTGCATTTTTAAATGCCTTTGCGTCGCTTGAACCGTGTGCCTTTATAACCCCTTTTGTAACACCCAAAACAGGTGCGCCGCCGTATTCGGTGTAGTCCATTTTTGCACGCAATCCGTTTATCTGCTTCATCATAAGCAAGGCGGCAAATTTCGTCAAAATATTCGCCTTAAACATAGCTTTAAGCTGTTTATTCATAAAACTTGCGGTTCCCTCGGTGGTTTTAAGGGCAACATTGCCGGAAAAACCGTCGGCCACAACAACATCAGCTATGTTATTCATCATGTATCTGCCCTCGATATTGCCCACAAAGTTAATGTCCTTGTTTTCTTTAAGCAATTTGTAGGCTTCAACATGTACGGGTGTGCCTTTTGTGTCCTCTGCACCGTTGTTTAAAAGTGCAACTCTTGGGTTTGCCACCCCGGCCACCTTTGACATATAGATAGAACCGATTGTGGCAAATTGATTTAACATCTCCGGTTTAACTTCACTGTTTGCACCGCAGTCCATAAGCAAAAAACCGCTTTTGCTCTCTCCCGGCAAAACAAAGCCCAAAGCCGGTCTTTTACAGCCTCTTATTCTCTTTGTTATAAATGTGGCACCCATTAAAATTGCGCCTGTACTGCCGGCAGAAACAAGGGCGTCGCCCTCTCCGTCGGAAAGAGCTTTAAAAGCCACATACAAAGATGTATCCTTTGCCTTTTTTACTATATCCATAGGCTCACGATGCATATCAAACACACCCTCTGCCTGTTTAAATTCTATTCCGTCTGTGTCAATGTTTTCGGCTTTACAACATTCCTGCATTTTTCCGATGTCGCCTACTGCCAAAACCGTAACGCCAAGTTCTTTTACCGCCATGCTCCGGCCTTTTAAGGCCTCTGCCGGGGCATTGTCGCCGCCGAATGCGTCAAGAATAATTTTCATATTTACGCCTCCTTATACCTCTATGGTATCTATATGAGCCTTGCCTCTTTCCGCCAAAGCCCGGTATCTTTCTCTCTTGTCCCTGATGTGCGGCTCAATAGGTGTCAGGATACCCATATTCGCCCCCATAGGCTGAAAGTCCTTGTTCTCCGTTGTAATATAGTCCAAAAGTGCCCCGCAAACAGTGGTTTTATCCGGTATTTGAGGGGTTTTATCCTGCAATTTGCACCAGACAAAGTAACCTGCCAACAGGCCGCACATACTGCTTTCCATATATCCCTCCATGCCGGTTATTTGCCCTGCAAAGTAGATATTCGGGTACTGTTTAAGGTTTAATGTATTATTTAATACCTTAGGTGAATTTATAAAACTGTTGCGGTGCATAACGCCGTATCTTGCGAAAACCGCATTTTCAAGGCCGGGAATCATACCGAAAACCCTTTTCTGCTCGCCGAATTTCAAATTGGTTTGAAATCCCACAATGTTGTACATTGTCTTTTCCGCATTTTCGCACCTAAGCTGTACATTTGCCCATGGGCGATGGCCTGTGCGGGGGTCTCTTAATCCCACCGGTTTCATAGGGCCGAAGCGCATTGTATCCGCCCCGCGTTTTGCCATAATCTCAATAGGCATACAGCCCTCATAAACATTTATGTCCCGGTCAAAAGAGTGAAGTTCCGCCCTTTCCGCCCCTACCAAAGCCTGGTAAAAAGCCTCGTATTCCTCTTTGTTGAATGGGCAGTTTAAATAATCATCGTCACCCTTGTCATATCTGGATGCGGCAAAAACTTTTTCCATATCTATGCTGTCCGCCATTACAATAGGTGCTGCGGCGTCGTAAAATGACATTCCTTCGCCGCAAATCCTTTTAATATTTTCATACAAAGAACCGGAAGTAAGGGGCCCGCTGGCTATAACGGTAAGCTCATCGGTGTCAATTT
This sequence comes from uncultured Oscillospiraceae bacterium, assembly GCA_934526065.1. Lineage (GTDB taxonomy): Bacteria > Bacillota > Clostridia > Oscillospirales > Ruminococcaceae > RGIG3102. The sequence goes on from CAKSZX010000003.1 coordinate 189,741, forward strand.
CCGTTACTTCTTCATAACTTATTGTAATATTTGGATGATTTTTAACTTTTTGTGTAATAATGTCGCTGAAAATATCACGGTCAACCGCCAAAGCACCCCCTGCAGGAACACTGCATTTAAGAGCACTTTCGTAAACAAGCGAGCCGAAGTGTTCCATTTCCGCCTTTAACATTCCCTGGCTTGAATCCGGGCGCAAGCTTTTTAAACTGTTGGAACACACAAGTTCCGCAAAATTTTCACTTTTATGTGCAGGGGAAAATTTAATCGGTTTTTGCTCGTAAAGGTGTACCTTTACCCCTCTGTTGGCCAAAAACCAAGCCGCCTCGCAACCGGCAAGCCCTGCCCCTATAATTTTAACTTCTTTTGTCACCGTTTTTCCTCCCGGCCGTTCCGCCGTTCTTTATCGGATTTCTTTGTTCTTACCGGCACAGTCGTACAGTTGGGGCAACCCTCTTTTATACAGTGTGGCTGTGCGTTTTTGCCGTTTTTCTTAAACATAGTGCTGCCGCATACAGGACAAACCTGCTCGGTAGGTACTTCCCAGCTCATAAAATCACATTTTGGTCCGTTTTCACAAGCGTAGAATGTTCTGCCTCTCTTGCTGTTCAACTTTAAAATTCTGCCGCCGCACTTTGGGCATTTGCCCGGGGCATATACTATAATTTTCCGTGTGTATTTGCAATCCGGAAAACCGCTGCAAGCAATAAATTTACCAAACTTACCTGTTTTATAAACCAAGGGCTTGCCGCATTCGGGGCAATTTTCCCCGGTAAATTCTTCGGGAACTTTTATTTTTTGTCCCTCGGTTTCTTCTTCGGCTTTTTTCAAATCAGCCCGGAATGTGTCGTAAAATTGATGTAAAACCCGCAGCCAATCCCGCTGGCCGGCCTCGATTTTATCCAAGTCGTTTTCCATTTCGGCAGAGAATTTAACATTTACAATATCGGAAAATTTATCTTCCAAAATATCGTTTATTGTTATCCCCAGCGGTGTGGGGACTAATTTTTTGCCGTCTCTCTCCACATAGGCTCTGTCGATAATCGTTGAGATGATCGGCGCATAAGTTGACGGTCTGCCCACGCCGTTTTCCTCCAAGGCTTTAATAAGAGTTGCCTCGGTGTACTCCGACGGCGGCAGTGTAAACTTTTGTTCCGTCTCAATTTCACGCAATTTCAACTTGGTGTTGTTGTCCATAGGCGGCAAAGCGGTTTCCTTTTCCTTCTTTTCATCGGTCTGCTCCTCGTAAAGAGCCGTAAAACCGTCAAAAAGCACCGTAAAGCCGCTGGCCTTATACAGATGTCTGCCGGATTTTATATCCGCACTTACTGTTTCCTGTATGCAGTCCGCCATTTGTGAAGCGGTAAATCTCTCCCAAATCAACTTGTAAAGCTTAGCAATATCCCCCTGGATTGAACCGTAGGCAATCCGAGGTGTGATATTTATATTGGTAGGTCTTATGGCCTCGTGGGCGTCCTGTGCGTTCCGCTTTGTCTTAAAGTTTCTTCTGTATGGCGGCACATATTTTTCGCCGTACTTTTCGGCTATAAAATCCTTGGCGGCAAAATATGCCTCGTCACTTATTCTCAATGAATCGGTTCTCATGTAGGTTATAAGACCTAATGTGCCGTAACCCTGTATTTCAACGCCCTCATACAATGTTTGGGCGGCACGCATGGTGCGCTGTGCCGTAAAGCCCAAACGGCGGCTGGCCTCCTGCTGCAAGGAAGATGTGATAAAAGGCGGTGCCGGCACACGCTTTCTCTCGCCTTTTGTCACCTTTGCGATTTCAAAAGGCCGTGCCTCGCTTTCCTCTTTTATTCTCAAAGCGTCGGCCTCGTTTGTAACGGTGTTCTTCTTGCCGTCTGTGCCATGGTATCTGGCTTTGAATTTTTTATTTGACCCTGCCGGCGAGAGATTGGCGTCAATATTCCAGTACTCCCGTGGCACAAATCTCTCTATTTCTCTGTGGCGGTCAACTATAAGTTTTACAGCAACGGATTGCACCCTGCCGGCGGAAAGACCGCTTTTAACGGTTTTCCACAAAAAAGGAGACAGTTTGTAGCCGACTATTCTGTCAAGAACTCGCCTTGTTTGCTGGGCATTTATCAAGTCCATATCAATGGTGCGCTTGTTGGCCATACCTTCGGTAATACCTTTTTTTGTGATTTCGCCGAATGTAACCCTGTTTTGTTCCGTGGTGTCAAGTTTTAAAATATGCGCCAAATGCCATGATATAGCCTCTCCCTCACGGTCCGGGTCGGTTGCCAGATAAACTGTTTCGCTGTTCCGGCTAAGGTCTTTAAGTTCTCTTATCAACTTTGATTTGCCCGGTATGTTTATATATCTGGGCTTAAAATCATTGTCTATATCAATACCTATTTGGGATTTCGGCAGGTCACGGACATGGCCCATAGAGGCTATAACCTGGTAGCCGTCACCCAAATACTTTTTTATTGTTTTCGCCTTTGCAGGGGATTCCACAATAACTAATTTTGACATTTCTTTCTCCTTGTAAGGTTATATATATGAAAATTATTTGTTTTTTATATATTCGCCGGTGGTTGTTTTTTTAATATAATCGTCTATTTCAAGTTCGGTTAAAACTCGGTTTACCGCCGCCGCAGGCAACCCGGTTTGCCTTATTATCCGGCTGGGGAACACAGCCCCGTCAATGGCTTTATACACCGCCAAAGCGTCGCCGAAAAGCCGATTTTCGTCTATATCCGCCTTTGCTCTGCTCTTTTTCTCTCCCGGCACTATTCCCAGGTGAGGCAGAATATTCGCCCCGTCCTTGGTGGCAAAGGCCTTGCCGTCATATAAAAGACCGTTTGAACCTGCATATGACTCCGAATAAACCCCGCCCGGCACCGCAAAAACAGGTCTGCCGTATTTAAGGGCCCTGTTTACCGTTGAAAGGCTTCCGCTGCGATTTGTGGCCTGGATAACGCACAAGGCATCGGACATACCGGCTATAAGCCTGTTTCTGTTTATAAAATTTGTATCATAATATCTTGAGCCGGGTACATACTCGGTGATTACTAAATTTGTTTGACACAAATAATCCTGATATTCCCGGTGCTGCTTGGGAAAATAAGAAGTCAAATCCGTTCCTATAAAGGCAACTGTCTTTTTCCCGTTGTCTGTGGCGGCTTTGTGTGCAAGATAATCTATTCCCTGTGCCAAACCGCTTACAATTACTACCCCGTTTTCCGCCAAATTGCCGGAAATTTCAATACAGCTTTGCTCGCCGTCTCCGCTGCATCGCCTTGAGCCCACAATGCCCACGGTATGCGCCGGATTTAAAAGCCCCCGGTCGCCCTTGTAATATAAAACCAAAGGCCTGTTCTCAATTTCCTCAAATCTTCTCGGAAATAATTCATCGGTATAGTTTATGCTGTTTACGCTGTTTTTTAAATATATGTTGTATGGTTCATAGGCAATGTCCATATCGGTTTTGATTGCCTTTTCAATCTGCTTTTTCGTAAAAAATTCACTGCTCAAATTTTTGCGGTTTTCGTAAATATCTTTTGGGGACATTTTACTGTGTGCAATTACTTCCCGATTTGAACAGCCGGTGCCTATTGCCAAGGTAAACCAAACATCGTATAAGTCTAACATCTTCCCAGCTCCCACATAAGAACGGCGGCACTGACAGCCGCATTTAAAGATTCAATCTCTTCGCTCATGGGTATTTTTACCCTTACGGCGCACCGATTGATTATCTCTTTCGGCAATCCGTTGCCCTCGTTACCTATATACAGCGCAACCGGTCTTTTTATTTTTGCATTTCCCAGCTCCTGTGCTCCTTCAAGGCAGGATGCCACGGTACAAAAACCTTTTTCGTTAAGTTTTTTTGTAAACTGCAGTAAGTCGTCGGTTTTGTATATGTTCATTTTAACGCAAGCGGTCATAGAAGAGCGTATTACCTTGCGGGAATACACATCGGCACAACCGGTTGTAACAACGGCATTTTTAAACCCAAAAGCCAAGGCCGTGCGCATTATGGCGCCCATATTGCCGGGGTCTTGCACATCTTGCAAAACAAGCAATTTATCGCCGGATAAAATTTCATCCGTGTCCGCAGGCTTCATTTTAAACACGCCAAAAACGCCGTCCTCCGTCTTGCCCTCTCTGAGTTTTTCACAAACCGAAGAGGAGATAACATAAACCGGATAAGCGGCGAACTTTTCCCCTTGCCTTTCATATTCTTCCCCTGTCAAAAAAAGCGCAACAGGTTCAAAACCCGCCCGGGCAATATCTCCCACCGCCTTTGAAGAGGAGGCAAAAAACATACCGTTCTTTTTTCTGAAAGAAGCGTCTGTCGCTATTTTAAGAGCATTTTTGATTTTGGGATTGTCTTTACTTTCAATATAATTTACCATAACCGAGCCTTTCTGCGCCCGGCAAAATCTTTTACATCCGTAAAAAATTTTGCCCAAAGCAGTAATGTGTGTAAAATTCAAAGAGATGGTTGTATGGTAGCACCTCAATGTGTTTATTTTACGGAATTTCAAATTTATTATATTACTACAAATACATATTATACCACAAACTCTTTGTTGTCAAATACCCTTTTAAAAACTTGCGCCCTAACACCGAAAAGTGCTAAGGCGCATAAACATTTTTAAATTAAAGAGCTTTCTTTGCTGCTTCAACCAATGCTGCAAATGCTGCTGCGTCGTTGATAGCCATTTCGGAAATCATCTTTCTGTTGAGTGTGATGTTAGCCTTCTTCAAACCGTTCATAAATGTTGAATAGTTCATGCCGAAAGGTTTAACAGCAGCAGAGATTCTTGAAATCCAAAGTCTTCTGTAATCTCTCTTTTTAAGTTTTCTGCCGGCGAAAGCGTAGTTACCGCTTTTCATAACCTGCTGCTTAGCCATCTTAAAGTGCTTGCTCTTAGCACCGTAGTAGCCCTTAGCCATTTTCAACATTTTATTTCTTCTTTTGCGAGTCATCATCGCGCCTTTAATACGAGCCATTCTATTTAATCTCCTTTAATATCAATCTAATTCCAGAAAAATTATTTGTAAGGCAACAACTTCTTGATTGTTGCTGTGTTAGTCTTATCAGTGTAGCCGCCTTTTCTGAGGTTTCTCTTTCTCTTAGTTGACATCTTTGTCAAGATATGGCTTCTGAATGCCTTGCCTCTTTTGATTTTTCCGTTCTTTGTAACTCTGAATCTCTTCTTTGCACCTGAGTTAGTTTTAATCTTGTACTTTTTCATGGATATAATCCTCCTGTTTTATTTTTTGGGTGCCGGGGCGATAACCATTTGCATGCTTCTGCCTTCCAGCTTTGCCGCTTTTTCAATAACTCCGCCTTCAATCGCTTCACCGAAGCGTGTCATAACATCCATACCCCGCTTTGTGTGAGCCATTTCACGGCCACGGAAGCGGATACTTGCCTTGACTTTATCACCGTTTTTAATGAACTTGTTTGCCTGATTAACCTTAGTATTAAAGTCATTGGTGTCGATGTTAAGGGAAAGTCTAACCTCTTTGGTTTCAACAACCTTTTGGTTTTTCCTGTTCTCTTTTTCTTTCTTCCGCTGTTCAAAGCGGTATTTGCCGTAGTCCAAGATGCGACATACCGGCGGCTGTGCATTTGGGGCAATTTTAATAAGGTCCAAATTAGCCTGTTCGGCAAGTGCCAAGGCTTTATCCGGGCTCATAACGCCCAACTGTTCGCCGTTTGCACCGATTACTCTGACTTCTTTGTCTCTGATTTCCTCATTGATTTCAAGTTCTTTTTTTGTACTAATGATAAAGCACCTCCGTTTTTTAAGCAAAATAAAAGCACGAACATACAGCCCGCGCCAACAAACCCGGTACAGGAAAAAGTACCGTTTGAATATTGACCCGTCCGCCTTATTGCAGAGCAAGGTGAGCTGTGCGCCACTTCATTGCTTTGTGAATTATACCACTTACCGGCGGCAATGTCAATACCGGCAGGCAAATTTTTCGCATAAAAACCGCATTTTAAAAAAATTTTTTCGGTTTATACGGCATTTTTCTTCCGCCTGTATTTTTTTGAAAAATTTGCCAACAATCAAGGCAGTATAATTTGAGAGGACACCTAAAAATGAAAAAGAACGATATTTGCCTTTTAGGCGGGCTTACCCTGTGCCTTATTTTAACACTTTCCGCCGATGCGGTAAAAACCGCAAAAGCGGTGCAAAACGACACACTGCGCCTGCATGTTATAGCCAACAGCGGCAGCCGGTGGGACAGGGAAATTAAAACCGATGTATATTACGCCGTATCCGGCATAACAGCCGAAATTTGCCAAAACGCAACCGATAAAGCCGAGGCTGTCGAGGCTGTAAAAGCAAACCTGCCAAAAATAACAAAAGCCGCAAATGACAGCTTAAAAGCCCAAAAGGCCGGCTATGCCGCCCGGTGTAAAATAGAAGAATTCGATTTCCCTCTTTCGGAAAAAGAAAGCCTTGCCCTGCCTGCCGGCAGGTACACCGCCCTTGTGATATATTTGGGTGAGGGCGAGGGCAAAAACTGGTGGACGCTGATATATCCCCAAATCCACACCGACGGCACGGTAGAGTACAACAACGACAGCGAAAACACAATAACTCAAAACAAAAAATACCGTGTAAAGCTGAAAACCGTCGAAATTCGGCAAAAGGTAAAAAAATTTCTCACCGCCGACAAAACCCCGGAATACGACAAAATAGAATAATACCGATTTGATGAAATATAAATTTATTTCAGGTTTAAATTCTTTTTACCCTAAGTCTACTCGGTGACAATCTCCGCTTTCCAAATATTAAGGGTATCTGCGTCCGGGCAGGCAAAAACAGCAGTTCCCGGTTCATTACCGGGTATCTGTCCCCCGTATCGCAAAATATCCACATACAAAAAAGCAACATGCATGGCCATGGGGCAGATCTTTCCCCTTTCGGTGTCAAAATCGAAACTGTCACCTACACGGTGGCCTCTGTGGCAGCCTACCGGCCCACGGCGGTCAATCAAGGTTATCTTTATTTTAGGTCTTTTTGCCATAATAAAATCCTCCGTTTATTTCTTGTAATCATTTTACAATCTCGGCGGAAATATTGCAACAGAAAAGCCCTTTTATCCCTTGACAATTCCGGCTAAATGTTATATTCTAATTACGGAATTGAATAAATCAATTTAAAATCATTAAAGGCTGTGACAAAGACAGTAACCGTTTGTGAAAAATTTAAAGAGAGTGCGGGCAAGGTGGAAGCCGCATAAAAGTATCCCTACGGTGAATATCACTTTTGAGCCGAAAGCCCAACGGCAACTATTAAGCTTCTCCGGAATTTCCCCGTTAAAAGAAAGACATATAATAAGTATGTTGTAATAGGTGGTTGAACAAAGGCTGAATTTACGCCCTTGTCCTGTTTATGGCAGGATAGGGGCTTTTTTGTTTCCTATACAACAAAAGGAGGATATAAAATGTACAAAAAAGTACCGACTGACCTTAATTTTGTAGCCAGAGAAAAAGAGGTTGAAAATTTCTGGAAAGAAAACGACATCTTTGAAAAATCTATGGAACGCACAAAAGAAGGCCCTACTTACACATTCTACGACGGCCCGCCTACGGCAAACGGCAAACCCCACATAGGCCATGTCTTGACCCGTGTTATCAAGGATATGATTCCCCGCTACCACACAATGAAAGGTGAATACGTTCCGAGAAAAGCCGGTTGGGATACCCACGGCTTGCCTGTTGAACTTGAAGTTGAAAAGAAGATAGGCATCAACGGCAAAGATCAAATCGAGGCTTACGGCGTTGAGCCGTTCATCAAGCTCTGCAAACAGAGCGTATGGGAATACAAGGGCATGTGGGAGGATTTCTCCGGCACGGTAGGTTTCTGGGCTGATATGGAACACCCCTATGTAACTTATGAAAACTCATATATCGAAAGCGAATGGTGGGCTTTAAAAGAAATTTGGAAAAAAGGCTTGCTCTACAAAGGCTTTAAGGTTGTACCTTACTGCCCAAGATGTGGCACACCTCTTTCCAGCCACGAAGTTGCCCAGGGCTATAAGACAATAAAAGAGCGCTCCGCCATTGTAAGATTTAAGGCAAAGGACGAGGATGCCTACTATCTTGCATGGACTACTACCCCTTGGACATTGCCGTCAAATACCGCACTTTGCGTAAATCCGGAGCTTGACTACATCAAGGCAAAGGCAGAGGACGGTTACACATACTACCTTGCAAAAGCTTTGGCAGACAAGCTTTTAGGTGAGGGCAAATACGAAGTTTTGGAAGAAATGAAAGGCAAGGCTCTTGAAATGAGAGAGTATGTGCCTCTTTGGAACTTTGTAACCCCAAGAGAAAAGTGCTGGTTTGTAACATGCGCAAGCTATGTAACCGCAGAAGACGGTACAGGTATCGTTCACATTGCACCGGCATTCGGCGAGGACGACGCCAATGTAGGCAGACAGTACAACCTGCCTCTTATTCAACTTGTAGACAGCAAGGGTCAAATGACAAAAGAAACCAAATGGGAGGGTATGTTTGTTAAAGACGCCGACCCTGAGGTTTTGAAAGACTTGAAAGAATCCGGCGCACTTTTTGCCGCCCCTAAATTTGAACACAGCTACCCCCACTGCTGGCGCTGTGACACACCGCTTATCTACTACGCAAGAGAATCTTGGTTTATCAAGATGACAGCGGTTCGTGACGACCTTGTAAAAAACAATAACACAATCAACTGGATTCCTCCTACGATAGGCACAGGCCGTTTCGGCTCTTGGATTGCAAACGTACAGGATTGGGGCATTTCCAGAAACAGATATTGGGGTACTCCTCTTAACATTTGGGAATGCGAATGCGGTGAAAAATACTCCGTAGGTAGCATCGAAGAACTCAAAAAGATGAGCCCTAACTGCCCGGATGACATCGAACTTCACCGCCCGTATATCGACAATGTTACAATCACCTGTCCTCACTGCGGCAAGCAGATGCACCGTGTGCCGGAAGTTATCGACTGCTGGTTTGACTCCGGTTCAATGCCTTTCGCACAGCACCACTACCCATTTGAAAACAAGGATGTTTTTGAAAGACAGTTCCCTGCAAAATTCATCAGCGAGGCCGTTGACCAGACAAGAGGTTGGTTCTATTCACTTCTTGCCATATCAACACTGTTGTTCAACAAAGCGCCTTTTGAAAATGTTATTGTTTTGGGTCATGTACAGGATGCGGACGGCCAAAAAATGAGTAAATCAAAGGGCAACGCCGTTGACCCATTTGACGCTCTCAATAAACTTGGTGCCGACGCCATTCGCTGGTACTTCTACGCCAACAGCGCACCGTGGCTTCCTAACCGTTTCCACGACAAAGCGGTTGTTGAATATCAGAGAAAATTCCTCGGCACACTTTGGAATGTTTACGCTTTCTTTGTTCTCTATGCGGACATCGACGGCTTTGACCACACAAAGTACACCCTTGAATACGATAAGCTCAGCGTTATGGACAAGTGGATTTTGTCCAGACTTAACACTACAATCAAAGTTGTTGACAAACAGCTTTCAAATTACGAAATCACCGAAGCCAGCAAGACATTGCAAGAATTTGTTGACGATTTGTCCAACTGGTATGTTCGCCGCAGCCGTGAAAGATTCTGGCAGAAAGGCATGGAACAGGACAAGATAAACGCCTATATGACCTTGCACACTGTTCTTGTTACATTCTGTAAGATTTGCGCACCTATGATTCCGTTTATGACAGAGGAAATCTATCAGAACCTTGTGAGAACAAATGACCCGACAGCTCCGGAGAGCATTCACCTTTGCGACTTCCCTGTTCGGGACGATAAGATGATTGATAAGGACCTTGAAAGCGATATGCAGCTTGTTCTTGAAGCCTCCACATTGGCAAGAAGCGCAAGAAATGCCGCCAACATCAAAAACCGTCAGCCTCTTTCAAAGCTCTACATCAAGGCCGAAAGACCTCTCAACGATTACTACAAGGCTATTCTTGCAGACGAGTTGAATGTTAAAGAAGTTGACGAAATCGACGATGCCTCCGGCTACATCAGCTACACATTCAAGCCACAGCTTAAAACTTTGGGTCCGAAATACGGCAAGCTTATCGGCGAGATAAGAAACGCCCTTGCAAACCTTGACGGCGCAAAGGCCAAGAAAGAACTTGACACAGACGGTTATGTTACAATCACCGTTTCAACAGGGGATATTCAGCTTGCAGCCGAAGATTTACTTATAGAAACAAAGCAGACCGAAGGTTTTGAAAGCGTAAGCGACAACAACATTATAGTTGCACTTGACACTCACATCACACCTGAGCTTTTGGAGGAGGGCTTTGTCCGTGAAATCATCTCCAAGTTGCAGACAATGAGAAAAGAAGCAGACTTTAATGTTACGGATAACATCAAGGTTTACATCACAGGCAACGATAAAGTGGCTGAAATTGCGGCAAATAACCGGGATGAAATCAAAAAGAACACCCTTGCGGTTTCCATTGAAAACACCCCCGGCAAAGGCTATACAAAACAGTGGGATGTAAACGGCGAAGAAGTTACATTCACAGTTGCCAAATGCTGATTAAATTAAAATAATTTTTGACATTGGATTGTTATACTGTTGAAAAATCGAGAGCCGACGGCTACCCGTCGGCTCTCTTTATATGTAAATATAAAATTAAAATGCCCGGCCACAGATTATCCTCTGTAAAGCCGGGCGTATTTTATTTGTCTGTTTTGCGCTGTATATATTTCACGATTTCTACAATATGTAAATATAAAATTAAAATGCCCGGCCACAGATTATCCTCTGTAAAGCCGGGCGTATTTTATTTGTCTGTTTTGCGCTGTATATATTTCACGATTTCTACAATAGGAATTACAAGGAATGCAAGAGCCAAAGCCGTAAAGTATTCCCTTGCGTCAATAGGCGCAAAATCAAAGGCGTTTGCCAGGAAAGGAATATAAATTACAGCTGTGGAAAGCACCAGTGAAAGAGCCATAGCCCCCAGTAAATACCAATTTATGCTTCCCATTTTTGCAATGGACTGTCTGCGTGAACGCATATTGAAAGAGTGGAATATTTCCGCCATGGAAAGGGTTAAAAATGCCATTGTCATACCGTTTTTGTGCAATAGAGGCGCAGTCATGTCATTTATGGCAAATACCTCTCTTAACGGCATCGCCGAACCGTTTGCCATCATAATACCCAAAGCGTATGCCACAAGGGTAAGCACAGTAACCATAACACCCTGGTAGGCACAGTCAATACCCATTCCCCCTGCGAATATTCCCTCCTTGGAATCACGGGGCTTGCGCTTCATAATGTCCGGATCTCCCTTTTCAAGCCCAAGTGCAAGTGCGGGGAAACAGTCGGTTATAAGGTTAATCCACAAAAGATGCACAGGTTCAAACAAGGTAAAGCCCAGCATGGTGGCAAAGAATATTGACAGAACTTCCGACAGGTTTGAAGAAAGAAGAAGCTGAATTGCGTTGCGGATATTATCGTAGATCTTTCTGCCCTCTTCAACGGCGGAAACTATCGTGGCAAAATTATCGTCTGCCAAAACCATATCGGCAACATTCTTTGTTACATCGGTGCCGGTAATTCCCATACCTACGCCGATGTCCGCATTTTTAATTGACGGAGCGTCGTTTACGCCGTCTCCCGTCATTGCGGTAATCTTGCCTTTTTTCTTCCATGCCTGAACAATTCTAACCTTGTGCTCCGGCTGAACACGGGCGTAAACCGAATAGTCCTCTATACTGCGGTCAAGTTCCTCATCACTTATTTTGTTGAGTTCGGCACCTGTTATGGCCTTGTGCTTTTCGTCGATAATACCCAGCTGTTTGGCAATGGCAACGGCGGTATCCTTGTGGTCACCGGTGATCATGATAGGGCGTATTCCCGCGCCTTTGCACTCCTTTATGGCATCTATAACCTCCGGGCGCACCGGGTCAATCATACCCGTAAGGCCGATATAGCAAAGGTTATTTTCAAGAACTGCGGCGTCGTTTTCCGGCTGTTTTTCGTAGTTGTTCATAGCCACACACAGAACACGGAGAGCCTTGTCTGCCATTTCTTTGTTTGATGCGACAATCTCATTGCGGATTTCATCTGTCATAGGCACTGTTTTGCCGTTGATATATGCCTTTGTGCAAAGGGAAAGCACCACATCCGGCGCACCCTTTGTGTACCGCACAAATCCATCAGGGGTTTTGTGAACCGTTGACATCATCTTTCTTCCCGAGTCAAATGGCACCTCGCCAACACGGGGAAATTCCTTTTCAAGGTCGTATTTTTTAATTCCCAAGGAGTTTGCATAAGCCACAAGAGCAGCCTCGGTAGGCTCGCCTTTAACTGTGCCCTCTGGCAAAAGCTCCGCATCACAGCAAAGAGCCATGGCAGACGCCAAAAGCCTTTCGTCTGTACCTCTGTGCTCCACAACCGTCATTTTGTTCTGGGTTAAAGTGCCGGTTTTATCCGAGCAAATTATCTGCGTACAGCCGAGGGTTTCCACTGCCGTCAATTTGCGGATAACCGCACTGCGCTTTGACATTTTGGTAACGCCGATAGACAGAACAATGGTTACAACCGCCGCAAGACCCTCCGGAATAGCCGCAACGGCAAGGGACACCGCAACCATAAAGAATTGAAGTGTTGAGGAAAATGTCAAGCCGTCCCCTGCAATCAATGCACGAACAATGTCAAACACAAAGATAAATACACAAATGCCGAGAACAATAAACGACAGTATTTTAGACAGCTGATTTAACTTTATCTGCAAAGGAGTTTGCTCCTCCTTGGCCTTTGTAAGGGCGTCGGCAATCTTACCCATTTCGGTATTCATGCCGGTTGCCACAACAACCGCCTTTCCTCTGCCGTAAGCCACAGAGGAGCCCATGTAGCACATATTTTTTCTGTCCCCCAGAGGAATATCATCGGAATCCCGCAAATTTAAAACTTCGTCTGTTTTGGTTACAGGCACAGATTCCCCGGTAAGGGCAGATTCCTCTATTTTAAGGGAGGCGCTCTCTGTAATTCTGCAATCTGCCGGGACATTGTCCCCGGCTTCAAGAATCACTATATCACCGGTTACTATTTCCTCGCTTTTAACGGTTATAGTTCTTCCGTCTCTTATAACCTTGGAAGTCGATGCGGCTATCTCCTGCAAGGCCTCAATGGCTTTTTCCGCCTTGCTCTCCTGGTACACCCCTAAAACGGCATTTATAACCACAACGAACATAATGATAATTACATCCATATAGCCCTCGCTCTCACCGCCGAAAGCTGCGGTAAAAGCGCTGATAAATGCCGCCGCAATAAGAATTATAATCATCGGGTCTGCAAGCTGTAAAAGAAAGCGCTTGATTAAGCTGTCCTTTTTACCCTCGGCAAGCTTGTTCTTGCCGTTTTTTTCAAGTCGTGAGGCCGCCTGGGCAGAAGTCAAACCATGGCAGGTCACCCCCTGCCGGGACATTACCGATTCTTTGCTTTGAAGATATTCTTTCATAAAAGCTCCTTTATTCTTCCCTAAAATTGATATAATAAAAATGAGACTTATACACAGCTTTACACTATGTACAAGTCTCATTCTTTACAGTTAAACCAGCCGTAATACGACACGTTGTTGATTTAACGCACAGATATGCAAAGCGCATATCTGCGGAATTACTCCCTTATATCTGCTTGAATTTTATCATGGCGACTTTCGATTGTCAATATTTTTTACTTAATTTTTACATTGTTGCAGGGCTGTTTTCTATTGTCCGTTTTTTGCGGACTTGTTCATCAGCAAAAGCCCTTTTTCCCGTAGAACTTTAAAGCTGAATTTTCTTGTCCGCCCGCCGTCAAAACTCACGGTGATAAAATCTCCGTCGGCGGCAATTACCGTACCTGCGCCAAACTGCCGATGATTTATCCTGTCATACACCTTTGGTATATTTTTTGTAACCGTTTCCCCTTTGCCCTTTAAAACCCCGGCGGCCTCCAATGTAAAACTCGCTCTGCCGCTTTGGTTTAAATCAAATATATTAAGTTCTTTTTTAGCTCTTGTCATTGCAACATAAAACAACCTGCGTTCTTCCTCATACAGTTTGGGGTCATCAAACATATTTACCGACGGTAATATTCCGTCCTGAATATCCATAAGGTAAACGGTTTCGTATTCCAAACCCTTAGATGAATGAACAGTGGAAAGTATAAAATCCGTACCGTTGTACTGCCGATTGCGGACAATGTCCTCCAAAGCTATCATTCGCAGGAGGAAATCTCTCATTGTCTTTTCCTGCGTTGCCACCGAAATAAGAATGTTTATCTTTTGCGCCGGGTAGTGCATATTTTCCATATATTCGCCGTAGCCCAATGTGTTGTAAACTTCGGCGATAAACTGCCCAGGTTTTCGGGTGTTTACATTTTTTATAACATTTGCAAAAATTGCCGTGTCCTTGCCTCTGCGGTATAACGGATTTGCGCAAAGCACCCGAGGTATGGTTCTTCCCGTGGCGGACGCCTCGTCACAAGCCCCCTCTGCCGCTGCTCTGGACAGTTTTAAAATACTGTTTATTTTATAGTAAATCTGCATAAAAAGTTCGGTATCGGAGGGATTTTGTGCAAATTTGATTATGTTCATAATATCCGTGACAACTCTGTTTGAGAAAAATGCGCCGTCTGTCTGCCTGTATGAGAAAGGAATTTTCTCCTTTTCCAAAAGATTTATAAGGGGTATTGCGCTTTCGTTATTGCGGAAAAGCACCGCAGTTTCTCCTTTGTGGTTTTTGGCTGTTTTTAAAAGTTCCATATATTGGGCCGTACTTCCGGCAGTTTTTATAAAATTTACTCTTCCCTTATTTTTGCTTACCGCCTGCATATTTTTAGGGTGTCTGTCTTTATTTTTCTGTATTACCCCGTCGGCAACCTTTACTATCTCCTGTGACGAGCGATAGTTTTTTTCCATCAACAAAACCTTGGCATTTTTATACTCTTTTTCAAAGTTCACAAGAGCTTCCGGGTATGCGGCTCTGAAACCGTAAATACTTTGATCCTCATCCCCAACCATAAAAATATTCCCGTTTTCGGCGGTTAAAAGTTTAATTATCCGGTGTTGAATTTTTGATGTATCCTGTGCTTCGTCAACGCATATATACTTAAATTTGTCGCTGAAAAATTTTAATATCCGGGGATACTTTACAAGTATTGTGTGGGCGTAAACCATTTGGTCGTCATAATCCATAAGTCTTTTTTCACGGAGTTTGTCATTGTAATACTTGTAAATTTTTTTAAACCCCTTTACGCCTATATCATCGTCGGTAAAATCATCCTCTTTCAACATCATATTTTTAACATATGATATTGCGGTGCGTATGTCCTTTATATCACCTTCGGTGGGAAAATCTTTCATATATTTTTTGTAGACCTCACGGATTATAAGCCCAGTGATTTTATCGTCGGTTACAAGATCAAATGCCGTTGTGCCTTTTAAACGCTCATAAAGCTTTATAACCGAAACACACAGGCTGTTTATGGTTCTGAAAACAGGCATGGGAATACTGCCGGCGAAAAATGAATAGAACCTTTCGCCCATATCCCCTGTGGCGGCCTTTGTGTATGTAACGGTTAAGATATTTTCCGGGTTTATGCCCTTGCATTTTATCATATACCCTAAACGGGTTACCAAAACCGTGGTTTTGCCGCTGCCGGGCACAGCCAAAACAAGAACAGCACCCTCTGTTTGCTCCGCCGCCTTTTGCTGCCGGCTGTCAAGCTTTAAATTGTATTCCTTTAAAAATTCTTTAAATGTCATATATGCTACCTGAATTTTAATTTATAAGAATATTATATCAAAATAACCGCATAAAAGATACACTCGGCTTAATATTTTGCAAAACCCGGGCAATAATATATCCGAATAGGGAGGACTTAGTATGAACCAGATGTTTTGTTTTCAATGTGAACAAACCGCAGGCGGCAGAGCCTGTACAGGCAATGCCGGAGTGTGCGGCAAAAGCGCACAGACCGCAAATCGGCAGGATAAGCTTACCGCCGCTTTGATTGAACTTGCCCGGGCGGCAAAAAGTAACCCAACAAATGTTACCCGGCAAACTTACCGACTTGTAAAAGAGGGGCTTTTTGCCACCGTTACAAATGTAAACTTTAATACCGAAACCGTTGAAGAAATGTGCCAAAAAATAAATCGGGAGAGATACCGCATAGAACCTGCCGGAGAAAAGGCCGATGTTTGCGGCGATGATTGCTATAATCTTAATCGGCTTTGGCAGGCGCAGGATAACATCCGCTCTTTAAAAAGTTTAATTCTTTTGGGTCTGCGCGGAATGGCCGCCTATGCCTACCATGCGGCAGTTTTAGGTTACAACGACAAAGAAGTAGATGACTTCTTTTTTGAGGGACTGCAAGCCATAAAAGAAGAAACCGATCGGGATACACTGCTGTCGCTGGTCTTAAAAACAGGCCAAGTAAATTTTAAATGTATGGAACTTTTGGACAGAGCCAATACAAGCACCTACGGTAATCCCGTGCCGACAAAAGTGACTATGACTATTGAAAAAGGGCCGTTTATTGTGGTTTCCGGCCACGATTTATACGCCCTTGAACAAATTTTAAAGCAAACCGAGGGCAAGGGCATAAATATTTACACCCACAGCGAAATGCTGCCTGCCCACGGCTACCCGGAGCTTAAAAAATACAGCCATTTAAAAGGCAACTTCGGCACTGCCTGGTACACCCAGCAAAGAGAATTTATTGACATTCCCGCACCTGTGGTATTTACAACAAACTGCCTTATGCCGTTGCGTGAAAACTATGCCGACAGAATTTATTCCACTGAGGTGGTGTCCTACCCGGGCATGGTGCATATAGGCAAGGATTTGGATTTTACCCCGGTCATAGAAAAATCTTTGGAGCTTGGCGGCTATAAAGAGGATAAGCGCCTTACCGGCATTAACGGCGGGGATACGGTTTACACCGGCTTTGCAAGGAACTTTGTATCGGAACACAGCGGTGAAATTGTAAACTTGGTAAAACAGGGTAAAATAAAACACTTCTTCCTTGTGGGCGGCTGCGACGGAGCACGGCCGGGCAGAAACTATTACACGGAATTTGTAAAAAATGCCCCGAAAGACAGTATTATTTTAACCCTTGCCTGCGGAAAATACCGTTTTAACGATATTGACTTAGGCGAAATTGAGGGATTGCCCAGGATTATGGATATGGGGCAGTGTAACGACGCATACAGTGCCATAACAGTTGCTCTGGCTCTGGCCGACGCCTTCGGCTGCGGGGTAAACGAATTGCCCCTTACCATGGTTTTAAGTTGGTACGAACAAAAGGCGGTTTGTATTCTGCTTACCCTTTTGTATTTGGGCGTTAAAAATATATTCTTGGGTCCGTCTTTACCGGCATTTATCTCTCCTGATATTTTAAAATTCTTATCGGAAAATTACAATTTAACCCCTATAAGCACCCCGGAAGAGGACTTAAAAAAGATTTTGGGATAAAACACAAGAGCAGGCTTTCGGCCTGCTCTTTAATTTTAATCGGTATTCCTTTTATAGATGTAGTACAACCCTTTCAGATGCAGGGTTTCGTCAATCAGGATTTTATTCTTGCAATAAGGTATTACGGCAGGCGCCGCATCACCTGTGGCAACTATTGTTGCCTCACTGCCCAATTCCTCGGTGAATTTGTCTATTATTCCGTCAACCCGACCGGCAGAGCCGTATATAATGCCTGATTTCATACTGTCAACGGTATTGCCGGAAATAACCTTTTGCGGTGCCGCCAATTCTATGTGGGGCAAAAGCGCCGCATTTTTTGAAAGAGCGTCCAATGCCAACTTAACCCCCGGCATAATGCTTCCGCCTATGTATCTGCCCCGGCCGTTTACAACGGTAACGGCGGTGGCGGTACCCATATCCACGATTATACAGGGCAATGGATAAAGATTTTTAGCCCCCACGGCAGAGGCCACCAGGTCGGCGGCAACAGTGCCCGGGTCACCTACATCAAGATGTATTCCGGTTTTGATGCCTGCGCCCACAACATAAGGTTTAACGCCGATTACAATTTCCACCGCCTTGCTCACGGGGCGTATTTGCTCCGGCACAACACAGGATATTACAACTCCGTCTATTTCGCCGGGTTGTATGTTTTTTAAGTCAACTATGCTTTTTATCTTCAAAGCATAGTCATATTCCGTTTGGTTGGGATAAATCGCAAATTTATACACGCTGTCAAATTTCGGGGCATCTTCGCAAAAGCCGAATGTCATATCGGAATTTGAAACATCTATTGCAAGCAACATTTTACTACTCCAATATATTAAAATTGTTTGCTGAGTTTAAGCAATCTTAAAATAACCGGGCTGAGAATCATATTTATGGCAACTTCAACCACAAAGTTAAGGCCTACAAAGCCTGTTATCATGTAAACGCCAACATTGGTTCCGCCTGCCCACATGGTAATTGTTTCAAGGAAGAACAAAACACAACCGATAAGGAAAATGCCTGTGTTCACAACCGGTGCTGTGATGGCGGCAAGTGCAACGGCAGCTGTTTCGTTTTTTCCATGCAATGCCTTAAATACCAAACCTGCGGCAAAGCCGGAAAGAGTGCCTTTTGCCAGTACGGTTATAACTGTGCCTATGGCATTTACAACCAAGAACCGAGCGGCATCGCCGGATATAAGCACAACAACACCGAATACAAAGCCCAAAAGGGCGCCGCAGCCGGGGCCGTAAAGGGCGGCACCGATTACGATAGGTACAAGAACCAAAGATACTGAGAATGTACCCAGGTGAATAAAACTTCCCATGTACTGTAATACAACTACGATTACAACAAGGAAAGCGGTCATTACAAGACGCTTAGTGTCAGTTTTTTTCATTATTAAATTTCCTCCTGCTACTGTTTCGGTCAAGCCGAATATAGTGCAAAAGTGATTATACCACTTGTCAGTCAAATTGGCAAACTAAATTTTAAAAAAACACACTGCTCTTTTGTCAAAGAACAATGTGCTTTTAATACATATATAATGATAATAATAATTATAAATCCCCGGTGCAACGCCTTAAAACTATGGACATAGGCTTCGGATACATACACAAAAGCTCCTCGTTGTCATATTCAAATGCCATTACGTTTGCCGTAGGGAAAAATTTTTCGTAGCGCTGTTTTAAAACTTCGCCCATTTTTGTGTAGTAGATTATGCTTATATCCCGGTCGGATATTATTTTTTCTTTCGGTTTCTCCGTCATTGCGGAGGTAATAAAGTTTTCAACGGATTTTTCCGTAACAAAACTCATATTCTTATGGCTTTCGTACCCCATAAGGCCGGTGTATTTTTTATAATATCCGCTTTTGTCGTCCAAAAGGTAGTTTTTCAAATTTCTCGGCAGCTCACCGTCATGCAAAAGCTTATAGGTGCTTTTTATTTTGTTTTTCATTGCCACTTTGCCGAAAAATCCCTCTGCATATTCCATTTCCCGGCCGTCCAGGACGCATTTTTCTATTTTTATATTGCCTCTGTCCAAAAGCAGGGCGGCAATTTTTACGCCCTCTCCGCAGGCTAAAATGCCGTGGATTTTTCCGCCCAGGTTGTCTTTTACATAGTTTTCTATTTTTTCCGCTTCGTCGGTAACAGATACAAAATCCGTATTTTCCGTCTTGTTGAAACCGGTGTATCCCACCCGAAAAACATTGTAAAATTTTTCAAGATACTCCCTTATGCCCCCGAAGTAATTTTCCGGGTGAGCACAGGAACCGGGCAAGAGAAAAAGCGAATTTTTTTCCGGATTTCCGTAGTTGTAAATTTTCATTTAAAACAGTCCCTTTCATGGCAAAGCCGCAGGGGCAAAACCAACCGGTTTCGCCCTTGCGGTAAACTGCCTTATTTTTTAGGTGTGATTGATCTTGGCACAACGCCTTTTGGTATAGGGCAAACATATCCGTCCCCTACTCTCTCTTTCCACTCTGCCGTTGCCTTTTCGATAAGCTCCGGCTTTTCAATAAGCTCCATTGCGGTGGCGGCCATAACCTTACTTGCGTATGCCATACCTTTATGAGCAGGGCTTAAAGAATCCTGGCTTACAAGCTGCCATGAGTGACCCGGTGTGTTTGCCGCCCAGCAAGCGGTATGTACCTGTGCCGTCGGGCAGCACCAGCTTACATCGCCTACATCGGTAGAACCCGGTGTTGCAATCTCGTCTTGAATATGCGGAATAATGAAGTCCAAAAACCGATCGTCTCTGTGTGCCAAAATTTCCGCCCTTTGACTTGCGGGAAGTTTAGCGGCAATATCATCAACGGTATATGAAAGGTTTTCAATATTTGCCTGAATTTCCCTTGCAAATTTTTCTTCCTCTGCCGTAAATTTAGGTGCGCCGATTTCCTGCATTTTTTCGTAAACAACATCCTCCAAAGCGAAGTTCGGCACAGTGTTTGAGCAAGCCTTTACAAAGTCGATTTCAACCTCTGTTTCGGTCATAAGGGCAGCGCCCTGGGCAATTTTGTTTACTCTCTTTAAAATTTCCTGAACCTGCGAGTTCTTTGGCGCACGGAGAAGATACAAAACCTCTGCATTTGCCTGAACAACGTTAGGAGAATAGCCGCCCGGGTTTGTAATTGCATAGTGCATTCTCCGCTCCGGGATAACATGCTCTCTCAAAAAGTTTACCCCTACATTCAAAAGTTCAACTGCGTCAAGGGCACTTCTGCCAAGATGAGGAACTGCCGCCGCATGAGCCGCAACCCCCTTAAACCTGTAATAGAGCTGAACATTTGCAAGAGATGAGCCTGTTGCAACCTCGTTTACATCACCCGGGTGCCATGTGAGAGCCACATCCAAACCGTCAAACACGCCGTCCCTTGCCATAAAGGCCTTGCCGGAACCGCCCTCTTCTGCAGGGCAACCGAAATAAATTACCGTGCCGGATTTTTTCTCTTTTTCAAGATAATTTTTGATTGCGATAACTGCGCCTACGCCGGCAGTGCCCAAAAGATTGTGTCCGCAGCCGTGGCCGTTGCCGCCCTCCTCTACCGGGCATTTTGTCCGGCTGCCTGCCTTTTGGCTAAGTCCGCTTAAAGCGTCAAACTCGCCCAAAATGCCGATTACCGGTTTTCCGCTACCGTATGTTGCGGTAAATGCGGTTTTAATGTCAGCCACATTTTCCTTTACATCAAAGCCCTCGCTTCTCAAAGCGTCGCAGAGATACTTTGCGGATTTAAACTCTGTAAAGCAGGTTTCCGGCACATGCCAGATGTCATCTGCAAGTTTAAAGAGTTTATCTGATTTTTCGTCAATAATTTTTAAATAATCCTTGTTCATAATAGCCTCCGAACCGTTACGGATAAATTAAATGTTATTATAATTATTATACCATATTACAATGGTTTTTAAAGTCTTTTTTAAAATATCCGCCCTGTAAAACGGGCGGATATGTAAATTTTAGATAATGCCTGCCGGCAATGCGCTTGTTACGCCAGGGCCTATCGGCAAGCCGATTAAGTACCAAGCAATAGTGAACAATATCCAAATAACCTGCAAAATCATGGTTGTAGGAATACAGTTTGCAATAAATGTTCCCAGCTTCATATCCTTGTCGTACTTTTCGTTTACAACGGCAAGAGCCATGTAAAGATATGCGCCCAAAGGTGCTATGGCGTTTGTAGGTGAATCGCCTACTCTGTAAAGAAGCTGTATAAATGCCGGGTGGTAGCCCAAGAGCATCATCATAGGTACGAATACCGGGCCGAGAATAGTCCACTTTGCGGAACCTGAACCGATGAGGAAGTTGATAAGCATTGTGAGTATGATAAAGCATACGAAGAACGGAACGCCTGTAAGACCTATCGACTGCAAAAGCTCTGCGCCTTCAATGGCAACTACCGTGCCGATTTTTGTCCATGAGAACAACGCCGTAAACTGACCGCCTGCAAAACAGAATGCAACAAATGCGCCCATATTTGACATAGCCTTTGTAAAGGCTTTTGAAACATCACGCTCGCTCTTGATATATCCTGTGGTAACACCGTATGCAACACCACACACTATAAAGAGCATAAGAATAATAGGAATAAGACCTTTTAAGAACAGTGAGCCTACGATACTGCCGTCCGGGTTTGAGAGAACCCTTGTGAATATACCCAAAAGTATGATTGCCATATAAACAAGTGCCGCAATACCTGTGTTTTTAAGAGCCTTGCTCTGAATTTTTGTAAGAGGTTCTTTAGAAACAACAGCATCTCCGGTGTATTTTCCCAGGTGTGGTTCCATAATGTGGTTTGTACACCAGCCTATTACAAGGGCAACCAAGATTGTGGATGCCGCCATAAAGTACCAGTTACATGCAGAGTCAACGGTAAATGTTGTGTCTGCGCCCAACAAAACCTGAATTGATGTGTTTGTGATACCTGCCAAAAGGGAGTCGGTACCGGCGATCATAAGGTTTGCGGAAAAGCCTGCATTGGCGGAAATCCAGCCGCAGAGCATACCTGCTATCGGGCTTCTGCCTACGCCCAAAAATGCGATTGCCGCAAGGGGCGGTACCAAAACCGAGCAAGTGTCGGAGGCAAGGTTACCGCATGTGCCTATCAAGGCGATAAGATACGGCATTACCGAAGCCGGAACACCCCTCATTGACTTTTTCAACAAACTGTCAACAAGGCCTACCTGCTCACAAAGGCTGATGCCCAATGTCATTGTCAAAACAAGACCCAGTGAGGCAAAGCCGGAAAAGTTTGAGGTCATTGTTGTCAAAATCCATGTTAAGCCCTCTTTTGAAAAGAAGTTGTTTATCTGTACAAGTTCGTTTGTAGACGGGTTGATAACCGCAACATTTCTCATAAAGAACGACAAAATCGCAACTATAAAAAACAATCCTATAAACATCATAAACGGACTTGGCAATTTATTTACGGCCTTTTCGATGCCGCCGATAAACCTGTAAACGCCCTTTTGTTTATCCTTTTTAGTATCCATAAGTGTATCCTCTCAATAGTAAAATTTGTTCCCGACCGGTGGAATTTCAATCGCTTTTTTGTCCGTGATAAGGCCTTTTACACAAACAAAAATCCACCACAGCGCCTTAAAGCACCATGGTGGATATCAACACGATTTATGCCTTAAAGTACCTGCCTGCGGCAAGCCTTTAAATAAAATTCACTACGCCGCAGCATATTCAATTTGCTTTTGTTCAGCCTGTTCAGGCTGGCGTTCTTCCTCAGTATTATTCAACGCAAAGTTCAGGGCATTATTATTGCCCTGTTCATTGTTGTTATTAACTGTTAAAACAACGTCCAAAAACAAATCTCTGTCTGCAAACATCTGTGAATCTTCTTTCATAAAATAGGTTTTGTAAACTCATATCGGGTTTATGCTTTATATTATAGCCGGAAATTTCAAAAAATCAACATTTTTTTCGCCGATCTGTCACAAGCAAATTTCTTTGGCGGCAAAAATGCACAATCGGTTTCGGTACTTTTTGTGCAAAGTGTACAGTGTGATTTTACGGAATTTTGCTTTTGACAAAATTCATTTGTGCAATACAGCAAAAACCGCCCTGTTTAAAGGGCGGTTTTGCACCGTTTTGCCAAAGTTGCAGTTTCCCTGTTGTGTACTGTTGTGTGTCTACGGGCTACAATCTATTTGTGAAATTGTATTTCTGTGGTGGACACATCACTTCAAAAGCCCTATTGCTTTGTTCTCAACTTTTATATTCACTCTGTCCGTTTCCCCGCCAAATTCTCCGTCCAGCGTCCAAGAAGTTGCCTGCTTAAAGCGGAACTCAATCTCATTGGTTTTGAAATATTCAAAGTACGGACTTTTGTAGTTTTCCAAAATAAGGGCAGAAATTATATTCTGCACATCTAAAATATTTTTGGGGCGCTTAATAAGAATAACCTCAAACAGACCGTCATCCATATCACTGTCCTCCAACACTCTGAAATTCACACCGCCAACACTTTTGGTGTTGGACACTGCCCCGTAAATATATTCACCCGAATACTCTTTTCCGCCATGGGTATATTCAAGCTCTATATACTGCCCTATTGGCAGGTTGCGAACCCCCTCGATTATATACGCCATATGCCCCAGGGCGTTCTTCTCGCTTTGAGGGGTGGAGTAAGAAACCCGTGTAAAAGCCCCAAATGCGGCTATATAATTAAAATAGAGGTTATTAAACTTACCTATATCGTAGAAAAAAGGCCGGTCATTGGCAATATTTCGGCAATTTTTACCCACATCTTTTTCTATCCCGGCAGAAACGGCAAAGTCGTTTGTACTGCCTGCCGGTATATATCCCAAATAGGAGCGCTTTTCAAGGCCCATAAGGCCGTTTATGGTGTGGTTCATTGTGCCGTCTCCGCCGCAGCAAACCACTATATCTGTCTTTGACGCCTCATCTTTTATTATATCCTCGGCACCGTAATTTTTGCTTACGGGGAAAACAGTCACCCTGCAACCGCAGTTCCGCAAACTTTGTATGGCTTTCGGCAAAAGTTTGCCTGCGCCGTTTTTCCCCGCTGAGGGGTTGTAAATTAACAAAACATTCTTTCTCATATATCTTACCTACCATTTATATATAGTATACCCTATTTACGGATATTTTGTGTTACAGATATGTTAATTTATTCTTGTATCACAATTAAAATTAAAATCAATTCTATTTTTCAACAAGAAAAAAATATTTTTTTGTACAAAAAGTAGAAATAAGGGTTAAAACAATATATCGCACTTTTCTTCCTTGTAAAACACAAGATATAGTGGTAAAATTATTCTTGTCAAAAGATATATTAGTTATAGCGGTTGACTTGCCAATATTGCAAGGGCAATTTGGCAGTCACGGGATAAGAACACAGATAAGGCAGGAGATAAAATGACACCTATTACTATTATAAAAAGAGACGGTTCAAAAGCTTCTTGGGATGCCTATAAAATCGAACGGGCAATTATGAAAGCCATGAAATACGGCAGTGGCATAGTTGACCAGGATTTGGCACACAAGATAAGCATTGAATTTCGCAGCGACAGCCCTATTGTTGACATTAAAGCGGTAGAAAAATACGTTTATGATTCACTTGTAAAATACGGCCATGCCATGACTGCAAAGCGGTATGAGGACTATCGTGCGGTAAGAGAATATCAGCGCCAGCACAACACCATTGACAACAAGGTTTTGGGCATTGTAAACGGCACAGGCAAAGACATAAAGGACAACTCAAACAAAGACTCCGCTTTGGTTTCCACCATGCGTGACTTGGTTGCCGAGGAAGTTTCAAAGGATATTTCCTTGCGTATGATGCTGCCTCCCCACATTGCACAGGCACACAACGAGGGCTTGATTTACATTCACGACTTGGGACATTATTTGAACCCGTCTTTCAACTGCGAACTTGTAAATCTTGCGGATATGTTGGAGAACGGCACCGTTATCAACGGCAAGTTGGTAGAAAAGCCACACTCTTTCAGAACAGCCTGCACCATTGCCACACAGATCATCGCACAGGTTGCCTCCGGTCAGTTCGGCGGTCAGACTATTACATTGGGTCATCTTGCACCGTTTGTAAGAATTTCTAAAAATAAATTCATAAGGGACACAAAGGCGGAATGGGATGCCAACGGCTTTACCTACACCGATGAACAGCTTGAAAAAGCGGTTCGGCGCAAATTGCAGGAAGAAGTTACCGCAGGTATTCAAACATTCCAATATCAGATAAACACATTGCAAACATCTAACGGCCAGGCTCCGTTCCTGTCGGTATTTATGTATATCAGCGAATACCCGGAATATGAAGAAGAAACCGTTATGCTTATAAAGGAAATGCTTACACAGCGTATCCAGGGTATGAAAAACGAAGTGGGCGCATGGATAACACCTGCTTTCCCGAAATTGTTGTATGTTACAGACGAAAACAACATTCACGAGGATAGCAAATACTTCTGGCTTACACAGCTTGCGGCAAAGTGTGTTTCCAAGAGAATGATGCCGGACTTTTTGTCCGCAAAAATCCTCAAAGAAAACTACGAGGGCAATGTGGTGCCTCCTATGGGATGCAGAGCATTCCTTTCACCTTACAAGGGCGGCATAAATAATGTTGAGGGTCAATACAAGCTATACGGCAGGTTCAATATGGGTGTTACATCCATAAACCTTGCAGATGCGGGACTTTCCGCACAGGGCAACCTTGACCACTTCTGGACAATATTGGAGGACAGACTTCAGCTTTGCAAGGAAGCCTTGCTTTTAAGATATGACAAACTCAAAGATGTTACAAGCGACGTTTCCCCTATTCACTGGCAGTACGGCGCTATTGCAAGACTTGGCAAGCACGAGCCTATCAAGCCCCTTTTGCAAGACGGCTATGCAACAATCACACTGGGCTATATCGGTTTGTACGAATGTGTTAAGGCGCTTATCGGCAAGAGCCACACAACCCCTGAGGGCGAAAAACTGGCTGTTAAGATTATGAAGAATTTGAAACAGCATGTTCTGGACTGGAAAGCCGAAACGGGCCTTGGTTTTGCCCTTTACGGCACACCAAGTGAAAGCCTTACAGACAGATTTGCCCGACTTACAAGACAGCGTTGGGGCGAAATTGAAGGTATTACCGACAGAAATTACCTTACAAACTCTTACCATGTAAATGTTACAGAGCCTATCGACGCATTTACAAAGTTAAAATTTGAATCACAGTTCCATCGGATTTCCTCCGGCGGTGCCATAAGCTATATTGAATTGCCAAATATGTCCCACAATGTTGAGGCTCTTGTAAAAATTATTCAGTATATGTATGACAATGTACAGTATGCCGAGGTAAACCTTAAACTGGACTATTGCCAGGTTTGCGGCTTTGAAGGTGAAATCCTCTGCGATGACAATCTTCAATGGTATTGTCCTAACTGCGGTAACAGAGACAGGGACAAGATGAACGTTGTAAGAAGAACCTGCGGCTATTTAGGTGAAAACTTCTGGAACGAGGGCAGAACCCAGGAAATCAAAGAGAGAGTTTTACACCTTTAATCGGTAAATTGTTTAAAACTCAACAGTAAAATTAAAACGGCGGAATTTCCGCCGTTTTTCTTTTAAAAAGACCTGTGGGCAGTAACCCACCGAAAGATTTATAAATATTTTGTTTATATTTATTTTTTTATGAAGCAGCTCATTTCGATAATAAAAACACAAGACCCCTTTGTGCTAACCGGATCTTGTGTTTTTTATATTTAAAATTATTATGGTGCGGTGCTTTTTGCCGGGCGATACAATTTGCTCATATCTGCATTTTCATGCTGTAAAAGGCTTATTTTTTTGTCAATTCCTCCGGCATAGCCTGTGAGAGAGCCGTTCCGCCCTACCACACGGTGACAGGGAATAATAATCGAAATAGGGTTATGCCCTACCCGTCCGCCTACCGCTTGCCGAGACATGGATTTTACACCTTTTTCGCTTGCTAATTTTTTTGCGATTTCCCCGTATGTTGTAGTTGCGCCATAAGGTATTTCTAAAAGTATATTCCACACACTTTGCCGAAATTCGCTGCCCTCCGGCCGAAGAATATCCTTGTCAACAGGCGGGTTTTTCCCTAAAAAATAATCATCAAGCCAACGGCGACACCGGGCAAAAACCTCTAAATCATCTTTTATAACAGTTTCTTCTTTTAACTTGCCCAAAAAATATTTTTGCCCGTCCAACCAAAGGCCGATTATCTTATCTCCCCTGGATGCCATTGTAAGATTACCAAAAGGGCTTTTATACACAGATATATATACCGACATTATATTTTCCTCCGTTACCTTTGTTTTAAATATATCATTCAAGAGGTGTATTGTCAAACCCGCCGATTTATTGCAAAATAAAAAGCCAACCCTTTTGGATTGGCTTTGGAGCAGGTGATGGGAATCGAACCCACACGACCAGCTTGGAAGGCTGGAGTTCTACCACTAAACTACACCTGCATATATTCGCCGATTAACTCAATCGACGAATGTTATTATACATCTATACTATGATTTTGTCAATAGATTTATTCAAATTTAACCTTTATATCACCGTTTTCGTCATAGGCGTAAACAGATTTAACATCACGGTTATCAACAATAATTTCGGCTATCTTATCCTCAACTTCTTTGCGTATAATCCTGCGAATGTCACGGGCGCCGAACTTGCCCCCCTGAGCCTTGCCGGTGATAATAGGCAAAATCCGCTTATCCCATGTAAATGTTATGCCCTTTTGCTCCATAGGCTTAACATATTCTGTCAGCATAAGGTCAGCTATATCGTTGAGAGTATCCTCGCTTAACGGATTAAAAATTACGACCTCGTCAATTCTCGCCAGAAATTCCGGGCGGAGGAAATTGTTTAAGGCACGCATTGTCTTTGCCTTTGAAACATCTCCCCGGCTCTTGTTAAAACCGGTTTCGTTAACCTTGTCGTTAGAGCCTGCGTTTGATGTCATGCAGATAACCGTATTTTCAAAGTTTACGGTTCTGCCCTGTGAATCGTTAATTCTGCCCTCGTCCAAAATCTGCAAAAGGATATTCATAACATCAGGGTGTGCTTTTTCTATCTCATCAAACAAAACAACGGAATATGGCTTGCGGCGAACTTTTTCCGTAAGCTGACCGGCCTCGTCGTAGCCTACATATCCTGGAGGCGAACCGATAAGGCGTGACACTGCGTGTTTCTCCATAAATTCCGACATATCAAATCTGATAAGCGGGTCGGCGGTGTCAAACAATTCATTTGCAAGCTGTTTTACAAGCTCGGTTTTTCCCACGCCGGTAGGGCCAACAAACAAAAAGCTTGCCGGGCGATTGCGGCCGGAAATTCCGGCACGGTTGCGCTTAATAGCCTTAGACACAAGGCTAACCGCCTCGTCCTGGCCTTTGATTTTTGCCTTTAAGTTATTTTCAAGGTTTGCCACCTTGTTAAATTCGCTTTCCTTTACCTTTACCGCAGAAATACCTGTCCAAAGCTGAATAACCTTTGCAACATCATCAATTTCCACATTGATTTTGTCCACCTGTTCCCTAAGCTGTTTTTCCTCCTCATCGGCGGCAAACAACTGCTGTTTAACCTGTGCAATGGCCTCGTAGTCAAGGGCTTCGGTTTCGCTTTGCAATGCCTCTAATTTGGCGTTGAGCTCCTCCTGTTTTGCCTTAATTTCAAGCCATTTGTTTATCTCTGTATGGCGCAGTGAACAGCAGGCGCAGGATTCATCCAAAAGGTCGATAGCCTTATCCGGCAAAAATCTGTCAGTGATGTACTTTTCGCTCATACGGACAGTTAAATCTACCATTTTCCGTGGCACTTTAACATGGTGATATGCCTCGTAGTACTGTTTTACGCCGTTTATAATGTCAATGGTGTCGCTGATTGACGGCTCGTCAACCTTTACCGGCTGGAAACGGCGCTCCAAAGCGGCATCTTTTTCAATGAACTTTCTGTATTCGTTAAATGTTGTGGCACCTATAACCTGAATTTCACCTCTTGAAAGGGCAGGCTTTAAGATGTTGCCGGCATTCATTGCGCCTTCGGAATCTCCGGCGCCGGTTATAGTGTGAATTTCGTCAATAAACAAAATAATATTGCCGTTTTCCTTAACCTCGCTTATAAGGCTCTTTACTCTCCGTTCAAACTGACCTCTGAACTGAGTGCCTGCAACAAGGTTTGTCATATTCAAAAGATAAATTTCTTTATTTTTGAGACGCCGTGGAACATCCCCCTTGCTTATGCGCAGGGCAATTCCCTCGGCGATGGCGGTTTTACCTACACCGGCCTCGCCTATAAGGCATGGATTGTTTTTCTGTCTGCGGCTTAAAATCTGTATAGTTCTGTAAATTTCGCTGTCACGGCCTATGATATTGTCAATCTTGCCGTCTCTCGCCTTTTGTGTGAGATTTTCGCAATACTGATCCAAAAATTTGCGCTTGTTGCGTTTTTTTCTGTCTTTTCTTTGGTCTTTGTCGCCGTCCTTGGCAAAAGGAATTGTAGAAGAACCACCCTGTTCAAAGTCGCCGTCCTCGTCGTCCTCTGCGTTATCTCCCATAAATCCGCCAAACATATTGGCAAACCCGTTTTCGCCGTCCTCGCCGTCGCCGTTCATTATTCCCTGCATCTGTTCTTCCAGCCCTTTAAGGGTCTCGTCGTCCAAACCCATTTGGCTTATCATATCATCAACAGGTTTTATGCCCAGCTCTTTGGCGCAGGTAAGGCAATAGCCTTTGCTTTTCATGGCGCCGTCCTCCATTTGCTGAACAAATATCATAGCCGGGCGTTTTTTGCATCTTTCGCAAAACAACATACACTTTCTCCCTATATTATAAAATCTGATTTGCTATATTCATCATTCCGATTATTTTACTCTGCCGTAAAATATCCAAAGTAACAAAGGACATTCCGTCCTTCGTTACTATACATATTATATACAATAAAAATGATAATAGTATGATATTGACAACTCCGCTGGCGGTGCCTATCAAAAAGCCCGCTATTTTGTTTGCCGTGCCTATCAGCGGAACTTCGTTTACTATTTTAAGCCGTTTTGCCAAAATTTTGCACAATATACCCACTACTAAAAATGTTATCACAAAAAGACCTGCCGCAATAACCGGCAACAGCATAGGAGCTATAAAATCATCCACAAGCACAGCGGCGCTGTCTTGGGTTGGGGCAAGAACTCCCTGTGCCGCATTTTGTGCGGCAGAAACCACTTTTTCCACAAAGGATTGGGGCAAATTGTCAAGGACAGAAGCAAGAGCCTCGGATATATCCGTTGACTGCCGATTTTGCGACAGATAGTTGTAAGACCTTTCAATAAGGCCGCTTCTTAAAACTTTTTCAAAAAACACCTGTGCATAATTTTTTGCCACATACCGGCCTGCAAAAAGGCTGCCTAAATTTCCTGCAAGGTTAATTGCCGCAGATAAAAATCCGTCCTTATAGCCCTTAATCGCCGTTAAAAGTAAAACAAGAATAAGTATTCCGTCAATAACCATACCTTTATTTTCAGTTAATATTTCCAATATATCCAAATGTAACACCTGCCATTTCCAACCATCCTGCAAATTTAATTGCGAGATGTTGTCTTTTCAATCTTTGTAATGCTGTCGCTGTCTATAAGCGATGTGCCGTTGTAATTTACCAAAGCCTTTGTAAATCCGTTTATCCGGGTTGTGTTTACAAGGTTGCCGGTATAATCGTATTCGTACAAAGCCTTTTCCCCCAGACAAAATACCCTTGAATTTGATATTGAAAGGCTCTTTATATTGTCGTCAATATTGAATATCGCTTTTTGCGACAAATCCAAATTGAGCAGAGCAACGGTGGTATTTGCCCGACCGTTGCCACCGTAGCTTACGGCTATATACGAACCCTTTTTTTCCACTGCTTTCAAACTGTCGCCGTCAAAGCTTAACTCCCGAATTTGGCTTTGATTTTTAACATCATATAAAACCAAACCGCTTACATAAGCCACCAACAGTTTATCTGCCGATAAAAACATCATATCCAAAGGATAAGAGCCGGTTTCTATATAGTACAGCTCCCGCCCCTCCTTGGAATCTATTACATAAATTCTGCTTTGCAAAATACCCTGCCGGGTGTCCAATGTTTCCACCGCCATGGTGTTCCCATTTGAGGAAAGTCTGGAATACACCGGGTACCCGGTTGCGCAGTACCATGCAAAGCGAGGTTCCATATTGTAGTTGTAAACCGTAACTTCTCCGTTATATGTCCGGGAGCGTGTTGTAACCGCCACACGGTTTGAGGAAGATATATCACAGTGTACAATATTGCTGTCGGTCTCTTTCCGAAATAACACCCCGTGGCTGTTAATTACCTTTAAACTTGTTCCGTTTAAATCGTACAAAACAGCACGGTTTTTAGATGTTGATATAACCGGGCGGCTCATTGAATGGCTGTAAGAAAGTACCTGTTTGCCTGTGGGGGAATAAGCCAGGAGATTATCGTCTGTCAGCACACACAGTGCCGAACCCATTTTATGACTTTGAATATAGCCGGAAAAATCTTCCTGAACCGGCCATCCGCCGCCTATTTGAATAATCGTCATTCCGTTTGAGAGAAAATCTCCCAAATAAGCAAGGCTTGTGCCGTAAATGCCGGTTATATATAAAAACAAAGCGGTTACTGCGGCAATCAAAACCGTTTTTATGCCGCTTCGTCTTTTTTGTATTTTTTCGTTTTGTTTTCTCAGCTCTTTTCGGCTGATTCTTCCATCATTCATAATTCGTTAAAATCATAAAAAACATCGGTTAAAAATAAACCCTTTGCCGGTGCGGTAACCCCTGCGGCAGCTCTGTTTTCGGCGGTTATAATATCCTTTACAAGTTCCGGCCGGGCAGCTGTACCGCCTATTTTTATAAGTGTACCTGCCATAATCCTTACCATATTGTAAAGATATCCGTCAGCACTTACGATAAATTTCACCATGTCCCCCCGGCGCTCTACCTTTGCGGAATAAACTTGTCGGCGGCAGTCGGTAATTTTCGAGTTAGACCGCATAAAGGAGCGAAAATCATGCCGGCCGACAAAATAGCCGGCGGCAATATTCATCTTTTCGGCGTCCAGTTTTTTTGGGTAGCGGTAGTAGTATTTGCTGTTAAAAGGGTCATCTATATGGCTGTTCCATACATAATATGTGTACTCTTTGCCCTTAGATGAATATCTTGCGTGGAAATCATCCGGCACAACTTGAGCCGACATAACTTTTATGTCCTCCGGCAAGCGCACATTTAAGGCAAGGGGCAGTTTTGCGATATTGATATCCTTATCTGTTTTAAAGCTGAGATAAAAACTTTTCGCATGTACGCCGCTGTCAAGCCTTGAACAGCCCTTTATATCGGTTTTATGCCCCAAAAAGCCGATTAAAGCCTCTTGGAAAACCCGAAAAACCGTGTTTGCGTTTTCCTGTATTTGTGTGCCGTGGTAATTTGTGCCGTCAAAGGCAAGTTTAACAAGTATGTTCAAAATTAAACCACCCGTGGGAATACAAATTTAAGGGACAATATAACACCAAACACAATAACACAAACAGCCAAAGATTTGTAGTCGAGCCCTGTCATTTTAAGCTGTTTAAGTCTTGTTCTGCCCTCGCCCCCCTGATAGCAACGGCATTCCATTGCGGTGGCAAGTTCTTCCGCCCTTCTGAAAGCGGAAATAAACAGCGGAATAAGTATAGGCACCATGGCCTTTATTCTTTCCATAAATGTGCCGGAGTCCAAAAGCGCACCTCTTGATTTTTGCGCCGACATAATTTTGTCGGTTTCCTCAATCAATGTAGGTATAAATCTCAAAGCGATAGTCATCATCATGGACAGTTCGTGTACTGGGAAATGCACCTTGTTAAGGGGCTTTAAAAGTTCTTCCAAACCGTCTGTAAGGCTGATAGGGCTTGTTGTGTAGGTTAAAAGAGATGTGCCGGAAATCAAAAATACTATACGGCCTATCATAACCAAGCAGAACAAAACGCCCTCTTTGTAAATTTTAAGTTTCCAAAAAGAAACAAGTGGGTCTCCCCGGCCGGTTATAAAGAACAAATTCAAGACAACCGTAAAGAAAATCAAAGGCAACAAAGGTTTTATGCTTTTTACAAGCATTTTTACAGGCACTTTTGCCACTTTGTAAAGGGAAAAGGCGCAAAGGCCGCAGAGCAAAAGCCCGGGTATATTTGTGCTCATAAACAAAACGACAATATAAGCTATGATAAGAACTATTTTAAGCCTTGGGTCCATTTTATGCACAACGCTGTTGCCCGGAAAATGCTGACCTATGGTAATGTCTTTAAGCATTCTTTTTTGCCTCCTTTTCCTTTTTGTATTTCATAAGAGTTTTAACGCCGTAGGGAATTGTATAAACATCGGTGGGAATATCGCAACCCATCTCTTTAAGTTTTAAAAATACTTTTGTGATGTCCGGTATGCCCAGCCCCATTTCATCAAGATTTTTCGCATCTGCAAAAACTTCTTCCGTGTCGGCATATTTGTAAACATGGCCGCTGTTTAAAACAACAACTTTGTCGGCATAATTGGCAATATCCTCCATTGAGTGGGATACAAGTATTACCGTGCCGCCTGTCTGTTGATGATAATTTTTAACCTGGGAGAGAATAAGTTCTCTGCCCTCCGGGTCAAGGCCTGCACAGGGCTCGTCAAGAACCAAAACCTTCGGCATCATTGCGATTATGCCTGCAATGGCAACACGCCTTTTTTGTCCGCCGGACAGGTCAAAGGGGGAGCCTTGAAGCATTTCCTCGGTAACCCCGCAAAAATTTGCCGCCATGTGAACACGCCTGTCCACTTCCTCATCATCAAGGCCCATATTTTTAGGGCCGAAAGCAATATCCTTATAACAGGTTTCCTCAAAGAGCTGATACTCCGGGTACTGAAAAACAAGACCAACGCTGAAACGCACCTGTCTGATATCATCATAATCCTTCCAAATATCCTTACCCTCTAAAAGAATTCTGCCTGACTGAGGCTTTGTAAGGCCGTTTAAATGGCTAATAAGAGTACTTTTGCCTGAGCCTGTGTGGCCGATAATGCCCACAAAACTACCCTCTTCAATATCCAAATTTATATTGTCAAGTGCCTTTGTTTCTCCCGGCATACCCCGATTGTAAACAAAGGATAAATTTTCGATTTTTAAAACAGACAATTTTATTCCTCCAAAAATTTGTAAAGTTGTGCGGCGCACTCGTCAATAGAGATAGCCCCTGTGGAAAGGTTTGCCCCCTGTTTGTTCAGCTCGTATGCAAGTTCGCTTGTTTGCGGCACATCAAGGGCAAGACTTTTTATCCATTCCACCTGAGAGAAAATTTCTCTTGGCGTGCCGGTTTTTTCCACATGACCTTTGCTCATAACCACAACTCGGTCAGCCTGGGCGGCCTCGTCCATGTAGTGAGTAATAAGCACAACGGTTATGCCGTGATTTTTGTTTAAATCTTTGATGGTTTCCATTACCACCTGTCTGCCCTTAGGGTCAAGCATGGCGGTAGGCTCGTCCATAACTATACAGTCCGGGCGCATGGCGATAATGCCTGCAATGGCAACACGCTGCTTTTGACCGCCGGACAGATTGTGAGGGGCTTTGTGTCTGAATTCATAAATCCCCACGGTTTTCATGGCGTCATCTATTCTCCTGCGTATTTCCTCGGTGGGAACACCCAAGTTTTCAAGTGCAAAGGCCACATCTTCCTCAACAACGGTGGCTACAATTTGGTTATCCGGGTTTTGGAAAACCATACCTACCTTCTGCCTTATGTCAAAGAGCCTGTCCTCTTCTTTTGTATTCATACCAAGGACGGTTACATCCCCCTTGTCCGGGGTGAGTATAGCGTTAAAATGTTTTGCAAGGGTTGATTTGCCGCAGCCGTTAGAGCCTAAAATCGCAACAAACTCGCCTTTTTTTATCTCAACATTTATTCCTTTTAACGCCCAATCCCCATCTTCGGAGTAGCGAAACCAAACATTTTCCGCTTTAAGCATTGTTTCCATAATCAATAACCCTCTTTTTTCCAAAATGCGGTGCTGCCGCAGGGCAGAGCCATACCGGTGCTTTGCACCGTAAGGCCTATCTCCTGTGAATCCACAGTGCCTTTGTACTTTTCTTTCATCATAGTGCCAAGCATGTATTCCATAACGCTTGGTGATACCCCGGTGGTGTAGCTGTTTACCGCCACAAACAATGGGTCATCCGACAAAACGCCCATGCAAAGTTCCATAAGTTCAAAGATGTTATCCTCCAACTTCCAAACTTCGCCGTTGGGGCCTCTGCCGTAGCTTGGCGGGTCCATAATAATACCGTCGTACTTATTGCCACGCCTTATTTCACGGTTTACAAACTTTATACAATCGTCCACAATCCACCTTATAGGTGCGTCCTTCAATCCCGACAGCTCGGCGTTTTCCCTTGCCCACTGAACCATACCTTTCGATGAGTCCACATGGCAAACCTTTGCTCCCCGCCGCCGGCATGCCAATGTGGCGCCGCCGGTGTAGGCGAAAAGATTGAGTATATTAAGGGGGCGGTTTTCCGCCTTTATCATTCTGCCGTATTCGTCCCAGTTTGTGGCCTGCTCCGGGAATACACCGGTGTGTTTAAAGCCTGTTGGGGAAACACGCAATTTCAAATTGTCATAATCTATGTTCCAGCTCTGTGGGAATTTTTTTATGTATTCCCACCGGCCGCCGCCCTGTGAGGAACGGTGATAAACCCGGTGAGCCTTATTCCACATAGGGCTTTTTTTCGGGAATTTCCAAACCACCTGAGGGTCCGGGCGTACCAAAATCACACCGCCCCAGCTCTCAAGCCTTTCCCCGTCGGTGGCGTCCAAAAGAACATAGTCTTTCCATTTATTGTCTGCTCTCATATATCTCCTTTGCCTGTGCGGCTTATTCGTCAATTTCGTCAAAGCTCTGCTGAACAATATCATTTTGAGCCTTGGGATTTTTAATGTTCAAGTGTTTATATGCCAAATCCGTAACCATTCTGCCCTTGGGTGTTCTTGACAAAAAGCCCAGCTGCATAAGATACGGCTCACACACATCTTCAAGGGTTACACCCTCTTCACCGATGGTCGCCGCCAATGTGTCAATGCCCACCGGACCGCCGTTGAAAACCGTAATAATAGTCCTCATCATATTTCTGTCCAAGGCGTCAAGACCCAAAAAATCTATGTCCATTCTGCGCAGGGACTCCTCTGCAATGGCCGTGTCGATTATGCCGTCACCCTTTACCTGTGCAAAGTCACGAACACGCTTTAAAAGCCTGTTTGCCACACGAGGGGTGCCTCTGGAACACTTGGCAAGAGCCAGTGCCCCCTGTTCCTCGCAGTGAATGTCCAAAATACCGGCGGAACGCATAATGATTTTTGCAAGTTCCTCATTGCTGTAGGGCTCCAATTTTAAAACCACACCGAATCTGTCACGAAGCGGCGAGGAAAGCCGCCCTGCTCTTGTAGTGGCTCCCACCAGGGTAAACTTTGGCAAATCCATTCTTATGGTCTGTGCCGACGGGCCTTTGCCCACAACTATATCAAGGACAAAGTCCTCCATGGCGGAGTACAAAACCTCCTCGGTCTGTCTGGGCAGGCGGTGAATTTCATCTATAAAAAGCACATCGCCCTCTTCAAGGTTTGTCAAAAGCGCCGCCAAATCACCGGGTTTTTCTATGGCCGGGCCGCTGGTAACACGAATGTTAACCCCCATCTCATTGGCTATAACCCCTGCAAGGGTGGTCTTGCCCAAGCCCGGAGGGCCGTAAAATAAAAGGTGGTCTATTGGCTCCCCTCTCATTTTGGCCGCCTGTATGTAAACTCTTAAATTATCTTTCAGCTTATCCTGACCGATATAATCATCAAGAGTTTTCGGTCGTAAAGAGACTTCGTTTTCTTCGTCCTCGCTCATGGCGTCTGCACTCATAAGTCTGGCCGAGTCTTGAAAACCGATGTTATTCATTAGATTTTACCTCCTGCAATAAGTCTGAGAGATTGTTTTATAAGCTCCTGTACCGACAAAGTAGGGTCTAAACAGGCAACCGCTTTGGCAGATTGTACCTGGGTATATCCCAAAGCCACAAGGGCGCTGATTGCCTGGTTGATTTTACCCGGCTCTCCGCCGGCTGCCCCTGCCGTAACCGCCGTGCCTGCGCCGAAGTTGCTGTCCTTAAATTTGTTTTTAAGTTCAAGAACTATGCGCTGTGCCACCTTAGAGCCGATGCCGTTAGCCGCAGTAAACCGCTTGTAGTCGCCGCCGGCTACCGCCGCAGCCACCTGCGCCGGTGACAAAACCGACAGTATGGCAAGACCCGCCTTCGGGCCTACGCCGGATACCGACAGCAGGCTTTTAAAACATCTCTGCTCATCTCTGTCGGCAAATCCGTACAAATCCATGGCGTCCTCTTTCACGCTCAAATAGGTGTACAAGGTTGCCTCCCGGCCGATTTCCGGCAACATTCCGCTTACGGTTTGCGGCACTGCCAAAATAAAGGCCATGCCGTTTACATCAAGCACCGCATTTTCAACTGTTTTTTCTATTAACTTGCCTGTAAGTCGGTATATCATAATGTTTTTCCTATCTGTGTAAACAATTTTGAACGGAATGAATATCCGTGGCAAATAGCCATTGCCAATGCGTCAGCGGTATCGTCGGGCTTCGGTATCCGGTCAAGGTGCAAAATCATCTTTGTCATTTCCTGCACCTGCTTTTTAACTGCCTTGCCGTATCCTGTAACTGCCTGCTTAACCTGTAACGGAGTGTATTCGTAAACAGGCAAATCGTTCATTGCCGCCGCCAAAAGGATAACACCCCTTGCCTGGGCAACCCGTATTACGGTTTTTTGGTTTGTGGTGTAGAAAAGTTTTTCTATCGCCAAAGCAGCCGGTTTTGTGCGCTTTATTATTTCGTCAACTTCGGTGTATATGTCCTTTATCCTCTCTTGAAAGTCTGTGTGGGCGTCGGTTGTCACCGCACCGTACTCTATGGGATAAAACTTGTTTTTTTCATAGTCCAAAACCCCGTAGCCCACTATGGCGTAACCCGGGTCAATGCCTAAAATTCGCAATTTTCCACCTTTTTCATAAAACTGAATATAATCTGTATATTAAACAATTTATTATATCACAAAGCGGTGTTTTCTTCAATACAAACAAGGCTGTCAACGGCAATTTGCCATTAGATAATATTTTACTATAAAAATGTTAACAAATAAAGGAGTATGGGATTTATAAAAGTTACGAAATCGTTAATTTTTGCGAATTTTCTTAAATTTTCTGTCAAAAAAACTTGATTATGCCCTGCAAAAGTAGTATTATAAAGTGTAAACGTTTTATTTAGGTATGTATAAATGACGGAGGAAAAATGATAAGAGAAGATTTAAGAAACATCGCCATTATCGCCCACGTTGACCACGGCAAGACAACTTTGGTTGACGGTATGCTCAAACAGAGCGGCACTTTCAGAGATAACCAGGTTGTCAATGATAGAGTTATGGACTCCGGCGATATTGAAAGAGAAAGAGGCATTACAATTTTGGCCAAAAACGC
Source organism: uncultured Oscillospiraceae bacterium (assembly GCA_934526065.1). Classification (GTDB taxonomy): domain Bacteria; phylum Bacillota; class Clostridia; order Oscillospirales; family Ruminococcaceae; genus RGIG3102. The sequence goes on from CAKSZX010000003.1 coordinate 228,788, forward strand.
TTCTTTCAGATATAACGGCGTAAAAGTTAATATTGTTGACACCCCCGGCCACGCCGACTTTGGCGGCGAGGTTGAGCGTGTTTTGAAAATGGTTGACGGCGTTTTGCTGCTTGTTGACGCAGCCGAAGGCCCAATGCCACAGACAAGATTCGTTTTGGAAAAGGCTCTTGCACAGAACCTTTCAATCGTAATCGTTGTAAACAAAATCGACAGACCCGATGCAAGAATTAAGGAAATCATCGACGAAATCCTCTTGCTCCTTATGGATTTGGGTGCAACAGACGAACAGCTTGACAGCCCAATGCTTTTCTGCTCCGGCCGTGATGGTATTGCAAACTACTCACCGGAAGTAAGAGGCACAGACTTTAAGCCGATTTTCGACACTATTTTGAAGTATATTCCGGGCCCGGATGTTTTGCCGGAAGAACCGTTCTCAATGCTTGTTTCAAACATTGACTACAATTCATTCGTAGGCAGAACAGCAGTCGGTAAAATCGAAAAAGGCAGTGTAAAAGTAGGTCAGGAAGTTGCCGTTTGCGACTGGCACGATTCTTCTGTTTCACGCAAGGGCAAAATCACAGCTATCTACACATTTGAAGGCACAAACAAAGTTCCGGTTGACTCTGCAAGCGCAGGTGATATCATCGTTATCTCAGGTATCGAAGATGTTACAATCGGCAACACAATTTGCTCCCCTTCAAAGATTGAGCCGTTGCCTTTCGTAAAGATTGACGACCCGACTGTTGAAATGACATTTGCCGTAAACGACTCTCCTTTTGCAGGCAGAGAGGGCAAATTCGTAACAAGCCGTCAGATCAGAGACCGTTTGCACAGAGAGCTTTTGAAAGATGTAGCCTTGAAAGTTGAGGACTCCACATCAAGCGAGAGCTTTAAGGTAATGGGCAGAGGCGAAATGCACCTTTCAATTCTCATTGAAAATATGAGAAGAGAAGGTTACGAATTCCAGGTTTCACCTCCTAAGGTTTTGTTTAAAGAGGAAAACGGCCAGCTTTTGGAACCGTTTGAACTTGTTGTTATTGATGTTCCTACCGAATTCCAGGGCAGCGTTATCGAAAAACTTTCAAGCCGTAAGGCAGAACTCATTCACATGGCTCCTCAGGGTGCAACAAGAATGAGAATTGAATTTAAAATTCCTTCAAGAGGTTTGTTCGGTTACAAGAGCGAATTCTTGACAGACACAAAGGGCGAAGGCGTTCTCAACACAATATTTGACGGATACAAGCCTTACAAGGGCGAATTGCCTGTAAGACAATCCGGTTCACTTATTTCATTTGAAACAGGTACTTCTATCACTTACGGTTTGTACAACGCACAGGAACGTGGCGTGTTGTTTATCGGTGCAGGCGTACCGGTTTACGCAGGTATGGTTTGCGGTTCTAACCCTAAGGGCGAGGACATTGTTGTAAACGTATGTAAGACAAAACACCTTACAAACACACGTGCATCCGGTTCGGATGACGCTTTGAGACTTATTCCTCCAAAGCAGATGAGCTTGGAAGAATGTCTTGAATTCCTTGCACCTGACGAATTGCTTGAAGTTACACCTAAGACTTTGAGAATAAGAAAACAAATTCTTGACCACTCAGAAAGAGCAAGAATGGCAAGCAAGGCAAAAAAAGGCAACTAATTTGAATTTAAAAGGTCAGAGCTACGGCTCCGACCTTTTATTTTTTTACAATTTTGCAGTTTTATTTTTCACATTTTCATTATATAATAAAATCAAATTTATGGAGGTAATAAGATGAACAATTTTGTATTTCAAAATCCTGTAAAAGTCTACTTTGGCAAGGGCCAAATTGACAATCTTTCCGCAGAACTTGCAAATTACGGCAAAAATGTGTTGCTGGTTTACGGCGGCGGTTCTATAAAGAAAATCGGTCTTTATGAAAAGATTACATCACAGCTTGCCGAAAATGGTTTCACCCTTTATGAACTTTCCGGCGTTGAGCCAAACCCGAGAATTTCTTCCGTTCGCAAAGGCGTTGAAATTTGTAAAGAGAAAAATATTGATGTTGTCCTTGCGGTAGGCGGAGGTTCAACTTTGGACTGTTCAAAATTTATCTGTGCAGGTGCCTGTGCGGACTTTGACCGGTGGAAGTTCTTTTCCGAAAATGCACCTGTTGAAAAGGCTTTGCCTCTTGTAACGATTTTAACTCTTGCGGCAACAGGCAGCGAGATGGATGCCGGCGGCGTTATCTCAAACCCGGAAACTACCGAAAAATTAGGCAGAGCCGACCCAAAGCTTTTCCCTAAGCGGAGTTTTCTTGACCCGGCTCTCACCTACTCCGTAAGCAAATATCAAACAGCCTGCGGTGCGGCGGATATGATGAGCCACATTATGGAAACATATTTTAACCCCGGCGAAAGCCTTTATATGCTTGATGCAGAAATGGAAGGTCTGCTTAAAACAATCGTGAAATATGCGCCGATCGCAATGGCAGAACCGGAAAATTACGAAGCCAGAGCCAACCTTATGTGGGTTTCAAGCTGGGCTATAAACGGTTTTGTAAGGGCAACTGCTCCTTTTGCATGGTCATGCCACCCTATGGAACACGAACTTTCCGCATTTTATGACATCACCCACGGTTTGGGTCTTGCGATTTTAACCCCTCGCTGGATGGAATACTGCATGACAAAAGACAATCTTGACAGGTATGTAAGCTTTGCCGTTAACGTTTTCGGAGTAAATCCAAATCAGCCTAAGGCACTGATAGCACAGCAGGGTATAGATTGTCTCCGTGACTTTTTCTACAACATTCTCGGTCTTGATGACACCCTTACAAAATTGCACATAGACGATACCCACTTTGAACAAATGGCACAAAAAGCCTGCAAAGGCAATGTGATTGCCGGCTTTAAAACCCTTACGCCGAAAGATGTGGAAAACATTTACAGAATGTGCCTATGATAAATACAGTGATTTTTGATATGGACGGTGTGATTTTTGACACCGAAAGGCTTGCCCACCGCTGTTGGCTTGAAGTTGCCCGGCAAAATGGAATAAAGGATATGGACAAAATCTACCCGTCCATCATCGGTTGCAACCGCAGCCGTGCGGCGGAAACTTTACTGAATTATTACGGGGAAAATTTTCCCGTGGAAAATTTTTTACAAGACACCCGACGGGCTTTTAACCGATATATAGACACCTACGGCGTGCCGATAAAGCCAGGTGTAACGGAATTATTGATGTTTTTAAAAACCAACGGGTATATGACGGCACTTGCCTCATCCAGCGACAGGGCTATTGTTGAAAAAGAACTTAAATCCGCAGATATTTATAAATATTTTGATAAAATTGTATGCGGTGACCAGGTAACCCACAGCAAACCCGACCCGGAAATATTTTTAAAGGCGGTATCCGCTTTGAAATCAAAAAAGCGGGAAAGTATGGTTATCGAAGATTCTTACAACGGCTTGCAGGCCGCCGTTTCTGCCGGCGTAACTGCAGTTATGGTGCCGGATATGCTTCCCCCCACGGAAGAACTTATCGGCGCCGGTGTAAAGGTTTTTCCGAATCTTTTGTCGGTAAAAGTTGCCTTAAAAGAAAACAAAATCAAATAAAAACGCAAAAACAGAGACCTTTCGGCCTCTGTTTTAATTTGCCCCGTAATTGTTTTTAGGGAAAGAAACACACGCTTTTTCAAGCGTGCGTTGTCTTTGTAATAATTTATAAAAAGTGAAATTTTAAACTTGATTATTTTGCCAAAATCTGCGGACCCTGGGGAGTGTCTTTTACAACATATCCCAATTTGTCAAGCTCGTCACGGATTTCGTCGGCTCTCCGCCAGTTCTTTTCCTTGCGGACCTGTGTTCTCTCCTCAACCAAATCTTTTACATTCTGCGGTATTTCGTCCTTCTTTCTGTTGTAAAGAAGTCCCAAAACTCCGCAAAGCTCATCAAATATTTCAGTTGCATATTTCAATGCTTCTTTGGATTGCTCACTGCCGGTTTTATTCACCGCCGTCGTGATTTCATAAAGGGTTGAAAGAGCGTCCGGAGTGTCAAGGTCATCGTCCATAACCCGGATAAATCTTGCTTTTGCCTTGTCGGCAACTTCCTTTATGTCCTCTTTTGTGCCGGTTGAATGTTCAATCAAAAAGTCCATCTGATCTCTTGCGGTATAAAGTGTCGCAAGGCTCTGTTTGCACTGCTCGATAACATCCGTTGTGTAATTTAACGGCATTCTGTATCTGGCTGTCATAAGGAAATATCTTATAGGCTCATAACCGTAAACCTCGGCTATTTCTCTAACCGTAAAGAAGTTGTTCAAACTCTTGGACATCTTCTGGTTGTTTACATTTATAAATGCGTTATGCATCCAGTAATGTGAAAATTCCTTGCCGCTTGCACCTTCCGACTGGGCAATTTCGTTTTCGTGGTGAGGGAAAATCAAATCCTCGCCGCCGCAATGAAGGTCTATTGTCTCGCCCAAGTGCTTTTTACTCATTGCGGAGCACTCAATGTGCCAGCCAGGACGACCCTTGGAAAACGGTGAATCCCATGCGGGCTCACCGGGTTTTGCGGCTTTCCAAAGTGCAAAGTCCGCCGGATCTTCCTTCTTTTCGTCAACGGCAATTCTTGCGCCGCTCTCCAAATCTTCAAGAGATTGATGAGATAATTTTCCATATTCCGGGAAAGATTTTACCCTGTAATATACATCGCCGTTTTCAGCCTTGTAAGCGTGGCCTTTGTCTATAAGAGTTTGTATAATGTCGATAATTTCCGGAATGTGGTCGGAAACTCTCGGCCTTACATCCGCAGGCATTACATTAAGCCCTTCAAGGTCTTTGTAATACTCTTTTTCGTATTTTCTGGCAACTTCGTCAAAGGTTATGCCCTCTTCATTGGCTCTTTTGATAATCTTATCGTCAATATCCGTGATATTTGATACAAATTTCACATCGTTACCCATATATTTAAGGAAACGGCGCATAACATCAAACACAACCGCCGGGCGGGCGTTACCTATATGAATATAGTTGTAAACCGTAGGGCCGCAGACATACATTTTGTAATGTCCCTCTTCCATAGGTTTAAATTCTTCCTTTTTTCTTGTGAGTGTATTAAAAATTTGCATATGATCCATAGTTTTAATTCCTTTCTCTGCAAATAAATTTATATAAACAAAAACGCCTCCATTTGCCGGTACGGCAAACGAAGGCGGTTAAATAACTGCGGTTCCACTTCGATTTATAACTCGAATGTCCTGTAACGGTGACTGCCGTGCAAAGCTACTTTATTTTCGCCCTGCCTGCTTTCAAGTGCATTCATCGGTTTATTGTGCTTAGGGGCTTTCAGCGGGTCGCACCCATTCTCTGTAAAGATTTTACACCGATTACTGGTCTTGATACAATCGCATTTAATTTATAAGCATATAATAACAATTTGTTTTTGATTTGTCAAGTACTACTTTGCATTTTTTATCAAATCAAAATTCGGAACAATGTACTGCATGCCGGAAACAACCGTCAAAACAGCCATAATCCACATTAAAACATTCACAACAGTGTGAATGATATCAAAAGTTCCCCGTGACAAAACTCCTAAATCAAAGAGAGCAAGATCCGCAAGTGCAAGAATTATCGAAACCATTTGGAATACGGTCTTTGCCTTGCCCATAATGCCTGCGGCAATTACCCTGCTGCCGGCCGGGTTTGCGGCGGCTATCATTCTTATACCGCTTACGGCAAATTCCCTTGCCAAAACTATACACAAGACTATTTCACTGCAAAAATCCAGTTTGCAAAGATAAATAATCGCAACCGTGGTAAGCAATTTGTCCGCCAAAGGGTCCATAAATTTACCAAAGTCAGTTACAAGGTTGTTTTTTCTTGCAATGTGTCCGTCCAAAAAGTCGGTAAAAGAAGCCACGCAGAAAATAATAAGAGCAATTAAAAAGCTATAAGGGGAGTCGATGTACATAAATGCCATAAAAACAGGCACCAAAATCCGTCTTATAACCGTAAGTTTATTAGGCAAATTCACTTTTATCACTCCAATCATTCACAAAGTTCGCCGTAAAGGTCATATATATCGCTTTCGGTAATATGTACATTTACAATATCGCCTACATTTACATTGCTGGCGCCGGGGATATAAACCTCACCGTCAATTTCCGGGGCGTCAAAGTGTGTGCGACATACAAACAAATCATTTTCGCTGTCATAATCGTCAACGATAACTTCCATATCTTTACCGATAAGTTTTGCCTGGTTTTCAGCCATAATATTCTGCTGTACCTGCATTATAAGCTCGGCACGGCGCTCTCTTTCTTCCACAGGCATCTGCTCCATTCTCCGTGCAACGGTGCCCTCTTCCTCGGAGTAGGCAAAACAGCCTAAGCGTTCAAGGCGAATATCCTTAACAAACTGTGCCAGTTCGTTAAATTCTTTTTCTGTTTCACCGGGATAACCTGTGATAATGCTTGTTCTTATTGTGATGTCCGGCACCGCCGCACGCAAGCGTGTGATTGCAGACATAATAATATCATGTCCGCCTGGGCGATTCATGCTTTTAAGAACTCTGTCGTTAATGTGCTGAATAGGCAAATCCAAATAGTGCAAAACCTTTGGGTTTGTGGCGATAACATTTATAATATCGTCGTTTAAGCGTTCCGGATATGCGTACATAAGTCTTATCCACTGAATACCCTCTACCTTGCTTATCTGGGTAATCAATTCCGCAAGACAGTTCTTTTTATAAATATCCTCACCGTATCTCGTAATGTCCTGTGCAACAACGATAACTTCCTTTACGCCCTGATCCGCAAGCCACTGTGCCTCTTCGATACAGCTTTCCATGGGTCTTGAACGATGCGGGCCTCTGATAAGAGGAATTGCACAATAATAACAGCCGTTGGAACAACCCTCGGCAATTTTAAGGTAAGCATAGTGCTTAGGTGTTGAAATAATACGCTTTTGTGTTATATCCAAATCTGTTTTAGGGCCGTAAACGGAAAAATGTTCTTCCCCGTTATGTACCTTTTCGATTGTTTCATAAAGCTGATTGTTTGCGCCGATGCCCACAACGGCATCAACCTCCGGAATATCTTCCAATATTTCGTCTTTATAACGCTCTGCAAGACAGCCGGTAACAACAATTTTCAAATTCGGGTTTTCGCTTCTTGCGTTTACCGCATTGAAAATATTTTCAATGGCCTCTTCCTTTGCGGACTGAATAAACCCGCAGGTGTTGATGATGCAAACATCAGCCTCGGTCATATCCGCAACCGTTTCATGGCCTTTTTCTATAAGATTTCTCGCTATAATATCGCCGTCCACCTGGTTTTTAGGACAGCCCAAAGACACCAATGTAACTTTCACTTAATAATCCTCCGTCTGTATGTCAAACTGCTCTAAGACACGTTTTATTTCGCCGTACTTAAAGCCTTTTCGCATCAAAGCGGCCACCACCTTTTCCGGCGTTACCAACTTTGACGCATATTTTTTCTCTATAATATCTCTGATTGTATCTTCTTGACTTTCGTCAAAATTTAATAATACATTATCAACAATGTCTTTGTCAATACCAAGGCTTAAAAGTTTCATTTTAGTTCCCATAAGAGAGCTGTTTTTCACATTTATCATATAGTCCGCCTTGGCAGCGGCAAATTTTTCGTCGTCTATAAGCCCCATTTCCTCCATTTTGTCAACTGCGGCAGCTGCAGTGTCAGCGTCGAAAAATTTAAGCAATTTATTTTGCAGTTCTCTCTTGCCGTGCATGCGCAAACCGAGAAGTGTATAGCACTTATCCGTTGCCTTTGCCATTGTGCTTTGTTTTGCAAGTCCGTCTATTTCGGTTTGAGAAAGCCGAGAGCCTATTTCTATGTGATTTTGATACAGAGCCAAATCATCAACGGAAAACAAAAATCCCCCATCACAAAAAAGGGCATTTAAGCCCTTTTTCGTCTTTTTTATATCCGTAATTTTAATATTATTCAACATCTATATCAATATTTGCGCTTCTGCGTTTTGTAACCGGGGGCTTTTCTTCGGCTTTTGCCTCGCCGTCACCGACCGGCGGGGCCACCTGCCGTGAAACTATGGTCTTTTTCTTTGCGGATGATGGGGAGAGAATATTTATGCCCTCCTGCCTTGCCTTTTCTATTGCGGCAAAGACCTTATCCTCGACCTCTTTGGCAACCTCCGGATTTGTGGCAAAGTATTCCTTCGTGTTGTCACGGCCTTGACCTAAACGAATATCGCCGTAACTGTACCATGCGCCGGCCTTGTTTATTATTCCGAGCTTTGTGGCTATATCGACAATTTCCCCTGTTTTTGAAATGCCCTCACCGAACATAATATCAAATTCCGCCTCTTTAAATGGGGGCGCAACCTTATTTTTTACAACTTTTGCCCTTGTGCGGTTGCCTATAACCTCCGTGCCGGATTTAAGAGCCTCAATACGGCGTATATCAATGCGGACAGAGGCGTAATACTTCAAAGCACGGCCCCCTGTGGTTGTCTCCGGATTGCCGTACATAACGCCGATTTTTTCACGAAGCTGGTTTATAAATATAACTATTGTATTTGTTTTGCCGATTGCCGCAGTAAGCTTTCTCATGGCCTGGCTCATAAGTCTGGCCTGCAAGCCCACATGGCTGTCCCCCATATCGCCTTCGATTTCCGCCTTTGTTGTCATTGCGGCAACAGAGTCCACTACAATTACATCAATGGCGCCGCTGCGAACCAGAGCCTCGCAAATTTCCATGGCCTGTTCACCTGTATCCGGCTGGGAAACAAGCAAAGAGTCTATATCAACCCCCAAAGCACCGGCGTAAACCGGGTCAAGGGCATGCTCAACATCTATAAAAGCCGCATTGCCGCCGCCTTTTTGCGCCTCGGCAACAACATGGAGAGCAAGGGTTGTTTTACCGCTGCTTTCAGGTCCGTAGATTTCAACTATACGGCCACGGGGCAAACCGCCTATGCCCAAAGCAATATCCAGTGAAAGTGAACCTGTTGAAATTTTATCCACATTCATGGTGACATTTTCACCCAGGCGCATAACCGCACCTTTGCCGAATTGTTTTTCAATATTTGCCAAAGCCGTTTGCAGCGCTTTTTCTTTATCCGTCATGGTTGTTCTCCTCAGTAAAATTCAAGTCGGCATTGCAAAACAAAATCTCGCATTGTCGCTTACAACTTTTAGTTGTCATTCGTTAATATAATAGCATATTACAAAAGATTATTCAAGTATTTTTTTGTTTATATTGGCTAATTTTTGGGCTATTATCCCCCTTGGGTTGCCCCGACTGTCGACGATTTCCTCGATTATGCGATAAGGTGAAGCCAATATGATATTTTTAACTTTTTCCGCCTGGTCGTAGCCGTACTCAAAAATCAAATATCCGTCGTCCTTTATGGCGTGGTAATAATATTTTGATATAAACTTGTAAAATCTTAGCCCGCTGTCCTTGGCAAAAAGTGCCTGTTCCGGCTCAAATGTAAGCTCCTTTTGCATACTGCCCCGGAAATCCGGGTCAATATACGGCGGATTAGAGATTATCACATCAAATGTTTCATCTTCAATCACGTAATCCGTATTGAAAACATCCCCTTTCAACGGCAAAACGCACAAGCCTGTTTTTTCTATATTTTTTAAAAGATAGGCATAAGCCTCGTCATATTTTTCAAGTGCCACAACATTTGCGTGGGGGCAGTGTTTTTTAATCCGCAGACCTATCGCCCCGGTGCCCCGGCACAAGTCCAAAACATTTGGATTTATAAACTTATTTACATATTCAAAGGCGTGCAGACACACATCCTCCGTGTCCCGGCGGGGGATTAAAACACCCTCCCCCACTTCCAAATCCATATCAAAAAAAGGCCATTCCCCTAAAATATACTGTAAAGGGTAGCCCTCCCGGCGCTTTTTACACAGAGAGTACAATTTTTCCCGGTTTTCTTCCGTCACCGTAAAATCGGAACCCAAATCCGCTCTTTTTTTGCCTAAGACAAACTCAATAAGGCAATCGGCCTCAAAGTGCCGGTCGCTGTACCGGCTTTCCGGCAAGAGGGAAAGCATATTTTTAAACACATCAAACAGTCTCATTTAAATTCTCCGCAACTTTTGTCTCCGGCAATATGGCGTTTACCGATGCAATGGCAACTTCAATCATACTGTCATCCGGCTCGGCCGTTGTCAATCGCTGAAAGAACAACCCCGGCGCCGCAAGTATTTTTGTCAGCTTGTTATCATGGGTGCCGGTAAAGCGCAGTATTTCATAAGCTATGCCCATTACAAGAGGCAAAAATATCACCTTTAACACAGCCCTTTGCAATGTGCCGTGCCACGGCACAAAAGAAAACACAATTATACTTACAACAAGAACTATAAACATAAAGCTTGTGCCGCACCTTGGGTGAAAACGGCTTTGTATTCTGACATTTTCCACCGTAAGGGGCAAACCGGCCTCGTAGCAAAAAATCGTTTTATGCTCTGCCCCATGGTAACAGAACACACGGTGAATTTCCTGCATTTTAGAAATTGACCGTAGGTAAACAAAGAATATAAGTAATTTTACAATACCCTCTATGAGAGATTTAAAACCGCCCAAAGATATGAACTTATCTATAAAACCGGTAATTGCAGTGGGCAAAACCATAAACAGCACAAGGGCAAGCATTGTGCCTGCCACACCGGCCACGGTTGTAACCGCAGAAGACGCCTTTTCGCCGAAATGTTTTTTTAGCCATTTTTCAAACTTGTCCTCCTCATATGCGCCGTCCATGGATTCGTCTGCCGAATACATCAAACATTTATAGCCTACCGCCAAACTTTGCACAAAGCTGAAAATCCCACGCAAAATCGGGATTTTATTAAATTTTGCAGGCTGTACATCATGTACTTGGGTTTTTATACTGCCGTCGGGCTTTCGCACCGCCACAGAGTATTTATCCTTGCCTTTCATCATTATGCCCTCGATAAGGGCCTGTCCGCCTATTGAAATTTTTTCCGCCATTATTTGCCTTTCATTGTGCGCACCGTGCGCAGTGTAAATGTCATTTTTGTGTATTCCCCCTGTCGGCTCTCCGCATTAAAAGTGCCGCCGTGGGCTTCAACTATTTCTTTAACCAAAGCAAGGCCTATGCCGGATCCTCGCTTTGAATTTTTACCCTTATAAAACTTTTGGGTTACCTTGTCTATATCCTCCGGGGCAATCCCCTGTCCGTTGTCCACAACGCTTACGGAAACAGTGTTTCTCTTTCTATCGCTTTCCATAAGAACTTGAATTTTCCCGCCCGGCGGGGTGTATTTTACGGCGTTGTCCAAAAGATTTACCATTATCTGCTTTATTCTGCTCTTGTCCGCATAAACGGCTATTATATCCTCCGGCTCGTCAAAGATAAGTTCTATGCCGTTTTGTTTGCACCTTGGGGTGAACATTATAACTGCGTCGCTTATTTCCGCCGCCAAGTCCAGTTTTTCTTTTGTGAATTTTAAATCGGACTGTTGCAAGCGAGAAAAATCAAGGAGATTTTCCACCATGGAATTAAGCCTTTCGGTTTCGCTTAAAATAACTTTTGTTCCCTTTTTCACGGTTGCAGGGTCATTTACGGAATTTTCCATTGTCTCCGCCCAGCCCTTTATAGCTGTGAGAGGGGTGCGCAATTCGTGGGAAACACCTGAAATAAAGTCGTTTTTTATTTCATCGGTTTTTCCAAGCTCCGCCGCCATATTGTTTATTGCATCACAGAGCTGGCCGATTTCGTCGTTGTAAGTGTTTTTAATACGCACATTAAACTCGCCCTTGCTTATCCGGGCGGCACCGGCCTCTATATCCCTTACCGGTTTTACGATACTGCCTATAAAATACATACCGGACATTAAAACAAAGCCCATTACCACAAAGAAAAACACAACCGCTATTGATATGATGATGTTTATTTGCGTGTCCACTTTTTCAAGGCTTGTAACAAGACGAACCGCATATATACTCTCGGTATTTTTGCGGATTATACATGTGGCGGTAAGAACTTTTTCCCCTACGGAAGTTCTGTAAATATTTGTGGCTATGCCGTCGGCAGATTGCCGGGCAAGGGCAATATCCCGCAGATGGCCGCTGTCCGCAGGCATAAACCCGGTAGAGGTTGTAAGCACTTTGCCGTTTGTGCCGATAACCATAACTTCAAATTTGTCCTTTTCGGAAAAGTCTTCTATCAAATTGTAAATAAGCCCTGTGCGCTGTGCCTCGGACAAATCCCACTGTGCGGTCAGTGTGCCGTTTATGGTGCTTATTCTGCTTAAAATGGCATTTTCCGCCCGTGAGTAATAACTGTTTCTGAGATATATTACGGTTAAAACTTCCGCAATTATCATGATAAGGGTGGTGGTTACAAGACTGCCCTTTACCCACCTTTTGGTTATACTGCCTTTCATATTATACGCTCCAGCGGTATCCGTAACCCCAAACGGTTACTATGTGCTGCGGGTTTGAAGGGTCGTCTTCGATTTTCATTCTCAAACGGCGTATGTTTACATCTACGATTTTTATATCGCCGAAGTAGTTTTCTCCCCACACCCCTTCAAGAATTTTTTCCCTTACAAGGGCTGTGCCTTCGTTTTTAAAAAACAGCTCCATTATGCTGAATTCCACACTTGTTAAATCTATAACCGTGTCACCTTTGTGCATAACACGGCTTTTAAAATCCAGGGTAAAGGGGCCGGACACCATAATGTCTTGTTCATGCTCATCGACCTTGTCCGCCTTTTTTACTCGGCGTAAAAGGGAATTAACCCTTGCCACAAGTTCCGCAACGCCAAAGGGCTTTGTCACATAATCGTCCGCCCCTACGGACAGAGAATGAACCTTGTCCTTTTCCTGGCTTTTTGCCGAGAGCATTATTATGCCTATATCACTGTCCCTGGCACGTATGTATTCGCACAGAGATGTGCCGCTGATACCCGGCAGCATAATATCCAAAATGGCAATGTCAAATTTAACGCCGGGGCGGTTATACTCTTCCATTGCTTTTTCGGCAGATGTAAATCTTTTTACCCGGTGTCCCTCCAATGTTAAATTGAGTTCCACAACTTCGCCGATGCTTTCTTCGTCGTCAACAACAAGTATATTCGCCATATTTTTCTTCTCCCGTTACTTTAAATATGTGAGATTTTCCGTTATAAAACTGCGCTGTGTGTCGGACACTTGTTCCGAGAACACAAATTTAACCTGCAATGTGCCCACAGTGGAATACATTATATTATCCCCGATTTCATCACGGACCGTGACAACGGCAAAATCCAAAAGGTTTTCCCCCGTCTTTGCATCAATCACACTGCCGCCGGCTTCGGTGCCGTAAATTTCCGTCCGATTTTCCCATTCAACCGGAACAGGGAAAAAAATTCCCTCTTTTACCCGGCATATTCCCAAATACTTTCTCACAGGGGTTTTACACCGATAGCTTGTCCAATCCATAAGAGCCGCATATCCGTCCTCTGATGTTTTTATAATGCCTGCGGTTTCGTAAAATTTGTCCATGTCCAAATCTATGCTTACCAAATTGTAATCCTCATTCCAGTATTTTGCAATATCCCGATTGGGCATAGCCACAAGACACATTTCCTCGGTTTGATTTTCATTTTCGGCAGATTCGGTTTCTTCTGCGGCCGGGTCATTCTCCCTGTTTTCTCCATCGGTTGTGTTATCCCGGGTTTCTTCCGGCTGCCGGGTGGCAGGCAATCCGTAGTAATAATACAAGGTGTGAACTACGTGATCCGGGGTTGAACAGTCCACCACAAGGCCGTTATTTTCGCTGTACTCGTTTTTAGTAAGAGCGATAGATGTAACCTTCCGATTTTTAAATGGTATTTCCGCCCGTGCTTTTTGCACAAGTTCTCCGTTTTCGCAAGTCAGCAAAGTTATCGTTGTGTGCCGATTGTCGCCGCTTGCACCGGCATACACTATATCGCTTATGCCGTCGCCGGTTATATCCCCTACGGTAAAATCCCGGCATGAGTAAGTGACGCTGTTGTCTATATCCTCACTGCCGCCTAAATACACCGACAAAAACTTGTTGCTGCCGTCGGAAAATGTATAGCCTACCACAATCCGTTTGCGGCCGTCGCCGGTTATGTTTGCAAAGTCGATTTTGTAAAGTTCGGTGCCGTAACCCTCTCTGTCGGATATAACCTGCCAGCCATCATCGGTTTGCCCCAAAACCGCAAGTCTCAAATTTCCGCCGGTGTTTGGATCGCTGTAAAGAACCACTGCTTGTTTTTTCCCGTCTCCGTTTAAATCCACGATTTGCACCGGAGATATACTGTTGCCCCGCTTTGGGTATTTAAGCAAAATTTTACTTTGCAAATATTCGTTTAAAGACGCCACAATCCGGCTTTCCCTCTTGGAAAGTTGCGGTGACGACAGCAAATTCATTATATCGTTTTTGTCTGCCACGGCGCAGCCTGTAAGCATTAAAATCGACAAAATAATAGCAGCTATTTTTTTCATAATAATTCCTTATAATTTCGGTGATAATCTATTTTAACATTAAAACAGGAATATTCCAATAGACATTACAATTATACCGCTGATTATACCACAAATTGTGTGTATATTCTTTGATATTTTCATTGAAGAGGGCACAAGTTCAAAAATCGCCGTCTGGCACATTATTCCTGCTATAAAGGGCATAATCCCGTTTAAAAAAGCCGTGTTTATAAAGGAGAAAAGCAAAAAATAGGATACAAAGCCGCCGAAAAGTTCCGCCATGCCCCGCCAAAAGGCTTGCATAAAGGCCTTTTTCTTACTTTTGGAAAGATACAAAACCGGCCCTGCCACCGCCATGCCCTCCGGAATATTGTGCAAAGCCACCGCCCGTGATACTTTTAAACCGAACCTTGCATTTTTGGCTGCGGTAAAAATCGTAAGCATTCCCTCCGGCAGGTTGTGCAAAACTATTATAAGAGTTGTCAAAAATGCTGTTCTTCCTATAATCTGTCCCTGCCGTGAAGAATACTTGAATGTGAATGTATCGCAGAATTTTGACATGGCAAACCCTACGGCAACCCCGGATAAAAACAGCAAAAACACTGCTCTTGCCCCCTGCAACCGGGTAAGATAAGAAAGATAGCTTTTATAGCTTTCCGGGATAAGGTCAAACCGAGACACCGCCAGCATGACCCCTGCGGCAAAGCCCTCGTAAAAGGACATTTTATCATCATTGATTCCACCGCCTAAAATCACAAAAACAGCCCCCAAACTTGTGGAAAGTCCGGCAAGGGCGCAAAGTAAAAATGGATAATACATATTTCACCGCCTGAGATTTACTGTTTAATACTATGCCGGCATTTTATGTTTTATGGCAAAAAAACAGCGGCCGGCGGCCGCTGTTATGCTTTATTTTAATTTGGCTTAAAGATTAAATTATATCCCCTATCAGCTTTATAAACACGCCCACCAGCACTACGATAAGCATTTTTTTGATTACCTTTGCGCCGTTTTTTATGGCGTAGGCAGAGCCTAAATAATTGCCCAAAAGATTGCAGAGAGCCGCAGGCAACGCTATTGCCCAAATAACCTTGCCAGCTATTATATAGTTTGCGGCCGCCGCCACATTGGAGGCCAAATTTACCACCTTTGCATTGCCGCCGGCGGTGATATAATCAAAACCTATGAAGATAGTGTAGGCAAAAATTAAAAATGTGCCTGTGCCGGGACCTATTAAACCGTCGTAAATGCCTATGACAAAACCTATCAAACCGGCGGCGACATATAACTTTGTGCCATATAGTTTTTGTACCGGGTTGTCATCTTTTTTGTTGAACAAAACAAAAATTGCTATAAAAGGCAAAAGCAGAGTAAACGCCTTTTTAAGCATTGTCTGGTCTATAACAAGGGCGATTTTACTGCCTGTAAAACTGCCTGCAAAACTTAAAACTGCGCTGATAATTGCGGTTTTCCATTCCACTTTACCGCTTTTTACATACTTTGCGGCAGCCATGCTTGTGCCGACAGATGACATAACCTTATTAGTGGCAAGCACATTGTGCATGGGCAAACCCGCCATCATATACGCCGGTGTGGAAAGCAAACCGCCGCCCCCTGCCACGGCGTCCACAAAGCCGGCAAGAAATACCAGCGGACATATTATCAAAAGTTGTGTTGTGAAATTCATACCTTTTCCCCTTTGTAAAAGTTTTAATATAATTGACAGTATATCAAAATTCAAATTGATTTACAACAGTATTTATAGTAAAATTCCTATTAAAATCTTAATATATATTTTGTCTGCATAAATCAATAAATACTTGATATTTGCAGGGGTATAGGTGTAAAATATGTTGTGTATTCTTCTCAATTCGACGGCGACAACACAAACCTTGAATGTTTTGAAAAAGTATTTGCTACCGGTACGGTAACCATATATAAAATATATTAACGGAGGATAATATGGAAAAGTACAATGTGGATAAATCATTATACATAGTAATACCATGTTACAATGAGGAGGCGGTTTTGCCCATTACGGCTCCCATGTTTTTAAACAAAATCAACAGCCTTATAGACCAAGGGCTTTGCAACGATAAGTCAAAGGTTGTATTTGTAAACGACGGCTCAAAAGACGGCACATGGGATATTATTCAAAATTTGGCAAAGGAAAATGACAAATATGCAGGAGTAACCCTCACCCGTAACAGAGGTCATCAAAATGCACTTCTTGCAGGGCTTATGTGGGCAAAAGACAGATGCGATGTTACCATTTCCATTGACTGTGACGGCCAGGATGACATAAACGCCATGGATGAAATGATGAAAAACTATCGGGACGGCTGTCATGTGGTTTACGGCGTTCGCAGTAAGCGTGACACGGACACATTCTTTAAGCGTGTCACTGCCGAAGGCTTCTACAAATTTATGACCCTTATGGGTGCCGATACGGTGTTCAACCATGCGGACTACCGCCTTATGAGCAAAGAGGCATTGGAGGGTCTTGCACAGTTTAAAGAGGTAAATCTGTTTTTAAGAGGCACCGTGCCTATGGTAGGCTACAAATCCACATCGGTTTACTACGAGAGATTTGAGAGAATAGCCGGTGAGAGCCACTATCCCTTCTCCAAAATGTTAAATCTTGCCTTAAACGGCATCACAAGCCTTTCGGTTAAGCCGTTAAGATACATCACGGGATTGGGCGTTGTTATGAGCCTTGCAAGTTTTATAGCTATATTGTGGGCAATCATAACCAAAATCGCCGGCCACGCCATCAGCGGTTGGACAAGCATGATATGCGTAATGGCATTTCTGGGGGGTATTCAGCTTTTCTGCTTAGGCGTAATCGGCGAGTACATCGGTAAGATTTACTCCGAAACAAAAGCCCGCCCAAGATACATAATAGAAAAAACAACGGAAGACGAAAAAGAAAATAACTAAAAAAACAAATGCCTTTTGCAACCGCAAAAGGCATTTTTGTATTATGTACGATTTTAAAGAGAATTAACCCCAAACTTCTTTGGCTATTTCCTTTACAAGTTTAAGTTTTGCCCACTGTTCTTCCTCGGTCAATTTATTGCCGATTTCGCAGGATGCAAAACCGCACTGTGGAGACAAATACAATCTGTCAAGAGGAATGTATTCCGCAGCTTGGTGTATTCTCTTGATAACGGTATCCTTGTTTTCAAGTTTAGGTGATTTTGTTGTAATCAAGCCCAAAACAACCTTCTTTTCTCCGCTTACCTTTGCAAGGGGTTCAAAGCCGCCGGAGCGCTCATCGTCAAATTCAAGGTAGAAAGCGTTTACATTTTCCTCGCCGAACAAAATGTCCGCAACCGGGTCATAAGCACCCCGGTTGGCATAAGTTGAGTGATAGTTTCCACGGCAGATATGAGTGTTTACCACCATATCGGCAGGCACTGCGGCGATAACCGCATTGTTTATATCCTTGTGGATTTCCTGCACTTTCTTTGTGTCTTCCCAAGACACGCCGTATGCTTTGTAGCCGTGTCTGTCTGCAAGCATACCCCATGTGCAGTCGTCAATTTGCAGGTTTCTGCAACCGGCATCGTACAAGTCTTTGATAACCTTTTTGTAGCCATCTGCAATATCCTTTGCCAGTTCTTCCCTTGTGGCGTAAAATTCGCTTGCGTCCTTCCAGCCGAAAGGCATTGCAAACTGTGCAAGGAACTGGGCCGGCGCAGGTATTGTCTGCTTAACAACGGTGTTTTCGTCCTCAAACTGCTTTAAGAATTTAAAGTGTTCCACAAATGGGTGAACCCCGGTCATACCCACTTTGCCGGTAAGGTATGTGTCGTCAAGGATAGCGGCCTCGTCGTGGAAAGGCAAGCCTCTGTCTGTGGCGCTGTGGCTTACGCCGTCAAAAGCCCACATAAAATCAAGGTGCCAGCTGCCTCTTCTGAACTCGCCGTCGGTGATTGCATGGTAGCCCAATTCCTTTTGCTTTTTAACAAGCTCGGTGATAGCTTTGTTCTCAACCGCCGTAAGTTCCTCTCTTGTGATTTTGCCGTCAAAAAATTCGGCTCTTGCTTGTTTCAGATATTCCGGGCGCAAAAAACTGCCCACATGGTCATATCTGAAAGGTGTTTTGATAGCCATAAAATACTCCTTCTTTTGCCCAAGGCATAAATTATAATTTTCCGCAAGACAGGCATCCCGACTTAAATTTTTTAAATCATACGGTAATGGCTGTTGTGGCGGATTCTCACCGCACTTCCCCTGAGCCTATCCTCTTTTAAACATAGAGTTCGGCACCGCAAAACGGCCTTACAGATTAAAAAAATTATATCACAGCAGGGTGAAAAAATAAACTACTTTTTTAATATGTTTATACACAAAAACAAAAGACCGACTAAACATCGGTCTTTCATTTTTAAGAGAGGAAAATCTGTACAATATTGTGTTTACACACAATGGAATTTTTGTATCTATGCTTTTAGTATATCACAATTAACAAAAAATGCAATAGCAAAAGTGCATTTTTGGAAATTTGCACAATATATAAAGAAAATTTTATCTATTATTCTTTTTTGACAAAATCTTATTTATAATGACAAATATTCTTGACAAATTGCGACATACTTTTTTAATCCGCCGGTATATAATACAGTCACAAAGGTGATAACGCAAAGGCTGGCGTTAACATCTTGCATTTCCTCATATACTTTTTCTCTGCAAAAGGCTCGTCGTTTTCGGCGGGCCTTTTGCCCTATTTGTGACATATGCCCGATTTTATAAAGCCCTTTTTAAGCCGAAATACCTTATTTTCTTTGTTTTTTAGACAAAATACATAGTTTTGATAATTTTTTAACGACTATATTTGTAACATTCAAGTATTGATATTTATTTAACAATGCGATATAATATCAATCGTTGAGAGATCAACCTGCCTCTCACTAAGGCAGAGTAATAAAATTCACTTTCATGGAAAATCCTTCAAATAAATAAAAAGCTGTCCTCATTTTTGAGGCTGTTTTTTATTTAAAGTACAAGGGATTTTTTATTTTTCCCCATTTTTTAAAATTGTTCCTTGCCGGTTTTTAAAAACACTTGATTTTTACAGTATTTGATAGTAAAATAATAAAAGTAATTTTGTTTCCGTAGCTCAGCTGGATAGAGCGACCGCCTCCTAAGAATATGTTATAACGACCGCCTTTCGGGCAAAGGC